>CAZVKL010000009.1:0-36349 GCA_964627845.1 uncultured Erysipelothrix sp. | reverse complement strand
AGAGAATTATGTTCATATCCCTAATTTTTGACAGCTATCCACTCATCTCAAAACATGTTGAATGTATTGCTGTTTTGAATCGCGTTTAATAGGTGCAGATCTGCGCTTTTTTATTTTGAATATTAAATGAACCTTAAAAGTCGTTGTAGCCCCTTATTATTTAGATATAGCAGTCAAATTTTTAGATTATTTTAATGAGAAAATTAAGAGAGGAATTTAGAGTTGTAAACAAGTACAACATGATTTGTGTTAATATTGACTTAATACATTAGGAAAGGGTTAAGTATGCGAACATTAAAAGTTAGAGGATTTGCTGAAAAAAGTTATAAACCAAATAAAATAAACCTTCATATCAAAATACAAGTGAACAATGAAGACTATAATGATGTCATCAATCATGAACAAGAAACATTTCAATATTTAAAGAATGAGTTTGGGTCAAGACTTAAAACGCTGAATTATCAGTTGAGTCCATACTATGAACAATCTCAGCATGAGGGGGCCCATCAATCTATCTTTAAAGGTTTTCAGTTGAATCATGAATTAGTCCTTTCTTTTAAATTAGATATGAAAAAACTTGCTGAAGCGATCGCAACGGTTGCTAAAGCACCCCATCATCCTAGTTTTGTTGTTGAGTATGCCATTGACCATTTTAATCAAGATGAATTAACTCAACTTGCTATTCAAGATGCATTTCATCAAGCTGAGGTGATTACTAAAGAAAGCAAAGTCACACTTAAAGGTATTATTTCCATCAATAATATCCCTGAAATTCATCACCAACCAAGAATGATGAGTTTTGCTCAACAAGAAATGACTTTTGAGAATATTACTCAATCAACTTCAATTGAAATTGAATGGGAGATTGAGATTTAGTTTTCATTTGTTACATTTTTTAGAAATACATTGCATTCATTGTTTGATCAAAGTGACTGACTCGACTAATAAGGACAAATTAGAAGCTCTGATTGATGAAGCAAAAGAGATGTCTGAAGAAAATTATACAAAGGAATCATTTGAAGCATTACAAAGAGCTTTAGAAGCTGCACAAGTTGTCTTCAATAATCCAGAGGCAACTCAAGCTGAGATTAATGCAGCAACAGAGACACTTCAACAAGCGTTGGATTCATTAGTGTTAGTTAAAACTGACAAACCAGACTTACCAGACACTGGTCAGTCATCCACAATGATTTATCTGATTGGCTCAACATTACTAATTGGTGCTGGTCTATATTTAATGTTTAAAAAAGAAGAGGAACAATAGAAAGATTTAAAAGAGTGACCTCCATATGAAGGTCACTCTTTTTATTGTTTTAATAAGATACTACAGACATACTTACTAATGATTTTGGGAATAGTTCTCAATCCCTTAGTCAATAAAAAATGGATCTTTCGATCCTTTTTTAGTGGTGTACGCCATTACGACGTTGATTCTCTTCAATATGATTGAGTTCCCAATGTAAGACAAAGGTAATGATAATACGTAGAATAAGCAGTACTCCCAATAAGAGTAGTTGTTGCATATCATTGATAACTAATGTCTTAAGTATCTCTGCAGCTAGAATAAATTCTAACGCAAGCGATAAAGCTGAAGCTATCTCAACAATTAAATCTTCGTTTCTAAAATCGAATTTGTTTTGAAATAAATGATAAATAGCTTTGATCGTTCCAATAACGATAATAATTGCCCCTATAATTTCAACCGTGTGATAGATAACAGGGATAATATTACTAATAATAAATTCCATTTTTTCTCCTTACTGACACCCTATATAATAGTATTAATTAAGGTTGTTTTCAAGGGGTATTAAACAATTCAATTAAGACGTATAATAACTATATGTTAAACATTCGTCAACTCGCTCAATGCGCATTATTCATCGCTCTAATGGCAGTTAGCGCCCACTTAAAATTACCAATATCAATTGTTCCGATTACGTTTCAATTCTGCATGGTTCTTTTAGTCGGGCTTTTATTAAATCGAGCCCAAATTGTGTATGTAATGGCAGGATATATTGGTCTGGGTTTAATCGGATTACCCGTCTTTGCTTCAGGGGCAGGAATTACTTATGTATTGTCACCATCATTTGGTTTCGTACTCGGATTTTTAAGTTGTGCTCTAATCGTCAATCATTTTGAACAGAAAATGAGTGGAATCTTGATAGGTTATTTAAGTTTATACGCCATCGGACTTCCATACTTATTTATGATTTTTAGATTGGTATTAGAAAACCCAATAACTATCAAAACACTTTTTCTAAGTTATTGGGCTGTCTTTCTTATTAGTGATGGACTCTCAATCTTCTTAGCGCTTGTTCTATACAATCGCCTTAAATCGATAGTTGTTGGGTAAGTGTTTCAAGCGATTCCATCGCCTCAGACTCAATTGTATCTAACTCATGCGTTAAATTATGTTCCTTTATAAACTTAATACGAGTCTTTAATCGACTAAGCAATAAATCAAGTGCTGCCTGGTCGTTTTTAATATCAAAGCCATCCAAATGTGCAACCTGTATATGCTGATGATTAAAGAAAGGTTTAAAGTCATTATGCCCATTGACTTCATTCTCAATCAGTTGAAGTGTTACCTCTTTAGGAATATCTTGATCGAGATAAGAACCAGTATTTAAGATGAAACAATCAACTCCTTTATCAAAGAGTTCCTTAAAACGTTTATAGTCATCATTTAGATCATACACTCTAAATGGATTAGCATACGGCTCAATAACGAGTGCACTTGGATCAAAGACACCAATTTCAGCCGAAGTTCGTTTCGTTGCTAAAGTTAAACCAAAGGCAGACGCTAACGTCGCATCATTAATCTTAAGTAGTGGAGGTAAGCTATCATCCTTCATAATCCAATAGATTGCGTTAATTGGATCATCAATTCGATCCACACGATTAGGCGTAGAATATCTTGACTTAACCGTACGACCATTACCATTACGGATGTCTTGTGTCACTAATACTTTCTTATTTTCTTCATTAAGAGTCACGCCCACATTTTGAACAGTTAAGAAGTATTCCTGTTCTCGATGCGATGCAGGATAATCCTGTGTTTTATCAAAATAAGCAGGTTCTAAAGCGATTGAGTAACCCTCATCTAAATCGATAATAAAGGCATCATCATGAAGGACTTCGATATCAAACTTTTGATCATGTTGAGCATGTGTCAACGTTGATTTACCAGAACCCGATAACCCAAAGAATGAAGCAACATAATTGTGATTCTCTTTTTTAAAAATCTTAAGACCACCATGACAAGCGACATAATCTTGACGATAAGCAGTCGCCCAAGCAAGGGTCAAAGTTCCTTTTTTAAGTTCACCAAAATAAGTCATTCCAAGTATACAAGCGACATTATGGATTGGATCAAAATAGGCTAAGCCATGAGGATAATCCGGGTGCGACCATTCACTATCCGCATAGACATAAATATCATTTTCATCCATATTCTTAGACTGTTCATAACGTTGTTTATACTCATCATTAAGTATTTGAAAGTTTAACAACCAAGATAATAAATTTCCTTCCTGTGATTCATTAATACATAAATGAGCCTTCACCATAAACGCTTCATCCAAACCAACAACCGCTTGGGCATGATAGAACGGACGATAAGGATCACGATGCATCGCCTCTAAGACAATATTTCTAAGTTCTTTATCATCATGATAGCCCACGATACGACGCGCCTTAGCTGCACGACCAAATCGAGCACCATTATTATAAACTAATACTTTTGAACCTTCTTCTAGACCAAGTTTTTTTGGATGCTTAATATCCAAGTCGCTCACAATCACATTTGGATGATCAACCGCCAAATCATAAGCTTGTTGTAAAGATTCTATTTGAATCACATTATTTAAATAGAATTGAGTTTCAACAAGTGCCTTAAGAGGGGAGAGGTGTTGATTCTTTAACGTTAGTAAGTCAGTGTCAAATTTCTGAATTGTAGCCATATTTCCTCCTTTATTCATTATTGTTTAAATGCTTCTTGACCTTATTATACGAGCTTTCTTTTGATAACTCAATCACAATATAAGCGTTTTCATTTTTATTCTCGAAATATGATGAAACTGTCACATTAAAGACACAACTTAGGTAGAAGTTACGAGTTAAACTTGTTAAAATGTAGGTATGGCAAAGATAATTAAATTAAGAGTATCAACTCACCCATACACGGGGCAGCGATTTGAATTAATCTGTGATTATGAAAAATTAAGTTATCTTTATAAAAATGATCGCGAAACTCACGAACACTTTGTAAAGATGTCTGATGAACAAATCATCGTTTTAAACGACATTCTAAATCGCATTAAACAACTAAAACCACAAGATTATATTGGACCTATCACCAATAATGGCATGTATTGGGAGTTTGATCTAGTCAATGAAAAGAATAAAATGATGGAAATTGAAGGAGTCAATATGATTGATATTGATGTCATCATGATTTTAAGAGACTTAGAAGCGGCGATTAAAAAACCATTAGGGGTCCAGGAGTTCTCACAAAGCATCCTATGATTCATCAACTTTTATTAGACACCTGTGATTTAATCATAGAGAAAATGAATGAAGAGGTCTTAGTCTCACAAAAAACTTCAAAGAAAGATTTGGTGACCAATGTCGATAAAGAAATTGAAGCTTTTTTAACGTCAAAACTTAAAAGCCTGTATCCTGATTCCAGATTTTTAGGAGAAGAGAGCGATCAAGCGATTGATTTAACGTCAGGCTCAATCTGGATCATCGATCCAATCGATGGAACAAATAATTTTGTCCGTCAAAAGAAAAACTTCGGTATTTTATTAGCGCACTATGTCGATGGAGTAGGGATAGAAGGATTCATGGTCGATGTTATCAAACGAGATATTTATTATGCTGTTAAAGGAAAAGGAGTCACACTCAATCGTAAACCATTTAAAGCAGACTATGAAAACAATTATGATAATTCCTTATTGTCATTTAGTGCGGATTTTCTATTAAGAATCCCTGATCCAAGAGCCATCCTTCAATCAACGTGTGGGATTCGATATATTGGATCTTGTTGTATCGATGGAATTAATGTGATCACCGGTGCCATCGGTGCTTACGGTATACGAATCTCGAGTCCATGGGATATCGCCCCAATGTTAATATTTGCAAAGGAATTAGGATTAGTCTGTTTAAACCTAGATAAAACACCCAAAAGACTTGATCAAGAATCTGTCTTTGTCTTTGGTCAACAAGATGTCGTCTTAAAACTAATCGATTATATTCAATAAACGAAGGGAGAAAACATGTTTCTAATAGAAAATAATTTTTGCATAGAATGTGGAACGCCCCTAATTAAAAAACATTTACAACATGAGGGTCAAATTAGTTACTGTGAGCAATGTCAACAATTTCAATTTGACCCTTTCAATTGCGCAACCTCCTCAATTATCCTTAATCCCCAACAGGATAAGGTTCTTTTAGTTAAACAATATGGACTTGACCATTATCGATTTGTCGCCGGATACATTAACAAAGGTGAAGATGCCCAACAATGTTTAATCCGAGAAATAAAAGAAGAATTAAATCAAGAAGTGATTAATATGGTCTTTAATGATACAAAATACTTTAAGAAAACAAATACTTTAATGATTAATTTTATCGTCACATTAGCCAGTGAAGACGTCAGTCAAGTCAATCATGAAATTGATGAAGCAACCTGGTTTAATATTTCAGATGCACAGAAATTTATTAAACCCAATAGCTTAGCAGAATTATTCTTACGAAAGTACATTTTAGAAAGGGCTCAATATGGATAATAAAAACTTAGAACTATATCAACAAATTATGAATACCCCAGAAAGCGATTTTGAAAAACTTTTTGAATTTATTCACCCCTCTGATATTTTGGAAATTATCCATGACGATGAAATAGAGTTCAATCGTTATGAGTTCTTAAACCTCTTACCAACCGATTTCTTAGTCGAGTTATTAAACGAGGCTGAAGAAGAAGACAAATATGAACTGTTAACGCAGATCGATCGTAGTAAACATGTCAACATCTTAGAAGACATGGCCTCCGATGAACTAGTCGATATGATCTTAACATTGGATGAAGACATACAAGATGAATTAATCGAGTCACTTAATCCAGATGATCAAATTGAAATTGAACAACTTTTAACTTATGAACCCGACAGTGCTGGTGGGATTATGCAAACCGAATTCATCAACATTTACGACAATAAGACAGTTGCTAAAGTCTACAAGTATCTAAGAGAAATTAAGGAAGATGTTGAGAATGTCTATACTCTGTTTGTTGTTGATCGACAAAACCATCTAAAAGGTACTTTGACACTCGATTCACTTGTTACCTCAGAGTTAGATGAAAATGTCATGGAAATCATTAACCCCAATGTCATTACAGTCAATTATAAAATGGATCAAGAAGATGTTATTCTTGAGTTTGAAAAGTATAACCTAGCCGTAATGCCAGTCGTCGATGATGAGAACCGTATGATTGGTATTATTACCTTCGATGATATCTTAGAAATTATGCAAGAAGAAGCTACAGCCGATATCCACCAATTAGGGGGGGTTAATCCTGAAGAAACAGTCGATTCATCCGTGATAGAAACCATTAAATCACGTTTACCATGGTTAATCATTAATCTGTTTACTGCTTTCTTAGCCTCTTATGTCATTACATTCTTTTCAAGTGCAATTGCTCAGGTGGTCGCACTAGCAGCAATTATGCCAATTATTTCAGGAATGGGAGGGAATGTGGGAACACAAACACTTACCCTTATTACCCGATCCATCGCCTTAGGTGAGCTTGATAAGAAAAACTTAAAAACCAGCTTGATTAAAGAGATTGGTGCCGCAATCTTCAACGGGTTGGTGATAGCGTTTTTCACAGGATTAATCGGATATTTTATCTCAGGAAACTATACATTAGGATTAATTGTGGCCTTAGCGATGATTCTAAATACTTTAGTCGCTGTGGTTGCCGGATTCTTTGTCCCATATATTTTGGACTCACTCCATATTGACCCAGCGATTTCATCCGGAGTTTTTGTGACTGCCTGTACCGACATCTTTGGTTTTTTATTCCTTCTAGGACTAGCAACTGTAGTCATTGAGAGACTGATATAATGGTTGTTTCTCATTTAACTTTTTACGACCTTGATTTTTGGGTAAGATTTGAAGATGATCACGTGACCTCTATTTCTTTTGAAAAAATTGAGAATGCCAGTGATGGTCTCTACAAGGAAGAATTTGAGAAATTCTTTAAGAATCAACCTCATCAGTTAAAATTAAAGATAGAGGGTGGGACGCCATTTCAACGTCAAGTTTGGAAGGCGCTACTAGAAATACCTTATGCTCAATCATGCTCTTATCAACAGATTGCCAACAGGATTGGTCATCCTAAGGCAGTTCGCGCAGTTGGCTCAGCAATTGGTAAGAATCCAATTCCAATTTTAATTCCTTGTCATCGCGTCATAAAGAAAAATGGACAGCTAGGAAATTATACCGGGGGAACTCATATTAAAAAACGTTTATTGGAGGTTGAAAAAAATGAATAGGAAATGCGCTATTTTCTGTGGATCTTCATTTGATCCAAGCAAGAAGTACTTAAACAGAATTCTAGACCTAATTCCGGAGTTATCCAGTCGCTTCGATATTATTTATGGTGGTTCTAACACCGGGTATATGCAAGCGGTGGCACAAAAGGTCATTGATTCAAAGGGCTATCTGATTGGTATTATGCCTAAGTTTTTACAATCAAAGGAATTACGATTTGAAGGGTGTCATCAGTGGATTGAAACAGAGACCATGCATCAGAGAATTCAAACGATTGTTGATCAAGCAGATTGTTTTATAGGGTTACCAGGAGGGGTCGGAACCTATGAAGAAATCATTGATATTCTTTCTTGGACTCATATTGGGTTAGTTAATAAACCATTGGTTCTTTATAATCTCGATAATTTTTTCGATGGTATAGTCCAACAAATCAACCAAGGAATAAAAGATGGATTTATCTTAGAATCACTAAGACATTCCTTTTTGGTCTCTGATAATATTGAACAGATTATTGAATATTTAAATGACTTTGACCAAGAAGATGAACTATGGGATGTGATGGATAAAGAGCGTAAAGTCACTGCGAAAGTGATAAAAAGAAGAGACTATCAGCTTTTAAAAGAAAATGAATATCACTTAGTTGTCTTTATAATTTTTAGGCAGAATCGAAAAGTGTTATTTGAAAAGCGAAGTCCACACAAGAAACTTGAACCTTCTAAATGGGGCTTAACCGGTGGTTCAGTCCGTAAAAATGAAACGTCAAAAGATGCAATTATTCGTGAAGTGAATGAAGAACTGGGTCTTGATTTGAGTCAAAAACCAATTCGTTTAGCACATCAAAGCACTATAGGTAATACTCACTATGACTACTATGAACTAGATGATGACGATTATGATGTCCAAGATTTTAAACTAAATCCATTAGAAGTGGTTGAAGTGAAGTATTTGAGTTACCAACAAGTATTAAAATTAATTGATAACAATGAATTATCAATACTAATAAATAGTTTATCCATGTTATTTCCGTGGAGTCACATTGTCTAATATGGTAAACTAAAAATAGAAAGAAATAGGAGATTAATTTATGAGATGGAGAGGCGGCAGACGCAGCACAAATGTTGAAGATCGTCGTGGTCAACCAACAGGAGGCCTTGGTGGCGGTGGTTTCCCACCAATGATGATGGGCGGAGGTTTAGGTGGTCTAATCCTCATGCTAGTTCTTTACTTTTTATTTGGAGGAATGGGTGGAGGTTTGAATCCTAATCCTGGAATCACAAACCAAGATCCTCAAATTACACAAGAATACGAAGATGAAATGGCTGAATTTACTTCAGTCGTCTTAGGTTATACAGAAGATATTTGGCATGAACAGTTTAGTAATATTGGCCAAACTTATGTTGAACCTCAACTCGTCTTATTTACCGATCAAGTTCAATCTGGATGCGGTTTCCAATCAGCTCAAGTGGGACCATTCTATTGTCCAGCAGATTCAAAGATTTATATTGACTTAAGTTTCTTCCAAATGATGGAAGAACGATTAGGTGCAGGCGGCGAATTTGCGATGGCGTATGTCATTGCTCACGAAGTTGGGCACCATGTTCAAAACTTATTAGGAATTACTGATGAGATGGCACGCATTCGTCAACAAGTAACTCAAACAGAATATAATCGATATTCTGTGGCGCTCGAACTACAAGCAGACTATTTAGCAGGCGTTTGGGCCCATCATGTTGATCAATTTGGTGTCTTAGAAGAAGGCGACTTAGAAGAGGCGATGAACGCAGCTCATGCCATTGGTGATGATACAATTCAAAGACGTTCTCAAGGACGTGTTGTCCCAGATAGCTTTACCCATGGAACATCTGAACAAAGACAATATTGGTTATATCGTGGATTTGAATATGGTGACTTAGAGCACGGAGATACTTTCTCAGAAATCGTTGGCAATTAATTGTATTCTATTGATGTTTACCATTAAACATTTTATAATGAATAAAAGGTGGTAGTGAAAATGTTCGTAATAGTTGGAAAAATTAGAGATGCCAAAAAAGGCAATCAACGCATGAGTAAAAAAATCGACCAAGTTTTATCAAATTTAAATTCAAAGTATTCAAGTGATTTTGCGGAACCACTCAAACGAGTTAATCAAATCAGTTTTGAAGGGGTGTTAGAAAAAGGAATCTACGTCTTTGAAATGGTGGATAAACTTAAATTTGGTTTATCCGATTTTGATATGGCATTTGGTATTGGATTCTGTGAACCTCAGCATAAGAGTGCGGATCGAAATACAATCATTGAGAGCGGTAAAGTGAATGCCCATCATGCTTTAGAATTATTGGAAGAAAAGAATGATTATGGGAATGCGCATATTCAAATCTCATTAGGTAAACAAAATTCATTAGAAAACTTAGTGAATGCCGCTATCAGAACAACGGATTTTATTGAATCACGTTGGCGTCAATCTCAATATGAGCTTGTTCGTTATTTAGTCCTGTCTTATGGCTTTATGGAAAACTTTATCCAAAAGGATGTGGCTAAAACATTAAAATTAAGTCCTCAAAACTTTAATCAACAATTAAAAAATAGTGGATACTTCAATATTTTAAGATTGAAGAGAGAAATGACGGTGGTTTTAGAACAATATCGTCGAGCGGCTTATCAGGCACGCTAATCTATGAGTAATAAATTAGGATATCTTCGTTTATTCTTATTATTCTTTTGCTCATGGTTTGTTTATTCCATGATTAGCTCACAAATAATTCCATACATGACTCATTTAGGAATGAGTGAAGGGACCCGTTCATGGGTCTTTACATCGTCTGCACTGATTGGGATTGTTTCACAATTCCTGTTTGGATATTTGAGTGATAAGAATCAACGCATTAAAATCTATTTTCAGATAGCGATTGTCATCATGATACTAGCCAGTGCCTTAGGGTTTGCTGGGACACAAACATCACTCACTTTATATTTTTTTATGATTGCTCTATTCCTAGCTTTATTTAGACTCTCTAGTAATCTCGTTGAAACATGGTCCATTCAAATCAATGATGAATTTCTACGAAATTTTGGTTTAATCCGAATCTTTGGATCAATCGGTTGGGCAGTAGGGTCCATGGCTGTTGCTCAAATCATCGAAAAACAAGGGTATCCTGCACTACCAAAAGTAATCCTTTTAGTGGGATTAATCATTGGAATCTTAACGATTAACATCAGTGATTCTCAAAAAGTGGCAAATCCGACCACACTTAAATTCTCAGATGTCCGATTACTGTTCTCAAATGTTCAATTTACACTGAGTATTATTATTTTCTTTATTTTATTCTTAGTATTTAATATGGAAACCATCACCGTCATTGATAAGATGCTGGAACTAAACTCAACCAATCATCAAATCGGATTGTTATGGGGCTTTCAAGCAATTGTTGAAATACCACTCATGGTGTTTGGATTTAAATTTATCGAACGTTTCAGTGCGAAGAAGATTCTAATTGTTGCAGCAATTGCCTATGGATTACGTTATATGCTTTATGGTGTAGCCTTGAGTGGAAACCAAATCATTTTAATTTCTGGCTTACAATTTATTTCTTACCCATTTTTATTGTTAACTCAAAAAATTATAGTGAATTTAACGACGCCGCTCCATTTAAGAGCCAGTGGGCATATGGTCATGACAGGCATAACTTCCAATATTCCAATCGTGGTTGTGCCGCTGATGAGTGCCTTCTTACATCAGTTTATGTCATACTCCAACATCTTATTTCTAGCAGGTGTATTATGCCTTGTGGCATCCATCATGACTTTTTCACTTAACATGGACTCTAATACGAATTAGAGTCTTTTTAATGTATAATTATTGCTGAGGTAATTGTATGAAGAAAATCATAAAAAGAATTTTGTTATTAGTGGCTACTCTGTTTTTAATGATTCCACTAATCACTCCGGTTGTTGCTGAAGAAGTAACAGTGACCATCCATTATAAACGTCATGATGGCGATTATGAGGGTTGGAATTTATGGGTTTGGCCAGAAGGACAAGAGGGCCAAGAAATCGAATTTAATCATGAAGATGAATTCGGAAAGATTGCCCAGTTCAATATTGATGGATCAAATGACATTGGTTTTATTGTGAAAAAAGTTGATGGCGACAATATTTGGGCTGAAAAAGATACTGATGAAGATCGCTATATTGATACGTTTAAACAAGATGGTTCCGCTGAAATATGGTTAATGGAAAACGATCCTGATATTTCATATGAAGAATTAGATGGAACGATTGCTGATAAATTCAAAGATGTACAAATCACGGATATGAAAGTCATTAAATTAACTACAACGACACCTTTTACACAAGATGAAGCAAATAACATTGCAGTCAATCAGGGTGAAATTGAAAAGGTCGTCCAAGGAACACCAACCACGGCAAGTATCTATTTAAAAGAGGATTTAGATTTAACCAAAGAAGTCATAGTTCATTTAGAAAAATACGGCTCAGAAACAGCAAGATTAGGACAAGTGCTGCATTCCAAATCATTTAATGATCGATACGCCTATGATGGACCATTGGGCTTTGAATATACACCGGATAAAACGGTATTTCGATTATGGGCACCCACTGCAATTCAAGTCGATTTGAAACTTGAGAATAAATTAGTACCAATGAATAAAGAAGATAAAGGACTTTGGGTAGTTGAAGTAGAAGGGGATACCCTCAATCAAAACTATACCTATGAACTTGAATTTTTAAATGATCTAAAAACCTCTAGTGTTGATCCATATAGTTTTGCTGTGACTGCCAACTCTGAACAAAGCGTTATTGTTACCGATGAATTATTAACACCCGAGGGTTTTGATCCATCAGAAAGAATGCCATCATTTAGTGACTATTCTGATGCCATTATTTATGAAGCACATGTCCGTGATATGACCATCCATCCCGATAATGGTATAACAAATAAAGGTAAATTCTTAGGATTGACAGAAAAGGGGACAACAACTACACAAGGTAATCCATCAGGATTGGACTATATTAAATCTTTAGGGGTCACACATGTTCAGTTTTTACCCATGTATGATTTTGCGAGTATCGACGAAACACTCGATCTAAGCTATGGTCAAGTCTATAACTGGGGCTATGATCCACTTAATTACAATGTTCCTGAAGGAACTTATTCGAGTGATCCACAGGATCCATTAAGCAGAGTTCATGAAATGAAACAGATGATTCAAGCGTTTCATGATGAAGGCCTCTATGTCATTATGGATGTGGTCTATAACCATGTTGCCGATGTCAATCGTTCACCATTCCATAAAACAGTTCCAGGCTATTATTTTAGATATGATAACTTAGGAAAATTAAAAAATGGAACGGGTGTTGGGAATGAAACAGCATCCGAACAACCGATGTTTAGACGATATATGGTGGAAAGCATTCTGTATTGGGTCAATGAATATAATATCGATGGGTTCCGTTTTGACTTAATGGGCATCCATGATATTGAAACCATGCAATTAATTCGTGAAGAAGTGAATAAAATCGATCCAAGTATTATTATTCTTGGGGAAGGTTGGGATATGGGGACCATGGCCTCAAACCTAAAGGCCAATCAAAAGAATGGTCATCATCTTCCTAAAATTGCTTTTTTCAATGATTCCTTTAGAGATGCGGTCAAAGGGTCAGTCTTTGAGGCGAAAGAACCAGGTTTTGTTAATGGTGCTAAAAATAAAGAACGACTTCTTTATAACAACATGATTGGTGCTCAAAATTTAGATGAATCCTTGGGCTCCTACACCAGTGCGAATCAAGTAGTTCAATATGTTGAAGCTCATGATAATTTAACTTTATTTGATAAATTATCTGCCACCAATTCCGTTGATTCGGATGAGACGAGAGAAAAAAGACATAATCTAGCAACCACAATGGTCTTTTTATCTCAAGGCATGCCATTTATTCATGCTGGTCAAGAAATATTGAGAACCAAAGACGGCGATCCTAACTCTTATATTTCCCCTGATGATATTAATGTTTTTGATTATGATCGAGTCAACGAGTATCCTAATTCGTTAGAATTATTTAAACATTTAGTATCTCTTCGTCAAGAATATCCGCTCTTACGAATCAATGATTATGAAACGATTGCATCGAATACTGAATTGATTGTTTCAGAAAACCAATTAATTGCTTATGAAATAGATGATAATGCTCAACAATTGGTCATTGCTTATAATGGAAGTTCTGAGCCAAAACAAATTGAGTTTACAGAGCGAGACTATACCCAACTGTTAATGGGTAATCAGTTAGATGAAATAGAACTTGGATCACTACATTCTTTTGAACTAGCACCATATACTGCAGTTCTGCTTATGGCTGGTTCAGTTAACACAGGATTTAATTATCCATTAATAATCGGTGGATTGTTGTTACTGTTATTACTGATTGGTTGGTTTATGGTAAAAAGAAGACGATAGACATTTAAACTAAACTTGATAAGATAGTGAGTGGAGGAAAATATGAAAACTATAACGTTTATAAGACATGGAAAATCTGAAGCAAACAAAAAAGCAGTGATGAGTGGACATTCTCAAACCAATCTGTCAGATGAGGGACGAAAAGAATTAGAACAACTTAAAGATGAGATTCATTATCCAGAAACAGATTTAATCTTTAGCTCAGACTTACCTAGAGCCTATGATACTGCCAAATTTTTATATCCTAATCAAGAAATAATTAAACTAAAAGAATTAAGGGAAACCAATTTTGGATCTTATGAAGGTAGACCCGTGGATGAAGTCATCGAAGAGTTTTACGAGTTATTCTTAAATAATAGTGCTCAAGATGAGATGGAAACTTATGAAACATTAAAACAACGGTTAAGTTCAATTATTGAGTCAATATCTAAAAAGATGAGTGAAGAACAAAAAAAGAGCGCAGTAATTGTCGCTCATAATGGAGTCTTAAGAATGGTGCATCACATTTATAAACAGACACCATTTGATCGGTATCGTGACCATTATACGAAGAATGGACGTGGCTTCAGTATTATTTTTGATGCGTATGGTCAAGTATTGGAGATTGTCGATCTATAGTATTTATAGTAGATTATTGACGATACGGCTAAACCTAATGTGATACCTACTAAGACATCGCTGAAGTAATGGACATCCAAATAAACACGAGAGAATGCAATCAATGTTGCGATAACTAGGACGAGAAATCGTCCTTTTTGTTTGAATAATAAAAACATGCCCGCAATCGCAAAACTACTGGCTGAATGACCTGAAGGGAATGAATACCCTGATGGTGGTTTAATTAAAATCTCTAAATCATGGGCAATAAAGGGCCTGTCACGAGCAACAATATTTTTGATAATCATGTCATTCACAAAATATTCACTCAATAAAGCAATCAGACATAAGTAACCAAAAAAACGTGTTTGTTTACGGATCAATAACAGAATAATTAAGGCAATCCAAATCATTCCAGTGTTTCCTAAAGTTGTCATGAAAATCATGAAGGTATCAAGTATTTGTTTCATTGTCCAATTATAACACAGAATAAACAGTGACTTGATAGTGTATAATAAGAGATGTGAGGTGACTTATGATTTCTATAATAGATATAGGCTCAAATACCGTTAGAATGAATGTTTATCATGAGAATGACAGTGGTTTTAGATTGTTATTCTCATCCAAAGAGATGGCTGGATTGGTTGCTCAAATTGAAGACAATTGTTTGCTGGAATCGGGACTACAAAATTTAATTCGCATCTTGAAAATTTTCAAAGATACAATTGACACGCTAAACATAAAACAAGTTTATCCTTTTGCGACCGCATCGTTACGAAACATAGATAATCGAGATGAAGTTTTAGAGAAAATCAAACAAGAAACTGAATTTGAAATTGATTTAATTGATGGGGTCGAAGAAGGTAACTTAGGCGTGATTGGAGCCCTTGATTTTCAACCATTTACGAAAGCCGTTTTAATCGATTTAGGTGGGGGATCGTGTGAAATCGTTCCTTTTGAGAATGAAAAAGTGATTGCTTCTGACTCCTATCCAATTGGTTCATTAAGTATGTATAAAACTTTTGTTAGCGAACTTTTACCAACGAAATCTGAGAGAAAACAAATTAAATCGTTTGTTTGTGAAACGATTGATTCAAAAAAAATAAAGAAAGCGGATTTTAAGACAGTGATTGGTGTTGGTGGGACGATGCGCGCAATTTTAAAAATCCAACATTATCTTGATGAAACAACCAAAAACACGAATGAATTAAAATTGGGGAATCTTAAGAAATTACTAAAACAATTAGGTGATGGAACGAAAGAAGCTCAAGATATTATTTTAAAAGTTGTTCCTGATCGTATTCACACCTTGTTACCTGGGCTGATGGCAATAATTACACTCTTAGAAGAACTTGGCTCAACTCAAATTTTGGTGTCGAAGAATGGGGTTCGTGAAGGGTATTTAATTAAAAATGTTTTAAAAGGGGGAACCAAAACATGACCCGAATCATGATTAATCGTGAATTATCTTGGCTTGAGTTTAATAAACGAGTCTTATATCAGGCGATTGATAATCAAACACCACTGTTAGAACGACTCAGTTTTATGTCAATTTATGGCAGTAATCTAGATGAATTTTTCATGGTCCGGATTGGTTCTTTGAGTGATCAGATGATCTTATATCCGAATAAGTTGGATGAAAAAACTGGAGATAATGCTCAACAACAAATTCTGAATGTCTTTGCTTGGCTAAAGGAACATGAACAAGATACGGCGCGTATAATTACTAAACTTAAAAGTAAATTACGGACATTAAATGTCCATTTTGTGGATTTTAATAATCTCTCAAAAGTCGAATCTGTTTTAACGAAGAAATATTTTACCAATGAAATAAAGCCCTTATTGAGTGCTCAAATTATTGACCCCCATCATCCATTCCCATTTTTGAACAATAATGAGTCGTATGTGATGGCACGAATGTTATCAAAAGATAATAAAGTTAAATATGGCATTATTCCTTTGGGTAAACTTAAAAACTATTATTCATATACGATCAACGACATGACCCATGTCTTTTTTGCGAATGATTTAATTACGCAGCATCTATCATCCATGTTTAAAAAGTATCAAATTGAAGAAGTCGTCACACTACGCATTACTCGCAATGCGGATGTGGATGTGAGTGGTGAGATGATGGATGATTATGAAGACTTTAAAGATGTCATGGAACAGTTGTTAAAGAAGCGGAAACGGTTAGGAATTGTTTTGGTTCAGATGAATCATGCGATTTCGGCTGTATTTAAACAATACATTGTGTCAGAATTGAATGTGAAAGATTATTCAATTGTAATTAATCAATTCCCACTTGATTTATCGTTTGGCCATGCACTTAAAAAAGAAATAGGGCAACTTCATCCAGAAGCACTCTATGAAAATGTCAGCCCTGTGGTGCCTGTTGATTTTACCCATAAGAGTGGAATGAATTATCTACTTAATAAAGATCTTCTATTGAGTTATCCCTATCAATCCAGTCAACCTTTCATTCAATTGTTATATGAAGCAGCAAACGATCCAGAAGTGGTTTCGATAAAGATAACCTTGTATCGATTAGCCTCACCATCCAGAGTTGCGGCCGCACTCATGTATGCGGCAGAAAAAGGCAAAGAAGTTTTAGCGGTGATGGAATTAAGAGCACGTTTTGATGAACAATCGAATATTGATTATTCCAAAACATTAGAAGATGCAGGTTGTACCGTAATCTATGGTTTAACAGACTATAAAGTTCACTCAAAAGTCTGTTTAATTACAGCATTAAGAGGGAGTAAGATTAATTATACGACCTATATTGGCACGGGTAACTTTAATGAGAGTACTCAAGAACAATACACTGATCTAGCGTACCTCACTACCAATCAAATGGTTGGTCAGGATGCGAACAATATGTTTGATGCCTTATCCATCAATGATATTGTCGATGATGTAAGTACGATGTGGATTGCTCCTAACCACTTTAGACAAGAGATCGTGGATGCGATTGATCAAGAGATTGAACAACATAAACAACATGGTGATGGTGAGATTACATTTAAGATTAATTCGATGAACGACATGCTCATTATGAACAAGCTTATTGAAGCCTCTCAAGCAGGGGTTGATGTTTTTTTAATTATCCGTGGCATTTGTTGTTTGATTCCTCAAGTCGAGGGCTATACGGAAAACCTTCAAGTGAAATCAATTCTTGGTAGACATCTGGAACATTCCCGTATTTTTAGGTTTGGACCAAAATCAAGAAATACTATCTTTATTGGTTCGGGCGATTTCTTAAATCGGAATACACAACGACGGGTTGAGGCGTTTGTTGAAATTATTCAACCGAGTATTATTGATGACATCAATATGATTCTAGATACTGAGAAATCAGATACTTCAACAGGTTGGTTGATGCAATCAGATGAGAATTATGCCCCAATTAAGGGAGAACATTCACAGGATATTCTCAGACAGTATTTCTCGAGAATTGAAGTTGTTGAGACTCCTGTTATCCAAGAATCTAAAACTTTCTGGCAAAAGATTAAAGATTTTTTCCAATAAGTGATAGAATAAATGCTGGATTGTGAGAAAAGATATGTTTAGAAAAATAAGTTTACTGCTCATGACGATGCTATTGTTACTAGTTTCGTCTTGTCAACCAGGGATTGAGACGACTCAAATTGAGTATAATCAATCCTATACTTCTAAAGAAGAAGTGTCCGAGTACTTGCATATGTATAAGGAGTTACCACCCAATTACATTACCAAACAAGAAGCATATGATTTAGGATGGGTCCCTCATGAACAAAACCTTTGGGAAATATCCGATCAAAAGAGTATTGGTGGTGATCGGTTTATGAATCGAGAGGGGTTGTTGCCTGATAATAAGTATTTTGAAGCCGATATCGATTATCAAGGAAAGGCTCGTAACGCAAAGCGGCTCGTGTATTCAGAGGATGGAAAAATCTATTATACCCATGACCACTATGAAAGTTTTGAGGAATTATATTAATGGACAAAATTGTTGCGGTTTTAAATGGTTATAACATGCTTAATAAAGAACAAGTTCATGCTTATTTGAGTGATCGATTAAATTTTCCAGATTATTATGGAAAGAATCTTGATGCATTGTATGATTTATTGAGTACTTATTCTCAACCTGAAAAATTAATTATTCTATTGATCTATTCAGAGATCATGTTGGATCAATTAGGTGACTATGGATATAAATTAGTCAAAACATTTGAGGATGCAAGCAAAATCAATCCTCATCTTGATTTTAGAATGAAGGATTACATCTTTATCAATGAAAGTGAGGAATTTTAATGGGAAATGGCGTGATGCTACAAGCGTTTGAATGGTATGTCAACGCAGATGGAAATTTCTATCGTTGGTTTGAAGGCGAACTAGAGAAATTTGCTGAGATGGGAATTACTGGAATTTGGTTACCTCCAATGTCTAAAGCGACATCAACTTATGATGTTGGTTATGGTATCTATGATTTATTTGATTTGGGCGAATTTGATCAAAAGGGGTCTGTACGAACAAAGTATGGGACTAAGGAAGAGCTCTTATCGTTAATAAATAAAGCGCATGAACTAAATATGAGTGTGTATGCTGACATCGTTTTAAATCATAAAGCCAGTGCTGATTATTCTGAAGAATTTATGGCTGTTAAAGTAAATCCAGATAATCGTTTGGAAGAAATTGAAGAACCAAAGAACATAGAAGGTTTTACAGGATTTAATTATCCTGGAAGGGCTGGAAAATATTCTGAATTTGTTTGGAATTTTAATCATTTTACAGGTGTTGATTATGACCATAAAACCGGTGAGACTGGGGTCTATAAAATTCTTGGTGACAACAAAGACTGGTCTCAGGGTGTGTCTGCCGAAAAAGGAAATTTTGATTATTTGATGTTTGCGGACATCGACCATAGTCATCCGGATGTGGTGAATGAATTAATGCATTATTCTGATTGGTTAGTGAAAGAAACCGGGGTTGATGGTTTTAGATTGGATGCGATTCGTCATATTAATGATTATTTTATGAGGGATTTTGTTGAGCATACAAAAACAAATCAAAAGGATGATTTCTATATTTTTGGTGAGTACTGGACTGCGAATTTAGAGAAAAAACAAAACTACGTTGTTCAAACAAACTATGGAATAGATTTATTTGATGTTGGTTTGCATTACAATTTTTATGAAGCAGCTTTATCGAATGAGAATTATGATTTAAGACAGTTAGTGGATAATACGATTATTGGTGTAAATCCTTTAATGGCGGTGACCTTTGTGGACAATCATGATTCACAACCCGATCAGTCGTTGTCATCTTGGGTAGGGGATTGGTTTAAACCATTAGCCTATGCTTATATCTTAATGCGCAGTGAAGGTTATCCGTGTATTTTCTTTGGCGATTATTATGGTATTGGTGGTGACAACCCTCAAGAGGGGAATCCACAGATGATTGAAAAGCTTATGCTATGTCGTAAACATTTTGCGTATGGTGATCAAGATGACTACATGCAAGAAGCAAATTGTATTGGATGGGTGCGTCATGGTAATCAAGATCATCCGGAGACAAGTGCCACAATTATGTCCAATCATACCGATAATCAAATCTCAATGTTTGTTGGTGAACAATATGCAGGTCAACAATTTGCAGATTATTTGGGTCATCATGATGAAAAAGTGACCATCAAAGAAGATGGTTTTGGCGACTTTAAAGTCTATGGACGTAACGTCTCTGTTTGGGTCAAGGACAACGTCAATCTATAAAAAAACCGAGAGATTCTCGGTTAAAGTTTAATATAAGTATGTGCCCAATTTTCAATGGAGTGTAAGGCATCGACCAGGTCGTTGCCTTTTTGTGTGAGCTCATAAGCGTGATGACTCTCATCTTCAACTCGGACAATGATGTCCTCTTGAATTAACTCGTTTAAGCGCATAGACAGCACTCTAGGAGTAATACCATCAATGGTTGTTTTAAGATAGTTAAAATGGGCTCGATTATTATCTTGTTGAGCGATCGTATGAATAATAACGCCGGTCCATTTTTTTGATAAAAGATCAAACGCTTTCATGATGTAAGGGCATGCTGTGGTTTTCATGCTACAACTTTATCACAACTGTTTATTTTATCAATTATTTTGACCTATTGGAGCGACTTCTTTAAAGCCATTGCGTGGTGTGAAATTCATTTCGACAGAACTTTTTTCTACCACTTCTATAGGATTTAGATTTTCATAATCATATTGAATTAATTGATTTTCATCAAATTCACCAGCTAGAATCACTCTTGAATCTCTTAAACCCGTTGATTCATTGAGTGATGTGTCCGTGATATTGATTAAAGCTTTATAGAGTGGTGTAATGGCTAGTGCTTCTGTCGCATAACCTAAGGCTAATGAACAAATATAAGCATAACAACGCTCGTTTAAAGCAGTCTTGGATAATTTCTTAGTTGAATAATTTCCTTTATCGGTAATATTGACGACATTATCAAGGACATCTTCTTTCATGTCTGTGGTGACATTAATAATGATGGCGCTGGCTTCATCGACATTCATTACATAATCAATTTTGTGTGAGATTGCGTCGTCGCTAAAGACATCAAATCCACCGACCAATTTAATAAACTCATTCATCGCTTTAGGTTGATTCTTTTTAAGTCCTTGAGCTAATTGGTCATCTACTTGATGGATGATTCTATTTTCTTCGTCGTCTTCAATCGCTTTAAAGACGTCTTCCTGTAGTTGCTCATATTTTTTGACATCTTTCTTTAATAAACGATCAAAGAAGGATGGTTTGAAATTTTCTAGTTTAGAAATTGCTTCTTTTTGAAGTGGTCCTCGTTCTCGTGTGACATATTCGATTGGGTCAGCTTCAAAGTCTAAAAAATCATAAGCTTCAGTATGAATATGACTTAGAGCATATAATGCATTTTGATACGCATTGAGGGCATCTTGTTGTTGATAACTATTTGTCGCATGACTGGCCTTGGTTGCTGCCTCTTTCTTCTTGGAACGTGTCCCTAATGATTTTGTGTAATATAGACCTGTTCCTGGAATACCGATTGAGGCTTGTTTACGACCTTGAGAGTTGACACTGATTCGTGCTCCTGGAATTCCAAAGGAAAAGCCTGCGCCACGTTTTCCTAAATTAAGATTAATGAATTTACCTAAACGTATTCGTTTTCTGTAGTTAAGTCCCATATATTTTCTCCGTTCATTTTCTTTATTCTAGCATGTTTTAAATCCTTTTTTAGTTCTAATCTTTAAAACCACGCATTTAAGGATAAATGATATAATAGGTCTATGAAAAAGTTTAACCTAGTAGGATTGAGCGCACTTGGTTTAAGTGCTTTTATTTATCGTTCAAACCATCGATTACAAGAACATTTTATTAAAATAGAAAATAGTAAAATAAACACCAAATTAAGAATTGTCCATCTTAGTGATTGTCATATTCCTTATCAAACCGTGAATTTAGAACGGATTGTTAATGAGGTAAAAAAACTTCATCCTGATTTAATTGTTATTACGGGTGATCTTTTAGATCGAGACCATCAACCAAAAGACTTAGAAACACTGCATCGTTGGATTTCAAAGTTAGCTAAGTTATGCCTGGTCGTTGCTTGTGAGGGGAATCATGACTATCGAATGGTTACGAGTCAAAACGATCGGTTTATTATTTGTCGTGATGAATCGATTCATTTGACGATCAATGAAACAGAGCTGCAGATAATTGGTGTTAAGCCCATGACAACTTATCAAAAGGAAGTGAATAAGGATCGATTAACTCTCGTTTTAGATCATTATCCACAGAATGTATCGCTTCTAAAAATTCATCAGAACATCTATCAGTTTAGTGGTCATGTGCATGGAGGGCAGTTTAGATTCTTCAATCAAGGCGTCTATGGTCCAGGTCAAGGGTTCTTTCCTAAATATTCCAAAGGATATTATGGATTCTCTGAGATCAGTGGGTTGATTGTCAGTGCTGGATTGGGTGCTTCAATGTTCCCGCTAAGGCTTAATAATCCAAATCATCTGGTTGTGGTTGATTTTTTAGGATTAAGGTATAATAAATAAGAAGGAGATTTTTACCATGAACAAACAAAAACAAAATAAAGCGGTTTTGTTAGGATTAATTATATTGACTGTAACCATTGCGTCTATTATTGTTGTAGATAATACGACACTTAGAATAATTATTGGAATTATTGGTTTAATCGTTTTATGGTTTGCGCTTCGTTTTGTGCTAAAAAAACAAAGCCGAATTAATATTAAGCAAAGTGATTATAATCAGTTGGCGAGAGATTTAATCTTTCAGTTAGGGGGATCTTCAAATATTACTGAAGTGAATGCTTGTCAGACGAGAGTCCTGCTTACGGTGAATGATTCAAAATTGGCAAATATTGATGAGATTAGAAAATTAGGGATTGCTGGAGTGCTTAGACCTAGTAATACCAAAGTACAACTGATTGTTAAAGAACTGGTCGAACCGATTGCTGGGGCATTAAGGAAGGAGTTAAACTATGATTAATCATTTAATTATTGGGTTAAATCAACATACCTTACAATTAGTGAATTCCTTGGAAGGGAAGATTGTTGTGGTCGATTTGGTTCAAAAAGCACAATATACAACGTTTGAGAGTGAGAAGGTTCAAGCGCTTTATCAGGCGAGTCTTTTGAGTGGGCAAGTCGATCACTCGAATTTTGATGATTCTGCTCAGTTTTATGATCATGTTGCAAATCAACAAGTTGAACTCAACTACATGAATAAAAAAGAACTGATTGAAACGATTAATAATAAGAAAATTGAGATTGTTAAAGGACGTGTGAATATTATTGATAATCATCATGTTGAAGTATCGTATTTGTCTGAAACGAAACAACTTGTGACTGAGAATTTAATTGTAAATACTGAATTTAGTGAGGAAAATCCTTATCATTCACCATTTATTTTTACTTTTGATGAGTTAATTAATACGAATCAATTATTTAAACGAATTGGTGTCGTCGCAAGCAGTTTGAGAGCTTTAGAAATTGCGAGCATGTTTAATCGCTTTGGTTCTGAAGTGAGTTTGATTGTGGATCGCCGATTATTTAGCCAAATTGATCATCTTCAATTTAGAGATGCGATTAAAGAATCTTTAACTCAACAGAACATCCGTTTATATGAGAAGTATGAAGTGAGTGAAATCACTGATCAAGAACAGTCTGCGGTATTACAGCTTCAACCTCAATCGAATTTGGCGTTTGAAATTGGTGAACAAACCATGCCACAACAAATTGAAGTGGATGTTGTTGTGATTGAGAATTTAGAGTCGGGTTTTAATCCGAATAAAGATATCTTATTCTTAAATCCTGCTCTCGCATTGTTTAACGCAAATAGTGAGGGTGAAATTGTTCAGATTGATGCTCAAGAGTTAACTTATTTTAAATCGCGCTTTGATTTTGATGGGGGTATTGAATATCGTGTCAATGATAATCACATTGTTGGGGCGACGTTCTATTGTCAAAATGCAATTGATTTAAAACAAATTTTAGAACAGCTAACACATTTAAATTTAGATGAACTATCCAAATTGGAAGTGCTTAATAACAGCTTAATGGGTGTTATTAAAGAAAGTGCACAAATAATATTCAGAAAAGAGGAGAAATATGGACAAACGACTGGCCGTCTTAATTGATGGAGACAATTCATCGTATAAACGGATTGATGAGATTTTAGAAGAACTTGCGAAGTTTGGTGTACCTACAATTAAGAGAATTTATGGGGATTGGACCAAGAGCACCAGCGAAGGATGGAAAACGGAATTACTTGAAAATGCGATTACTCCCGTTCAACAATTTGCTTATACGGTTGGTAAAAATGCTACGGATTCAGCGCTAATTATTGATGCGATGGATATTTTATATTCGAAAGATATTGACGGTTTTTGTATTGTGTCGTCGGATTCAGATTTTACACGACTTGCTACAAGATTAAGAGAAACGGGTAAATTTGTGATTGGGATGGGTGAAGAAAAAACACCGTCTGCTTTTATTAAAGCTTGCGATCGTTTCATTTATTTATCGGTTATTAATCCTCGAAAAAATTCAAAGAAAACAATTAGTGAGAATAAACGCTCAAGTTTGATTAATCTCATTCGTTCTTCGATCGATGATGTGGCGGATGACAATGGTTATGCGTTTTTAGCGGATGTGGGTAATTTAATGAATAAGAAACGTCCTGATTTTGATCCTCGAAATTACGGATATATGAAATTAAGTTTATTGATTAAAAGTTTGAAACAATTTGATGTTGAGGAAAGACCGGTTTCAGGGTCGAATGTTAAACATGTTTACATCAAAAATAAGAAGGATTAATTATGAATCGTATTATATACCCAGGTACCTTTGATCCAATCACAGTTGGTCATGTTGATGTTATTGAGAGAGCATCGAGATTATGTGATGAACTGGTGATTGCGATTATGGAAAACAAAACGAAACAAACAACGTTTAGCTTAGAGGAACGACGTGAAATGATTGAAGCGTCTTGTGCACATATTGAAAACATTAAAGTGGTTTCGAGTACAGGATTAACGGTTGATTTGGCTGCTCAAATGAATGCTAGAGCGTTAGTGCGTGGGATTCGAGCGGTCATGGACTATGAATATGAACTTAGAACTGCGACAGCGAACTTAATGTTGAATCCTGATGTTGAAACGATTTTCTTGGTATCGCGACCTAAGTACTCGTATGTTTCTTCATCCGTTGTTAAAGAAATTGCGTATCATCAAGGTGATGTTGAATCGCTGGTTCATCCTTTTGTTCGTGATAAATTGATTGAGACTTATCAGAAATGATTGTTCTAGCATCTACGTCACCTCGAAGAATTGAGTTGATGAAACAATTAGGGATTGATTTTAAATCTGTTAAGCCTGTGAGTGATGAAGTATTAATGGACACTTTGTCGCCACACCGTCAAGTTCAACAACTTGCGTTTAATAAAGCAATATCAATTAAAACAGACGATGAGGATATTGTGATTAGTGGTGATACAGTTGTTGTTTACAAAAATGAAATTCTTGGCAAACCTAAGAGTAAGGAACATGCCTTAGAGATATTAGGACATCTGAATGGTGATACACATGCTGTTTTAACCTCAATTTGTGTAATGAATCAAAACAAAACGATGATTAAAACTTTTGAAAGTCGTGTTACACTCAAGAATGTCCTAATTTCTGACTTAGAAGAATATATTGAGCGTCATCAACCTTTGGATAAAGCAGGGGCTTATGGGATTCAAGATTCGTATTTTAAAGAGAATATTTTGAATTCATATACTGGTTATTTAAATACCATTATTGGTTTTCCGATTGAAGAAGTTGAGACTGTATTAAAAGAGGAGTTTGATGTATGATTAGACAATTTGAAATGAAAGACTTAACTCAAGTATTAGAGATATGGTTAAAGACCACGATTGAGGCGCATCCTTTTATTGATCCTGGTTACTTTTTAAACAATTACCAATCGTTTCAGGAAGATCACTTATTAAAATCTCAATCTCAAGTTTACGAAATTGATGGCAAAATTGTTGGTTTTGTTTCAATTAAACAAGATATGGTGGTTACCACAATTAATGTTGATCCAGATTATCGCCTTAATGGAATTGGTGAAGCATTGATGAATCATCTATTGAATAAATTTCAACAAGTGACGGTTAAATGTTTCTTGGATAATGCAGGGGCGTTGGCTTTCTTCACTAAATTAGGGTTTGAATTAGTTGATAAAGAAACGGATTTAGAACTTCATCGAGAAGTGTGTATCTTGCATTATGATAAAACCCATCGAGAAAAAATGAACTGACTTGATTTTATCGGCGTTATTGGTTATTATTTATAAGCAATTGCCGATATAGTTTAATGGTAAAACAGAGCAATGGTAATGCTCAGCTTCCAGTTCAATCCTGGGTATCGGCACCATTTCATAAAATAGAACGGAGCTTACTAATTAAAGAAAGCTCCGTTTTTTTATTTTAGATAAAACCATAAAATGATTAACACTACCTAGATTAATAAAACAAGTTATAATAATTATAGAGGAGGTACTATGATGAATAATCAAACAATAATAACAGTCAACGACCTACAAAAGAGCGTAGAATGGTATACCAGTGTTTTAGGATTTGAAAAATTAGAAGAAAAAGAAGATTCAATCGATTTAAAGATATATGACAAATTTGCCCTTAGAATTCATAAGGTGCTTGATGATACAAATGAACAAAGAGGAGATGGCGTCACACTACGATTTGAATTTGATAATTTTGATGAAGTGTTAAGTGAGCTTCAAAGACAGTCTATTCAGATTGTGGAAGGGCCTTATTTTAATTCAGAAACAGCCTTATCAGAAGCCATGATACTTGACCCTGATAGATATGAAGTAGTTTTAACTGGACGCTCATTTTATCCTGCACAACCAAAAGAATAAGTATGGAATTTAAAGATAAAGTAGTCATCATTACTGGTGGCTCCAATGGTATTGGTAAAGCACTAGTCGATAGTTTTGTTAGTAAACAAGCCAAAGTTTATGTGGTTGATAAATCAGAAGGATTATTTGATCCATCAGTCAGTTTTTTCAAAGGAGATTTATCTCTGAAAGAGGAATTAGATCAGTTTATAATGTATTTCTTAGAACGAGAAAAGCAGGTGGATATACTGATTAATAACGCTTGTCAGAGTCATAAGGGATTACTTTCAGAGTGTAGCTATGATGATTTTTTAGACACACTAAAAGGCGGGCTAGTGGCACCTTATTATCTTGTGTTAAAACTAAAAGAAAAATTTAATACCCATTCGAGTATTATTAATATCTCTTCAACTAGATCCTTTATGTCTCAAGCAGATACAGAAAGTTATTCATCAACAAAAGGTGGATTATCTGCCTTAACACACGCTTTATCTATTTCATTAGCACCAAAGGTTCGAGTAAATTCAATCAGTCCAGGATGGATTGATACAACCAACTCAGATTTTGAATCATCAGATCACTATCAGCATCCAGTTGCTAGAGTGGGTAAACCAAATGATATTGTTGAGATGGTCAATTATCTATGCAGTGAGAAAGCAGGATTTATCACTGGGCAAGATTTTGTTGTGGATGGCGGTATGTCAAAACAAATGATTTATCATAATGATAAAGGTTGGAGTTATCACAAGTAATCCATGAATGGCGATATAAAGTCGCCATTTTTTAAGAATAAGAAGAATCAAATGGAAATTTGCCCCAACAATCTATATAATAACTAAGCAGTTAAGAAAACAATGAATGGCCAAAATGTTGTGGCAATGAAAGGATAACATGGAAAATCTTTGGGGATTAATACTCTCATTACTTTATATCGGATTTGTATTGATAATTGCTACAATGGTAGCCAAATACACAAAAGGATCTTCTGAAATTTCTAGAAAACTAATACATATTATGGTTGGTAACTGGATTTTCATTACACCCATTTTTACAGAATTATGGGCAGTAATACTGGTTCCTTTTTCTTTTATTATCATTAATAGCCTGAGTATGAAATACAACCTTATCTCAGCCATGGAAAGACAAGATGATAGTTATGGAACTGTTTTCTATGCCATAAGTATGTTTGTTTTGACAGGAGCTGGATTTATTCTTAATTGGCCAATGTTACCCTTTATGGGATTATTAATCATGACTTATGGCGATGGTTTAGCGGCCATAGTAGGTAATCACATTAAAAGTAAAGAAATCATTAATAATAAAACATTATCAGGGACAATTACAGTAGGAATAGTTGCTTTTCTAATAACTTTTGGATCATATCTCTTCTTTGGTAATGATGACTCAATAATCTTATTATTCTTTTTATCTCTATTAAATGCCATATTATCAAGTTTTATAGAATTAACAGGTAAGCGTGGTTGTGATAACTTGAGTTTGCCAATTGGCAGTGGACTGTTTGGGACATTACTATACACATATTTTTCATCAGGACTATTACTTTATTTGTTTGTTTCAATAGCCATTTTATGTGTTGCTTACAAAACAAAATCAATTAGTTTAGATGGTATGGTAGCTGCAATTTTAACTTCCATCGTCCTGTATACCTTAGGTCGATTATATTTAGGAATTAGTTTATTAACCTTCTTTATTCTTGGGTCAGTCATTAGTAAATTAAAGAACGATTCTAAAAGAGAAGGGGAAAAACTTCAAGAACATACTGAAGCTAGAAATTGGGTACAAGTGATTTCTAACACACTTCCTGCCTCATTATTGGTATGGCTTGCTCTTATATATCCAGAGTATCATTCAATCTTTCTCTTATTATCTTTTAGTGTTTTTAGTGCAGCTGCAGCCGATACATTTTCTTCAGAGATTGGCATGATGAACTCTGGTAAGGTCTATGATATTTTAACCTTTAAACCAGTAAAAAATGGTGTCTCTGGTGGTGTATCGATATTGGGTTTAATAGCGGGATTAGTTGGTAGTTTCTTACTTTCATTACTAGCTTTAGGGTTATTTAGTTTTCAAGAGGTTATCTTTATTACAATCTTAGGATTTATCGGATCAATCATAGATAGTATTCTTGGCTCTTTATTACAAAGAAAATACACCAATAAAGAAGGTCATTATCAAGACGTCCCTGATCAAGTTGGAGATAAACCAATTAGAGGTATTAGATGGATAACAAATAATGTAGTAAATTTGATTAGTTTATTTCTAATTGTCATTATAGGACATGTTTCTTATTGGATATTCTAAAAACAGTCAACTTTTACTTAAGAAAAATGATACAATAATGTCGGAAATAAAGGAGAAGAAAATGCATAACACACAAGAAATTCACCCAAGTATTCATTGGGTCGGTGCTAGTGATCGCCGTTTAGATCGCTTTGAAAACATGTTTCCATTAGAGGATGGCGTTTCATATAACTCATATCTAATAATGGACGAAAAAACATGTCTAATGGATACCGTTGATACCAACGTGTCCGATGTCTTTATTGATAATGTTTTAAGTGTCCTAGATGGAAGAACACTTGATTATTTAGTGATCCATCATATGGAACCTGATCATTGTTCTAACATTCAATCAATCGCTCGATTATTCCCTGAAGTTAAATTAGTTGGAAATAAAAAGACGTTTCAATTTATGGAACAATTCTATCCAATGGACTTAACTGAAAACTATGTCATCGTCAAAGAAAAAGAGGTTCTTGAATTAGGAGAACACCAACTACAGTTCTTTATGACCCCAATGGTTCACTGGCCAGAAGTCATGATGTCTTATGAATCTAAGACACAAACGTTATTTACTGCCGATGCATTTGGTACGTTTGGCGCTCATAATGGAAATCTCTTTGCCGATCAAATGAATTTTGAGCATGATCATTTAGATGAAATTAGACGATATTACATTAATATTGTTGGACGTTTTGGAAACAATGTTCAAGCAGCTTTCAAAAAGTTTGCTGGGTTAGAAATTAATATGATTGCGCCATTACATGGGCCAATCTACCGTACAAAAGAAGATATAGACTTTATAATGAACAAGCATCAAATTTGGTCAACTTATCAACCAGAAGAGCGTGGCGTATGCATGGTCTATTCGACGATGTATGGAAATACTGAATTAGCCATGAACTTTTTAGCGGGCGAACTTGCCAATTTGGGCGTTCGAAATATTAAGATGTATGATGTCTCAAAAACAGATCCATCTTATATCGTTGCCGATATGCACCGTTTTTCAAATACCGTCTTTGGATTAGTCACCTATAATTCAGAACTTTATTTAAAGATGGCAGCATTAATTGATGAAGCCGTGATGACCAACTTCTCAAATAGAAACATTAGTTATGTCGTTAATATGAGTTGGGGCTCTAGAGCGCTTCTATCTGCTCAAGAAAAACTGTCTAAATCGAAAAATTTAGTCGAAGTTGGAGAGCCATTAACGATTAAGTCATCACTAAAAGATGACCAAACACAAGAGTTAAAAGATTTAGCGCTCGCAATCGCAGAGAGCATTAAGGCGGAAAATTAATTCCGCCTTTTTTAAACTATTTATTGTATTTTTCAAACCACTCAACCATTTCGTTGAGTCTTTTTAATCGTGCATTAGGTTTACCAGAACGAGATAGATCATGATTCTCACCATTGAGAATTAACATTTTAGCTTCAACACGACGATCTAAAAGAGCAGTAAACAATTGATAGCCTTGGTCAATAGGACAACGATAATCATCGGTTGAGTGAACCACTAAAGTTGGAGTAGAGAAATTTGCTGCATATTTAAGCGGTGATTTCTCCCAAAGTTTCTCTTGACCAGATTGTGTATATATTTCAGCCGAATTTTGATCAGGTGTAAAGTAGTAGCCAATATCACTGACACCATAGAATGATAGCCAGTTTGAAATTGACCGTTGTGTGACAGCACAAACAAAGCGATCTGTATGACCAATGATCCAGTTGGTCATAAATCCACCATAAGAACCTCCAGTCACAGCAATTTTATCGGGATTAAGGTTAGGATACTTTTCAAGAACCGCATCCGTAAAGGTCATGACGTCATCATAATCAATCGTTCCATACTTGCCACGAATATCACTAAATGAATCACCCTTACCAGAAGAACCATGAGGATTACAGAACATAACCGCATACCCTAGGTTAGCCCATACTTGCATCTCATGATAGTAGACTTCACCATAAGCAGTTTTAGGACCGCCATGGATATTAAGGATTGCTTTATCAGTTGTTTCACTTGGCATAATGACCCAACCTGAAATTTCATCACCATGGCTTTGGAAAGTGAGTTTCTCTGGCTTAAAGACTTGTTTATCATCTAAAATTGAATTAAAAGTAGATAGTAGATTAAGCTCTTGATCATAAAACTCTTGAAGTTTTTGATTAAATAATCCCATCACAATTAATTGATCATTTACTTGCGTAAAACCATCTACAGACCCTTCTTTATTAAATATTACTTCATTTTGATGTCCGTCAAATTTGACTAGTTCAGAATGTCCATCAATGGTTGTGTTATAGATAAAGTAATCATCTTCAATATGTAATGATGAAGTGAAGCCAAGTCGTACATCTGAACCAATACTGTTTCCAAAATCAATGTTATCATTAATCAGTTCTAATTGATTGGGCTCAATTAATTTGTATAAATTTGGATTTTGATTAATCCCTAAACGCTTACTATCGCTAGCAAAAACGTAAAGGCCACTTGAAATCTCGACAAAGTTAGTAATCCGATATTTATTGGTCGAAAGAAGGGGAGTACTATTAAATTCATCAGTATCCATAACATATAAACGATCTCGAGTTGGTCGTTTCGTTTTATACGTATTTCCCGTGTAATAGATTTTAGTTTTATGTTTATTCACCACCACATGGCCCACATCAAAAGAAGGACCAGTAAGAGGGGTTAATTCATTATTTGTTGTATCAAAAACAAATAAACGAGTCCGTTTTTTATCAATGTATTGTGACCCATTAAACCAATAAGGGATTTGAGTGAGTTCTTGAAAATACTGCTCATCTTTCTTCTTTTTCTCTAACTCGTCACGTTTACTTTGAGAATAAGTGTAATAGTTCGGATGATTAATATCATACGAAGCAGAGATTAATAAACGATTTTGTTCTAAAACCCAGAACTGGGAAATAGCGAGTGGAACCTCATAAGCCACTCTGGCCTCACCACCACTAAGAGGTAGTCGATAAATAAAGGTCGTATTGGCCTGTTCTTCTTCATGTTTAAAGCGTTTAGCCCCAAAAAGAATATGGTCGTCATCTTCCCATACAAAACTAGACTCTTTCTTTAGAGAGGTCATTTGTTTAAATTGTTGTCCATCACTTATGTAAATCACACGATCAAAGCCATTGTCTCTTTGGTTCATCGTCGTGCAGATAAAGCCAAACATTTCTTTGTTTGGACTTTGTTTTAACATACTGAAAGCTTTAAAATCCAAGAAGTCTTCAGTTTTAATCGGTGTCTTCATCCTCTATTTCCTCCTGTGGTTGTGTAATATCAACTAATATCTTAATGATTTTCTTTTCATCGGCATCGAGCACGGTCATCTTTAAATTTTTGTAATTAAACGTTTGAGAAATTTTAGGAATTCGTCCAATTTGTTCAATCATCCAACCACCGACCGTAGAAGCATCACTCTCTTGTGAGTCCAAATCGATATCTAAGTCTGATTCCATTTTATAAAGTTCATACGCGCCTAAGAAAATGAATTGATGATCATTAACCTGAGTCATTTCTGCTTCTTCCTCATCATGCTCATCCCAGATTTCGCCAACTAATTCTTCAACGATATCTTCTAAAGTGATAATGCCGGCTGTCCCACCATGTTCATCAATTACAACTGCAAGGTGAGATTTCGATTGTTGAATTTGTTTTAGCAGTTTTGAAATCTTATACGATTCTGGAACAAAAATAACAGGTTTAATAATCTTACTTAAATCAAATTCACTATCCTCAAAAAGTCTAAAGTCTTTTGAGTGAACGACCCCAATAATGGTATCAATCGAATCTTGATAGACAGGATAACGTGAATAGTTGTATTCGTCGATTAATTCCTTAATCGACTCTAAGTGACTCTTTATATCAATAGCAATTAAATCAACGCGTGGGGTCAGGATTTCTTCAGCAATTAATTCATTAAATTCAATTGAGCGACGAATCAAATCACCTTCATCTTCTTGTAGTCCACCCTCTGATTTGGCTTCATCGATAATGGTCAATAATTCTTGTTCCGTTAAGATATTCTCAACTTGTGGTTTAAAGAATATATTCGCAATACTTAATACGACTTGGGCGATTAAATAGATAGGTAGCGATAAAATCATTAAGAATTGAATGACAAGTGTTAATTTAAGGATTGTTTTCTCAGGATTTACTTTTGAAATTGATAAAGCGAAGACTTCAATGATAATAATGGTCAATAAAACAATTAATAAAACGATGGCGTCATCAAAAGCAACATTAGCTAATAAGGTTTGTAATAAAAAAGTGATGACAACCATTAAAAAGGTTTTCATGATCTTTAAGCTTAAGAAAACTCTATCTTGATTCTCTAAATAATCGAGAATCGTTTGAGCTTTCTTTTCACCAGCACTCGCCATATTACCTAAGCGAACACTGGAAAGTAAATTAAATGTGTTATGAACTACCGAACTAATCAGTAGTAAAATGATAGAAAATACTAATAAGAATAATAACAACAAGTCTGTCTGGTCCATATTTCCTCCGATTGGTTTTATTTTATCATGATTATTAGTGAAATGGTCATTTTAAGCCAATAATTAACTTTGTTAAGATTCTGTTAAATCCATCAAACATCCGCTGTGTTTGTTTTAATTGACCTAACAAAAGGTGGAGCTACACATGGAAAATATCGTTAAGATTGAAGGATTGACCAAAGATTATAAACAGATTCGTGTGTTAGATAATTTTGATTTGACCGTCCCAAAGGGAGGCATTTAGCAACAATCGTTAATAATAAAAACAGCATTAGTGTCATCAGTAATGTTTTATCTTTGGTGACATCATTTATTGCGGGTGCATTTGTACCAATAGAACTTTTACCTAAAATCACGGTATTTTTAAGTAAGTTTTTCCCATCGTATTATTATATTCGAAACAATCATCTTTTAATGACTGATCCTTCTTTTAGCACAATGCTCCCAAATACGTTAATTATTTTGTTATTTAGTTTAGGTTTCATTGGTCTTTCACGATTAGTGAGTCGATATAAAAGACAATCATAATTTTAAATTTATGATAATTATGCTAAAATACTCTTATTTAAAGAAAAGAGAGGAATTATGATGGAATCTAGTGGTCCCCAGAGTCGATGTTTAATTAAAAAGAGAGGAAGAGATATATGTTCTTCCAATTGTTAATTATTTTAGTTTTAACGCTAATCAACGGGATATTTGCTATGAGCGAAATTGCGTTAGTCTCGCTCAATGACAACAAAGTAAAAGCAAAAGCTGAAGAGGGAGATAAGAAGTCAAAGACTTTATACAATCTATTACAAGACTCAAATAGATTTTTATCGACAATTCAGATTGCGATTACTTTAGCTGGTTTCTTATCATCTGCATTTGCGAGTGATGCCTTTTCGGATGTTATCGCAAATCGCTTAACACAATTACTACCTTCTGTATCTGCAGCAAGCATTAAGCCAATTGCTATGATTTTAGTAACGCTTATCTTGTCTTATTTTACACTTGTCTTAGGGGAGCTGGTTCCAAAAAGAATTGGAATGAATGCACCGGAGAAAGTAAGTTATGCGTTAGTTAATGTGATTAATTTTATTTCGATTGTCACCAAACCAATTGTTAAGTTCTTGTCAGTTTCGACTAACTTTGTGGTTCGTTTATTGGGGATGGATCCAAACCAAGAAAGCGAGACCGTCACTGAGGAAGAAATACGCATGATGATTGATGCTTCCCAAGAACGTGGCGCAATCATGACGACTGAAAAACGCTTGATTGAGAATATCTTTGAGTTTGATAATACACCTGTTTCAGACATTATGACCCACCGAACAGATATGACGGCTGTAGAAATTAAATCGGATATTGAAGAAGTGAAAGAATTAATCTTTAATAACAAATTTACACGATTACCTTTCTATGAAGACTCAATAGATAACATTATTGGGATTTTACATTTAAAGGACATTATTAAACTGGATTACAAGAATAATTTAACGCATGAAAATTTAATGGCTATTTTAAGAAAGCCTTATTTTATACCTGACTCGATAGAATGTGATGAGTTGTTCTTTGATTTACAACGCCAAAAACTCCATATTGCGATTGTTATCGATGAATATGGTGGAACAGCTGGCTTAGTGACGATCGAGGATTTAATTGAAGAGATTGTTGGTAATATCTTTGATGAATACGATGATGAAGAGGAACAAGAAATTATTAAGTTAGAAGATTTCACCTATATTATGAATGGGGATATGTCTTTGGATAACGTGGAAAACACGATCTATGATGATTTACCATTAGAAGACTATGATACATTAAGTGGCTTTATCATTGGTCAGTTAGGTCGTTTACCGATTCAATCAGATATTAACCGCGTCATGGTAGTTAATAATTATGAGTACACAATCCTGGAGACAGATAATAAAGTCATTAATAAAATTAAACTGCATAAAATCGATCAATCTGAAGAAGAATAGGGACCTAAAGGGTTCTTTTCTTTTGGTGCATAATTAAACAGAGATTAATGCTAGTATGGTAAAATAACTGAGTTAATAGGAGGCAATTATGTCAAAGATAAAACAGAATATCTATGAATTAGTCGGGAATACACCGGTTGTTCAGTTTAATAATTTAAACCAAGAGTATCAATTAAAAGGAAATATTATTGGGAAAATTGAATACCTTAACCCAGCTGGAAGTGTTAAAGATCGTATCGCAAAAAGCATGATTGAAGCAGCTGAGCAGGCAAATATTTTAAAACCAGGATCTAAAATAGTTGAGGCGACTTCTGGAAATACTGGAATTGGTTTAGCTGCTTTAGGTCGAGCAAAAGGTTATCCAGTGACATTAGTCATGCCAGATACGATGAGTGTTGAAAGACGCAAATTCATGAGTGCTTATGGTGCAGAATTTGAATTGACCGATGGGGCACTTGGAATGAAAGGGGCAATCGCTAAAGCATTGGAAATGAAAGAAGCAGATGACTCTATTT
>CAZVKL010000008.1:0-37309 GCA_964627845.1 uncultured Erysipelothrix sp. | reverse complement strand
TTGTTATAGATTCGATATTTTTGATTCTCGATTAATTTGTCTTCCATTGGAAAGGTTATATCATAGACACATTGTCCAATACAGATAATACTCATCGTTGGTATCCTCCATTTATCTTATTCTATCACTTTAAACACTCAAAAATTAACCAAATCTTTTCAAAGGGATTGTGGTGTGGGTGGTATAGTATAAGAGAGAAAGGATTAGTAGTCGATGCAGGGAATAGTTAAAAAGTTTAATCAAGAAAAAGGGTATGGCTTTATCACTATGGACGATAACAAGGATGTATTCTTCCACTATTCTCAATTAGTCATGGAAGGTTTCAAGACAATTGAAGAAGGAGCAGAGGTAGAATTTGAACTTGTTAGCTCGGATCGTGGTGATCAAGCACATAACATTGTAAGACTCTAAAAGGTTGATAGCTCAGCCTTTTTTTTAGCCTTGTCTATGGTATAATGCTAAGGATGGAGGGATCCTATGAGTTTCTTAAAAAATCTCTTTTCCGACGATCGACGAATCCTTGGGAAAGTTGAAAAACAAGCCTATGAAGTTGACGCACTCAAAGAAGAATACGCAGCCTTAAGTGACGAGCAACTCCAACATAAAACAATTGAATTTAGACAACGATTACAACAAGGTGAAACACTCGACGACTTACTCGTTGAAGCGTTTGCGACAGCCAGAGAAGCCGCCAAACGTATTATTGGTGAGTTTCCATACCATGTTCAAATTATGGGTGGTATTATCCTGCACCAAGGGGATATCGCCGAGATGAAAACCGGAGAAGGGAAAACCCTGACTTCGGTTCTTCCTGTTTACCTCAACGGTTTACAACAAAATGGGGTACACATCGTCACCGTCAACGAATACTTGGCCCAACGTGACGCCAGCTGGATGGGTGAAATACACCGCTTCTTAGGATTAAGTGTCGGAGTTAACCTACGCTCCATGTCCAAAGCTGACAAGCGAGCCGCCTACGAATGTGACATTATGTACTCGACCAACGCCGAACTAGGCTTTGACTATCTAAGAGATAACATGGTCACCAATGTAGCCAACCGCGTACAACGACCATTGCATTTTGCCTTAGTGGATGAGGTCGACTCAATCTTAATCGATGAATCCAGAACACCACTCATTATTTCTGGGGGTGCTCGTAAAACAGCAAACCTCTATGAAAATGCCGACCGTTTCGTTAAACGACTCAGCCCAGAGGATTATCAAATCGATGAGAAAACACGTCAAATATCCTTACTAGAACCAGGGGTCGAAAAAGCAGAACGATTCTTTAAAGTAGGTAACCTATATGAAGTAGACAATACCTATTTGGTTCACCATATTAATAATGCCCTAAAAGCTAACTATATTTTCGCCAACGATGTTGAATACATCGTTAAAGATGATGCCGTGGTCATCGTCGACCAATTTACGGGTCGTTTAATGGAAGGAAGAGAGTTCTCAGATGGGCTCCACCAAGCCTTAGAAGCCAAAGAAGGCGTGAAAATCAAAGAAGAAACGTCCACAATGGCCACCATTACTTACCAAAACTTCTTTAGACTCTATAATAAATTAGCCGGAATGACCGGAACCGCCAAAACAGAGGAAGAAGAATTCTTAAAAACATATAACATGCGTGTCTTAGAGGTACCAACCAATAGACCAATCGCACGAGACGACAGAGTCGATAAAATCTTTGGTTCTCAAAAAGCTAAGTTTGAAAACTTAGTCCAAGAGGTCATCCGAGTTAAAGAAACTGGACAACCGGTCTTAGTCGGGACAGCCTCAGTTGAAGTCTCTGAGTTAATCTCAAAAATGTTAACTCAACGTAAAGTAAAACACGAGGTCTTAAACGCTAAAAACCATGCTCGTGAAGCAGATATCATCGCCAATGCTGGACAAATCGGAGCTGTTACCATCGCCACCAATATGGCTGGTCGTGGTACCGATATTAAACTTGGTGAAGGCGTCCGTGAACTAGGCGGACTCATGGTCTTAGGTTCAGAACGTCATGAATCAAGACGTATCGATAATCAGTTAAGAGGACGGGCTGGACGTCAAGGAGACCCAGGGGTTTCTCAATTCTATGTATCTTTAAAGGACGATCTGATGGTCCGTTTTGGAACCGATCGATTCGCTGGCATGTTTGAAAACTTTGGCGATGAAGCCATTCAAAATAAAACAGTCGCCAAAACAATCACTTCCGCTCAAAAACGAGTGGAAGGACACAACTTTGATATTCGTAAAAACTTATTAGACTATGATGATGTCTTAAGACAACAACGTGAGACAATGTATGATTTAAGAAATGAGATCTTAGAGAGTGACGATGTCCACAGTATTGTTAAAGACATGTTTGAACGTGTCATCACTCAAGTCGTGGATGCCAATACCACGTTATCGGATAAACAAGAGAGAGTGGTCAATGTTGTTGAACTCCAAAAATCATTGGAGAGCATCGGATTTAAAGATGCTGAAGTGGACTGGAACAATGTCGCGAACCTTGATTATGAAACACTCAAAGAGCGCGTCATCCTCGCCACTTGGAATTCATACCACGATAAGATTGAACCTTATAAAGAACAAGTCTATCCAATTGAAAAGAGAATGGTCTTATCTGTCTTTGATCGAAACTGGATGGAACACATTGATGCCATGAGTAAATTAAGAGATGGTATTAGCCTGCGATCATACGCCCAAGGCAATCCACTACAAGCCTATATTGAAGAAGGATTTGAAATGTTTGAATCAATGGTTGTCTCTATCTCCAGAGAAGTTGTTCAATTCTGTTTAAACGTTCAAGTTCGTTTTGAAGAGGAACCAAACCAAGAGCCAAACCAAGCACAACCAGTGACAACTAATCAACCGGCTCAAGCACCTCGGCCTCAACCAGCACCATTGGCTCAACCGGTCCCTGCGCCAGCTCAAACACAAACAATTAAACCATCGAAAATATCGAGTAAAAAACGCAAAAAGAAAAAGAGAAAATAAGCATGGAATTTAATGAACTAAGAAGTACGGTCTCTAACACACTGCAACAATTATTGGTGTTGCAGGACTCTCTTTGACTTAGATCAAAAAAGAAAACAATTAGAGACACTCCAACAACAACAATTAGCGTCTGATTTTTGGGATGACCCTAAGTCAGCACAAGCTCAAATCAGTGAAACCAATCGCTTAAAAGACTTAATCGATGAGTACCAAAGACTTCATCGAGTTTTCAGCGATTTTGACGCATCATTAACCGAACTAAAAGATGAGTACGAATCCGAACTTTTTGAACTGATTCAAGAAGAAGTATTAGAAACACTCAACGATTTTGAAAAGTTTGAAATCCTAGTGCTACTCTCAGGCGAATACGACGCCAACTCGGCCATTTTAGAAATTCATCCAGGAGCAGGTGGAACAGAATCTCAGGATTGGGCTCAAATGTTGTATAGAATGTACACCCGTTGGGCCAACAACAATCAGTTTAAAGTCAGTATCCTCAACTATCTTGATGGGGATGAAGCCGGCATTAAATCAGTAACCATTCAAATCGATGGAAACTATGCTTATGGTTATCTAAAAGGAGAAATGGGCGTCCACCGATTAGTAAGAATCAGTCCCTTTGATTCATCAGGACGAAGACACACCAGCTTCGCAAGTGTGGATGTGATGCCAGTCTTAGACGATGCAGAAAGTGTCGAGATAGATCCAAACGATTTAATCGTTGACACTCATCGTGCTTCTGGGGCAGGTGGACAACACGTCAATAAGACGGACTCTGCCGTTCGAATAACCCATATTCCAACTGGAATTGCGGTCCATGTTCAATCAGAACGCTCCCAAATGCAGAACCGTGCTCAAGCCATGAATATCTTAATGAACAAACTAGAATTACTCAGACTTCAAGAACATGCTGAGAAGATATCCGACTTAAAAGGGGAACAAAAGAACATTGAATGGGGCTCTCAAATTCGCTCCTATGTCTTTATGCCATACACCTTGGTCAAAGATGTCAGAACCGGTGTCGAAGTCGGTAATGTCGCCTCTGTGATGGATGGTGAGATTGAACCATTTATTCAAGGTTATTTAAAATCACTTTTAAAAGTTGATTAGTTGTACAAGTTTACAATATAGTTTAGAATTAGGAAGAGGAAAGATGAAATATCAACAACACATTAGGGATGGATTATTATTAGTAGGTGGAAACTTTGTTTTAGCCTGTGCTGTCGCTTATTTAATTGTTCCTTTTGAGATACTCTCAGGTGGAGTGGCTGGGGTGGCTGTTGCCATAAACCCGCTGATTCATTTACCGGTTGAGATGATAATCAATCTTATCATATTGATAACATTTATACTCGGTGCCTTTTTCTTAGGGCGTGTGTTCATCTTCAAAACGATTATTTCTTCAATCCTATATCCATTATTTATAAACCTATTATCGATGTACCCAATCCCACTGGATATTCCAATAACAATTGCCAGTATCTATGCGGGGGTCATTGGAGGACTAGGAATAGGGATGGTCTTTCGCCAAGGTGGAAGTACCGGAGGAATGGATGTCTTCCCACTAATCTTTAATAAGTTTACCGGAATCTCTGTCGCTAAATTAATCTTAATTGTTGATGGAATCACGGTCTTATTAGGACTCTACACTCAAGGCTTAGAATCAGTCCTATTTGGTTTCTTGTCTGTTTTCTCAACGGGCTATACCATTGATAAAGTCTTAGTCGCTGGGGGACAACATGCCAAGTCAGCTTTTATTATTTCAGAAGAATACCAAACTATATTAGATAAGATACAGAACGAACTTGATCGAGGCGCAACCATCATTGATGCCGAAGGTGGATTCACATCCAACCGCAAAAAAATGATATTATCGGTTGTGCCAGCCAATCAGTATCCGTTATTACAACATCTAGTCTCAGAAGTGGACCCAGATGCATTCATGGTCGTCAACGATGCCACCGATGTATTGGGACATGGATTTTCAATTGAGACTAAGATTTAACAAGAGGTAATGTATGATTGTATTGCGTAATGTCTACAAGAAATATCCCAATGGAACCAACGCTCTGTATGACTTAAATTTAAGTGTTTCGCGTGGCGAATTCATTTATGTCATTGGACAAACCGGTTCTGGAAAATCAACCCTAATCAAGTTATTGGATGCCGAAGAAAAACCAACAGCAGGTTCGGTGGTTGTCAGTGATATTGATGTAGGACGTTTAAAAAGAAGAAAAATTCCATATTTTCGAAGACATGTAGGAGTGGTTTACCAAGACTTTAAACTTCTCCCAAGAAAAACGGTCTTTGAGAATGTGTCTTTTGCGTTAGAGGCACTCAATATGCCTAAACAACATATCCGTAAGCGTGTCCGAGAAGTCTTAGCACTCGTCGGTTTATCCGAAAAAGCCAGTTCTTTTCCTAACCAACTATCTGGGGGACAACAACAACGGGTAGCCATTGCTCGTGCCATTGCCAATCGTCCCTTTATTTTAATTGCGGATGAACCAACGGGTAACTTAGACCCTGAACGTTCAAGAGGGATTATCGAACTATTGGAACACATTAATGAATCCGAAAACACAACCGTCATTATGGTGACCCATAATGAACAGCTAGTGAACTTATATAAAAAGCGCACGGTTGTGTTATCCGATGGCCATGTCGTGGCTGATTTAAATGTAGGAGGTTATGTCAATGAGGCGGATTTTTAGATCAATCAAAGAAGGCTTCATTGGATTCTTCCGTCACTTCTCTGTATCGTTATCAAGTTTAGCCGTTGTCACTTTCACCATGTTATTCTTAGGAATAATCTTATTAATTACCGATAACATGGTTTATATGACCCGTAACATTGAAACAGAAATTGAAGTCTGGGTTCCAATTAAGTACGAATATGAAGACGATATTGAACAAATTCAAGCCGATTTACAACAACATCAATATATCAATCGAGTGACCTTCACCTCCAAGGAAGAAGACCTAGATTTATATATCAGTGAATATGGGGAAGATTACAATCTCTACACTGGGGAAGAAAATCCACTCCATGATTCATTTACAATCCAAGCCACAGAAGGGCAGTACCTAAATGTGGTAGTCGAAGATTTAAGAGAAATGGATTGGCCAGTCACCGTCTGGGATGGTGGAGAAGGAACAAGCCAATTAATCAATACGTTATCCTCCATTCGATTTGGGGGGTCGATCTTGGTCGTTGCCTTGCTGGTCTTAGCTATCTTTTTAATCTCCAATACCATCAAACTGTCCATCTTCTCAAGACAAGATGAAATTGAGATTATGCGCATTGTCGGAGCGACCAACAGTTTTATACGCTCACCATTCTTAATTGAAGGATTATTGATAGGGATCTTTGGATCAATTATTCCAGTTCTTAGTGTTATCTTTGGATATCGATACCTCTTGGAAAATAAGCCAACGACAGGGATACTATCCATGATTAATTTAAGCCCAGCCATGCCATTAGTTCAAAACATTGCCGCCATAGTCCTACTTACATCATTAACAGTTGGACTAGTTGGATCCTATATTTCGGTAACCAAGCACTTGAGGTGGACACGATGAAGAAAGTATTGTTATTTACTGGGTTATTACTCATCTTAAATGTAATAACGCCAACCTATGCCATTACCCACGAAGATTTCGCAGAAAACGAAAACTATTATCGTGAAATGTGTACCAACACGTTACAAAGCGATCAAAGAGAGGTCTGTACCTCTTTTCAAGAGTACTTAAACGATAAGATTAAAGGAACAACCAGTTCCATCGAAGATTTAAGTGCCTCCATCGCTGCTGTCGAAGACGATCTCGCGGAAGCGGACCGTTTATTACGTCAACAACAAGAAGAAATCTTGGCGGCACAACAAGAGATTGAAAAGCTCAGTGAATCAATCTCAATTATTGAAGAAAATATTCTTGTCCTAAATGAAACAATCGAAAAGAGAACTCAAGAAATTGGTGAAGTCAATGAACTAATTAAAAAACGATTAGTCTCTCAACAAGCAAATCTTCATACCAATTCAATGGTTGAATTCTTATTTGGTGGTAATTCATATACTGATTTAGCACGTCGAGCCCATACGGTTGATCAAATGACACGCCAAGACCAAGAACAAATGGACTGGTTTGTGGCCGAGAAAGAACAACTCGAAGATGACAATGAAGAACTAAACCGTCAACAAGTTGTTTTAGAAGATTCGCTCGCCAACCAAAATGAGTTAAAGGGTGCACTCGAAGTAGCGAAAGCAGAAAATGAGAAAACCATTGAAATCTATCAAGAAGAAGTCGCAAACTTAAGCGAACAACAAGCAATTCTTCAAGCGCAACAATCTGTTTCACAATCTGCCATGGATAACATTTTGTCTCAATTTGTTGATTTAGATAATCGAGAAGAACAATTAAGACAAGAAGCATTAAGATTGAAACAAGAAGCAGAAGCGGAGCGTCAACGTCAACTCGAATTAGAACAACAACAATTAGCTGCTCAAGAAGAAGCTGAGCGCATCCGCTTAGAACAAGAAGCGGCTGAAGCTGATCGAATTGCGGCAGAAAAAGAAGCAGCTTCTGATGCAGCAAACCAAGAAGCTGATGAAGTCGCCCAAAACCCACCAGCTCAAAGTGATCCAATTGGAACAGGGTCTGGGTGGTCATTACCGGTCTATGGCGCCACGGTTACGGCAGGTGCCTGGTATTATGGAGGTGGCTTTGCTGGAATCCATGGGGGCAGTGTCCACTATGGTGTCGACTTTGGCGCACCAATGGGAACCCCTATCTATTCAACGGGTCCAGGCGTGGTCGTTCAAGCAAACGCAAACTGTCCTGCATGGGGTGGTTTAGGGAATGCCTGTGGAAACTATGGTGGGAACCAAGTCACGACCATTGTAAGCATCAATAATTCATTGTATGGGTTATTATATGCTCACTTACAAGCACCGGCAGTTTCTGTTGGTCAAACCATCAGTAGTGGCCAAGTCATTGGATACTTAGGTTCTTCAGGAAACTCATCAGGTCCACACTTACACCATGAAGTGTTCTACTTAGGGGATATGTCATTACAGGATTATCTAAGTACTTGGAATGGGTCATTATCCTTCACACCAAATGGAACTTGGATGAATCTAAACTGGGCTTGTGAAGTTAAAGGAAGCGCTCCATGTCGTCACAACCCACAATCGTGGTATGGACTTCAAGTCGGCGGCGTCTATTAATTAATATAGCTATTTAAGTAACGGGTAGATTTCTAACAGATAATCTACCTTTTCTTAGGATTGAACTTTCTATTGAGTTTTAAGTGAAACAATCATTTCGTTGTTCAGACTAAAAATCTATGATAAAGTGATTGGTAGACAGGCCTGTCTATTTAAGAATAAATGGTCTGCCTAATTCATGTCTAAAAACTTTATAGCTAACTAAAAGAAGTTGAACAGTCAACTTCTTTTCAACTAAGATTAGTACTTTATGATAGAATGTTTAAGAGGTAAGTTATGGATGATCAAAAAGTAAACGTAAAGCTCCAGAAGCATATCTGGCCAGATGAGCTAAAACAACAAAAAAAGAAACGATCAACAGGTTTGTTGATGGTTTTTATCTGTTTAAGTGTTTTCTTAATTGGAACACTCATCGGATCAATCATAACCAGGTCCAATCAAGTCAGTGTCAATAACCCAATTATTGAAGAGAATCCTCGAGTAACCCTAACCCAAAATCAACAATTTCAGAAGTTTCAAAATATCTATGATATCTTGACGCAACAATGGTATTTCTCAAGTCAGATGGACGATCCAAACCAACAAATTATGGACAACGCCATTAAGGGCATGATTGAACAAAATGGGGATCCGCATACCTCGTATATGACGGCAGAAGAACTTGCGGCATTTGAAGATGGTATTAACCAAAACTACGTTGGAATTGGCGTTCAATATTATCAAGTTGATGGTATTTCCATTGTCTTAAAAGTATTCAATGACTCGCCAGCCGACCAAGCAGGGGTATTACCTGGGGATATTTTCCACACAGTCGATGGGAAAGATGTCACAGATATGGACCAAGATGTCGTCTCGGAAATGGTCAGAGGACAAGAAGGCACCTCTGTCAATATTGAATTTAAACGCAACGAAGAAATCGTCGAAATGGACATTATCCGTGGTCCAATCACCTCAACCACCTTTGCTGAAATGGTCGAACAGGAGATTGGTTATTTAGAAATCAATTCATTTGGAAATTCTACCGGAGAACAAGTGAAGCGTGAGCTAGAGATGTTAAGAGATCAAGGTGCGTCCAAATTAGTTATCGATGTCAGAGATAATGGGGGTGGCTATCTCCATGCACTGAATCAAATTGCTTCGTTTTTCTTGGAATCCAATCAAGTGATTATCGCCCAAGAAGATGTCGATGGAAACATTGTCAATACGTATTCAACCGGAAAGACATTTGATAACTTTGAAGAAATCGTGATGCTGATCAACCAAAATTCAGCCTCCGCCTCCGAAGTATTAGCACTTGCCCTAAGAGACAATTTAGATATTGAATTAGTTGGAACAAAATCATTTGGAAAGGGGACCGTCCAAACAACCATTCCATTATTTGATGGTTCTAACTTAAAATACACCACTGCCCAGTGGTTATCACCACAAGGAAAACAGATACACGAAGATGGCATTGAACCAACCATCGAAGTGATTATTCATGAAGTATTCCATATTCCAACCCCTTATTTAGAAGATGGTGAAACGATTGAATTTGACCAAGTTCACGAAGGCTTAGTCTTTGTTCAACAAGCCCTTGATTTTTTAGGTTATCCAGTCGATCGAGTGGATGGCTACTATTCTCAAGGGACACTCGATGCTTATCATCAGTACTTATCCGATAATGACCTAGAAGAAACAGATATCATTAATCGGGAGTCCATCGCTGGTTTATCATCACGAGTGTACCAACACTACAATCAAAATCTAAAAGAGTTGGATATCCAATTAGAAAAAGCGATAGAAATATTACGATGAAATTTGAATTAGTAAGTGATTATACGCCACAAGGCGATCAACCCAAAGCCATTCAAGAATTAGTCGACGGTTTAAACGACGATAAAAAACACCAAGTTTTACTCGGAGCAACTGGAACGGGTAAAACTTTTACCATTTCGCATGTCATAGCTCAGGTCAATAAACCAACCTTAGTCTTAGCCCACAATAAAACATTGGCAGGACAACTGTATTCGGAATTTAAATCTTTCTTTCCAAACAATCGAGTTGAATACTTTGTTTCCAACTTCGATTATTATCAACCAGAAGCCTATATGCCAAGAACCGACACCTATATCGAAAAAACATCCATGATTAATGATGAATTAGATATGTTAAGATTAGCTGCCCTCAACGCAATCTTACAACGTCGAGATACCATTATCGTGGCATCCGTCGCCTGTATCTATGCTTCCTCTGACCCAAATCTTTATAAAGAAATGCTTTATACAATTCGAGTTGGACAAGAGTTAGACCGCAATGAACTATTAAAAGAATTGGTCTATCGTCAATATCAACGCAATGACATCGAACAAAAAAGAGGAACCTTTAGAGTAAGGGGAGACGTCATCGAAATTGTTTTAGGATACAGTGACGAGTCCTTAATCCGTATCGAAATGTTTGGCGATGAAGTCGAACGAATCACTGAAATCGAACCACTAACAGGTGTTGTCAAATCAGGTTTTCAACTGTATCATATTTTCCCAGCCAATGAGTATGCCCGTAAAAAACGGGATATCTTAGAAGCTTGTTTTAAAATTGAAGCCGAACTCGAAGATCGACTTAAGGTGTTAATTTCAGAAAATAAATTAGTCGAAGCACAACGCTTAGAACAACGCACACGCTATGACTTAGAATCCTTAAGAGAATTAGGAATGGTCTCAGGCATTGAGAACTATTCACAACATATTGATGGCCGAACTGATGATCAGCGTCCTTATAACTTATTTGATTATTTCCCTGACGATTTCTTGTTCGTCATTGATGAATCACACGCCAGTATCCCACAAGTAAGAGGGATGTATAATGGGGATCGCTCACGAAAAGAAACTTTAGTTGAATATGGCTTTCGATTACCAAGTGCACTCAACAACCGTCCGATGCGCTTTGATGAATTTGAAGGAATGATCAACCAAGTCATCTATGTCTCCGCCACACCAGGGGATTATGAATTAGAATTAGTCAACCAGGACGTTGTCCAACAAATTATTCGTCCAACAGGATTATTAGATCCAGTGGTAGAAGTACGACCAATCGAAGGTCAAATTGATGATTTAATCTCAGAAGTCAGAGAACGCATCGCCAAAGATGAGCGAACTTTAATTACGACCTTAACCGTCAAGATGGCCGAAGACTTAACCCAGTATTTAATGAACATGAACATGAAGGTTGGTTATCTGCACCATGAAACAAAAACATTAGAACGAATTGAAATTTTACGTGAACTAAGACAAGGAAAAATTGATGTCTTAGTCGGTATTAACCTTTTAAGAGAAGGATTAGACTTGCCAGAAGTATCCCTCATCGCCATTTTAGATGCAGATAAAGAAGGTTTCTTACGTTCTCAACGCTCCTTAATTCAAATTATTGGACGGGCAGCCAGAAACCAAGATGGTAAAGTTATTATGTATGCCAACAGAATCACTGGCTCAATGGAATATGCCATTAATGAAACGGCGCGTCGTCGTGAAATCCAAATGGCGTATAATAAAGAACATGGCTGGGTCCCTAAAACCATTCGTAAAGAAATTCGGGATGCCATTCATGGGAAAGAAACCAAAGAAATGTCTCTTAAACATCTTAATAAAAAAGGAAAACAATCCAAGAAAGAGAAAGAGAAATTACTCCAACAACTTAGAGATGAAATGCGTGAAGCCGCCCGTGTGCTTGATTTTGAAAGAGCCGCTGAACTTCGCGACATTATCTTAGAAATAGAGAATTAAGTATGTCAAACAAAAACAAAATTGTGATTAAGGGCGCACGCGTCAATAATCTAAAAAATATTAGCTTAGAAATTCCAAGAGATAAACTCGTCATTATGACCGGTTTATCTGGTTCTGGAAAAACATCCCTTGCTTTTGACACCATTTATGCGGAAGGACAACGACGTTATGTGGAGTCTCTTTCAGCCTATGCCCGTCAATTCTTAGGGGGGAGTGAAAAACCAGATGTCGATAGCATTGAAGGATTATCCCCAAGCATTGCCATCGATCAAAAAACTACCCATAACAACCCACGCTCGACAGTAGGCACCGTGACTGAAATTTATGACTATTTACGATTATTATTTGCTCGAATTGGAACACCAATTTGTCCTATTCATGGCATTGAAATCAGCTCTCAAACCGTCAGTCAAATGGTCAGACGCTTATTCACTTATCCTAAAGGATCTCGCTTAAGCATCCTTGCGCCAATTATTAAAAACAAAAAAGGATCCCATAAAGATTTATTAGAAGAACTTGTTTCGGATGGATTTGTCCGGGTCCGTGTCAATGGCAAAATGAGTGTCATCGACGAAGTAGAAAGCTTAGATAAAAACAAACGTCATGACATTGATGTCGTTGTCGATCGAATCGTCTTAAGAGAATCCAATGAAACACGTTTAAACGACTCCATTGAAACAGCCCTAAAATTATCTGGAGGCATCTGTAAGGTTTTAGTCGATGATGAAGAGATTCTCTTTTCCAGCAAGCATGCCTGTCCAGAATGCGGGTTCTCAATCGAACATTTGGAACCTAGACTATTCTCATTTAATGCCCCATTAGGCGCATGCCATACTTGTAAAGGAATTGGCTATACTCAACATTTGGATGTCGATTTATTAATTCCTGATCGTCAAAAATCCATCAACGATGGAGCGATTCTTTATTTTAAAAACACCGTCAATACTGAAAACCTTGAGTGGCAAGAATTTGATGCCTTATTGTCTTATTATAAAATCGATAAAACAATCCCTATGGAAGATTTATCAAAAGATGAGTGGGACATTGTTTTAAACGGCTCAAAGAAACGAATCTCATTTACACTCTACTCTAGAAGTGGTCATGTCTATTCAAAAACAGAACGAATTGAAGGTATTAAGAAACTCATTGAACGACGGTTCGCTGAAACCACCTCAAATATGTATCGTGATTGGGTCGATAATTTTATGTCAGAACAAACCTGTCACACTTGTGGAGGAAAACGATTAAACACGGAAGCCCTCAGCGTCTATGTGGCCGATAAAAACATTCATCAGTGGACTGAAATGGCCATTAATGATGCTTTGGATTTTGTCGAAAATTTAAAACTGTCTAAAATGAATCAAGAAATCTCAGAATTAATCATTCGTGAGATTAAAAGTCGTTTAACCTTTTTACATAATGTAGGGTTAGATTATTTAACAATGGACCGATTAGCAGGAACCCTCTCAGGGGGAGAAGCCCAACGAATCCGTTTATCCAATCAAATCGGTTCTCAATTAACCGGTGTTTTATATGTCTTAGATGAACCATCGATTGGTCTGCATCAACGCGATAATCAAAAATTAATCGATGCCCTCAAAGAAATGAGAGATTTAGGCAACTCCCTCATTGTTGTCGAACATGATGAAGATACGATGAGACAATCGGATTGGATTGTTGACATTGGTCCTCGCGCAGGCATCCATGGGGGTGAAGTCATCGCCAATGGAACGCCAAAACAAGTCATGGCTGTTAAAGAATCCATTACAGGACAATATTTAAGTGGAAAACTAAAAATTGACGTGCCTCAAACTCGTCGCGAAGGAAATGGCAATTTGATTGAAGTCATTGGTGCCAAACAAAACAACCTAAAAAATATTAATGTTCAAATTCCTTTAGGGACCTTCACCTGTGTCACAGGAGTCTCTGGTTCCGGTAAATCATCTTTAGTCAATGAAGTGATTGGCAATGGAATAGGCCATGCCCTCAAACGAGCTCGTGTTAAACCGGGTGAAGTCAAGGAAATTAAGGGCTTAGAACATATTGATAAACTGGTTATTATTGACCAAGATCCTATTGGTCGGACGCCACGCTCAAATCCAGCCACCTATACAGGTGTCTTTGATCAAATCCGTGATTTATATGCGAGTACGATCGATGCGAAAACCTTAGGATTTAATAAAGGTCGATTCTCCTTTAATGTTCGTGGTGGGCGATGTGAAGCCTGTCAAGGGGATGGGGTCAAGAAAATCTCCATGCATTTCTTACCCGATGTTTATGTGGAGTGTGAAGAGTGTCATGGTAAACGATACAATGATCAAACCTTATTAGTAAAATACAAGGACAAGAACATTTATGACATCCTCCAAATGGATGTGGAAGAAGCATTGTCATTCTTTGATGCGATGCCATCCATTAAAAACAAACTTCAAACATTAATGGATGTTGGGCTCGGTTATATAAAACTAGGTCAATCCTCTGTCTCTTTATCGGGAGGAGAGGCACAACGAGTTAAATTAGCGTCTGAACTTCAAAAAGTACCAACTGGAAAAACAGTCTTTATCTTAGATGAACCAACCACCGGTTTACATGCCGATGATGTCAAGAAACTAATTTCAGTTTTACAGCGCATTGTCGAGAATGGTGATAGTATAATAGTGATTGAACACAACTTAGATATTATTAAATCAGCTGATTATCTCATTGACTTAGGACCAGAAGGGGGTCAGGGTGGCGGACAAGTGATCGCCAAAGGGACTCCTGAACAAGTGAGTAAAGTCAAGAAGAGTTTTACTGGCCAATATTTAAAGAAAGTACTTTAGAGGAGTGACCATATGGATGAGATTAAATGCCTAATACGAGATTTTAAGAATCATTTCGGATTTCAACAAATTACTGGGAATGAACAATCCTTAGATCGTTGGATTATTGTTCCAGATGTGAATCGTCCTGGACTTGAATTAGCCGGATTCTTTGATCATACTGAACCACGTCGTGTGGTCATTATTGGTCTTAAAGAAATCGCCTTTATTCAACAATTACCAGAACATTTACAATGGGAACGATTTGATATGCTCTTAGATGGTTGGACACCGGCCATTGTTGTGGCCCATGGTCTACCATGCCCCGATATCTTATGTCAGGTCGCTCATCAAAAAAACTTTCCAATTTTTGTGACAGATGTCGCAACGTCCCAAATCATGATTGACATCATCACCTATTTAGACGAACAACTCTCACCAGTAGAATATATTCACGGGGTCTTAATTAATGTGTATGGTAAAGGGGTCTTAATTACGGGAGAATCGGGGATGGGGAAATCCGAAATCGCCCTCGAGTTAATTAGAAACAATCACATTTTGATTGCGGATGACCGAGTGGATGTCAAACGAACCCATGGTCAATTAGTGGGACAACCTCCAGCTCTATTAGCGGGGATGATTGAAATTCGAGGCATCGGCATTATGAGTGTCACACAAATGTTTGGGGCATCGTCCACCATGTCAAAATCCAATATTGATTTTGTGATTAAACTGGAACCTTGGGATGATACCAAAGAGTATTTACGAACTGGAATTGAGTCAACAGAACCCTATACTATTTTAGGTTTATCGATCCCACAACTGGTCTTTCCAGTCAGAGAAGGTCGAAATATGGCCATGCTAGTTGAATCTGCCGTGACGGATTTTACGCTCAAAGGACGTGGGTTTGATTCTTCGAAACAATTTGAAGAGAAAGTCTATCAAATGTTGGTCGATAAGAATAATTCTTAATTTCCCACAAACTCACATAAAATAACAGTATTTTATTGAGAATTGGTCGATATAATAGGGGTGTAAGTAGAACTTACGACACATAACTCTCCCCTAAAGTGTTAATGTGTACTCTCTCTTTCCCCTTATTGAATAAAAAAGCTCGATTGAATAATAATCGGGCTTTTTTCTTGTTTACTATTTACGTTTACGAACTCTGTCTTTTTTCTCAATCGTTGGCGCTTTAAAAGGGTCCATTTTCTTTCTAAAATGATAAGCACCTGAACCAAAGACTAGCGCAAATCCTAAGTAGACGAGCATAAAACCAGGTCGTTGATAGGATATCAATGCCAGATAAACGCAATAAATTGAGATTGAGACTAAAACAATAAATAAAAACGCATTTAAGTTGAATTTCATTTTCATCACTCCACTAGTCATGATATCACATTAATTCAATAAGATTGTTAAAGAGTTAAGCGAGTGATAGAATAATAGACAGATTTGAGGTGTCATATGAACTTTTTTCCAGATCCAACTACATTTTTAAAAATAGGACCACTCGAAATTAAATGGTATGCGGTCTTTATTTTAACAGGCGCATTAATTGCGTATCAAATTATTAAATCCAACTTTAAAAAGAAGGGGTACCCACTACAAATAGCAGAAGATCTCTTCTTAGGCTGTTTATTAATTGGGATATTAGGCGCAAGACTTTGGTATGTTGCCTTCTCTAACCCGGGCCATTATTTAGCCAATCCACTCTCTATCTTAAACTTCCAAGAAGGTGGTTTAGCCATCCATGGAGGTCTATTCTTTGGGGTTGCCTTCGCCTATTTCTATTTAAAAAGAAAAGGGTATGACTTTATCAGCATGGCGGATGAAATTTTATACGTTGTTTTAGTCGCCCAAGGAATTGGTCGTTGGGGAAACTTTATTAACAAAGAAGCCTTTGGGCCAGTCATCGATGAGCGATCCCTTAACTTCTTACCAAACTTTATTAAAGAAGGCATGTTTATTAATGGCAACTATCATATGCCAACATTCTTAATTGAATCTGTACTCAATATACTGGGCTTCTTAATTATTCACTTCTTATTAAGACGCTTCACTAAAACCAAACGTGGGGATCTGGTCTATGCCTATTTGATGTGGTATGGCGTGGTTCGCTTCTTTATTGAAATCTTTAGAACAGACGCGTTATTAGTGGGCGATGGTGGACTCAAGATCGCTCAAATTATATCAATCTTATTTATAATTGTGGGGCTACTAGGCTATATGGGGGTCTTTGGAAAAATCATAAAACCAAGCCTTCCTATCTTAGTTTTTGATTTTGATGGCACACTCTTAGATACAGAGTCAACCATTATTGAAACGTTTAAATCCGTTTTCTCAGAAGTGGAAACAACGCATGAATTAAGTGACGAAGACTATGATTCGCTGGTAGGACCGACATTGATTTCTAGTTTTGAAAGATATGTGGTCAATCCAGATATTGATCAATTAATCGAGACCTATCGTTCACGAATGTTACTTAATCATCAGGCGCTCGCAAAACCGATGCCAAATGCTTTAGAAGCACTCAAATCATTAAAAGAAAAAGGATTCAGAATTGCGATTTTCAGCAATAAACAAACAGACATGATTAAGATGGGTCTTGATCAGGTTGAAATGACCCCTTATATTGACTTAATTGTTGGGCAAGACTTAGTTGAAAAAACGAAACCAGATCCTTCTGGAATCAAAATGATTGTCCAAAACTTAAAGGGGACCTATGATAATGTGGTGATGATTGGCGATAGTGTCGATGATATTTTAGCGGGACAAAATGCCAATGCTTATACGATTGCTTATTCTGAAAATGAAAAACGACAACAATTGTTAATGGCTCAAAATCCAAACGCAATCATTTATTCGTTATTGGAGATTGAACCATTGCTAGCAGAAAGGAAATTATGGAACAAATATACGATTTAATTATTATCGGGAGTGGGCCCGCAGGGATGACTGCGGCTGTGTATGCGACTCGCGCAGAAATGAGAACGCTGATACTGGAAAACAATGCGCCTGGTGGGAAAATGGTCAAAACCCATTTAGTTGAAAACTATCCTGGCTTTGACTCTATTACAGGGGTTGATTTATCCATTAAGATGCACACCCATTCAACTGCCTTTGGGGCAGTTTATCAATATGGCGATGTGACTAGTGTTAGTAAAAACGATCAACTGTTTAGTATCACTACCAAGGATGGTTCAGTTTATCAAAGTAAGGCAGTAATTGCTGCAACTGGAACAATTGAGCGAAAAGTAGGATTAGCTCATGAAGATGAATTAGTGGGTAAAGGAGTCTCATATTGTGCGGTTTGTGACGGCGCATTCTTTAAAAATCGAGACGTCATTGTTATTGGTGGAGGAAACTCAGCCATTGATGAATCTATTTATTTAACTCAGTTTGTTAATAAAGTGACGGTGGTGATGAGACGAGATGTCTTTAGAGCCGATCTTGGTACGGTGGAAGTTGCGAAGCGAAATCCAAAGATTGAATTCTTATATCACTATACACCACAAGAGATTTTAGTAGAGAATGGTTTAGTCGCTGGCTTACGAATTAAGTCAACTCAAACTGATGAGACCAGAGATGTTTCTGGTGCTGCTATCTTCCCTTATATTGGGGCCGATCCAGCCACAAGTTATTTAACAGAATTAGATATCTTAGATGAAGATGGCTACAGTATTGTTAATGACATGATGGAAACATCGATTCCTGGTTTATTTACCGTTGGGGATATGAATCAAAAACAATTAAGACAAATTGTGACGGCAACCTCTGATGGTGCCATTGCTGCTCAACAGGCTATTGCCTATATCACGAAAGAAGTCACTGATTAAGTGCCTTTTTTTGTTTGAAATCCGCGTGAATATGGTAAACTTTTAGTGAGGAGAAAGACAATGTTAAATCAAAATATTTATCAAGTGTTTATACGAAATCATACGCAAGAAGGCACGATTCAAGCACTAATAACAGATTTAGAGCGGATTAAAGAAATGGGCTTTGATGTGCTTTATATCATGCCGTTTCATCCGATTTCAAAAATCAATCGTAAAGGAACTTATGGGAGTCCATATGCCATTTCTAATTATTATGAAGTCAGCGAAGATTTAGGAACTTTACAAGACTTTAAAGACTTAGTGAACAAAGTTCACCAATTAGAGATGAGTCTAATCATCGATATCGTCTTTAATCATGCGGGGGTTGACCATGTTTATGCAAAAAAACATCCTGAGTTTTTTCTCTTGGATGAATTCAATCAACCCACTCGAAAAGTAGCGGATTGGTCCGACATCATTGATTATGATTTTAGTTCGCGAGAACTTTGGCGTGAGCTTAAAAATGTCCTAATGTTTTGGGCTGATTTAGGGGTCGATGGCTTTCGATGTGATGTCGCCTCATTGGTCCCTTATGAATTTTGGTTGGAGGCTATTTCATTTATTAAAGCGAAACATCCAACACTAAAATGGTTTTCAGAGAGTATTGACTTAAACTTCAAAGAAGCTTTGGCTAAAAATGATGAGCTTGTAACCAGTGATTTGGACATTTTACGTTTGTTTGATGGGTCTTATAATTACGATATTTGGCCTCAACATCGATTGGCGATGGAGGATAAATCTCAATTACCTTTATTGGGAGAACTCCTAAATTATCGATATGGTCAACAGTTAAAACATAAAACGAAATGGAATTTTATTGAAAATCATGATCAGGCTCGATTAAGAGTCAATGGCATGAGTGATCAGGATTATCGAATGTGGCTAGCCTTTGTCTTGTTGTATCCTGGGATGGGCTTTATGTATCATGGTCAAGAATCAAAAACACAACCTGATGCTTCATTCTTTGAAAAAGAAGCCATTAAGATGGACTTAGATCCTGACTTGGTTCAATTAATTACACAGTGTAATCAACTCAAAAAACAGTGGGTGAGTGAAGGTGAAGTGTGGGCTAAGATATCTGTTGATAATCAAGTGTTGTCCCTTTCTATTACGACAAATTCGAATGTGTATCGTCTCTATTTAAACTTCAATAATGACCCCGTGCTGATTGAGAATCATGAATTATTTTCTGAAAATGTCTTATATGATACACCCATCACCGTTATCCATGATAAAATACAACTACAGGATGTTCCTGTGTTAGTTATTGAAGGGAGATAAGGGATGTTAAATACCAGAAATTTTATCGTCGTGACAGGCATGTCTGGGGCAGGTAAAACAACCACAATGAGTGTTTTTGAGGATATGGGTTATTTAACCATTGATAATTTCCCGCATGAATTGTTGGGTGATTTAGCGCGCTTAGTCGATCAAGATCCGACCAAATATTACAACAAAGTGATTTTGGGTCTAAACATAATGGACTTTCAAAAGTTTTTAGATAGCATTGCGAATCATTCCTTAGACTTTAAAGTGATTATGTTAAATTGTCGTGAAGATGAATTGTTGAAGCGTTACAAATACAATCGACGCGTTCATCCTCTGGTTAAACATCATTTAGCTCAAACTCCGATTGAGGCGATTGGTTTAGAGCGCCAAGAATTTAATCGTCTCATGAAACAAGAATACATTGAAATAGATACGTCGTTTTTGAGTAAGCGACAATTAATTAATGAGATTGAGCGACATCGTGAAATTGAATTTGATTTTAATGCGAGTATTTCTTTCCAATCCTTTGGGTATCGATTTGGGATTCCGATTGATGCCGATTATGTCTTTGATGTACGTTTTTTAGATAATCCATATTGGAATGAATTATTGAGAGAAAAAACAGGGAAAGATGAAGAAGTCATTAATTCGGTTCATGCCGATACAAAAACAGAACGATTCCTGTATGCCTTGGTGGCATTGTTAGATAATGTTATCGATGGTAGTTTGAACATGGATCGATCGACCTTAACGATTGCGATTGGCTGTACGGGGGGTCAACATCGCTCCGTGGTGATTGCGGATTATTTAAAAAATCATTATGGATCGACTAAATTTAAATCAATTATTAGTCCCGATGATGAAACGGATTTAAATGTGACGGTTTCCCATCGAGATTTAGAAAGAAATTTAGCTGCTGTTAAAGCAGAAGAAAAAGCGAAACAAAACTAACATGAAAAAGAAAATTGTCGTTATTGGGGGCGGACACGGATCGGCAACGATGCTTCGGGGTCTTAAGACACTCCCCAATGTTACTTTAACCAGTATTGTGGCTGTCTCTGATAGTGGTGGCTCAACGGGCAGATTAAGAAATTTATTTGATATTCCAGCCATTGGAGATATCCGAAATGTGATGACGGCTATGGCCCAAGAAGAGACGTTATTTAAGTTTCTAATGGAATATCGTTTTAATAATCCATTGGTAAAAGATGAAGATGTCATTGGTCATAATTTAGGGAATCTGATTTTATATGCCCTGATGGATCGTCAGGGAGGTAATCTTACTGAGGCGATTTCAGCGGTCTCAAAGGTTTTAAATGTTCAAGGTCAGATTATTCCATCATCACTGGAGTCTATTACACTTTATGCTAAGATGGCCGATGATACGATTGTGCGTGGCGAAGCGAATATCCCTCAAATTGATAACTCGATTTCCGAGGTGTTTTTTGATCATGATGTAAAAGCAAGTTATCAAGCAATAAGGGCGATTAAAGAAGCCGATATTATTGTTTTAGGGGTTGGGTCACTGTTTACGTCAATCTTACCTAATCTCATTATTAAAGATATTGCGCAGGCAATTAACAATAGTAAAAGTCCAGTTGTTTATTACTGTAATATGATGAGTGAAACAGGCGAGACCGATGGCTACTGTATGGAAGACCATGTTCATATGATTAATAAACATGGGGTTAAAGTTGATGCGGTGGTGATGGCTGATGACATTATTCCTGAGTCATTATTAAATCGTTATAGTGTTTCTAAACAGCAGTTGGTTTTGGCTAAACAAAAAGAACATGATTTTAAAGTGTTGAGAAAGAATTTATTGATGTTTGATTCTCAACAAATTAGACATTCACCAGATAAAATACGAAATACATTCATGGATGTGTTAAAAGAAATGGGGTTACGTGAGTGAGTTTTGCTCAAGAAGTAAAAAATGAATTATGCCAACTAAAATATAATGATGACCAAGCTTTAGCCCAAATTGGTGCGATGATTGTTGCTAATGGGTCGATGGTTATTTCTAATAATAAGATGCATATCAATGTTGTTTTTTCTCAAGCCATGATTGCTAAACGGTTTGTTTTGTTGATTAAACAACTCTATCAAATTGAATGTGAGTTGTTAACGACTCGTCGACCGAATTTAAGAAAAGACTATATCTATGAAGTGTTATTGAAGGATAAAGTAAAAATTATCTTAGAAGATGTGGGTGTGTACAATAAAAAAGGATTGGATCAAAAAGTCAGTCGTGCACTTTTAAAAAGTGATGAAAGTACTCAGGCTTATTGTGCCGGGTGGTTTCTAGTGGCAGGTTCAATGAATTCCCCAAGAAGCACAAATTATCATTGTGAGTTTCGTTGTGAGAGGGAAATACATGCCAAGGAATTGGTACAGTTACTTAAAAGATTTCATATCAATGCCAAAATTACGACCCGAAGAAAAGAACAAATCGTCTACATTAAAGCCAGTGATCAGATTGCGGATGTGTTAAGAATGTTGGGTGCCCATCAAGGATTGATGATGTATGAAGACATTCGGATTCAACGCGACTTTCATAATTCGCTCATTCGGTTAGATAATTGTGAAGTTGCCAATGAAATGAAGACACTGAAGGCGGGGCAAAAACAAGTGGAGGCGATTGAGAAATTAATCAAACACCATCGCTTAGATTACTTGGATCAAAAACTGATTGATATTGCTCACTTAAGGTTAGAAAACCCAGAATTGTCACTTAATGAACTCGCGAGCTTGTATCAACAAGAGACAGGCATTACAATGAGTAAGTCAGGTATAAAACATCGTTTGGATAAGTTAATGAATTTAGCATCCAAAATTAATCACAGTGAAGGAGATACGGCCAATGAGACAGTTTAATATATCCGGTTTAATTTTTATCTTTTTAATTTTATTTGCGCTAGTCTGGTTGATTAGAGCGTTATGGCCACTAATTGTCATTTTTATTTTATATGTATTAATTAAATCGGTTTTTACAAAAGACAACCAGCCAACCTATCGACCAAATTTCGATCAAATGCATGAACAACCACGACAAAGAACCAATCGTGAAGTTCAGGGTGATGTGATTGATGCTGATTTTGAAGCAAGGGAAGTAGACTAATGTTAATTCGAGTCGCAAAACCAAGTGATACGGAAACCCTGTATCTTCAGTGGAAAGACGTTTTTAAATTTGACGACTATGGATCGATTGATGCCTATTTTGAATTTGTCTTTAAACCAGAAAATTGCTATGTGTTAATTATTGATAATCAGATTGTTTCGTCTTTAATGGTCCATCCTAAACAAATGGTGTTGCATCAAAAGGTTATTGATGTGGCTTTTATCGTTGGAGTTTATACAATTGAAGAATACCGTCACCAAGGTCATATGAAAACGTTGATGAATTACGTCTTAAAAGATTTGGAGTATAACTATGTATTGACGCTCACTCAGGCGTATAGTCCAGAGGTGTATGCTCAATTTGGTTTTGAACCGGTCTATCAACAACGTGTTTACCAAGTAAAGCGTTCGATGATTAAGCCGATGGATTCAGTTGGTATTAAGATTTCTCAGGAATTAAAGGATAATGTCGAATTGTATCAATACTTTACCAAATTCTTTAATGGCTATTTTGTCAGAGATGAGTCTTATTATGAAAAAATGATGAAGATTGTTGCTGCTGAAAATGGCCAATATGTTTCTTTATACAATCAACAACAAGAAATGGTGGCTCATTTAAGAATGGTTGTTCATGATCAAGATGTTATTGTCGATGAAGTGTTGTATAAAGATACCGCTTCAATGATAAAAATTCTATCGTATGTAATGTCGAAGTATCCTCGACTTGAGGTTCATGTGAGTATGGTTGAGAACTTAGAGAAACTCATGGGTGCCATTCATTTAAGAAATGAGTCGAGTATGCTTGTGAAATTGAATGATTCACAACTTTTTGACCGATTATTTAAAGTTAAAGTGAAAAGTGCTGACTCGGCCATGAAGGCATTTTCTAAACCGCTATTTAATACTGATTTTTATTAATGAAGAGGTGGATGCCCTTACATTAAAAAGAGGGTTAAAATTCACTATTTATTGGGGAATTTTATTAGCCAAAAAGTTCACAAATATGGTTGTTTCGTTGACACTTTTGTATAGAATGGTCTATAATGAATGTGTTGTTTAAGGAGGACGAAAATTATGACGACAAAAATTGCAATTAATGGATTTGGACGTATTGGAAGACTTGCTTATCGTTTAATGCACAATGATGCTGACGTTGAAGTAGTTGCTATTAATGATTTAACTGATGCTAAAACATTGGCTCATTTACTTAAGTATGATACGGCTCAAGGACGTTTTGAAGAAGACGTAACTTATAATGACGAAGGAATCGTTGTTAATGGTAAAGATGTAAAAATTTATTCTGAGAAAAACCCAGCTGATTTACCTTGGGGTGAATTAGGAGTTGATGTAGTTCTAGAATGTACTGGACTTTTCACTTCTAAAGAAAAAGCGCATGCACATATCGAAGCTGGCGCTAAAAAAGTTATCGTTTCTGCTCCTGCAGGAAGTGATGTTGAAACAATCGTATTCAATGTTAACCACGATACACTAGATGGTTCTGAAGAAATTATTTCTGCTGCATCTTGTACAACAAACTGCTTAGCACCTATGGCGAAAGTACTTCATGATGAATTTACTATCAAAACTGGTACTATGACGACTATCCACGCTTATACAAATGACCAAAACACTTTAGATGCACCTCACCGTAAAGGTGACTTACGTCGCGCTCGTGCTGCTGCAGCAAACATTATCCCTAACTCTACAGGGGCTGCGAAAGCAATCGGTCTTGTTATTCCTGAATTAGATGGTGTATTAGATGGAGCTGCACAACGTGTTCCAGTAATCACTGGTTCTTTAACAGAATTAGTGGCTGTTGTTGAAAAAGACGCTACAGTTGAAAGCGTTAATGAAGCAATGAAGAATGCTGCTAACGAATCTTATGGTTATACTGAAGAACCACTTGTGTCTTCTGATATCATTGGTATGAGTTATGGATCATTATTTGATGCAACTCAAACTAAAGTATCTACAGTTGGCGGAGTTAACTTAGTTAAGATTGCTGCTTGGTATGATAATGAAGCTTCTTATACTTATCAATTAATCCGTACAGCTAAATTCTTAGTTTCTCAAAAGTAAAACTAATTGAAGTACTGTTAATAAAAGAGGAAGCGATTCCTCTTTTTGTTTTTAGATTGGAGAGCTTATGCAATTATTTAATACTCGTTCAAATAAAATTGAAAAATTCGTCCCATTAAAAGAAAATGAAGTGAGTCTGTATGTTTGTGGACCCACTGTTTATAATCATGCCCATATTGGTAACGCACGACCAATTGCTGTTTTTGATACGCTTAAAAAGGTTTTTGAAGCGTTGGGTTATCAAGTTCATTTTGTCTCCAATTATACAGATATTGATGATAAAATCATCAAACAAGCCAAACAAGAAAATCGATCGGAAAAAGAAATATCTGAACAATATATCAAAGCCTATGAACAAGTTCGTCGTCAACTTAATGCCGATATTCCAGATCAAACACCTAGGGTGACTCAAACCATTGAGGCAATCATTGATTACATCGAAAACTTAATTGATTTGGGTGTTGCTTATGAATCCAATGGCGATGTCTACTTTAAGATTGATGCGGTTGATAATTATGGAAGTTTATCGCATCAAATATTAGATGAATTAATGGTGGGTGCTCGGATTGAGGAAAACCAAAACAAGGACAATCCATTAGATTTTGTGTTGTGGAAAAAAACAGAGGATGATGGGATTAAATGGGATTCACCTTGGGGACAAGGTCGTCCTGGATGGCACACTGAATGTGTCGTCATGATTCATCAAGAGTTTAATACTTCTAAAATTGATATTCATGGGGGTGGTCAAGACTTAAAATTCCCTCACCATGAAAATGAAGTGGCTCAAAATTGTGCCAGTCATGATTCTGATCTAGCCAATTACTGGGTGCACAATGCCATGATTAATGTGGATGGTGAAAAGATGTCAAAATCCTTAGGGAATGTCCGTCTAGCGAAAGATATCATTGAACAATTAGGGTCTAATGTGGTGCGTTGGTTACTGGTGAGCCCTCATTATCGCCAAACCTTTAATCTTACGGATGACACCATTGAACAAGCGCAGTCTGAGCTAAATAAAGTGTATTTACCGATGAAACAAGCGCATTTAATTTTACAGTTAGAAAATCGTTTAGGGGATCAGTTTGATGTGGATCACTTTAATCGCTTTTTAGAACCGATGAAAGATGACTTGAATACACCTAATGCGATCAGTGCCTTATTTGAAGTGGTTAAAGAACTTAATCAGGCATTGCGCACCAAAGAGAAAGACCTGGATGAGATATCGGGTTTATTTAATAGTGTTCGTCAAATGTTATTTATATTAGGTATCGAGTTTGATTTTGTTGATTTAGATCGTCAACAACGACAATTAGTTCAACAATGGGAATTGGCTAAAAAAGAGAAGAACTTTGAGGTTGCGGATAAGTTAAGAGCTCAACTTAGTGATCAAGGGATATTATGATCAATAAATCAGCACAAGTACTTGCCTATATTGGGGATGCTGTTTTATCATTACAGGTGAGAGAATATTTGGTTAATAAAGGAATTTCTAAACCGCAGCGGTTATTGGATGAATCAATTAAGTTTGTTTCAGCAGTGGCTCAAGCTGAGTTTATTAAAGAGATTATCAATCAAGAGTCCTTAACCCAACAAGAGCTTGCGATCTTTAGAAGGGCGTATAATTACAAATTCCATTCTAAAGCAAAAAATGCAGATATTAATTCTTATAAATATTCGACGGGGTTAGAGGCTTTGTGGGGATATTGGTATTTAGAGAATCAACATGAGCGTTTAGAACAAATGTGGGACAAATATAAAACGTTCCAGAAGGAGAAGTATGAGACAATTCATTTACTCCAAGAATAGTGTGTTGGAGCGATTAAAACAAAAACACGAGATAAAAAAGATTTTATTGGTTTCGAAACAACCTGAAATAGAGCGATTGGCTAAAGCAGCGAATATTGATGTTGAAATGATTCCGGCAAAAGTAGCAGATAAGCTAGTGAATGGAACCCATCAAGGAGTGATTGCTGAAGTACCAGATTATAAGGATATTGAGTTAAATGATTTAATTGAATCACTCAATATGGAGTCAAATCCAATTATTGTTATGTGTGATCAACTGGAAGATCCACATAACTTGGGTGCGATTCTAAGAACTTGTGATGGGGTAGGCGCTGGGGGTGTCATTATTCCTAAGAATAGGAGTGTTACACTCAATAGTACCGTTGCTAGAGTCTCTACGGGTGCGATTGAAACAGTTCCGGTGTCAATTGTGACTAACCTTACTCAGGCAGTTAAGACTTTAAAAGAGAAGGGATTTTGGATAGTGGGACTTGATAATACCGAGAGCCAGGATTATCGTCTTATTCCTTCTGATCGTCCGCTAGTGTTAATTGTTGGTTCTGAAAAGAAAGGCATTAGTAGTAATTTGAAAAAGGAATGTGATTATCGTGCCAAAATTTTTATGAGGGGCAGTGTCAATTCACTGAATGTTTCGGTAGCAACCGCAGTAATGCTTTATAGCATTATTGAGAAAAGAATACCAATAGAATAGTTAAGAAGAGGTGGGGGCCTATGTACGACTATGAACTTTTGTATTACTACCGGATGAATCCATTCCATTGTTTTCAACTCATTGAAAATGAATACCGAAAGCTGATGTTTTCTGCCATTCATCAAGTCTGCTATAACTTTTCCAGTGTTTGTTTTAGCGTTGATGATGCCTATCAAGAAGGTTTGATTACTTTAGTGATTGCGATTGATTCTTATCGCCATGATAAGGAAGCGAGTTTCTCATCGTATTTGTATCGATGTGTAACCTCTAGCGCAAGACTTTTGGTTCGAAAACATCGTTCTTTATCCTTTGGATTATTGGATCGGTGTTATTCGCTACAATATCCTATTTCCAGTGATGATTCGCTGATCTTGATGGATGTGGTAGCTGAAGAGAAGGTTTGGTATCAACCACAACCAATGGCAAATTATCAAGAGATTGAGAAAGTGACACTGGAGGTTATTTCGAAATTGAAACCAGTTGAAAAACAGGTCTTTCAATTGAGAAATGATGGTATTTCGTATCAAGAGATTTCTCAGGATACAAACTTGACGCCTAAGAAAGTGGATAATATTCTTCAAAAAATTAGACGGTTAGTGAAACAAGAACTAAAGGGTGGATTCTAATGAATCCACTTTTTTGTACATTTCTTTATTGGTCATGTTTAATCCTTTATAATTAAAGTGTAGAGAAGGAGAAAAATATGTTAGAAAAGTCAAAAATTCAAGAATTACTGAGTCTTAATCAAGACCCGGGACTTAAAGTATCATTAAGTCTACCAACTCACCGGACCCAACCCGATAATAAGCAGGATCCGATTGTCTTTAAGAATCTTATTGCTCAAGCGCAGAAGAAACTGTTAGAGACAATGAACCAAGCGGAGGCAGATATTTATTTAAATCAATTAGAAGATATACAAGCGGATAGAGAGTTATTTAATACCACTTTAGAAGGCTTGTTAGTCTATGTCACCAGGGACAAGATTGAAACGGTTAAAATCCCACAACCAGTTAAAGAGAGTGTGGTTGTGGATGAAATCTTAAACTTAATGCCGCTGATGGCATATTATGACAAATATCAACTGGTTCATGCGATTGATATTCGTAAAGATTCTTATGGGTATTATCAGATTGATCAATATGGACAAGAAAAGATTGAGCTTGATCACATCATTGATGAGTTTACTGAACTTTATGATGATTTTGATGCGGACTCAAACTTAAATTTCTCAAGTACTGGATCATGGCATGGCCATCGTTCTAGTGGGGAAGAAATTGATATGGATCGAGTTAAATATTTTAGATATTTAAATAGAGAATTTAGTGAATTCTTCAAAGATAATCAACTGCCAATTGTTATCTTTGGTACTACTGATAATGTTGCTGAGTTTACAAAGCTGACTGATTTTGATGCGAGCGGTATTGAAAAACCATTAAAAGATATGGATCAAGAGGAATTGACATCAGAAATTAAGGAATTCTTAAAACAGGAAAATAAGGAAAATCGTGATTTCTATGAGAACAAATTGGCGCATGCTTATGATCAGCGACTCGTCAGTAATGATTTAGAGGCGATTAAAGAGGATATGAAAGTGGGTAAAGTTGGAATATTGCTAATTAAAGATGAGCATGAAGCACAATATAATCAACTCATTTTAGATTCACAAGAAACAGGAGTTGAAGTGCATTTCCTTGATACGATACAACACCCTGTGGTTGCGATTAATCGATATTAAATATTGGAGACTTCGGTCTCCTTTTTATTGGTCATTTCATTGAATGTAAGCCCTTAATTGTCTATAATAGGGCTAAGAGAAAAAAGGAGGATTCTCATGAAAAAGATAATTAATAGAGCTGAAGATGTTGTTAATGAAATGTTAGATGGATTAGCAGCGGCGCATCATGACCTTGTTCATCGCGTTGAAGGGACGGATGTTATTGCTCGTAATTATGAAGGCGAGAATAAGGTAGGTCTTATTTCAGGTGGTGGAAGTGGACATGAACCATCACATGCTGGTTTTGTTGGTCAAGGAATGTTAGCGGCTGCTGTTTGTGGTGCTGTCTTTACATCTCCATCTGTCGATCAAGTTTATGAAGGTATCAAGGCTGCTGATAAGGGAGCGGGCGTCTTTATGGTTGTTAAGAACTATACGGGAGATGTCATGAACTTTGAAATGGCTGCTGAAATGGCAAAAGAAGAAGATGATATTGAAGTTGACTACATTGTCGTGAATGATGATATCGCCGTTGAAGACTCTACTTGGACAGAAGGGCGTCGTGGCGTTGCTGGAACTGTCTTAGTTCACAAAATTCTTGGGGCACTTGCTGAAAATGGTGCGAGCCTTCAAGAAATCAAGGAAGTGGCTGAAAAGCTAGTTGCTAATCTTGCGAGTTTAGGGCTTGCGCTCTCTGCAGCAACAACACCTGAATCTGGTAAAAAAGGATTTGATTTAGAAGAAGATGAAATTGAATTTGGTATTGGTATTCATGGTGAGCCTGGTTATCGTAAAGAAAAACTACATACATCGAAAGAAATGATGGAAGAGTTCTATGAAAAGATTAAGAAAGAACTAGCACTTGATGCAGAAACAGAAATTGTTGTCTTAGTTAATGGTATGGGTGCAACCCCTCTAATGGAACAATATGTATTTGCGAATGATGTTTTAGAGAAACTTAAAGAAGATAATATTAAAGTGGCTAAAACAATGGTTGGTGATTACATGACGGCTATTGATATGGCTGGTATTTCGTTGACAGTCCTTAAAGTTGAAGATCCAAAATGGGTTGAATACCTCAACCAAGAAGTTCATACGATTGCTTGGTAATTATGGATCAAAAACAAGTAAGACAGTGGTTTATACAGTGGGGCCAAGCTTGTATTGACGAAAAACAATACCTCTCTGATTTAGATAATGCGATTGGGGATGGCGATCATGGTTTTAATATGGCTAAAGCGTTTAACACATATTTTGAAACCGTTGAGAAAAAAGAAATTAATTCAATACAAGATGAATTTAAAACTTTAGCAATGACACTTCTTTCGAAAGTGGGTGGGACGGCTGGACCGATTTATGCTTCAGCTTTCTTGACCATGTCAAAACAATTAACGGATACTGATGAAATTGATCATGACCGAATGGTTTCTTTATTTGAACAAGGGTTAGAATCAATTCAACAAAGAGGAAAGGCCCAAGTCGGTGAAAAGACATTGGTTGACCTTTGGCATCCAGCTATTGAAGCGCTTAAGAATGATGAGTTAACCAATGAGAAAGTGGATGAGTTAGTTGAAGCGACTGCTCCTTTAAAAGCGACGAAAGGACGTGCCTCTTATTTAGGTGAGCGTTCAATTGGTCATATTGATCCAGGATCTCATTCGAGTGGTCTTTGTTTCAAAGCCTATTTAGATAATCGTGGTTAGTCTTATTCTTGTCTCCCATTCTCAAAAGATTACAGATGGTCTCAAAGAGATGGTTGAGGAAATGGCGCACGATCAAAAGAAACTAACGATTTATTCTTGTGGTGGTAGTGATGGCAGGATTGGCACGGATCCAACTAAAATTATGGAGGCGATTGAAGCCTCCTCAGAGAGCGAATATATCTATCTAATTGGGGATATTGGTTCAGGTTTGATTAGTATTGATGCTGCGATCGATTTAGTGGATGAATCACTTAAGGAAAAATGTCATGTGATTAGTGGTCCGTTGGTTGAAGGTGCATTTGTTAGTGCAGTGACGCTGATGAATGATTCAAATCCTGAGTCTATCAAACAACAAATTAAGGAAGTCATTAATAGTTTCTAAGACTTAAAGAAGGAATTGAGAATTCCTTCTTTTTTATTCTCGTTTAAATGTCCGGACACGATCAAATCAGGAGTAAATTAGCGGCTAGGGCAATTGTTTTAGGTGTTTGGGATTAATTGAAAGAATGTTGATTTTAATGGTAAACGTAGAAAACAACATAAAAAAACCAATTGGCTAGTTCAATTGGTTTTTTTGTTTCAAGAAATTATCGAATGCTTACCAAGTGTGCATTGTAAATGCGATAATTAGACCAGCAATTAAACCGCCTAATAATGCACCTAGTATGTTTGTTTTAGTGTGTTTGTCGAATTTAGCACCTTGTAGGATACTGGCTACTAATAGACCAACTCCTGCTGCGGTTCCCATGTCAACCCAAACACCTGTTTGATAAATTAGTCCACCACCGTTTACATGTGCGTAGCCATGGTTAAGTGCCCACATAACACCAACGATAAAGAGTGCTGACAAGAATCCACCAAATGTACCAAATTCATCAGTGAAGTGGCCCCAAACCAAGCGAATAATGAAAGGGAATAATGCCGCTCCAACTACTGTAGCTAGCGCTAAATAGATGTTCATTGTCTGTCTCCTCTCTGATTAACTAGTTCTTTGTCTCTGTTCATATCACGTTCAACCATTGCAGCTAAGTAACCACCGATTACTGCTCCAATTAAAACTAATATTAGAGTTGGCATACCACCAATAAATGGATCTAAACCTTCTCCTCCTAGTAATCCTAACCACATATCTCTAAAGATACCAGTTAGACCAACACCAAGTCCTAAATCAACAAATCCAGATTCTGGACCATGATAAATCAATCCGAGGTGATGATTCGTAAACCAAGCTAAACCGATGATGAAGAAGCCCGCTAGAATTCCCCCAAGAGTACCGACGTTGCTATCAATAACGCCACCCCAAACTGACATGACGATGATACCAGCAATCATGTACCCAATTGTACTTCTCACTAATTTCATGATTATCTTTCTCCTTTTAATTTTCTATCGCATATCACTAGCAGATATCCGATAAACTAAATTTATCATAGTTCAAACAAATACGTTTGTCAACGCAGAATATGGTTGTTTATTTATTATAAATATCATATAATGAAACCGCATACAGAAATAACAGATAAGGAGAAATATAATGCATGATGTAATCATTATCGGGGGAGGCATAATGGGATGTGCGACAGCACGCGAATTAGCCAGATATAATGCTGACATACTCCTTTTAGAGCGAGCAGATGATGTTTGTGAAGGGGCTACTAAAGCGAATTCGGCCATCATTCACTCTGGGTTGGATGCTAAACCTGGAACTTTAAAAGCGAAGTATAACGTGTTAGGAAATATTCTCTATGATCAACTAAAAGAAGATTTAGGAATTAAATTCAAACGAAATGGCTCATTAAATATTTGTTTTGATGAAGAAGGCGTCCCAGGCTTGCACACCTTAAAAGAAAGTGGTGAAAAGAATGGGGTTCGTGATCTTCAAATCGTTGATGAAAAATGGTTAAGAAGCCATGAACCAAATCTAAACGACAATATTAAGTGGGCACTCTATGCGCCAACTGCAGGAATTGTGGATAGTTTTGAAGTGAATATTGCGTTAGCTGAAAATGCGGCATCCAATGGTGTTAAATTTGAATTTAACACAGAAGTACAAAACATTGAACCAATTGAAGGTGGTTATCGCATTGAAACCAACAATGGTGAATACTTCACAAAAGCAATTGTGAATGCGGCAGGAATTCATTCGGATGAGATCAATAATCTTGTCTCAGAGGATAAATTGAAAATCCACTCAAGAAGAGGGGAATACTATTTATTGGATAAAGATGAAAAAGATTTAGTCCAATTTACCATTTTCCAACAACCAACCATTCATGGAAAAGGTGTCTTAGTGGCACCGACAGTTAGTGACAATATCATTATTGGACCTAATGCTCATGAAGTGGATAAAGATGACACGACTACAACTGCGTCTGGAATGGATGAAGTTGCTGAAAAAGCATCATTAAGTATAAGTAAATTACCGTTGCATTCAACCATCACGACATTTGCGGGTTTACGAGCCACAGGGGAAACAGGAGACTTTGTTTTAGGTCAACCTAAGGATGCACCAGGATTCTTTAACTGTGCGGCTGTGGAGTCACCTGGTCTAACGTCTGCGCCTGCTATCGCAATCGATTTATCTAAGGAGATTGCTGAATACTTAAGCTTAGAGGAAAATCCTAATTATGATCCAACGCGTAAACGTCCAATTATCTTAATGGAATTAACGGATGAAGAAAAAGACAATTTAATTAAGAAAGATCCTTCTTATGGAAGAATCGTATGTCGTTGTGAATGGATTTCAGAAGGAGAAATTGTTGCGGCAATAAGAAGACCTGTTGGCGCAAAATCTCTGGATGGCATTAAACGACGCACTAGAGCGGGGTCTGGCCGTTGCCAAGCAGGTTTCTGTATGTCTCATCAGATGGAAATCTTAATGCGTGAACATGGTTTTACGCCACAACAAGTGACTAAATTTGGTAAGGGATCGACTTTATTAATGCATAAAAATAAGACCGGTTTAAAGGAGGACTCTCATGAAACGGATGTATAAAGATCTTGTTGTCATCGGAGGCGGACCTGCTGGATTAGCAGCGGCGGTATCAGCCTATGATCATGGTATTGAAGATATCTTAATCTTAGAAAGAGATGATCGCTTGGGGGGAATCTTAAATCAATGTATTCACAATGGTTTTGGTTTAACACACTTTAAAGAAGAGTTAACAGGGCCAGAGTATGCTCATCGTTTTATTGAATTAGTTCAGGAAAGAAATATTGAAGTTTGGGACAATACGATGGTCATTGATTTAAATATCGATAAAGAAGTATCCATCATTAACGCACAGAAGGGGTTCATGAAAATCCATGCGAAGGCAATCGTTTTAGCGATGGGTTGTCGTGAGCGTCCTAGAGGGGCATTGAATATTCCAGGAAGTCGCCCTTCAGGTATTTTTAGTGCGGGTGCTGCTCAAAAGATGGTGAATATTGATGGCTATATGCCAGGAAAAGAAGTTGTGATTTTAGGCTCTGGTGATATTGGCTTAATTATGGCAAGACGCATGACTTTAGAGGGTGCTCATGTCAAGATGGTCTTAGAACTCATGCCATTCTCGGGTGGTTTAAAGCGAAACATTGTCCAATGTCTTGATGACTTTGATATTCCACTTAAACTTTCCCATACCGTTGTTGAAGTTCATGGCAAGGAAAGGTTAGAAGGGGTTACGATTGCTGAAGTCGATGAGAATTTAAAACCTATCGAAGAAACAAAAGAATATGTTTCTTGTGATACGCTCTTATTATCGGTAGGTCTGATTCCTGAGAATGAATTAACTCGTCAAATTCTTCCGGCAATGAACAAAGTCACAAAAGGACCTGATGTGGATGAGAATTTTGAAACAGGGGTTGAAGGTGTGTTTGCGTGTGGAAATGTGCTACATGTTCATGACTTGGTTGACTTTGTCACTCAAGAAGCGATGGTGGCAGGGGAATCGGCAGCGAATTACATTAAACATGGTCATCCAGATATTAAAGAGAAATACAATATTATGGTTGGACCGGGTGTTCGTTACACAATTCCGTTAACACTTAATAAAGAGTTTGATAAACCACAAACAGTCCGCTTTAGAGTGGGTGAAGTATATCGAGATGCCAATGTCGTTGTTAAAGTTGGTGAGCATGAAGTCCAACGTCGTAAGAAACGAGTACTGGCTCCTGGAGAAATGGAATCAGTTATTTTAGTTCCAAAACAACTACAGGATTTAGAGGGTGATCAAGTCACCATCTCAATTGAGGTTTAAGTTTATGATTAAAAAAGAAAGTTTTACATGTATAGGATGTCCAATTGGTTGTATGTTAGATGTGACTATGATGTCAGAAGACGATATCTTAGTTGAAGGAAATCTCTGTGCCATTGGCGATCGTTATGGAAAAAAAGAAATCGTTAATCCGGTACGTATGGTAACCAGTACAGTCTTTGTTGAAAACGGGATGGGACCAGTGGTTAGTGTGAAAACGGATAAAGAGATTGATAAACACAAAATTATCGATCTCGTAAAAGAGCTGAGCGATGTTGTTGTGAAGGCACCAGTTCATATTGGGGATGTTTTAGTAGAAAACATCTTAAGTTCAGGGGTCAATATGATTGCGACATCCGAAGTATTAGAAAAGGAATAAGGATTGTTATCAATCTTTAAATAACCCAAAAGGAGGAAATTAAATGGGTAAATATGTTATTGCATTAGACGCGGGAACGACAAGTAACCGAGCGATTGTTTTTAATAAGGATCGCGAAATCATGGCTGTAGCTCAATCTGAGTTTACACAAATCTATCCAAAACCAGGATGGGTAGAGCACGATGCTTTAGAAATTTGGGCAACACAATCTGGGGTCCTTAATGAAGCAATTGCGAAAGCTGGTATTAAAGCCAACGAAATTGATTCATTAGGAATTACAAACCAACGTGAAACTACGGTGGTATGGGACAAAGAAACAGGCCGTCCAATCTATAATGCGATTGTATGGCAATCTAGACAAACTTCTGAAATTTGTGACCAAATGAAAGAAGATGACCTGTTAGAGTATGTTCGTGAAAATACAGGGCTTGAAATTGATGCTTACTTCTCTGCGACTAAAATTCGTTGGATTTTAGACCAAGTAGAAGGCGCTCAAGAACGTGCAGAAAAAGGCGAATTATTATTTGGTACTATCGACACTTGGTTAATTTGGAAATTAACAGAAGGAAAAGTACATGTAACTGACTACACCAATGCTTCTAGAACAATGATTTATAATATTAAGAACTTAGAATGGGATAAGAAATTATTAGAATATCTCAATATTCCTGAAGCAATGCTTCCTGAAGTTAAGAACTCTTCTGAAGTTTATGGACATACCAATATCCAAGGGGAACAAATCCCTATTGCTGGAGCGGCTGGTGACCAACAAGCTGCATTATTTGGACAAACATGCTTCAAACCAGGAATGGCTAAGAACACTTATGGAACGGGTGCATTCTTACTTATGAATACTGGTGAAAAAGCGGTTGCATCTGAAAATGGATTAGTAACTACGATTGCATCAGGTATTGATGGTAAAGTTGAATACGCACTTGAAGGATCTATCTTCGTTGCTGGTGCAGTGGTTCAATGGTTACGTGATGAGCTTAAGATTGTTGAAGCATCTGTCGATACTGAGTACTTTGCAACTAAAGTTGAAGACAACGGTGGAGTTTACATTGTTCCAGCATTTACTGGACTAGGTGCACCTCACTGGGACGCTTATGCTCGTGGAGCAATCTTTGGTTTAACTCGCGGAGCGAACAAAAATCACTTAATGCGTGCGGCTCTTGAGTCAATTGCTTTCCAAACTGCTGATATCTTATTAGCGATGGAAAAAGATTCTGGTGAAAAATTAGCGGCACTTCAAGTTGATGGTGGTGCTTCTCAAAACAATTTCTTAATGCAATTCCAAGCAGACATTCTTGATACAGTGGTTCGCCGTCCTAAGAATACTGAAACAACAGCACTTGGGGCAGCTATGCTTGCTGGATTAGCAACAGGCTTCTTTGAAAGTAAAGAAGAATTAGCTAAGACATTTGAGATGGATGCTGAATTCACACCTGAGATGGACGAAAAAGAAAGAAAACGCTATATGAGACAATGGCATAAAGCGGTTAAACGTTCACTCGAATGGGAAAAAGAAGATAAAGAAGAAGACGAAGAATAATCAAGCTAGGAGGGCAAAGCCCTCCTTTTTGTTATAATAGTTCTGTCGGAGGTATTTATGCGACTAAACTACAAATGGATGATCGTCTTCCATGGAATTATCACAAGTTTT
>CAZVKL010000007.1:0-47138 GCA_964627845.1 uncultured Erysipelothrix sp. | reverse complement strand
CTGCTTTTAGAGATAGTCGATGTGAAAGGACCGGTTTGACCATCGCCATCACATCCTCAGGAATAACGTAGTCACGATTCTGTAAGAGCGCATGAGCTCTTGACGCTTTTAAGAGGGATTGGGCCGCTCGAGGACTGGCACCAATTAACAAATCAGGATGTGTTCTGGTTTTATTCGATATATCAATGATAAACTTTTTAATTGGATCAGCGGCATAAACCTGATTGACTTGTTGGCGCATCCGTAAGATGTCGTCCACATTCGCAACCGGTTTTATTAATTCAAGTTTTTCAGTGGCATCATCAATATCTAAGATGGCCATTTCTTCTTGAACGGTTGGATAATCCAACTTAATTTTTAGCATAAAACGGTCGAGTTGTGCTTCAGGCAGCGGATAAGTTCCCACATGTTCAATGGGGTTTTGTGTGGCAAGAACCATAAAAGGTTGAGGTAGCTGAAAGGTGGAACCATCGATACTGACCTGGTTTTCTTGCATAACCTCTAATAAGGCCGATTGTGTTTTAGGGGAGGTACGATTAATCTCATCGGCTAAGACTAACTGAGACATAATGGCGCCTTGTTGGAAAACAAATTCGCCTAATTTTGGATTGTACATATTAAAACCGGTAATATCCGAAGGCATTAAATCGGGTGTAAATTGAATCCGTTTAAAACTTAAATCGAGGGATTTGGCCAACGCTGATACCAGTGTTGTTTTTCCTACTCCTGGGACATCTTCGATTAAAATATGACCAGAACTACTTAGGGCGATAATTAAATGATCAATCGCTTCGCTTTTACCTACAATAACTTGATTAATTGATTTCTTAATAGATTCAGTGATTTCTTGAAAAGATGGTTGCATAAAGATCCTCCGATTGTTACTCACATTTTACCATATTTTCAAAAGACTCTTGGTTGTCCTTGTCATTGTGGTAAAATAAAGACATGAAAACACATCAATATAATCAACAACAAGCCATTGAAGTGGCACAGGCATTAAGTCATGGAAAAATAATTGCGATTCCAACAGATACGGTCTATGGACTTGGTGTTCTCGCAACGGATAAAGCGGCTATCTTAAGACTAAAAGATATTAAACAACGGCCACAAGATAAGGCTATGGCATATATGGTCGATTCTCTTAATAAAATTGAAGAGGTCTGTGAATTGAGTGATCGAGATCGTTTTCTGATTCAAAAATTCTTACCCGGACCCATCACTTTTATATTTAAGAAGAAGCGACCTTTTCTTTTGGCTCAAGAGTCTAAATTAGAGACTTTGGCCATTCGAATACCAGATCATCCATTTATTCTTGATGTGATCAGTCAAATGGAAGTGGGACTCTATGTTCCATCGGCCAATATCTCCCATCAAGAACCATCCATTAATTCACAAGAAGTAACAGAAGTGTTTGATGGCATCATCGATGGGGTTGTCTTGGGACAAGCCTTTAATGGGCAAGCATCAACCATTATTGATGCCTCACAATCAACACTGCAACTTATTAGAAAGGGCGTCATCGACTTTGATGATGTATTAGCAGGTGAAAGACTTTATGAAGGAAATATTTGATTTAATCGATCAGGAGTGTGCTCGGCAGAAACAACACATTGAATTGATTGCCTCTGAAAACTTTGTATCAAAAAATATTCTTCGAGCACTAGGCTCAATCTTGACCAATAAATATGCCGAAGGATATCCTAATGCGCGCTATTATGGTGGTTGTGAAATCATTGATCAGATTGAACAAAAAGCAATTGATTTAGCTAAAGAATTATTTGGAGCTGATCATGCCAATGTTCAACCTCATGCTGGTTCCCAAGCCAACATGGCGGTTTATATGGCTTGTTTAGAACCTGGGGATACCGTTTTAGGGATGGGACTTAATAGTGGTGGTCACTTAACACATGGTTCTCCTGTTAATTTTTCAGGACAACTCTATAACTTTATAGGCTATGATGTTGAAAAAGACACTGAAATGTTAGATATGGATAAAGTGAGAACACTTGCGCATGAAGTAAAACCTAAGTTAATTGTTGCGGGGGCGAGCGCATACTCACAATCCCTGGATTTTAAAAAGTTTAGAGAGATTGCTGATGAGGTTGGCGCACTCTTAATGGTGGATATGGCACATATTGCCGGATTAGTCGCGGCAGGCTTACATAATAATCCTGTGCCGCATGCCCATTTTGTGACAAGCACCACTCATAAAACATTGCGTGGTCCACGTTCTGGTTTAATACTTTGTAAAGAGGAGTGGGCTAAAAAGATTGATAAATCAGTTTTCCCAGGAATGCAGGGTGGCCCTTTGGAACATGCGATTGGCGCAAAAGCGATCTGTTTCTATGAAGCGTTACAACCTGAGTTTAAGGCGTATCAACAGCAAGTATTAGATAATACGCAAGCATTAGTGAATGAGTTTAAAAACCTTGGCGTTAAAATCATCTCTGGTGGAAGTGTGAATCACCTCTTGATGATTGATGTCTTAAGCAGTTATAATATTACCGGAAAAGAAGCTGAAACGATTCTAAATGATGCGGGCTTTACGGTGAATAAAAACATGATTCCATTTGATACGCAAAAACCACGGTATGGTTCAGGCATCCGATTAGGAACTGCGGCCATGACCACACGTGGATTTGAAGAAGAACAATTTATTCAAATTGCGCGATGGATTGATGAAATTTGTCGAAATCCAAAAGATAAAGAAGCTCATCAAAAAATCTATGAACAAGTCATAGAATTATGTCGTCATTATGATCTAGTCAAAGGAGAGCCAAACATATGTTAATTGTATTAAATCATCCATTAATTACACACAAACTGACTCAAATGAGAAATGTTAACACTGGAACTAAGGATTTCAGACAAAACCTCGATGAAATTGCGGGGTTAATGGCTTATGAAATTACACGCGACTTGCCGGTTGAACCGGTTGAGATTGAGACCCCTGTGGCGATGTGTCAGACCACTCAATTAGCAAAAGATGTGACGTTAGTCCCCATCTTAAGAGCTGGTTTAGGGATGGTTGAGGGAATTCGTTCGCTCATTCCAACAGCTAAAGTGGGTCATGTTGGTTTATATCGTGATGAAGAAACACTTCAACCTCATGAGTATTTTGCGAAATTCCCAAGCTCAATGAGTGAATCAGTCGTGATGGTATTAGATCCAATGTTAGCAACGGGTGGTTCGGCCGATGCAGCAATCTCATTACTTAAAAAACATGGTGCTAAACAGATTAAATTAGTCTGTCTGGTGGGTGCTCCTGAAGGGGTGGAAGTCATTGAAAAATCACATCCTGATGTGGATATTTATTTAGCTGCACTCGATGATAAGTTAAATGAACAAAGTTACATTGTCCCAGGCCTTGGTGATGCAGGTGACAGAATCTATGGGACTAAATAAACTTAGTTAAATAAGCAAGTAAAAATAAATGAATTGGATAGAAGAGGTAAAAGAAATATTTCGGTTGTTTACCTCTTTTTCCATTGTAGAAGTGAATGGGGATAACACTTAAAAAAGCACTCATCTGATACAGACCCATGAGGACTAATGAAAGATTCCGAATAGCAATGTCATCTCTGAAATAATAAAGTAGAAAAATAAGAATGATGCCATAGCTTTGGTAGTCTCCCCTTAGGAGTTGATTAATTAGACCAAAACCTATTAACCATAAAAAGGGTAGGATTGGATTTAATTCTTTTGTTTTCTCAATTGTTTGCATCAACAAGAAACCTAAAAGTAAGGTTAAGAAAATATTCTGTGAGTTAAACTCGAGTATTTGTTGACTGACCGCAAGATCAAAAGGAACTTCACTTAGTAAAAAGAAAATAAAGAGGGAGGTTCCATATTTAAGTCGATTGCGGGTATGAATAAATCCTTCGACTAATAAAAATGAAAAGATTGGAAATGCGAAGCGTCCAATTAATCGGCTGAGCCAATAACTAAAAATCCAAGGGTTGGTTAACATTGATTGGTAAGGGTTAATATTTAAGTTGGTTAGCTGTTCTAAAATAAGGACTGCCCCAATGTGGTCAATTAGCATGGTAATTAACGCAATCCATTTTAGATGTGCCCCAGTTAATCGCTTATTCATTAACTTCATTATACTCCACTCGTGAACTTATTGTGTTAAAAATCATGGGATAGACATTGAATAAGAAATAACGACAAATAAAAGTTTCTGATGATGACGTAATCTTTATTCTGCTGGGGAAAGTCCACAAGACAAAACAGGAAACTGACGAAGCTGAAGATCACGAATGCTTAATCAGTTACAACATAGGAAAAAGCCAACCGATCTGAACTCAGATTTATTGGCTTTTGTTTTTTGACCCTTAGAGTCCGATGACCTCCTTCTTTTTTTCTGATATTATGTAGACATTAGAAAAGAGATGTCTATGAAAATTCTTGAAGTTAACCGTGTTTCAAAAATATATGGATCCCAAGAAACAGAGGTATTGGCTCTAGACGATGTCTCTTTTAGTGTTGAAAAAGGAGAGTTCATCTCTATTGTTGGACCCAGTGGTTCAGGGAAATCGACCTTGATGCATATCCTAGGTTGTGTTGAATCACCAACCTCTGGGAAAGTCATTATTAATAATGTGGATGTCAGTCAACTTAGCCATAAACAACTCGCAATTTTTAGACGACGACAAATAGGGCTCATTTATCAGTTTTATAATTTAATTCCAGTCTTATCAGTCGAAGATAATATAACGCTTCCACTCGAATTGGATGGACGAGATGTTTCAAAACAAGACATTGACTATATCTTAGAACGGATTAATTTAGTCGATCGTCGACATTTTTTACCGAGTCAATTATCGGGTGGACAACAACAACGGGTATCGATTGGTCGCGCTCTGATGTCTCAACCATCGATCTTGTTGGCCGATGAACCAACTGGAAATCTTGATTCACGAAATTCAGATAACTTAATTGACTTATTAATCAAATCCAATAAAGAACACCGCCAAACAATTTTATTGATTACCCATAATATGGATATTGCCCTCAAGGCGAATCGTTTAATTCAAATTGAAGATGGAAGAATTGTTGGGGATACAATCATACGATGAAAACCTTACTGAAAATCGCTTATAAAAATTTAGCGCAACATTTAAAATGGTCTATCCCAACGGCGTTGTCTATTTTTATTGCGGTGGCATTAATGACCGGAATTGGAACAATGATCTCCAGTTATGTTAAGAGTATTCAAAATTCAATTCGAAATCTTGAAGGTCCTAGTCATTTTGTGGGTTATAATTTGTCTGAGAATCAGATACAACAATTAAATCAATTGAGCGAGATTGAATCGGTCGAAATTATTGATGTTTTTTCTTACGCAAAAATTAAAGATTATGAATTATTGAACGCCCAACGACCTTACTTAAAACTATTAGTTGGACAAGATGATTTGTTTCAACAACATGGACTTGATTTATCTTATGGACGGTATCCACTAAACGAAAATGAAATTGTGTTAAATGAGAACGTGCTGTATTACACCAACTTAGACTTTCAAATTGGGGATACAATTACTTTAGAAATTGGGAAGCGTGTTATAAACAGTAATGAGATAATGGATCGACAATATCAAGCTGAGTTTGAACAGTTCTTACCAAGTTTTGATCAAACATATCGGATTGTCGGTTTTATGGATATCCTACCCGCTTCTGTTGAGAGTTTTAGCGAAGCTGGATTTACGAATTTAGTTTATCAGTCCAACCAACCTTTAAAACAGAATATTGTGTTAATGGAATTAAATGATATTACCCCGAAATCATATCAGTCGCTAACTCGTTTTTTAAACAATAGTGACATAGAATACGTTCAGACCAATTTACTAGAAACTCATTATTTAGGAATTGAATCGATTACTCAATCACCGCTTTACTTAATGTTTTTGGGTGGATTTCTTATTACGATCCTCATTGGTTTAGCGGCAGTTTTAGTAATCTGGAACGCATTCTCCATAAACAATCGTCATATGATGACTCAATTAGGGTTGTTAGATGGGGTAGGGGCAACGAACAGTCAAAAACAATGGATCCTTATATTTCAAGCGTTGATGTTAGGAATCGCCAGTATCCCGATAGGATTATTAGCGGGTTATAGCGTTACTTCAATTTTACTCTTGTTGTTTAGAGTACCAATTGGAGAATATATTTTCTTTGATAAAGTGGTCATCTATCTTTACCCAAGTTTAATTCTGATCATTGTATTGTTATCACTAGGGGCCATTCTTTTTACCGCGTTCTTTACGACCTATCGAATTTCTAACTTAAGCTCTATTGAGTCGATTAAATATTATGATTTAAAACGAGAGAAACAATCGTTATTAAGAATTCCGACATGGTTTAAATCGATTGAATCAAAATTAGCGTTTATCAATTATAAAAAGAATCGAAGTTATTATCGGACCTTAATCATGTCACTGGTTGTAAGCATTATTCTGATTGGGACATCGGTTGCGTTAGTGGGCTCTCAACAACAAAGTGATTCGCGCTCAAGGCGGGATGTTGTTTATGAGTTTTTTCGTGGAGAACTTCAAGATGGACAAATAATAAACTTGATTGATGAATTAAAAGAGAATCAAGCCTTTACTCAAGCGGGGCTCTGGCAACAATTTAACTTGGTGATTAATGTTGAGACAGCGGATCTCAATCCAGAAGTAGTTGCCATGAATCCATCGAATGATGTGTACTTAGTGATCAATATTGTCGATGATGATTATTGTTTAAATGTTCTTCAAACGGAATATCCTGATTTTGATTGTATGGCGCATGGTTTGTTCATCGACCATTTTCAAAGTGAGTATTTGGATGAGAACAATGAATTAAGAACGATTAATAACCATCTTTTTAATGAAAATCATGTGATTGATTTTGAGTTAAACCAACAAGCGTTAATTTTAGATTTAAGTTCTGATCGATACCATTATCTTAATGTTGCTGATGAACCAGATCCAACCATCTATTTCTCGCGTACCTTCTTTGATTACTTAAGTACCCCTTTTACGACTTATTTAAAAGAGAACGCTGGTTATAATGTGGGTCTAGTTAATCAGATCTTTGTTAATGGAGAGAATGCGAATGAAACAGAGTCACTCTTTAGACAAACTCTTAGTCGTCATGGTTTGGAAGACTTAGACCGAATTGAAAATGTGAAACGCTTAAGACTCTTAGAGAACCAAGTTGTTCAATTCTTTGGTTTAATGTCCCTGTCATTAGTTGGTTTAGTCATTGTTATCGCCTTAAGTAATGTTGTGAATGCGATTAATCATAACTTATCACTTCGCTCTAAAGAGTTTTCAGTATTAATTTCAAATGGGATGACAATGGATTCCTATTTGAAAATGATTGGTCTGGAAATCAGTCTGTTTGGAGGCTTAGCCTTTTTGATTGGTTTACCCACATCGTTGTTACTATCTAATCTGATTATTTATCTCTTAGATTTAAGTAGTCCATCGTTCTTATTTCAGTTATTGATTATTACCTTTATTTGTGTCTTTTTGATTGTTGTTGTGATTGTGGTCGCTTTATTGATTTCTGTTTTGACGATAAAAAACCACAATGTCAGTCAATTAACCAAGGATTAATTTAGTATAATAGAGTCAGGAGGCAAAAACATGACACGCTTATTACTAGTTGAAGATGATTTAACCATCGTCTCTGGATTAAAATATGCTTTAGAACAACAGAATTATACGGTTGATGTCGCAAACACCATAAAAGAGGCTCATGAACTTTTTAATCAACATGACTTCAACCTGCTTATTTTAGATATCAATCTTCCAGATGGCAATGGGCTCGATTTTTGTCAAGAAATCAGACAAACATCAAACATCCCAATAATCTTTCTAACGGCTTCAGAAACAGAGAATAATATTGTGATTGGTTTAGAACTTGGTGCCGATGATTATATTACTAAACCATTTAGACTTAGAGAATTGTTGGGACGAGTTAAAGCAGTTTTAAGACGTTATGAAGGAAACCAATTAAAAATTATTAAAATCAAAGACTTAGAGATAAACCTACAGAATGCGACGGTCCACAAGAATGACAAAGAAATTGTCTTAACCGTTATTGAATACCGTCTTCTTTTGATATTGGCTCAAAACACGAATGAAATTGTGTCGCGTGCAGAACTGGTCCGTTCGTTATTTGAATTTGGTAGTGAGTATGTGAGTGATAATACCTTATCAGTCTATCTCAAGCGTCTTAGAGAAAAGATTGAAGATGATCCATCAAATCCAGTCTATATTGAGACGGTCCGTCGGAAAGGATATCGACTGATAAATAAATGATTAAGTGGCTATTAACAAATATTATTCTATTAATATGCTTTGTTTTTATAGAGGTTCATCCAATGGTAAGTGGGCTTCTAGTTTTTCTGGTGAATGTGGTCTACTATTTAATTGAGCGGATGAATCGAGCGTCTAAAGTCAATCAACTCAATAATTATTTAAGCTCACTTAATCGTGGGATCCATGATGTTCAGGTTGATACCTATCAAGAAGGGGAGTTGTCGGTGTTACAGGCAGAGTTATACAAATTAAGTGTCACCTTGTCTCATCAAAATGATTTATTGGTTGAGAAACAAACTTTTGTCCAGGATTCACTCAATGATATTGCTCATCAAATTAAAACGCCGTTAACGTCTATGATGCTGATGACTGACTTAATGTTAGACGGAGAGTTACCTAAAGCCAAACAACAAGAATTTATTGAATCGATTCAAAAACAGTTGGACCGTTTGAAATTGTTGATTGCTAATTTAATGACCCTATCCAAATTAGAGGCGAATGTTATTAAATACAAACCGACTTGGATTAGTGATGCTGAATTGTTGGATTTAGTCATTGAACCATTTGAAGTGATGATGGAACTTAAAGAAATTGATTTGCATCTAAGCACAAGTAATCAACAAGTGTACATTGATGTGGATTGGACGGTTGAAGCACTCAGTAATTTGGTGAAGAATGCGGTTGAACATTCTAAAGAGAACCAACGCATTTTAATCCAATCAGAAATTAGTCAATTATATTGGCGGATTATTATAGAAGATAATGGTAAAGGAATTAATGTAGAGGATATTGACCATATCTTTGAACGATTCTATCGTGGACAAAACGCATCAAGTGATTCAGTCGGGATTGGTTTGAGTCTGACACAGAGAATTATTAACCAACAACAAGGTCAAATTAGCGTTGAATCTCAAGAGGGACAATTCACACGTTTTAAAATAGAGTTTTATCGAAAACCTAGAAAGGATGAGGAAAATGAAACAATTCATCATCATAGATTGCCAGAATGATTTTATAAGCGGCTCTCTTGCTTGTCATAATGCGGATCAAGCCGTCTCAAGAATCATCGACTATTTAAATGATAATCCGGAAGTAACTGTCTTTTATTCTCAAGATTGGCATAGCCCCACTAACCAATCATTTAAAAAGAATGGGGGAATTTGGCCAGTCCACTGTGTAAAAAACACAATGGGGGCTGCCTTATCGAAACAATTTGAAGAAAAGTTGAAACATGAAAATCATCTTCCTAACGAAAAGAATCGTTTCTTAAAGGGACAAGATGATGAAGTTGAAGAATATTCAGCGTTCTTTGCAGAGAATAGCGACCAAGATCGTTTACATGAATTGTTAGAGAATGAAGTACTGATTGCTGGGATAGCCAGTGAATACTGTGTTTTAGAGACCATTAAAGAACTTCGTAAAAGAGACATTAAAGTGAGTGTCCTTAAAGATGGATTGGGTTATGTTGATCCTCAAACTCATGAAAAAGCAATTAGAACCTATAAGGAACTTGGGGTGCAGTTTGTATGAGCAATGAGATCATTCGGTTAACCCTTATTTTGTTGTCGTTTGTTGCCTGTTATTGGGCGTTACTAGCGGTTGATTTTGAACGCTTTCTAAGAAAGGGGAAAGTGCTCGAGGCACAAGTACTCTGTGTTCTTTTAGCGATGGGTCTATCCTATTTAATCTTACAGTTTGTATTTAGTCTAAGACTGTTTATTTAATCGGTTAGTCAACTTAAAAGAGTTGAGTTCTCTTTTAACTCAGAAGTGCTTCTGATATAATTACTGGGCACGTTGAAAGGAATCGAAAAATATGTTATTTTCTAAAGCTGTCGGGATCGACTTAGGGACCGCCAATATGCTTATTTATATCAAGGGCGAAGGAATTGTTATTGACGAACCATCTGTTGTGGCTCTTGATGCGGAAACAAAAAAAGTATTAGCCGTCGGTCATGAAGCCAAGAATATGCTTGGTCGTACACCTGGTAGAGTCTTAGCTATTCGACCTCTGAAAGATGGTGTTATTGCTGATTTTGAAGTGACCGAAATCATGTTAGCTTATTTCATTAATAAATTACGTTTAAAAGGAGTTTTCTCACGACCTACGATACTTATTTGTTGTCCAAGTAATATTACCTCTGTTGAGCGTAATGCGATTCGCGACTCAGCATATCGTGCTGGAGCGAAACGCGTCTATATTGAAGAAGAACCAAAAGTAGCAGCGGTTGGAGCTGGACTTGATATTTCTAAACCAAGTGGAAACATGGTATTAGATATTGGTGGTGGAACCACTGATGTTGCTGTTTTATCATTAGGTGAAATCGTTACAAGTACCTCACTAAAAATTGCGGGTGACACATTAGATAAGGATATTATCAAATATGTGAAAGATGAGTATAAATTACTGATCGGAGATCGTACCGCAGAAGAAATCAAAATGAAAGTGGGTACAGTTTGGAAAGATGGCCGTGATGAAATGATCGATGTTTCAGGACGAGACTTAGTAACAGGTCTTCCTCATACCATTTCAATTCGTTCTTCAGAAACAGAAGAATCAATGAGAGAATCACTTGCCGCAATAGTAAGAGCCTGTCGTACGGTCTTAGAACAGACACCACCAGAACTCTCTGCTGATATTGTGACGCGTGGAATTGTTTTAACAGGTGGTGGGGCATTGCTTCATGGCTTAGACCAACTATTAATGAATGAACTATCAATTCCTGTATTTGTTGCTCAAAACGCATTAACTTGTGTGGCTGAGGGAACAGGAATTATGTTAGAAAACTTAAAGAATGAAAATTAACTGAACTTAGGTTCAGTTTTTTTATGGTCTTTCTAACGATGAAACCTGATATTAAAAAGAGTGTTGTTGAGTAAGAGTATAAGTAACAGATTGGAGTTGCACTAATCTATCGAAGCGGTCAGTTTAAGTTTATAAGTATCTTTAACAATATGAAGAGTTAAATCTGATACAATAAAAGCGAGAAAAAGAAAGGAAATAATTATGTTTGATTTTTTAAAGAAAAAGAAAGAGCCGGAAGTAGCGACAACCCCTGAAGTGTATCGTTCCTTTGGGACAGGAAAAGTGGTTGAATTAAGCGAAGTGCCTGATCAGGTCTTTGCTCAAAAGATGATGGGTGATGGATTCGCCATCGAATTAACCGATGGAAAAGTTGTTGCTCCAGCAAGTGGCGAAATAATTTTAGTATTCCCAACAGGCCATGCATTTGGTCTTAAAACAGCGGATGGCGTCGAAATTTTACTACACCTAGGAATTGATACAGTTGAATTAAATGGAGAAGGATTCGCTTCTAAAGTGAAACAAGGCGATCATGTTAAACAAGGCGATATTCTTACTGAAATGGACTTAGAATCAATTAAGAATAACGGTAAATCAGTGGTAAGTCCGATGATCTTTACTTCTGGTCAAGAAATTAACTTATTAAAAGCAAATCAAGAAGTAACGACAGAGTCTGAAGGAATCTTCGAATTTAAATAAACAGCATTTGCTGTTTATTTTTTTAGTAAGCCTATGATTAAAACAGGATTTTCCCTCTATTTAGGGAGTGGCTTTGATAAGAACAAAGAAGTCATCAAAAAAGCGTCAAAAGCGAAGATGAACACTGTCTTTACCTCATTACATATCCCAGAAGAGTCAGTCGATGATTATAATTTTGAAGTTAAAAAGTTATTAGCAGAATGTGTAAAACACAATCTTAATGTCATGGTCGATGTTAGCAATAATACCATCGACAAACTAAAAATAAACTCATTAACAGAGTTAAAAGAATGGGGCTTTAGTCATCTCAGAATTGATTTTGGCATCAGCTTAGAAGAAATAATAGAACTCAGTAAAGAATTCTACATTGTCTTGAACACTTCAACCATCACCCAAACGGAACTTGAAACATTAAAAGAGATGGGTGCTGATTTTTCTAAATTTTCATCCTGTCATAATTTCTACCCAAAACCACTAACGGGTATTAGTCTAGAAGATTGTTACAAACGTAACGAATTGTTGAAGCAATATGGTATTGAAACAATGGGCTTTGTTGCGGGTAATTTAGATACCAGAGGTCCACTTCATGTAGGTCTACCAACAGTGGAGAACCACCGTTATCAACCCGTCTTAAAGTCCATGTTAGACTTATCAAAAAATGGAGCCTGTGATGTGGTTCTAATTGGTGACATTGATTTAAAAGATGAGACCTATCAACAGATTGAAGATTTAAGTAATGGCTTTATTAATCTCAAAGCTAAGATTGACCCGGATTATCATTATTTATTAGATATCATTCATTATGATCGAGTTGATAAGAGCGAACATGTTTTTAGAAGTGTTCAATCAAGACAAAACTTCTACAAAACCCGGGTCCAAAAAACTAGTGATAGAGTTGTCGGTACACTCTGTGTCTCAAACCAAGAGTATTTACGATACGAAGGAGAGTTTGAAATCATGAAAAAAGATCATCCTAAAGATGATCGAGTGAATGTGGTAGGTCAATTGGACAAAGAAGACATTGATTATCTATTTCTAATAGATAATGAAATTGGAATAAAATTAAACCTTACGTAGCTTATAAATGATTTTACGCGAATCAATTAAATCTTTTCTGGATTTATCGATTTGCGTTTTTATTATGCCTAAATAAATAATGTCTGTCATAATTTGGGTCGCATTACGAGAAGTAATCGCTCCTAATCTAAATTCATTCTCTTCAGAAGGGACTGGCAAAACAATATCAGCCCAATGAGTAAGTGGTGAACCATTATTTTGAGTAATCGCAATGGTTGGAATTCCTCTTTTAGAAGCTTGTTGAACGATGGTATTCACTTCATTGGTGTTTCCACGATAACTAACGGCGATTAAAACATCTTCTTTTGTTAAGTGAATCGAATTGGCTAATTGAACATGGACATCCTTATAAAATTGAACTGGATAATCAATACGAGATAGTTTCACTTCTAAATCTTCACACACATTAGAAGAAGCACCTATCCCAATTAGATAGATTCTTCTGGCATTTTTAACCAGTTCAATCACTTTCTTTAGGTTATTATTGTTAATGAGTTTGAATGTTTTATTCACCGTATTAATATAGGCTTTTTGTTCTTGGATGAGAAACTCATTAAAAGTTCCCGTCAAGGAAGGGTGATCTTCAAACAAATCATCTTGTTCGGTACTTAGGTCGATGGCTAATTCTAGTTTAAGATTAGGATAACCTTGATAACCTAATCTTTGAGCAAACCGAATTATTGTCGATGGGGCAGTTTCGGTATTTTGAGCGAGTTCATGAACACTCATCTCAATGACATCTTGAGGATGTTTTAAAATATAATCGGCAATGATCTTTTGTTTCTTATTAAAGCTATTATATGCGTGCTTAATCTTTGAAATGGCTGACATAATTCCTCCGCACTTGTTCTATTTGACTCTATTCTAACATCTTTTTGTCAAAAAATATGGAACATTATATAAAATAATAATAAAAAATATTGAAACATTGTTCGTTTGTGTTATTATTGATTTAATAGAAGGAGGGAGTATGAAATTAGATGAACTAAATACTGAGCAACGAAATGAAAATACGAAGTTCATCGATCGCGTCTCTACCTTTGAAGCTGTCCAATTAATTAACCAAGAAGATCAAAAAGTAGCCCAAATAATATCGCAACATAATCAGGAAATTGCGGATATCATCGATTATATTTGGGAGAATTTTCAAGAAGGACGATTATTCTATGCCGGGGCAGGCACCTCAGGTCGCTTAGCGGTTGTCGATGCATCGGAATGTCCTCCTACCTTTGGAACCGATCCAGATAAAGTGGTTGGATTAATTGCCGGTGGAAAAGAAGCCTTTACCGTTGCGGTAGAAGGCGCTGAAGACGATATCGATTTATGTGAAACGTATTTAAGAGAACATAATTTTTCGAACTCAGACATTCTAATTGGGATTGCGGCAAGTGGCAGAACGCCATTTGTGATTGGTGGACTCGAATATGCAAATTCGGTGGGTGCTAAAACAGTCGCTATTTCTAACAGTAAAAACTCAAAAATGAGTGAAGTGGCTCAAAAGAGTATAGAAATAATCACAGGTCCAGAAGCCATTACCGGTAGTACTAGAATGAAAGCAGGGACTTCACAGAAATTAGTGCTCAACATGATCTCTAGTATCTTGATGATTAAGTTAGGGAAAATTTATTCGAATTTGATGGTCGATGTCCAACCAAAAAATGAGAAGTTAGTAGATCGTTCTATTCGAATTATCTCTGAAAGCTTACAAACAGATTTAGAGTCAGCGAAACAGTTATTTGAATTATCCAATCATAGTGTAAAACATGCCATTGTTATGGGACTTTTGGATTTAGACTATGACAAAGCAGACCAATTATTGAACCAAAACCAAAATAGAATTGCTGATATCATTCAGAAGGAGGAAAGAAAATGAGTATCAAAGATCTAACAAATCAAATTATCGATTTGGTTGGTGGAACCCAAAATGTGACGAACGTGGCATCCTGTATGACCAGACTTCGTCTTGGCTTAAGAGATTCGTCCAAAGCCAAAGTGTCTGAATTAAAACAACTCGATGGGGTCTTAGGAGTGGTTGAATCAGATACACTACAAGTGATTTTAGGACCTGGACGGGTGACTAAAGTAGCGAATGAATTTTCGAAATTAACTGGTCTTGAAGTCAAAGAGGAAGACATTGTTGAAGCAGAAGATTTAGCCGATCAAAACAGAGCCACTCGAAAAGAAAGCAACCAAGGTCCAATTCAACGCGGACTTAGCCGTATTGCGAATATCTTTGTTCCATTAATTCCGGGAATTATTGCGGCTGGTTTCTTAAATGGACTGACTAATTTAATTAACTTCCAAACTGATGGGGCACTTGCCACTGAATGGTGGTTCCAATTACTTAGAGCCATTGGAACAGGTGTCTTTACCTTCTTACCAATCTTAGTTGGGATGAATGCAGCGAAAGAATTTAGAGGAACACCAGTACTAGGGGCAATCGCAGGAATGTTGGCAACGGCAGCAGGGACTTCCGCATCGTTAGGGGCTGAAGGAGTCTTAATGCCATTTACCAATGCCCCATATAATGCGGCAGCAGGTGGTATGATTGCGGCACTAATCGCAGGAGTATTCTTTGCGATATTAGAAAGAAACATCCGTCGTTGGATGCCTGATTTCTTAACAACGTTCTTTACACCATTAATCACCGTCATTATTGGTGGGGTTATTATGGTTTTATTACTTCAACCAATTGGAGCACTCTTAACTCAATTAATCTTTGATGGATTGTTATTCTTCTATGAAAAGATGGGTATTGTTGGAGCTTACTTACTATCGGCATTATTCTTACCGCTAGTATCGGTTGGATTACACCAAGCACTAACACCAATTCACCAATTATTAAATGATCCTGCAGGGGCAACTGAAGGAATCAACTACTTATTACCAATTCTTATGATGGCCGGTGGTGGTCAAGTAGGGGCTGGATTCGCGTTATATCTTAAATCTAAAAACAGAAAAGTTAAGTCATTAACACGAGACTCAATGCCAGTTGGTATCTTAGGTATTGGAGAGCCAATGATGTATGCGGTCACCTTACCATTAGGTAGACCATTTATTACAGCCTGTTTAGGGGCTGGATTTGGTGGCGTTGCAGCCAGAATCTTTGAATTGGGTGCCGTCTCTCAAGGGATTTCAGGTTTGTTTGGGGCATTAATTGTCCAACCTGGTAATCAAATCAATTTCTATATCGCAATGTTAATCGCCTATATCGGAGGATTTGTCTTGACATGGTTCTTTGGTGTGGATGATAAACGTGCCGACGAAGTCTATAGCTAATAACAGAACAAAGCACCTCGATCGAGGTGCTTTGTTTATTGAAAGAGAATCTTGTTAGCAATTTCAACAGTATCCAATAACCGATTTTGTGCAGTTTCTCCTTCTTTCTTAATAATTCCTAGATAAATTAAATCGCAGATAATATTGCTCGCATTACGCGAGGTAATGGAGAGGGCTCTCAGACTACTCATTTCATCAGGGACTGGCAAACAGTAATCACTGATGTAGCTGAGTTCTGAACCATTGTTCTGGGTAATCGCAATGACCTTGCTTCCATTGGCTTTTGCCATTTTTGAAATCTCAGTGACTTCTTTGGTTAATCCTTTATAGCTAATCGCGATAACAACATCATCAGGTCCTAAATTGCTTGCGTTGATAGTTTGGGAGTGGGCGTCTGAATAATAGACGGCACAAAATCCTATACGACTCAGCTTCATTTCTAAATCTCGACAGACCAATGATGAAGCGCCTAGTCCACTTAAAAAAACAATTCGAGCGGATTTAATAATATCGACCACTGTCTCTAAGGTATTGGTGTTGAGTAGATTGAAAGTCTTTTTAGTCGTGTTTAGATACGACTGTTTCTCTTGATTGATAAAGTCTAAAAACGAACCATCTAATGCTGGGTCACTATCTTGGTAATCTTCATTTTCTTTACTGACATCGATTGCTAAATCAAGTTTGAGTTGAGGATAACCTGTATACCCAATTTTCTTAGCAAACCGAACAATAGTAGAAGCGGAAGTGTAAGTTTGTTCAGCTAATTCTTGGACATTCATACTTAAAACTTCGTAAGGGTGTTCTAGTATGAAATCAGCAATGCCTACTTGGCTTCGATTCAAAGCTTTATAAGCATGTTTAATCTTGGTTAAGCATGCCATATTCTTTCCTCTTTCTATTAATTTATAATAACTATTAATTATATTATACATTAACTCAAACAATTTAGGAATAGCGATGTTTAAAGTTCATTACAACTAGGAGGTCATATGCAATCTAAATTAATGGACTTAGTTATCCAAGAGAAGAAAAGTGATTATATTGTTGAAGATTATATTGAAGAGTTAAGAAGTTACTTAGTGAAGTTACCCTATCATGAGATTAGAAGGGAATGTATTAGTGGTTACAATCGTTTTATGCGCTCCAATTGTATCTCATCCTTGGATTTTAATCTTAGAGTTAAACCTGGAGATATTGTTTATTGTGATTTTGGTCAGGCATATATCAATGAGGCTGGATTTCAACACTTTGGTTTAGTGTTAAAACTGTTTAGTTATAAAGCATTTGTTATTCCAATGAGTTCAAACACTCAAACCATTCGAAAGGCAAAAAACTATCCCAATAGTTTAGACTCCAAGGAACATCTTTATTATATAGGGATGCCAGAAGGATTAAATAAACCATCCGTTTTATTTTTGAATGATGCGAAGTTTATTAATACGGCTCGAATTATTGAGATAAAATCATCACTAAATATAGAGGGGGCCCTTTTTCAAGATATTTTGACAGGCTATCAAGATTTGTTTAAAGTATAATGAAGGTGGAGGCGGGATATGAAGTGGTTATTAATACTATTGATTCTTTTAAATGGATGTACTATTAAGGAAGATCCCCAAGAAGAAATTATTGAAGAAGAACCAGAAGTAGTTGAAGAAATCGTGCCAGGTGACTTCAATGATTTTGTTGTGTTAAGAGAAGGAATTGTTTTTCCAGAGTATGATGTTTACTATCAAGATTATTACTCAAACTCCCTTGCTTTTTATAAAGACAATCAGTTGAGTGGATTCTTAGACCCGCGTGGGGATGATATTTATCCTGAAGGGTCTATTTGTTCGGTCCATTTGATTAACTTTAACTTTAATGCGATTGATCCATTAAATCCAGCTCAATTAACCATGACCTGTGATGGTTCTAGAAAATTGTATGGCTATGGTGAGGGAATGAAGTCTCTCTATTTTGTTGGGGATGCTGAACCAGATTATCCATGGGGGCTAAACAATAATCTGAGAATGTTATATGTCACTGAAAATTCAACGATTATTAAAGAAATTGATATGCATTCGTATTTAAATCGAGGACCTAATGATCCTCTAATTATAAAAAATTATGAACCTGTCAGAGATGGTGGCGTGGTCCCGGTGTATGAGTTAAAACAAGAACCAAAGTTAATTGACGGTGAAATTGAATTTGACTTAACAGGAACAGTTGGGTTTGCGACAGGGACATCTTATCGACCAGATATTTTGGGGACTCTAAAGTTTGACGGTGTTGGAGCAGATACTTCATCCAATGGAGAATTAATCACGGTGATTATTGATGGGAAGCTCGGTTTAGCTGATATGAGTGGGAATATGGTCATTGAACCAATCTATGATCCAGTTCAACCATTATCGACTCAAATATATTCACATAACTATCAAGTGCTTCAAAAGGGTCCAGCAATTTATCAGTTACCATTAAAAAGTTTTATTCGTGATTATCAATCGAATACACATTTTGTCTCTGAGTCGGGTCAAACCTCTAATTTTAGACCTGTAAGAAAAGATGGCAAAGTTGGCTTCTTAGATGAGAAGGGGCAAGAATTAGATACTTTTTATTTTGATGATGTGTTAATTGCCAGCCACAACAGAGCTTGGGTTAAACAAAATGAGACTTGGTCAATTATAGAGATTGGTAAGGACATTGGCTATCAACAACAAGACCTAGTGAATGCCTTTAATAATGAACCCTTTGTGAATCAAGAACTTTCACAGAAATTCTTAAGTGGAGATGTTTGTTTAGATAATTATGAGCTGTATCGTGTCACGGCCGAAATTGGTCTATTTGTGCGAGATGCCAATAATATGGAATCGGGTAACTTAGGGGTTCTAAATTTTAATCAACGTGTTTGTGGGATTGATCAAGGAGACTGGATTGAATTTGATTATCAAGGTCAACCTGGTTATTTATATAAAGAGTATATGGAAAGAGTTGAGGATACCAATGAGCAATAAATTGACTGAACAAGAATTGTTGGACAAAGGATTTAGAAAGTATTATGGCGAAGAAATAGATGTCTATTTTAATTTAGATATTTGTCAACATTCAGGTATTTGTACCATGACATTACCAGACGTGTTTGATCTAAAAAGAAAACCCTGGATACTACCTGACGCAAAACCAAAACAAGCTGTGGCTGATATGATTGTGACTTGCCCATCAGGGGCTCTACAATATATTTTTAAAGAAGATCTCCTGAATTTTGAAATCACGGATAACAAGGTCGTTGCGGTCTGTCATCAAGAACAGGTTGGCGTCTTAGATTATAGAGAGTTAAAGAATGATTTATATCAAATTGACAATGTCCAGGTCGCTGACGAAGTAAGAGGACAAGATATAGGCCAACAAATGCTACAAAGACTTGTTGAATATGCCCAAACAAATCATTTAAAACTAGTCTCAAATTGTCCTTTTGTTGATAAAGAAATAGAAAAACATCCTGAATACAATGATGTTTTTGAGAGTAAATAAAGATGAGTATTATCATTAATCAAATCCTTATTATGGGGATTCTCATCATTGTTGGGTATTTTTTATATAAATCAAATATGATTGATGCTGAAACAAGCATGAAAATCTCGAACTTCTTACTAAAAATTATTATTCCTGTTACCATCATTGAATCCTTCATGGTTCCATTTAATGTGGAATTGTTAAAACAAATCGGGCTAGTCAGTGTTTTAACCTTGGTCATTACCTTTTTGATGGCTTATATCACTAAATTTATTTTTAAAGAAGACGAAAGAATTGAACGGTACGCATGTATCTTCACAAATAAGGGTTTTATCGGCATTCCTTTGATGCGAGCTATTTTTGGGATTGAAGCAGTCTCAATTGTTACACCCATTATAGTGATTAGTAATATTATCGCGTGGACATATGGGGTTGATTTACTTTCTGGAAATAAAAAGAAAACCAATATTAGACGGATTTTCACTAATCCTAGCGTCATTGGTTTTATCGTTGGCCTAATCTTTTTCTTTGTTCCCTTTAATTTCCCATATCCAATTACCCAATCGATTACGTTGATGGCGTCAATCAATACCCCTTTAGCCATGATTGTGATTGGGACGTATTTAGCCGAAGAAAATATTGCGTTGGTTCTAACAAATAAAAAAGCCTATAAGGTAAGTTTTATACGCTTGATTTTATTGCCATTAATTGTGATTGGACTTGTGGGCTATTTACCAATTGATCCATTGGTTAAAAATGTTTTTATTATTTCAATGGCAGTTCCAACTGCGGCCAATACCGCTATGTTCGCTCAATTGGCAGGGTCTAATTATAGTTATGGGGCGCAACTAGTTTGTTTAACGACACTACTGAGTGGTCTAACTTTACCCATGATTATGCTCATTATCGAATATTTGTTTTAAATCTCTAAGATAGATGGCAGCGGATAAAAAGTCAGCGGAACCTCCTGGGGAAATCCAACGATCTATAAATTGTTGATTAATTTCATCAAAGTTGGATTGTATCAATTCGTAAGTCAGTGTTTTGGCGAATTCTTGCGTCCATTGTAATCCTTCAAAATCACCTCGATGGAGAATGGTAGTGTCTTCAAGATGCTGCATTGAACCAAATAGAAATTCATAAAGCGATTGTTGTGTTTTATCAACCATTGAAAATGGATAATCAAATAGAATTGGGAAACCGAGCATGGCTTGGGCACGTATACCTAAAACGCCATGTTTTTTATAGAGTTGTTGACCATGACTAAGAGTTGTTTGTTTATCCAGATCTTTAAAATCATCCAACAGTGATTGGGAGAGGGCAATAATCCGATTTTTGATCGTGTCAATATCAAAACGATCAAGTTGAGTGGTGGCAGCGATTAATAATGAAAAGATAAAATTTGCGCCTTTATGAGTATTAATGCCCTTGGTCGCTTTAAACATGCTACGCTCTGCCTTGATACCTTCTTGTCTTAATTGATTGAATAAATGAAGGTCATACCGTTGATGTTTAATGGTAATTTGCTGGTAATTATCAAAATGAGGGACTAAGGCATTGGCACTAAGATAAAAGGTCTCAATATCCATATCATTATGAGCCCCTTGTGAGTTTCTACAGACCAACCCTGGCTTACAATCCAGGTTGACTTCTTCTAATAGTGCTTTTTTAGCGAGTTGACTTAGATTCATTTTGTTCATCATGTAAATATCCTAGAATGGCTAATAGAGAATACTTGAGGTGTTCTTCAACGACCGCTTTAATTTGTTCTTCATTACGATTGCGCATGGCTCTAACAATTAATTTATGTTCTTCGATGGCGGTAGCGCCACGAGTGGGTGAGGTCATTGCGATAAAACGAAAACGATGGATATAGTCTTTCAAATTTCTAAGCAACGATTCAAGTCTTGGCATGGCAGCATAAGCACTAATTTGATTATTAAACTCTTTGGATAGTTCAACCACTTTCTCTGAATCTCCTTGTTGATGGGCAAGAGCCGTTTCATCTAAGAGCGCATTAAGTTGATCAAACTGTTGGTCGGTCATATTTGTCATTGCGTTGGTAAAAGAGAGTGTTTCTAAAGCAACTCTTAATTTATAGACTTCTAACACATCTTGTTCAGCTACTTTACGCACCATCGTCCCCACATTTTGTTTTGATTCTAATAAACCTTCAAAGGTTAATTGTTTGATGGCATCACGAATCGGCGTTCTAGAAATATTGAGCGTTTTAGATAGATGAACTTCATTAAGACGATAGCCTAATGGAACACTGCCATTAATAATCCATTCACGCATTCCATCATAAATTGCTTGTTGGATTGGGACTTCTTTGGAGAAATCAATTAATTGTTGTAATTCCTGTAAATAATGGTCCATACTATCTCCTTTAGAATAAGTTAGAATAATCAATTATTTCTTCAATTTTTTTAATAAGTTGATCAACGCTGTGAGTTCTTGAACGGCCACAAACCTGTGCTTGTTGATCACAAATTAAACATTGACGACCAGGATAACCAAGGTCTTGGCGCTTAATTGACTCCACATCACAATCAAACAATCTGCCCAACGGATGGGTTTCTTCAAGTGTAACCATTTGTTGTTTTAAGGCTGTGGGACTCATGGTATAAACAAAGATTGCTTCTGGTCCACCTGCTAAATAATTGGCAACCACTTGTTTGATGGGATGACTTGGTAATGCATTTAAGCCCTCATTAAAAACAGCTTTAATGGTGTCATTGTTTTTAATCGGTCCTGGAATGTTTAATTTAAAGCTTAAGATTGAATGTTGTGGATATTGATCCGATAATTGGCGGATTAAGTGAACTCTTTGGTCTCTTTGAAGTAAGACTTGTTCTAACGTCACTTCTTGGCCAAGGCTAAGATTCGCTTTTTTCATGTTGGAGGGATTGAATGATTCGTTGTCCTTTCTCACTTAGGAAAAATTGGTAAGTTGTCTCTGGAACATATGGTTTGGTTGCTTCAATATTATTTTGAGCAAGGTAAGCTCTCACCTTCGATGCTGAAATCATATCATCATCATTTTCAATTCGTTCGATAATTTCTAATTTTATTTTATCATTAAATTCTTTCATTAACGACTGATTATAGATGTTTGTCGCAAAAGAAAGAGGTTCTGATCCCACATAACGTTTTGTGATATCTAAAGTTGGAGCAATATGATTCACAAAAACCCTCGCATCTAATCGGGCTTGAATCTCTGTCACATCGGCATCTTCCTTTAGAAAATAAGAAGGGAAAGTGGCTGCTGAAACCAGGTAAGATCCAGTAGGATGGATGATCACATTTTTTAAATGGTTTGTCCCGCTTTTGACTAAATCAAAACGAGTTTGAGCATCAAAAGCACTCATCTCTTCACTTAATACAAATAGGTGGACGATGTCACTTTCAGTTGACGCTTTGGTGACTAAGTGAAGATGACCTAACGTAAATGGATTGGCATTCATCACAATGGATGAAACTTTTTCTGCATCGACTTTCTCTTTTGAAAGCTTCTTTAAGAAAGCAGAAAATCCAGTAATGGCTTTTTCCATAAAAACAAGATCATTCTCGACCGACTCGATGGTCTTAAAGCCTAAAAACTCAAATGCTTTTTGACTCTGCGGTTTAGTGTAGACATAGGTTTGTGGATATCCTTCTTTGAATATCTGGTTATGAAGCAGTGTAATAATCTGATTAAAAAGGGCACCCCCTTGATGTTTTGAGTCAACCGCCACACATTTAATGACATTATTATGACGGGATGCCGTCGCAATTAATTGATCGTTTTCAAATTCCCCGAATGTTTCATCCAAAACTTGTTCATGTCTAATGCCTTCTTGGTTTAAAAGGTCAATCCATGCCTGTTTGTCTTTTTCGTTTCGCTTAATGTATAGTTTTCTCATGTTCACTCCTTTTGGTAAAGATATCATAGTCTGGATTTTATGAACTGTTTTTAAAATGTTTTTTAGCTAAAAATCGATTGATGTAAGCCCTTAAGATCGTTATATTAATAACAAAGAAAGGAGATTGATTATGGAATTAATCCAATCAGCCATTGCTGGAACATTAGAATCCAGTGACGTCCAAGTGATGATTGAACCGGGAGATGATGGCCTTAATATTGAATTAAACTCAAGTGTTTTAAAACAATATGGTGACCAAATTATGAGCACAGTTCATGAAGTCTTAGATAACCTTGACATAAGTAATGCCAATCTAGTGATTAATGACCAAGGTGCATTAGATTGCACCATCAAATCTCGAGTACAAACTGCTGTATTACGTGCGACCAACCAAACTGAAGATTTACCATGGGGGAGTAAGCTGTGAAAGATCGAGTTAGAAGAACGATGATGTTTCTAAACGCTCAAAGAGCGTCTCTCATCAAAGATGCTTACATTTTCAAACCTGATTGTGTCATTTTAGATTTAGAAGATGCGGTCTCTCTCAGTGAGAAAGATTCCGCTCGTGTTCAACTTTATAATACGTTGAAACATGTTGATTATCAAGGGATAGAACGTTGGGTCAGAATTAACCCAGCCTCTACACCATTTTTCAAGGAAGATATTCGAGCATCTATCGCAGGAGGATGTGAAGGGATTCGATTACCGATGACCGAAACCCCAGATGAAGTAAAAGAAGTGGACCGTTTAATTACTGAAGCAGAAAAAGAATTTAATAAAGAAGTTGGCTCAACCATGATTATGGCAGCCTTAGAATCACCACTGGGAGTTATCAATGCTTATGACATTTGTAAAGCAAGTGATCGGATGATGGGAATCGCATTAAGTGCTGGTGACTTTACTCGCACAATGAAGGCGACTCGAACTAAAACCGGTGAAGAATTATTTATGGCTCGCTCCATGCTCGTCATCGCAGCAAGAGCAGCGGGTGTGATGGCCTTTGATACAGTTCATACCGACTTAAATGATTTTGATAGTTTAAGATCAGAAACACAACTGATTAAGAATATGGGCTTCGATGGTAAATCGATTATCTCTCCTCGCCAAATCGAAGTCATTCATGATGTCTTTACACCTTCTGAGAAAGAAATTGAACACGCGGTTCATATTATTGAAGCAATTAATGAAAGTGCGAAAGACGGTGTAGGGGTATTAGTTGTGGATGGACAAATGGTCGATATTGCGCATGTTGAAGGTGCGAGACGAACTTTAGAATTAGCTAAAGTATCCAATGTATATAAAGGGGATTTAGTATGAAAAACAAAGTAAATCGTGAGATCCCAGATCAATATTTAACCGATGGACTCGAAGTCTTCCAAGGGCAGTTCTATCGTGATAAGTACGAATACACCAAAGCAGCACCAAAAACGATTAGTGATGTAAAACCTAGACAAGATAAATTAGTTGATTCAATCAAAGAAGCCATCGAAAAAGTTGGACTTAAAGATGGGATGTGTATTAGTTTCCACCATCACTTCAGAAATGGAGACTTAGTCTGTTCAATGGTCTTTGATGTCATTAAAGAATTAGGGATTAAAGATTTATTTCTATGTGCTTCATCATTAGGGAAAGCACAAGCATCCATCGTCCCACTCATTGAAGATGGAACCATTACTCGAATTTCTTCATCAGGCGTACGGGATGAAATTGGGGACGCGATCTCAGCTGGAAAACTTAAACATCCAGCCATGATTCGAAGTCATGGTGGACGTGTTAGAGCCATTGAAACTGGAGATGTCCATGTTGATGTCGCCTTTATTGGAGCACCAACCTCTGATGAGTATGGAAATGCTTCAGGGAAGGGTGGAAAATCAGATTGTGGTGTCCTCAGTTATGCGGATGTCGATGCACGCTACGCAGATAAAGTTGTCGTGATCACCGATACATTAGTGGATTATCCGAATAACCCATACTCAATTAAAGGGATTGATGTTGACTATGTTGTGGTGGTCGATCAAGTGGGGGATGCTAAAAAGATTGCGGGTAATGCAGTCAGAATGACAAGTGACCCTAGAGAATTAATGATTGCTGAATACGCTGCTAAATGTGTTACCAATACAGAATGGTTTAAGGATGGATTCTCTTATCAAACAGGAGCCGGTGGACCAAGTTTAGCAGCAACTCAATTCTTAAGAGAAGAAATGAAAAAACAAGATATTAAGATGGGGTTTGCGTTAGGTGGAATTACCTTACCAATGGTTGATATGCTTAAAGATGGATACATCAAAGTGATTGCGGATACACAAGACTTTGATATCCCATCGGTTGAGTCGGTTCATGAAACACCTGGACACTATGAAATAACAACCTCTGAGTATGCTAATCCAATGAATAAAGGGGCTTATGTCAATAAGCTTGACTATGTTATTTTGGGGGCGTTAGAAGTTGATACGGACTTTAATGTCAATGTCGTGGTTGGTTCAGATGGGACCATTCAAGGGGCTCCAGGAGGACATGTTGATACCGCTGCAGGAGCTAAAGTAACGATCATTGTTACCCCATTAGTGAGAGGTCGTTTAGCCAGTATTCGATCTTCAGTCACTTCAGTCACAACACCTGGTGAGAGCATTGATATTGTTGTCACAGATTATGGTGTCGCGATAAATCCAAATCGACAAGATTTGATTGACAGTCTATCAAAAACGGATTTACCGTTAGTAACAATTGAAGAACTTCGTGATCGTGCTTATCAAATTGTTGGTGAGCCAACCGACATCGAGTATGATGATCAAGTTGTGGCTTTAGTTGAGTACCGTGATGGAACTATTATTGATGTCATTAAGAAAATTAAACAATAATTGGGAAAGGATTTTATTATGACAACTAGAAAAGAATTTAAATTATTTGGGATGCCTTGGTATATTATACTGGGTGTTCTCGCAGTAGGCATTGTTGGTATTGCGACTGAATTATTAGGGACAGACATGCCTAGTACATTACTGGTTATGTTTGCGATTGGGATTCCATTGTATGAATTAGGAAAACGTATTCCAATTTGGAATAAATACATTGGTGGAGGAATTGTCTTAGCCTTCTTAGGGACTTCAGCCCTTGTTTATTTCAATATTTTACCAGAAAAATACGTTGAATCCATTGATGTATTTACTAGTGATGTTAACTTCTTAAACCTATTTATTATCGTATTGATTACTGGTTCGGTATTATCACTTGATCGTAAGATTTTACTCCGAAGTTTCTTTGGGTATATTCCTGCTATCCTTGGTGGAGTAATTGGTGCCTTTGTTTTAGGCTCTGTTGTAGGTCTATTATTTGGTAAAGCACCAACGGATATTGCCCTTAATTATGTTCTACCTATTATGGGTGGAGGGAATGGCGGAGGCGCAATTCCGTTATCACAAATGTTTGCTGATGTCACAGGCAGAGATTCTAGTGAATATTATCAATTTGCGATTATCATCTTAACTGTTGCGAATATCTTTGCGATTTTAACCGCTGCTTTATTAAATCGAATTGGTGAAATGAGAACATCACTTACTGGTGATAAAAATACTATTATTCGTAAAGAAATGGCAGATATTGCACAACATGATGAACCATATACACCTACACTATCAGATGTTGCCGCTGGCCTTGTTCTAGGGGTTGGTGCATTTGGATTTGGTTTATTGATGAATGAATTAGTTAAAGCAATCTTCAATTTCTCTGTTCATAACTTAGCATGGATGATTCTATTTGTGGTTGTCTTAGCGGCAACGGGCGTTATTCCTCAAAACTTAAGAGAGGGTGCAAAACGTCTACAATCTTTCTTCTCTAAATACTTAGTTATCCTGATTATGGTTGGAGTCGGTGTTGATTTAGACCTTGGTGAATTATTAGCGGCTCTATCATTTAGTAATGTAGTCTTAGCATTAGTTATTGTTATTGGCGCAATTCTTGGATCCGCTATTGTAGGCTATCTAGTTGGATTCTATCCAATCGACTCCGCTGTTACAGCAGGACTATGTATGGCAAATCGTGGTGGTTCAGGAGATTTAGCTGTTCTAGGGGCGGCCGATAGAATGAACCTTATGGCGTATGCTCAATTATCGTCTCGTCTTGGAGGTGCGATCGTATTAATCATAGGGTCAATTTTATTTAACTTGTTCCTATAAATTAAAGGAGGCTATGGCCTCCTTCGTGTTATCATAAGAGTAAGCAAAAGGAGGAGACAATGCATACAGTTAAAATAAATGATGTGACAGTCCGTGATGGAAACCAGTCTCTATTAGCGACACGGATGGAACATCAAGATATTTTAGAAATTTTGGGGGAAATGGAAAAGGTTGGACTCCACTCCATTGAAGTATGGGGAGGCGCAACCTTTGATAGTGCACTACGATTTTTTAAGCGCAGTCCTTGGCAAAATTTAAGAGACATGAAGAAAGTCGCACCAAAGACTCCTTTGTCTATGTTATTAAGAGGTCAGAACATTGTTGGGTATCATCACTATGATAATGATACTTTAGAACGTTTTATTCGACTCACTCTTGAAAATGGCATTGATATTATTCGTGTCTTTGATGCTCTCAATGATATTGATAATGTTAGAAATGCGATTAAATTTACCAAGAAGCATGGTGGACATTGTCAAGGGGCGATGAGTTATACTATTAGTCCCGTTCATAATGTGGAGTACTTTGTTAATTATGCTAAGAAGCTTGTTGAATTGGGAGTTGATTCCGTTTGTATCAAAGATATGGCAGGAATCTTATTACCTGAAGTCGCTTATGAATTAGTAAAACGCTTAAAAGAAGAGATTGATGTCCCAATTAATCTTCATTCCCATGCGACCACTGGTTTATCCACTTTAGTCTTCCAAAAGGCGATAGAAGCAGGGGTGGATATTGTTGATGGAGCGATCAGTCCATTTGCTAATGGAACCTCTCATTTAGCGTTAGAGACGATTGTAGATACGATTAAGCTTAGTCAGCATCAAAGTCAAATAGAGTTTGAAGATTTACAAGAGGTGTATGAAGTGGCCAATAATATTGCGACTAAGTACATCAATAGTGGGCAGTACCCGACTAAAACATTAATCATAAATCCAAATATATTGACGTATCAAGTTCCTGGTGGGATGTTGAGTAATTTGATGAGTCAACTAAAAGATCAAGGGGCTAGTGACCGTTTTGAGGAAGTGCTTCGTGAAATTCCAAATGTTCGTAAAGATTTAGGATATCCACCGTTAGTGACACCACTTTCTCAAATGGTGGGAACACAGGCGGTGTTAAATGTCTTGACTAATACCAAATATAAGATGGTTCCTAAAGAGATTAAGGATTATGCGATGGGACTCTATGGGGCGTTCCCTGGGGAAGTTAATCAAGCGGTTATCGATCAGATTCTTGAAAATGAGACGATCATTGAGAAGAAACCAATTGAAGAAATTGAACCGGTCTTTGATCAAAAGAAAGAGGAACTAGAGTCAATAATCAATCGGGAAGCATCGGAAGAGGAAGTAATCTCTTATATCTTGTTCCCGACTAATGCCATTATCGATCAACCAGAGAAAGCGTCGATAAAAGAGTTCACAATTTATGATCAAGGAGATTTAAGATAATGTTAGGGTATAGGTTTATTGATGGAATCTCCACGAGTGTTTTCTCAATTCTGGTTGTCTTTATTGTTTTAATTATTTTGGCACTCATTATTGAATTGGTTTCTAAATTGTTACCAAAAGACAAAGTGGAGAAACCAATTCAACCGATGATTCATCAAGAGGATGATAAAGAAGAACAAGTAGTGGCGAGAATTATTGCTGGGATTTTATGTCAAAAAGAATCAACGAGTAATGTGGTTATTAAATCAATTAAGCGAGTGAAATAGAAGGAGAGATTATGGAAAAGTATCGTATAACAATTAATGATAAAGTATATGAAGTAGAGGTTGAAAAACTGGATGGGGATGTCCAATTGAAAAAATCTGAGCCTTCAAAGACTTCAGAACCTAAAGCTTCAGCTTCTGGACAAGTTTTAAATTCACCAATTCAAGGAAGTGTCTTAAAAGTATTAGTCAGCCCAGGCCAAGAAGTGAAGCGTGGCGAACCAGTGTGTGTTATTGAAGCGATGAAACTAGAAAATGATGTCGTCTCTGAAGTGGATGGTGTTATTGATGAAGTGTTCATTGAAACTAGACAAGTTGTGGATAGTGGCCAACCATTAGTATCTTATCGAGGATAAGAATATGTTAGATATCTTATTCGAATTTTTCAAACAGACCGGCTTTTATGCGATGACCTTCCAACAATTAATCATGTTAGTGATTGCGTGTGGGTTGTTGTTCTTAGCGATCAAAAAAGGGTATGAACCCTATTTACTAATTCCAATTGCGTTTGGTATGTTGCTCGCTAACTTACCATTAGCAGGATTAATGGATGAGGGTGGCTTATTAAGACATCTTTATCAAGGGGTTAATTTGGGGATTTTCCCACCACTCATTTTCTTAGGTGTGGGTGCCTCGACTGATTTTGGCCCGCTCATTTCGAATCCAAAGAGTTTGATTTTGGGTGCTGCAGCCCAATTTGGGATATTCTTCGCATTTTTAGGCGCATTATTATTAGGTTTTAATGCTCTAGAAGCCGCAAGTATTGGCATTATTGGTGGTGCAGATGGACCGACAGCACTTTATTTAACGTCATTTTTAGCTCCGCATATGTTAGGGACCATTGCGGTTGCAGCGTATTCTTATATGGCGTTAGTGCCTGTGATTCAACCACCGATTATTAAAGCATTAACCTCCAAAGAAGAGCGTCAGATCAAGATGAAACAAACTCGTGAAGTGTCTAAGAATGAAAAGATATTATTCCCTATCGTGGTTACTATTTTAGTTTCTTTAATTGTTCCAAGCGCAACACCTTTAATTGGTATGCTGATGTTTGGGAACCTGATTAAAGAAGTAGGGGTTGTACCGAATTTAGTCGAAGTGGCTAAGAATGCGATTATGTACTCTGTAACTATTTTCTTAGGAATGACAGTGGGCGCGACAGCCAATGGTGAAACATTCTTAAACCCACAAACCTTAGGGGTACTTTTGTTAGGTTTAGTTGCGTTTGCGTTTGGAACTGCAGCGGGTGTTATTTTTGCTAAGATTATGAATAAATTCCTTAAAGAGAAAATTAATCCTATGATTGGTGCAGCGGGAGTTTCAGCGGTACCAATGGCTGCGAGAGTCGTACATTTAGAGGGACAAAAGGAAGATCCTTCAAACTTCTTATTGATGCATGCGATGGGACCTAATGTGGCTGGTGTCATTGGCTCTGCAGTAGCAGCTGGATTGTTATTGAGTTTCTTTGGTTAACCCGAGTAAACATTATCGATGACAGATTAATAATGTTCACAGTGTCATTAAAATGTTGTAATTGAATAAAATTAATGTCTTGAAGGATGATACTTATATGGGAACCTTTCTATTGTACGTTGTAACTCAATGTTAAAGGTTCCTTTGTTTTCAGGTAATCCCAACAATTAAACAGGCCGAAAACCCTAAAATAATTGACATGCGAGCTCGAGTTTGGTACAGTATTAGAGTAATAAGAATGTCTTAGATTTTGTCCTGTGGACTTGATGTGTTGTACTTCTTATTTTCTAGAACTGGAGGTGCGTACTAAATGGAAACAGGTAAAGTAAAATTCTTTAATGCTGAAAAAGGTTTCGGATTCATTACTATGGATAATGGTAAAGATGTATTCGTACATTATTCAGGGATTATCTCTAACGGATTCAAAACGCTAAATGATGGTGATCGCGTTAGCTTCGATATCGTAACTGAAGATCGTGGCGATAAGGCGGTTAACGTACAAGTAACTGAAGATCAACCTGCTACTCAAGAAGTAACAGAAGATTATTTAGTTGAAGACGCTGAATAAGAAACAAGTTTTTAAGAACAAGAGCTCACAGTAATGTGAGCTTTTTTTTAATCTAATAGTTGACCTTCGAAGTGGTCCCCTAATCTTTCATACAAGAGTTTGGTGCTGCATTTTTTTATTCGCAATCATCGGTGTAAAAGGATACAATAAGAGTAATGAGCAAATATTAGGAGGTCCAATGTCTACAGTCAACGATATTTATGGTCACATTGAAATTAATCGCGATGTGTCTTGGGGTGCCAATACCCAAAGAAGTCTCAACAATTTTCCAATTGGAATCGAAAAGATGCCACACGAACTCATTGATGGCTTAATCATTCTTAAAAAAGCGTGTGCCATAGTGAATAAAAAAAATAACAGACTTGAAAGCAACATTGCTGATGCGATTATCACCACATGCAATCAATTACTAAAAGAGAAAAATTATGATCACTTCCCTCTCTCGATATGGCAGACAGGAAGTGGGACTCAAACCAATATGAATGTCAATGAGGTCATTGCCAATAGAGCGGATAACAGTACGATTCATCCCAATGACCATGTTAATTGCGGACAAAGTTCCAATGATGTCTTTCCAACGGCGATGCATATCGCAACACTCTTGATGATTAAGGAAAAGCTAATGCCTGTCTTAGCACAATTAGAAAAAACAATGGATGGTTTAATTAATCAATATGGTGAGATTATTAAGACAGGTCGGACCCACCTTCAGGATGCAACCCCCATTGCTTTTGGCCAAGAATTAAGCGCTTATAAACAAATGTGTGTTGAAGGCCTAAACCAACTCGAAGATGGCTTGAAGTATCTTCGCAAATTAGCAATTGGCGCTACAGCCGTTGGCACAGGACTTAATACAACCGAAAACTTTGATCATGAAGTGACTCAGGAATTAAACAAGTTGCTTAAGGAGTCCTTCGTTGTGAGTGAGAACAAGTTTCACGCCATGAGTAGCAAAGATGGATTTGTGTTTGTTCACGGTGTACTTAATTCAATTGCATCGAATATGATGAAGATGGCCCATGATATTCGACTGCTAGCAAGTGGTCCAAGGTGTGGACTAGGCGAGATTAATCTACCGGCAAATGAGGCAGGGAGTTCCATCATGCCAGGGAAAGTAAACCCAACTCAATGTGAAGCTTTGAGTATGGTTTGTGTTCAAGTGCTGGCGAACAACCAAGCAATAACAATGGGTTCATCCCAAGGGCATTTTCAACTCAATGCCTACATGCCATTAATAATGTATAATACATGGCAGTCCATCCGATTATTATCGGACGCCCTCGATTCCTTTGATAAACGATGTTTATCCGGTATCACTGTTAATAAAGATAAAATGGATGAAAATCTACATAAATCCTTGATGACTGCGACGTATTTAAATCGACAATTTGGATATGATGAAACGGCGAAAATTGTTAAACAAGCACATCAAGAAGAAAAAAGCATTAAAGATGTGGTCTTAGAACATCAGTTAATGACCGAAGAAGCGTTTGACGAATTTTTTGATTATGAGAAAATGATCAGACCATCAAAGAAGTAGTTTTGGAGAAAATATGAGTGAGATAAAATATAGAATAGAAAAGGACTCTTTAGGTGAGGTTGAAGTTCCTATTGATGCCCTTTATGGTGCTCAAACAGTTCGAGCCATGAATAACTTCCAAATCACAGGCCGTCCAGTCAACGATATGATGTACATATCGTTAGCTCAGGTTAAAAAAGCCTGTGCCCTCGCGAATCTTCAGGTTGATGAACTTGACCAAGTTCGCTGTGATGCCATCGTTGAAGCCTGTGATGAAATTATTACTGGAAAGTTTAAAGATGACTTTGTGACTGACGCAATACAGGGTGGAGCAGGCACATCGATTAACATGAATGTTAATGAAATAATTTCGAATCGGGCAGCTCAACTATTAAATAAACCAATTGGGGTTTATGATTTTATTCATCCCAATGACCATGTTAATAAGGCTCAATCGACCAATGATATTATTCCAACAGCTGGAAAATTAACCGTATTAAATTTAGGGAAACTATTATTGGATGAGATGGAATTATTAGCGGGGACATTCCACAAAAAAGCATTAGAGTTTGCCCCAATTATAAAAGTAGGACGAACTCATCTTCAGGATGCTGTGTTAATCTCTATGGGGCAAGTTTTTCATAGTTATGAGTCGGTATTAATACGAGATATTCATCGTTTAAAACAGGCTTTCATCGAGATGCAAGTCATTAACCTAGGGGCTACAGCGGTAGGGACAGGCATTAACTCCGTGGTTGGATATCGTGAAAGAGCGGTTGAAAATCTGAGTCGAATCACAGGAAAGTCCTTTGTTAGTGCTGAAGATTTGGTCGATGCCACTAAACATGTCGATAGCTTTGCGCATGTGCACGGAGTATTAAAAACAGTCGCCATTGGACTGTCTCGTATTTGTAATGATATACGGATGATGGCATCTGGACCTAGAGTTGGTTTTAACGAGATTATTTTGCCTGAGAGACAACCGGGTAGTTCAATTATGCCAGGAAAAGTAAATCCTGTTATTCCTGAAGTGGTTAATCAAGTGTGTTTCCAAGTCATTGGAAATGATACAACTGTAACGATGGCTGCTGAAGCGGGACAAATGGAACTGAATGTATTTGAACCAGTCTTGTTTTATAACTTGTTTGAATCATTAGAGATTCTTAGACATGCGTTAATGACCTTGAGAACACACGCAATCGAAGATATTAAAGTAAATGAACATCGTGTCAAAGAAAATGTTGAACATTCTTTAGCCATGTCCACAGCGTTGGTCAAGCACTTAGGCTACACCAAAGTTTCGGAGATTACGAAACAAGCACTTAAAGAAAACAAATCAATTCGTTCAATTGTCTTGGAACAAAACCTCATGAGTGAAGAAGAGGTTGATGAAGCCTTAAGACCTGAATCAATGATACATCCTCGATAAATAAGTTATTGCATCAAAAAAACTGATAATTGTCTAATCACATTATCTTTGTGTCTAACAATTCATCTCGATTGTTATTTTTGTCGTGGACACTCAAGACGATCGTTATGACTACCAAGTAGGTTAATTTGATCTAATTGCGAATCATATTCGAAATAAGCATCATCAATTTGAGCACTTTCATCAATCAAGACATGGTAGGTGTTTTCACTAACTTCCTCATATTTAAATTGGAAGTTGAGTTCACCATCATCGAGTTCAAATGTATCACCCTCAATAATAACCATAAAGTTATCTTCCGCACAGTGGTAGGAGCCATCAAGAGCACTTGAGGATGTACAAGCACTTAACAGTATAAGTGTGCTTAGCAATAATTTTTTCATTTTTCATCTACTTTCTAGGGCAGGATATTGCTTCCATAGTATCATCAATTAGAATTATTTGATCGTATTCTTGGTCATATTCAAAGCGGGTATTACCTGTATCGGGATCATCAAGAATGATTAACTTATAAGTATTTTTATCAATTGGTTGAACCTCATAAGCTATCTCAAACTCGTCATCAAAAATCTTGATTGTTTTGTCAGTCACTTCAAGTTTGAAATCTTCTTGAATACATTGGTATTCACCACTAATTGAAGGGGAATGAGTACATCCAAAAAGAAGGAAGACAAGAATTAGAAGTTTTCTCATGGGCTTTCTCCTTAAGATAATCTTAACAAAATAGTCTAAACAGAAAAAGTAATGTCATTGTTTGTTATAATTAAACTATGGAAAAGAAAAATTTAAGTGAAATGAGTTATTATGTAACTCAAGAAAATGGAACAGAACCACCTTTCAACAATGAGTTCGACCAACATTTTGAAGAAGGGCTTTATGTTGATATTGTCAGTGGTGAAGTCCTATTCAGTTCAAAAGACAAGTATGATAGTGGTTGTGGTTGGCCCGCTTTTACTCAACCTATCGATCGACAACAGATAAAAGAAAAAGCAGATTTCAGTCATAATATGCACCGCATTGAAGTTCGCTCCCAAAAAGCGGATAGTCATTTAGGCCATGTCTTTACAGATGGTCCTTTAGATAAAGGTGGACTACGCTATTGTATTAATTCAGCTGCATTACGCTTTATCCCCAAAGAAGCATTAGAAGAACAAGGATATGGTGATTATGCCCATCTCTTTGACAAATAAAAGTTGGGTTGTCGTAGGTGTTTCAGGAGGGCCAGATTCAATGGCTCTTTTAGACATGTTACGCACACAAGATCAATACCGATTAGTTGCTGTCCATATTAATTATCAAATGAGAGAGAGTGCTAATCGTGACCAAGACATTGTTGAGCGATATGGGAAACAATATCAGATACCAGTCATTAGTTATCAGGCGCATGATCTCACACAGGGAAACTTTCAACACAATGCTAGACATTTCAGATTGCGTTGTTATAAAGAAGTTTACGAAGGTTATCAAGCGGTCGCACTCTATTTAGGTCATCATGATGGGGATCAACTAGAAACGATTCTATTTCAATTATTAAGCAATCGTCAACCTGACTATTTAGGACTCAAATCTAGCAGTAAGCTCTTCAATATGTTGGTGCGAAGACCCTTGTTAGATAAGACCAAACAAGAGCTCATTGATTATTGTCATGCCAACAATATAGAATATGGTATTGACGAATCAAACGCCTCAGATAAATACACTCGAAACAGGATTAGAAAAGTGTTGTCTGAAATGACAGAAGAACAAAAGTCATCTTTAATTCAATATCAAAAACTTTATTCGAGACGAAACAAAGTCATGAAATCAACTTTTAATAAATTTTTTAAGTTTGATAAAACGCAGTTTGATATCGTTAATTACGCAAAATTTGATGAATCAACTCGTTTATTTATCTTAAGGGAGTTTCTTAATGTGAATGGTTTAAACACCAAAAAAATGACGCGTAAACAGGTTAAAGAATTGGATCGTTTAATTCTTAAAAACCAAAATCAGTTAATAGAAATCTCTAAAACGAAAACCCTACTTATTGAATATGGCATGGTGCGTTTAATGGAAACGAAATTTAAAGGTTATCATTATCGGTTAACTGAATATGAACGTTTAGACACACCGTTCTTTAAATTAAATGAACATGTTGGTATGGGGTTAAGTGTCACTCAGGAAGATTATCCAATCGTTGTTCGTAACGCAAGACCAGATGACAAGATTCAGATGAAATATGGAACAAAGAAATTGAATCGTTTCTTTATCGATCGAAAGATTTCTCATCGGGATCGTCGTTATTGGCCTGTCATTGAAAATCGTGCAGGTGAGGTCATCTTTGTCGCTGAACTTGGATGTGATGTGAATCATTACAACCCCCCTTATAACTTAAAACTGAAGCGTAAACCCTATGGATATTAGAGAACAATTGCTTGAGCTTCAAGATTTAAACTATAAACAGTTTATTGAAAAATTGATCCCGACGATGGATCCAGATAAGATTATTGGTGTTAGAGTACCACAGTTAAGAAAGATTGCGAAGACACAAAACCTTGATGAGTTTATCAAAAAACTACCACATAAGACTCATGAAGAGAATCTACTGCATGGACTGTGTTTGAATCAGATAAGCGATTTAGATAATTGTCTTGATTCTATTAGAGCGTTTATCCCTTATTTGGATAACTGGTCAGTGGTCGATACGATATATCCAAAGGTGCTGAAGCAGAATCGTGAGAAAACAATTGGCTTGATAGATGAGTTACTTGCATCGAATCAAGAATATATTTGTCGATTAGGAATTCGTTTACTCCTTAGCTATTATGTAAAGGATGAGACCATTTATCAAAAAGTGGTTGATGTGCAGCACGATGGCTATTATGTCTTAATGATGAAAGCTTGGTTCTTTTGTGAAGCGATTATTGTCAATGAGGAACAGGCGATTAAAGTCTTGGAAAATGAACAATTAGATGTTTGGACACATAACAAAACGATTAGTAAATGTGTTGATAGTTTTCGATTGAATAAAGAAATTAAAGAAAAGCTGAAAAGTTTGAAGCGTTAGACCATCACTGAAGATGGTTTTTGTCCTTAATTATGCTAAAATATATAAAGGTAATTTTTACCTGAAGGAGATAAGATGCACACAGATATCAAAAAAGTTCTCGTGAGTCATCAACAGATTGTTGAGCGTGCTCAAGAATTAGCGAATGAAATTCAAGAAGATTATAAAGATAAAAAACCACCTATTTTGGTCGCGTTATTAAAAGGGTCGGTTCCGTTTTTAGCTGAAATAATTAAATGGATTGACATGGATGTTGAACTTGATTTTATGGATGTGTCATCCTATGAAGGAACTGAATCAGTAGGAGATGTCCGTATTCTTAAAGATTTAGATCGGTCAATTAAAGAAGATAATGTTTTATTAGTAGAAGATATCGTTGATACTGGTAAAACATTAGAACAAGTATCGAAATTACTTTATAACAAGGGGGCGGCTGATGTGAAGATTGTCACGCTCTTAGATAAACCAAGTCGTAGAATCGTTGATGTCAAAGCAGACTTTATTGGATTTGAAATTCCCAATGAATTTGTTGTCGGCTTTGGTTTAGATTATATTGAAAAATACCGAAACCTCCCATATGTTGGAGTGTTAAAAGATGAGGTTTACCTCTAAAACAAAGGAGTGCCATGAGAAGAACTAGATTATCAAATTTTATACCTTATATCGCAGTGTTACTGTTCTTTTTGTTTTTAAGTCAATTAGCTGGTCGAGAAGATATTCAAATTCTGAATTATTCTGAACTGACCAATATTATTGAAACTAAAGAAATTGAAAATACACGTGCAGATTACACAAATTTAACGATTGACATTGTTGGTGAATACAAAGAGGGCGAAACACTAAGACCGTTTCGATCAAGAATTGCTAACACAGAAGAAAATGCGTTATACCTACAAGAGAACATTGAAACATTAGATGTTAGTGACCCTTATCAAAATGACGGACTTTTTACAATTCTTGCGAGTATTATTCCGTATGTAATCATGATGGGCTTAGTCTTCTTCATGTTCTCAAGAATGGGAGGCTCAAATAAACAAGCCTTCGACTTCTCCAAATCACCGGCTCGAAATCAAGAGAATATTAAAGTTAAATTCAATGATGTTGCTGGGGCGGACGAAGAAAAAGAAGAAATGCAGGAGCTGATCGAATACTTGAAGTCTCCTAAGAAGTTCGAGAAGATGGGCGCACGAATTCCTAAAGGAATCTTATTAGTGGGTCCTCCAGGAACAGGGAAAACATTATTAGCCAAGGCAGCTGCGGGAGAAGCAGATGTTCCATATTATTCAATATCAGGGTCTGACTTTGTTGAGATGTTTGTTGGTGTTGGGGCCAGTCGTGTCCGCGACATGTTTAAACAAGCCAAGAAAACAGCACCATGCATTATCTTTATTGATGAGATCGATGCAGTTGGTCGTCAACGTGGAGCTGGTTTAGGTGGTGGTCACGATGAGCGTGAACAAACCCTTAACCAATTACTGGTTGAGATGGATGGTATCGACGATAACTCAGGCGTTTTAATTATTGCCGCAACTAACCGTGGTGATATCTTAGACCCAGCCTTATTAAGACCGGGACGTTTCGATAGAACCATTCAAGTCTCTCTTCCAGATCGTAAAGGTCGTGAAGCGATTCTTCATGTTCATGCGCGTAATAAAAAACTGGATGAGTCTGTCTCACTAGGTTCTTTAGCTGGTCGTACCCCAGGTTTCTCTGGAGCAGACTTAGAGAATGTCTTAAATGAAGCAGCTATTTTAGCGGTTCGTGAAAATGAAACCGTGATTAAGATGCACCATCTTGATGAAGCGATTGACAGAGTCATGGCGGGTCCTGCCAAAAAATCCAGAACATATAGTGAGCGTGAAAAACGAATGGTCGCTTATCATGAGACGGGACATACTATTATTGGTTTAAAACTTGACTCGGCTTCGGAAGTTCAAAAAGTAACGATTATTCCTCGCGGACAAGCGGGTGGTTATAACTTAATGACGCCTAAGGAAGAAACATATTTCCAAACTAAATCGGATTTAATTGGCATGATCACTGGTTTGCTTGGGGGTCGTGTCGCTGAGGAAATCGTCTTTGATGAAATTTCGACTGGCGCATACAACGATATTGAGAGAGCGACGAAGATTGCGCGTAATATGGTCATGTCCTATGGAATGAGTGCATTGGGGACTATTCAGTATGAAGATGCTGGACATAATGTTTTCTTAGGAAGAGATTATGGTTCTAACATGAGTTATTCGGGTGAAGTTGCTTTTGAGATCGACAAAGAAATTCGTAAGATCATCGATGAAGCTTACAGTAATGCGAAGAAGATTATTACTGAAAACAGAGAATTATTAGATAAAATTGCCAATACCTTAATTGAGTACGAAACTTTAACTAAGGAACAAATTATTGAACTCAGTGAGGGTAAGGAACTAACGTTGACCCAACAACAGGTGGTTAACCAACTAGATTAAAACAAGCACCTCGCGGTGCTTTTTGTTAGGAGAGAAGTAGTATGAATCAAATCGTAAGTGCATTAGCCAACAATCAAAATATTCGGGTGATGGTTGCAGATGTCACCCAATTAGTCCAAGAAGCGAAAACGCGTCATGATCTTTGGCCGACCGCTACCGCAGCGTTAGGACGAACCATGGCTATGGGTTCCATCATGGCGTTTCAGCTTAAAGACCAAGATGAATTAATCTCAATTCGAATTGAAGGGGATGGACCCTTAGAACTTATTCGGGTTGATGCCCAAAAGAATGGGAATGTGGTGGGGTTTGTTCGCAATCCACACATTACAATGATTAATGAAGAGACCCATAAACTGGATGTATCAAAAGCGATAGGGAAAGGACAATTATCCGTTTCTAGAAACTATAATTTAAAGCATGAATTTACTAGCTCAATTGAATTGGTGAGTGGAGAGATTGCTGAAGATTTTGCCTATTACTTTACTCAATCTGAACAATTACCATCCGCTGTTTCACTGGGTGTTTTAGTGGATGAGAAAGGCGATGTTATCTCTGCGGGTGGTTTACTTATTCAGATGCTGCCTGGTCATGATGAGACGGATATTAAAATGGCTGAACATGTGGTGTCACATTTAAAGCCAATTAGTCAAATCTTAAAAGAAGGGATGAGCCCTCAAGAAATTGCGTTGAGTTTGTTTGAGGACATAGAACTGGTTGATCAACAAGCAGTCCAATTTAAGTGTCATTGTAACAGAGAACAAATGGAGGGAGCGCTCATGACCTTATCCAATGAAGATTTAAATGAATTAATAGAAGACGATAAGGGTGCGACCATGGAGTGTCAATACTGTAATGAGCATTATCATTTTAATCAAGATGATTTAAATGAACTCTTACTAAAGAAGAACTATGCTAAAAATTGATCAAATACAATGTGATAATCCAGTTGTTTTAGCGCCTATGGCCGGTGTCACCAATTTAGCGTTTCGGCAGATTTGTGTGGACTATAAACCAGGCTTGTACTTTAATGAGATGGTCTCAGATCAAGCACTCTATTATCGTAATGATCGAACCATGCAGATGTTACAGACATTGCCTCAAGAACATCCGATTGTTTTTCAAATTTTCGGGCATGACGCTAAATACTTGGTCAAAGGGGCTCAATATTTAGACAAGCAGACCGATTGTGACATCATCGACTTTAATATGGGTTGTCCTGTTCGTAAGATTACTAAACAAGGGTCAGGTTCAGCCTTGATGCAAGACATCACAAAAGCAAGTGAGCTGGTTTATCAGATGAAACAGAGCATTGATAAACCATTGACAGTTAAGTTAAGGGCAGGTTGGGATAACGATTCGATCAATGTGGTTGAGATGTCCAAAGCCTTAGAGAAAGCGGGGGCGAGTGCTGTGTTTGTTCATCCTCGAACTCGTGCTCAAATGTATGAGGGAAAGTCAGATTGGTCGCTCATTAAACAAGTGAAGGAAGCGCTGAGTATCCCTGTGGTTGGTAATGGGGATATTCTAAGTGGTCAAGATGCTTTAGATATGTTGAATCAAACAGGCTGTGATGGCGTCATGATTGGACGGGGAATGTTAGGGAAACCGTGGCTAATTCAAGAAATCAAGGATGCGCTCGATAAAAAAGAGTCGGTCTTTAATCCAGATTTAGAGTACCGGTTTAAAATGTTATTGAATCATGCCCGTAAGTTAATTGACTTAATGGGTGAGGAAAATGGGATGAAACAAATGCGTTCTCACGCTGCTTGGGGTTTTAAAGGATTACCCAATAGTCATGTCATCAAAAAGGACTTAGTACAGATGAAAACGTATCAACAATTTGTTACAATATTGGATGAATATAAAGGACGTGGATATGATGAATGAACATTTAGGAGAACAAGAATTAGTTAGACGAGAGAAGCTCGAAGAACTGAAAAAAATGGGGATTGACCCATTTGGTCATGCGTTTAAACGAACGCATCATACCAAAGAAATCTTTGATAAGTATGAACACTCAAGTAAGGAAGAACTTGAGATTTTGGACCAACATGTTATCATTGCGGGTCGTATAATGACGAAGCGTGTGATGGGGAAAGCTGGCTTTATGCATCTCCAAGATAAAGATGGTCAGATTCAAGTTTATGTCCGTAAAGATATGGTTGGTGACCAACAATTTGATTACTACAAACACACGGACTTAGGTGATATTGTTGGGGTTGAAGGAAAAGTATTTAGAACCAATCATGGTGAACTATCGATTAAAGTAGAAAATTTAACGCACTTAACGAAGTCATTGAAAGTACTTCCGGACAAATTCCATGGTTTAGTGGATAAAGAGGAGCGTTATCGCAGACGTTATCTAGACCTTATTAGTAATGATAAAGCCAGAAAGATTGCGTTTTTTAGACCGAAAGTAATTCGTGCTATTCAACATTATTTTGATGCACAAGGATTGGTTGAAGTTGAGACTCCGATCCTTCATTCCATCTTAGGTGGCGCAGCCGCAAGACCATTTGTGACACATCACAATACGTTGGATATGGACTTTTATTTAAGAATCGCGACTGAGCTTCCGTTAAAACGGTTAATCGTAGGAGGCATGGAAGGTGTGTATGAAATTGGACGTCTCTTTAGAAATGAAGGGATGGACTCGACGCACAATCCAGAGTTTACGACCGTTGAAGCCTATGTGGCCTATAGTGATATGGAAGGCATGATGAATTTAACGGAGGGTTTAATTGAGTCGGTGGCTAATGAAACACTGAATAAAACAGAGGTTGAATATAAAGGACATACGATCAACTTAGCGGGACCATTTAAGCGTGTTACCATGGTTGAGGCCATTAAGGAAGAGACGGGTATCGACTTTTTAGAGGTTGATCAACAACAAGCACTTGAGCTTGCTGAAGAACATGGGTTCGAACTGGATAAACACCAACAACAATATGGGCATATCATTGCGGAATTCTTTGATAAATACTGTGAGCATAAAATGATTCAGCCGACCTTTGTATATAGTTATCCTTTAGAGATTTCGCCTTTGGCTAAATCAAATGCACAAGATCCACGATTTACTGATCGATTTGAATTATTTATTGCAGGGAATGAATACTGTAATGCGTTCTCAGAGTTAAATGATCCAATTGATCAGCGAAGACGTTTTGAAGATCAACTTAAAGAAAAAGAATTAGGGAATGTTGAAGCCAACGAAATGGACGTTGACTTTGTTGAAGCACTTGAATATGGTTTACCACCTACAGGCGGTTTAGGTCTTGGTGTGGACCGACTGGTCATGTTACTTACTGGTCAAGAGTCAATTCGTGAAGTGCTATTATTTCCACATATGAGAGACAGATAGGCGAAAGCTTATCTGTTTTTTTATCCTCTTGTTAGTAGATTGTTTTGTTTGTTTATGAAAATTGTTTGTTTCATAATAATAGTAGGAGGGGTAATATGACACATCATCATAATCATGAAGACCATTCAGATATGAATCATTCTCAACATGATGGGATGGATCATCACATGCATGGGTCCGACTTTTATAAAAAATTTATTATTTCATTGTTTCTAACGGTACCACTTGTCGTCCTTTCACCGACAATTCAAGATATCTTTGGCTATGAACTAAGTTTTACAGGATCAAACTGGCTTGAATTGTTGCTGGCAAGTATTCTTTATTTTTATTGTGGACAACCGTTTTTAAGTGGCGCGTTAGATGAAATTAAAAAGCGAAATATTGGCATGATGACATTGATTAGTGTTGCCATCACGGTTGCCTATTTTTATAGTGTAGCGACTGTCTTAGGATTTGAAGGCATGAATTTTTTCTGGGAGTTAGGTACACTCATTTCAATCATGTTATTAGGACATCATTTAGAAATGAAATCAATTATGGGCGCCTCTAAGTCACTGGAAGCGTTGGCTCAATTACTTCCATCAAAAGCTTTATTAATTGATGGAGATAAAACGAAAGAGATTCAAATCGATGATATTAAGAAAGAAGATGTTTTATTAATACGAGCGAATGATAAGATTCCAGCGGATGGCATTATTGTTGAAGGGGAGTCATCCATCAATGAATCGATGTTAACAGGGGAATCAAAACCGGTAAAAAAAGAAGTTGGTGACCAGGTTGTTGGTGGATCTATCAATGGGAATAGTACGATAAAGATTAAAGTTGCTGCAACTGGTGAAGATTCATATTTGTCCAATATTATAAAAATAGTTAATCAGGCTCAACAGAATAAATCGAAAACTCAGAATCTAGCGGATAAAGCAGCTAAATGGTTGACCTATATCGCTTTGGGGGCAGGTCTTCTGACTTTAGGGTATTGGCTTTTAGTGGGAATGGGACTTGATTTTTCACTTATGATGATGGTTGGGGTCATTATTATTACCTGTCCACATGCCTTGGGTCTGGCTATTCCATTGGTTGTTTCTAATTCAATTTCAAAGGTTGCCCAAAATGGAGTCTTAATAAGAAACAGAACCGCATTTGAAGAAACGAATAAAATTACCGCAATTATTTTTGATAAAACAGGGACACTGACTTATGGTGATTTTAAAGTGAGCCATGTACAATCGTTCAATCAACTTAGTCAACAGGATATCTTGATGAAGGCTGCTTCGGTTGAACAGTATTCTGAACATCCGATCGCTCAGGCGATTGTCAAAGAATCCAAACAACAAGACACTCAACTTGAAAAAGTAGAGAATTTTGAATCGCTGACTGCGAAGGGTGTCAAAGGATTTATTAATCAACAGGAAGTGTTGGTCATAAGTCCACAAGCGACTAAAGAGCTTGGGCATGAAATTAACAACGAAGCACAGTCTGAAGCGGAGACAATTGTTTATCTAATAATTGATAATGTTCTTGAAGGCCAAGTACATTTGTCTGACCAGATTCGGGATAATGCCAAAGAATCGGCTGAACAATTACAGAAAAAAGGGATTAAGGTGATTATGGCAACGGGAGATAATGAGGCTGTTGCTAAAGAAGTAGGAGCGTCATTAAAACTAGATCGTACTTATGCAGGTTTACTCCCACAAGACAAAGTTGACATTATTAAAGACCTTCAAAGGGAAGGGGAAATCGTTGCGATGGTTGGCGATGGTGTTAATGATGCGCCAGCTCTAGCGACGGCCAATATTGGGTTTGCTATTGGAGCTGGGACAGCCATTGCTAATGAAACAGCGGACATCAGTTTAGTCAATAATAATCCGATGGATGTCGTTAAAGCCATTGAATGGGGAACATTGACCAAGAATAAGATGGTACAGAATCTAATTTGGGCGACAGCCTATAATGTGATTGCGATTCCGCTGGCTGCTGGCATCTTGTATCCTCATTTTGTTTTACCCCCTGCTGTAGGCGCCGCAATTATGTCTGTGAGCACCATTATTGTCGCGTTGAATGCTCAACATTTGCTGACTAAGATTAAATAATTGGTTTTTTAGAAAAATACAGTAAAAAGTGCTTTTTCTTGACTTGGAAGCGCTCAAATTCTATAATTTAAGTAAGAAAAAAAGGAGGTCCATATGGGATTAAAAGAAACGTTAAAAGGAATGATCAATAAAACAAAGGATGTAACAGAAGACGTTGTTGATAAGACAAAAGACGTAACGGGTGATGCTTGGGAAAAAACCAAAGATGTAACGGGTGATGTTGTAGACAAGACAAAAGATGTGACTGGTGATGCTTGGGATAAAACTAAGGACGTAACTGAAGATGTCGTTGATACGGTTCGCGAAAAAACATTAGATGTTGTTGGCGCAGCTCGTAAAAAATTAAACGAAGGTAAAGAAGTTGCTGAAGATGTTGCTGAAGATGCTAAGGATGTCGCGGATGATGTCGCTCATGAAGCTGGTAAGAAGTGGGATGAAGCGAAAGATGTTGCTGGCGATGTTGCTGACGAAGCTGGAAAAAAAGCTGAAGACGTTAAAGATGCTGCTCAAGACAAATGGGAAGATGCAAAAGATGTTGCAGAAGATGTAAAACATGATGCTGAACAAAAAGTCGAAGACGTAAAACATGAAGCTGATCAAAAAGTTGATGATGTTGAAGCAACTTATGAAGAAGTGAAAGAAACTGCACACGACTATAAAGAGGAAGCAATCGATACAGCACGAGATGTTGAAGATGCAGCTCAAGAAGTAGGACACGAAGTCCAAGAAGATTACGAAAACAGATAATATCCAAAAAGGGGCTGTAACGAATAATCGGTCTCGAATATAAACAAGAAGCCAACGAATCTGGTCACAGATAAGTTGGCTTTTATTTATACCATTCATCCGGGTATATTAATAAACAGATAAAAAAATATCAGAAAAAAGAGCTTAAAGCTCATAAAGTAGTTTCAAACTATCAATCTAGTTAAAGCTCCTTTTTTATGAAACGAATAACCGGTTTCTTAATTATTTTCTCATTCAATAAATCGTTTATTTGAGATTGTTTTGATGAAACAAAATTTATTGGTTTTTCTGATTCTGCTATATAGAGCGTAATGAAATCATAAGCGTCAAAATCAAGAATTTCGTGATATGGATATGATTTAAGAGCGTTGTTTTTTGGTTGAGAGAAAATATGAACCTGCTTATCGGTAAAAACAAGATGTATTTCTTCATAATCCATATAGATATATCCAGAGGTGCTTATCATGATTCTTTCGTTTGGGAATTCGTTTTGAATTCTTTTTACTTGTTTGATCAGATCAAGTTTTACCAAAAATAAGATCAAAATGGGATAACCAATTCCTGTGACCAATACAGCAATAACTGTTCCATAGCTAAGGTAACCACTGACGTTTAAAACAGTCAATCCAATCCCTACAATAATTAAGAAAGCGATGATACTTGAAAAATAGAGTTTCATGCATCCACCTCTTTTATTTTATCTTTAAGAATATTTCTCGTTTTTTTAATTAAAAAGCTGAAAATGAATAATAATACCCTTCATAAGTATAAATTGATAAGGAATGATTTAGTGAGAAATATTCAATTTCTTGATAACTGAAATCAAGTAGATATTTTTGTTGGTCTTTAAAATAAATAGAGTTTAATCGATCTTCAGTTAAGATTAATAAGCCATCAATATTCTCTTCATTAATATGAGCTAGTTTTTTAAGCAATGTTTTTCGGTTAGGAAATTCTTTTTGATATATCTTAAAGAACGTGTGGAAATT
>CAZVKL010000006.1:38747-49769 GCA_964627845.1 uncultured Erysipelothrix sp. | reverse complement strand
ATAATAAAAGACACATATCTCTATGTGTCTTATTGAATAAATCCACTCTCCTGAAAATAAGCATCTAAATCTTCAGCAGGAATCGCTGTTTGTGGATCTGAATTCTTAAGCGTCCACTCAATTTTATCAACTGTCTCACCTTCTTGAATGGTTAATAACGTTGGAGAATAGCTAACATCATACGTTTTTGTTAACGGTTCTCTCAATTCTTTATCCATTAGTGCATCAGGTGCTTGATCATCCAAATCAACAATATAGAAATTATCTTTTAATTCAGAGTGTTCCTCTAGAAATCCTTCCAGATAATTCTCTTGGAAGTTACGTGAATCCCCACAATTGGTAATCCATCCAAAATACAAAATACCCGATTGTTTTTGTGCTAAAAATTCATCCACTTCTTGAAGTGTTAATCGTGGAACCGAATCAATATTTGGTGTCTCAACCACTGTTTGTTCTGATTCTTGAGGCGGTTCACTTTGACAACCAACTAATAACATGAACCCAACTAACAATAATACTTTATTCATTTAATCACCTCTTATTTGTCTCATTAACTCTTGTATTTCTTGGGCAACAATTAAGTCTATTTGATTTTCGCACGTATCTAAGCCCATGGCACTTTCACTCACAACAATAAATGGGACTCCTTGAAGTCGTTTGAAACTATTTTTACTAATTGAACTCACTAACCACGTGAGATCATCAATGAATGCTTTTCCATCTTGTAGTTGATACTGTTTTAAATACTTGCCAATCTCTGAGTCCATCATTGTTCCATTTTGATAGTCCGTTAAAATATTGTGCATTGCATTTGGTTCTGTTAAGATTCGCTCAATTAAGTAATCATGATAGCCCCACTTCATTGGATCGACCTGATTCTCTTTTAACTCTGCGCTAGGAGCAAAGTCCCACATTAAACCCTCTTGGGTCATCACTGGAATTAAGTTGTTAGGAATGATATCCGTATTTCCACGCTCATTGATGCGCTTCGCAAGTTTGATAACATCCATCTTAGTACAATCAGCAAGGATTCCTAATGCGCCAATCGTATCTCCATATAATGTTCCATATCCTAACGCATTTTCTATCTTATTGGTGTTATTACTAACAACACCATTAACCACAGAGGCATAAGTCATTAACATGTGCCCTCTTAAGCGTGCTTGAACATTTTCATGCGCAAGTCCCTCAATTTGATAACCTTGTTGATCAAAAACGTGGTTGGTTGAATCAACTAATTCATCAATATTAAGTGGGATATAGTCAATCCCTAGTCTTTTCGCAAGATCTCTTGCGTTATCTTGAGTCGTTACAGAATTAAACTGGGTGGCTAAGTTTAGACCGACTACCCGATCGTGCCCTAAAGCCATCGTTAATAATGCCGCGACCACACTTGAATCAAGACCTCCTGATAAACCAACAATCCATTTTGGTTTAAAGCTAAAGATTTCTTGATCAATTTGTTTAATCGCAAATAACAACACGTCAATCAATTCAATTCGCTCACCATTCAAATTTGATTTAAATTGATTTAAATCAATGATTTGAGACTCTTGTTCAAATCTTGAATTTAAAACATAAATTTGATCATCTTTATAGACTAAACTTTGTCCATCTAAGATTCCAAAGTATTTATAAGCATTGACAATTCCAACCGCATTGACACTCACAACTGTTTTATTGAGTTCACTTATAAATTGAATTTTAAAGTCTAAATTATCTTGTTTTCTATAGTAATGTGAATTTAGATGAAAAATAATCTCCGCTTCATCAAAATCATGGACCATAATATCATTATTGATCGCGATCGCACATCGATGGCCAAACGCTTCAAACGTTTTCACCTCATCGTGATGAGGATGAACAAAGTATTGTTTCTTAAACCGTAAATTAGAAGTCGAATTAAACTTTTTATGACTCTTAAAAACGAGCTCCCCTTGATAAGCCACAAAAGCCGTATCGAAGAGTTGACCACTTTGTAAATCGACATTCCCCCAAATCACCATAATATCGTGAGAGGAATCGATCAATTCAAGATTATAGTCGAGTAATTCATTGATGACGGCAGTTCGCTTAAAGTAATCCATAATTAAAGAACCACTGACACAAAGTTCAGGGAAAACAATCACATCCGCAAACCCAATAGCACTTTTAATTTCTTCAAGCATAAATTGGACGTTTTGTTTAAACTTTCCATTGATACTCTTCATTTGAACAATTTTGATTTTCATTTAGCACTCCATTCGTTGTCTAACAACTTCAAAACACAAAATCGCACTACTACTGGTTGCATCTAACGCCACTCTTGTTTCAGTTGGATATCGAATTTCAACCGATTCATCAGCCATTTCTTCAACAATCTTGGACAAACCACGTTTCTCTCCACCAATACACAAACAAATTGGTTGAGTCAAATCAATTTGATTTAAGCTCTTACTGTTCTCATCTCGCTTTGCGACAACCAGCTTAATGCCTTCTTGTTTTAATTGTACCAAATTTGAAGCCTTCGCATCAGTGATAACCCAATTTATTTGTTCAAATAATCCAGCTGATGATTTTAAAATCGTATTTTCTAATGAAGAATAATCTCTTTCACTCATAATAATCGACTTACAACCCGCTATCACGGCTGTTCTAATAATTTGTCCAAGGTTATAAGGATCTTCGATGCCTTCTAAGTACAAATAAAAATCATGATTTAAACAAAGCGGTTCAGACGATCTGTTATCTGCATCAATTAAGATGCCACCATGTGATTTTCCACAAGACAATGATTCAATCACTTCTTTATCAACAAATTCAAATTTTACATGGTCTTTATGACATAAATGAAGAATATAACTGATATTCTTTGAACGCTTTTTATTTTGAATATATACCTTCTTAATTGTCCGTTTCTTTTGTTCTAAGATGGCCTTGGTAGACAACGCTCCTTCAAAAATCATACAAATAACTTCCTAATGAAATCATCTTTTTCGACTGTATAAGGAATATGTAGAGTCACGATTTCCATCGGTTTGTAGAATCGCTTCGTCTCATTTCCTTCAGAATCCTTCATCATTGATGGATAGAAAGGAATCGGTGTTGTTTTTGGACCAAACACTTCAATTTGTTCTTCTTCATTAAATTGGTTACGAACTTGAATCGTCGCTAATTGAGTCGACTCATCATAATCTAACACGGTCCCAATAAAGTTTTGATTGACAACAGCCCCATTGATGCCATATAAATGTCCAAATACAGTCGGTTGTTGTTGATAGAAACCACTAAAAGTTTCCCGATTCTCAGCATACTTAAGTTCTGCTTTCGCTCTTAGTAATACTTGGTTGACATCTTCATGATTAGCAATAGCATCAATAGCACGTCGATAAGCACTGACAATGGTCGCAATATAATATTCTGTCTTCATTCTTCCTTCTATTTTTAAGGAAGCAACCCCAAGATCAATTAATTCTGGTAAAACATCAATCGCATTTAAATCTTTCGAACTCATTGAAAACAATGTTTTCTCATCACTGACGACCTGATCATTGTCAATAATTTCATATTTCCAACGACATGATTGAGCACATCCGCCACGATTAGCATCTCTAAGGGTCATATAGTTACTTAGAGTACAACGTCCTGAATAGTTAACACACATCCCACCATGAATGAAGACTTCAATTGGGAGTGATGTTTTTTCCATGAGTGCCCCTAATTCTTCTATCGAGTTTTCTCTGGCTAAAACAACCCGATCCGCCCCGTTTTGTTTATAAAAGTCGATGGTTGCTGAATTGGTAATTGAGTATTGAGTTGAAATATGAACTTCCATCCCTGAGGTCAGTGCTTTCGCACGTTTCATGATCGCGACAGAGGCCACAATAATAGCATCAACCCCTATTTTATTTAACGCAATTAAATACTCATCTAAACCCTCTAAATCCTCTTCATGGGGAATCATATTAACGGTCACAAATACTTTCGAACCATATTCATGAGCAAATGTAACTGCTTCTTCAATCGTTTCTAAATCAAAATTCGATGCTCTAGAACGTAATGAAAAGCGCTTGCCACCAATATAGACGGCATCGGCACCAAATTTAATCGCCGTTTTTAAACGATGTAAATCTCCAGCTGGAGCTAATAATTCTATTTTATGCATGTCTATTCCTTTTTATCTGTTGTCTTTAGATACCATAAGGCACTAGTTGTTTCTAAATTTGGATAGGCATCCATCAGTTGATGGAGTGCTTGTGAAGGAGTGATGGATTGATCTTTAATCGCAACTAATAGTTTTGCCACCAGAATTAGTAATGATGTCGATAGATTAAAATGATCGATAAAAAAGGAATCAATACCGGTATCTAATAGTGTACTTAACCCTTCGAAACCAACAAAAACCTTTTGATCAAAGATATGGGTCCCTGTTTCATCTTGAATTAATAGAAAATGATCTTGACGAGTGGATTCTTTAAGTTGATAAACATGATTTGACTCATAGTCTTGATTTAATAAATCGCCATAAGCACTTAAGAGTTGACGGCGTGACGTTGAAATAATTTGATGACCAAATATTGGGACCACGACCTGTGGACTCCCCATTTCAATTAGTTCTTCAAGGGTCAGTTCACGTGCACTCATCACTTTATCAAAGCCTTCTTCAATAAGAAAATCGACCTCGAGTTTATTAGTGATGGTTGTATCTGTCGATAATATGATTTCTTTTTCAAACTTCAATTCTCTAAGTTTCAACAACAAACCAAAGTCATTGACGATAAAGCCATCAACCCCAGCATTGATTAACTTCATCATCTGTTCAACTGTCTTTTGCATTTCAGGTTCAAATATAAAACGATTAATCCATCCAAACGCAAGTTTACCCTTTTGATGCACTAAGTTGATGGTTTCTTTAACGTTCTTTGTTTCCTGTTGATAATGAGAATTTAATCCTTTTTGAATAATCAAAAACACATCATAATCACTATCAATTAAACGTTCATCATTGGTATACGGTACTATTAATCTCATCTTTATTCACCCTTTCATTAATCATTAAGCCAAAGTAGGTCAGCATTAATAACACAACACTCATTATTAAGATGACCCAGAAAATACTTTGATACATTTGAAATTCTGACACTTCCCCAATGAAATTAAGAATAATTTTATAAAGGTAATCCCCATAAAAAATCCCAATCGCAAAGAAGGTTTGGAAAATTGCCATGTTCATTTCCCTTAGATCTACATCAACACTCTCCAAAGTTAACCCAATGAGTGAATTGTATGTCAGCCCATAACCAAAACCTGAGAGGATGCTACTAAAGAATAAGAGCCATGGTTGGGTACTAAAGATTAAAATCAGATTAAACGCGATTCCTAAGAGTATACCGAACGAGAGTGTGTTCTTTAATCCAATTCGTTTACTAATGGTTAAACCTGCTAACACACCCGCAATCATTTGAGAGACTGAGAATATAAAATCACTATAGGCTACTTTTCCTGAACTCATTTGAACAATGTCCGATTGAAAATAGGTAATCAAATTACTGCCTGAGGTCGCAAACTTAATGACTGAGACCAAAATCGCAATCATGCCAAAAAAATAAATATTACGATTCGATAAAACTTTCTTCAAACTATAAGCAGTCATGACACGGTTGGGTGGTTTATTATCTTTAACAAAGACTAAAAAGACAAGTGATACCATTGCCAAGACTAACGACAACAACCATAACATCGAATAATTTTCTTGAGACACAATGGTGTAGTTGGCCTGAAACGCAGACATAATAAATTCGGCCAATAGTGGCGCAACAGATAATATTGAAACTGACATCATGGCTTGTTTTGGGCTAAAGGTTTGTGCAAAGAAAACATTAAATAAACTAAGCATCGATGCCCCTATCCCTAATGCTAACGAACTCATTAATAAAGACGTGTAACTTGGCTCAATTAAAACCCAATAAGAGGTTAGCCCAATAATAGTTAAGGCTATTGAGATGAGTAATTTTCTTGAATGAAATAGATCAGAGAGATAAAAGATGCTAAACCGAGCAAAGATGGATATAAAACCATATCCAGAAGCAATGACGGAGGCAGCCGCTGAGCCTAATGCCAAGCCCCCTAACTCAATTGGGTTATTCGCATAACTCTTTCGGTAGGCACGTATAATAATGACACTGCTCCAAAACAACACCAACAAAATAAATATCATCACTTGATAGCGTGTTAAGTTGTATCTTTTTATTAAAAACATAACCAACCCAATGGTTATGATAACTGTTAGTAAGTATATTAATTCCATAATTTTATCCAATCCATTCTTTATTATACCACTAACTATATTATTGTAGAGGATTATTGATTAACGCATTTTCATTGAACTGTCGGTTGGTCAATGTTATATTTTAACAGGAGGAAATTAATAATGACAAAACCTATCGTAACAATTGAAATTAACAATGAATACAACATTGAATTAGAGCTTTATCCTGAAATAGCCCCAAACACAGTAAATAACTTTTTATCATTAGTCCAACAAGGATTTTATGATCATACCATTTTTCATCGGGTTATTGATGGATTTATGATTCAAGGTGGCGACCCACAAGGCACAGGCATGGGTGGTCCAGGATACAGTATCGCTGGTGAATTTAGTTCTAATGGCTTCAACAACTCTTTAGTCCATGAGCGCGGGGTTATTTCTATGGCCCGTTCAATGAATCCAAATTCTGCTGGTTCTCAGTTCTTTATCATGCATCAAAATTCCCCTCATTTGGATGGTCAATATGCCGCCTTTGGGAAAGTTATAAAAGGAATTGAAGTGGTTGATTGGGTTGTTGATCATAAAACTGACCGATTCGATCGACCTGAACAAGACATTGTCATGACGAAAGTAACGACCAATGTGACTGATCCAGTTGAAGTAGAAAAAAATGTCCTTTAAAGGGACATTTTATTTATCTGTTTCATATCTTCTTCACTTATTTTAAAGTCAAAGACGTCTAAATTTGAAATGATTCTTTCTTGAGTAACTGACTTAGGAAGTGGTAAATGACCTAACTGAAGTATCCAACGTAGAATGAGTTGTGCTTCAGTTTTTTGATATTTTCTCGCTAACCCAGCAATGACTTCATTGCCAAAAATTTGTCCCGTTTGAAATGGACTATAGGCTTCAATAAGTATTTGGTGAGATTGACAAAACTCAACAACGTCTTCTTGTAAATAGCCTGGATGAAATTTAATTTGATTTAAGACCGGAATGACGATCGTATTTTCTAATAAGTTTTCTAAATCTTTGACTAAGAAATTTGATACACCAATGCTTCGAATTTTACCCTCTTCATAGAGTTCTTGCATCACTTCATATATCGCAACATTTTCTTCAAAGTAATCATGCCCTTCTTTCGCATCATTCCAAGGACGTGCATTATGAATTAAATATAAATCAACATAATCGAGTCCTAAGTTTTGAAGCGACTCTTCAAAGTAGGGTCTTACCTCATCCGCATTCTTTATATTGGCACTTAGTTTCGTGGTCACAAAGATATCTGCACGATCAATACCACTATCGACAATGGCTTGTCCCACTGATTTTTCATTGCGATAAACATAAGCGGTATCAATGTGCCGATAACCATTTTCAAGAGCCCATAAAGTTGATTGATATGCTTCATCTCCATCAGGAATTTGCCAGGTCCCAAATCCAATACTTGGAATTAAGATATTATTATTTAATTTGTAATCTGTTTTTATCATTTCAGTTACCTCCATTGTTAGTTTATCATGAATTTAAATTTTTCTTATTATCACGCTCATATTTTTCCTTTAAAGAATATGAACATCCACAATATTGTTGTTGATATAAATCGTAGGCTTTGCATAATTCACTACTTCTTGTATTGCCATGCCTCTTTTTAAAATCAGAATAGACATAGGTTAAATCAGGATAATGAGGCATTAATGCTTTTGCTGATCCATTAATCTTTTGGGAGCACTTTTGTCTTGAAATAGTCATCACCGTACTGACATAATGAATTCCATTGTCACGAGCAAAATCAAGTGTTTCCTTTAGTCGCAACCCATAACAGGCTTCACATCGACTCCCCCCCTCTTTTTGGCCTTTACCAAAGGCGAGCGATTTCATATATTCGTCTATTCTTGGTTCAATAACAATCAATTCGATGGTTGCCCCAAAATCTTTCTCAGCAATCTTTACAAGACGTTTAACTTCTTCGAGTCGTTTTTCATATTCTGCATATGGAAAGATATTGTGGCCATTAAAGAATAGTACAATCTCAAATTTGTCTGCTAACAACTCTAAAACGGCACTGCTACATGGTGCGCAACAGGCCTGTAAGCACAGTTTAGGTTTCCCTTGAATACTGTCTAAAAGTTTGTCATAAATTTCAAGATAGTTTATTTTCATTTGATTAACATCGCATCCCCAAAACTAAAGAATCGGTATTGTTCATTCACCGCTTGTTGATAAGCTTCTAAAATAAATTCCTTGTTGACTAACGCACTCACCAACATTAACAAGGTTGATTGTGGTAAATGGAAGTTCGTAATTAAAGCATCAATCGCTTTAAATTCGAAACCAGGATATATAAAGATATCCGTATTGGATACTTCCGCTTTAAATTCATTATAGCGCATCATTTGTGTTTCTAACACTCGAGTAGTGGTGGTCCCTACTGAAATGATACGTCGCTTGTCTTGTTTAGCTAAATTAAGTCTTTTGGCAGCCTCTGGAGTCATCTGATAATCTTCGGTATGCATTGTATGATTATTGACATCATCAACCTTTACGGTTCTAAAGGTTCCTAAGCCAACATGGAGCGTCACTTCCACAAGTTCGACACCCTTCTTTTTTAATGTTTGAAGAAGTAGTGGTGTAAAATGCAGCCCCGCAGTGGGTGCCGCCGCAGATCCATCAATTTTCGCATACACGGTTTGATACCGATTCTTATCCGCTAATTTTTCATGGATATAGGGAGGAAGTGGCGTATGACCCAGTTCATCGAGTTTTTCCATAAGAATTCCATCATAGATAAACTGAAAGATCATGATTCCTTCTTCTTTTCTCTCTAAACAAATTGCACTTAAAACATTTTCTTTAAAGATAATTTTCGTTCCTACTTTTACTTTCTTCGCGTTACCAACCAAACATTCAATGATATCGCCATGCATTTTTAGAATCAGACATTCAACATGAGCCCCTGTTTCTGCTTTAATGCCAAATAAGCGTGCTGGGATCACTTTGGTGTTATTAACCACTAATACATCCCCTTGCTCAAGATAATTTAAAATATCATAGAAATGTTTATGTTCGATGGTTTGGTCTTGTTTATCGATGACCATTAATCGAGATTCACTTCTATTTTCTAAGGGTGTTTGAGCAATTAATGCTTCTGGTAAATTAAAATCAAAATCTTTTGTTCTCATTAGAAACCTTTAGCATCTTTCTTAAATAGATCATATTTATGAAACGCCTCATCCATGTAATCAAGATAGCGATCCTCATTAATCGCTTGTCTGATTTCTTGAGTTAAACGTATTAAGAAACGTAGGTTGTGAATGCTCATCAATCTCATCCCTAACCCTTCATTTGACCGAATTAAATGTCTTAAATAAGCTTTCGTGTGGTTTTGACAGGTCTCACAATCACACTCTGGATCAAGTGGACTAAAGTCATATTCATATTCTTTCTTTTTAATATTCACTCGTCCTTGTGAGGTCATTGCGCTGCCATGTCTAGCGATTCTTGTTGGCAAAACACAGTCAAACATATCGACGCCTCGTTTGACAGATTCTAGAATATCATTTACAGCTCCAACTCCCATTAAGTATCTTGGTTTGTCTTTTGGTAAGTGAACAATCGAATAATCGACCATACGATACATTGTCTCTTTGTCTTCACCCACAGACGTTCCACCAATACTATATCCATCAAAATCCATCTCAACTAGGGTTTTTGCGCTTAGTGCTCTTAAATCTTCAAAATCGCCACCTTGAACAATCCCAAACAACGATTGATCGTGAGCTCTTTGATGGGCATCTTGCCCCCGTTTTGCCCAACGAAGGGTCCGTTCAACCGACTCTTTCATATAATCGTATGTGGCGGGATAGGCTGGGCATTCATCAAATGACATGATGATGTCAGCACCTAAATTATTTTGTATTTGAATGGATTTCTCAGGTGATAGGAATAATTTATCTCCATTAAGATGACTTCTAAAATGGACACCCTCTTCTTCAATATTTCTCATATGGGCCAATGAAAAGACTTGGAAGCCCCCACTATCGGTTAAAATTGGATTGTCTACATTCATAAATTGATGTAATCCGCCCGCAGCTTTAATGACCTCATCCCCAGGTCTTAGCCATAGATGGTAAGTGTTACTTAAAATAACACCAGACTCAATGGCTTTGATGTCTGCAGGAGATAAGAATTTAACCGTCGCAAGCGTTCCTACTGGCATAAACATGGGCGTTAAAACACTTCCATGTGGCGTGTGTAAAATTCCGGTACGAGCACCAGATTGTTTACAGGTATGGGTAATTTCTAAATGAACGGGTCTATTTTTCTTCAAATTTCTCACCTTTATTTGCGCGTTTACGATCATTGGATGTTAAGAAGCGTTTTCTTAAACGGAGGGCATCAGGCGTTACTTCCACTAATTCATCGTCAGTAATGAATTCTAAAGCAGACTCTAAAGTGAGGACTCGATGAGGTACTAAGCGCATCGCCTCATCATTTCCAGCAGAACGAACTGATGTTGCTTTTTTGTTTTTCGTTGGGTTTACTTCCATATCAATGTCTCGAGCGGATTGACCAACAATCATCCCTTCATAGACTGGCGTTTGAGGTCCAATAAAGAAGGTTCCTCTTTCTTGAAGATTAAAGATTGAATAGGTCATTGCTTCCCCTGTCGCAATTGAAATGAGCGATCCCACCTGCCTTTGTTCAATATTTCCTTTGTGTGGTTCAAACCCTTTTACTTGTCGGATAATTGTTCCTTCTCCATGGGTATCATT
>CAZVKL010000006.1:29654-38647 GCA_964627845.1 uncultured Erysipelothrix sp. | reverse complement strand
TTCTCAATTAATATGGTTAAATGCAACTCTCCTCTGCCTGAAACTTTGAAGGTATCCGTAGAATTTGTCTCTTCAACTTTAAGCCCAACATTGACTTCTAATTCTTTTTCTAAGCGTTCTTTAATATTTCTTGATGTCACATATTTACCACTTTGACCCGCAAATGGTGAAGAATTGACCATAAAGTTCATCGATAATGTGGGTTCTTCAATATGAATGGGTTCCAGTGCTTCAATATAATCCGGACTATTGATTGTGTCGCCAATGGATATCTTACTTAATCCACTGACTAACACAATATCCCCTGAATAGGCAATGTCGACGGGTTTCCTTTTCAATCCTTCATAAATATAGATGTTAGAGATTTGTCCTCTAAACTGATTGAGTTGATTATCGACCATGATAACATTCTGTCCTTTTTTAATGGTTCCTTTGAATAGACGTCCTATTCCAAGTCTGCCAATGTAGTCATCGTAGGCTAACGATGAGACTTGCATCTGTAAAGGTTGATCATCATAATCCGGATAGGGTTTAACATGGTTCACAATGGTTTCAAATAATGGTCCTAGGTTATCACTGTCTTGTTCTAAGTCCGTCATGGCCTTGCCTTCTTTAGCCACACCATAAAGAATTGGGAAGTCAAGTTGATCATTATTGGCTTCTAAATCGATGAATAATTCATAAACTAAATCAACAACTTCTTGAACTCTGGCATCTTTCTTATCAATTTTATTGATAAACAAGATTGGGTTTAATCCTTGTTCTAACGCTTTTCTTAAGACAAAGCGTGTTTGTGGCATTGGCCCTTCAGCACTATCAACTAACAATATAACGGTATCCACGGTTTGAATGATCCGTTCGACTTCGCTTGAGAAATCAGCATGGCCAGGTGTGTCGACGATGTTGATTTTAATATCTTTATATTGAATGGAGCAGTTTTTAGAATAGATGGTAATGCCTCGTTCTCTTTCTAAATCATTGCTGTCCATGACTTGGTCAATTCTGGTTTCGTGCTCACTAAAAATACCTGATTGATTAAGAAAGGCATCGACTAAAGTCGACTTACCAGCATCAACATGGGCGATTACAGCAAGGTTAATAATTTTCTGTTTTGACATAAGTTGCTCCTTTTAACTGAACAATTATAACACAGTGACGCACTGTGTTATAATTTAACAATGAAATCAACGAATTTATTTCCTTACACAAGCGATAATAAGCGCTACCATACTTATTCTTACTTTCTAAAGAATAAATATCATCAAAAGATTTTTAGAGTTCCATTAGATGCTGGTTTTACTTGTCCCAATCGAGACAATCATTTAGGGATAATGGGCTGTAGTTTTTGTTCAATAGAAGGTTCGGGTGATTTAATCCTTCGAGACACCTTAGAAGCTCAGATTGAAGATGGCTTTAAGGTGATGCGCCAGAAATGGCCAAAAGGTTTAGGGATGGCTTATTTTCAAGCCTATACCAACACTTATGATTCGCTAGAAAATCTAAAAAAATTATATGATCCTTTCTTTGAAGACGACCGTTTTGTTGGTGTCATTATCGCAACCAGAGCAGATTGTTTAGACGAACAAAAAATTGCTTATTTTAAAGAGATGAATCAAAAGAAAGACCTTTATATAGAAATTGGTTTACAATCCATCCACCCCCAAACCAATCAATACATTAATCGTGGACATGATAACCAGATTGTGACAACCATTGTAAAACAGCTCAAAGAAGCCAACATTCATACCACCCTGCATATTATTAATGGTTTGCCATTTGAAACAAAACAGATGATGATTGAAACAGCACGGTATTGTGCACAGTTAAAGGTTGATGGAATAAAAATCCATATGTATCAGGTGCTTAAGAATACGCTGGAAGCCTATCGCTATAAACAAAAACCTTATCCAATTTTAACTCAAGATGAATTTGTTGATATTACAATTGATCAATTACGACTACTACCACCAGAAACGGTGGTCATGAGATTAACAGGTGATCCAGTTGAAAGCCAAATTATTGAACCCAGATGGACTTTAAATAAAATTAGCGTCTTAAATCAAATTGATAAGACGATGGCAAATCAAAATATTATTCAAGGAGATCGATATGAAAAACACCAATGAAATTATTCATGAATTTTTAGAACAGACAGTGCAACCTGATTGGATTAGTGTTGATATGACAACAGGTCGAGGTCACGATACATTAGCCCTTGGAAAACTGTCGAAACATGTCTATGCATTTGACATTCAACCAGAAGCCATTGAGTCGGCTAAAGAGAGAACGGCTGATTATGATAATATAACCTATATCTTAGACGACCATCAAAATGTGAATCAGTATGTGAAACCTTATGTGAATCTAGTGATGTTCAACCTTGGTTATTTACCGGGTGGAAATAAAAAAATTATGACAAACAAAGATTCCACTTTAGTTTCGCTCTCTAAGGTGCATCAACTACTCAAGATAAACAGTTACTTAATTATTACCGCCTATCCTGGACATCGTGGTGGTGATAAAGAGGCTCAAGCCGTTGAGTTGTGGGTTAAACACCAAGTGGATAAGAAACAATATGAGGTAGAAGTACACCACTATCAAAGTAAAAATGCACCGATTGCCTATATTATGAAACGAATTAACATGTAAAAAAGAACACCCATTGGGTGCTCTTTTTTTCTTAATATTACTACAAGGAAGGAAGGTTGGGAATTTCACCCGACAATATTTTCTATTGTGACTATAGTATAATTTCTGTCTGTGAAACCAATGTGTACAAATTATGTGATATTATGTGATTTAGTTTCAGTCACAATAATGTCTAATGGGATATCAAAATCGTCTTCAACAAACGACTCTAACATCCAAGAATAAGCAATTCCAATTTTGAGTACTTCTTTGTCTTTGAGGTAGCGATCATAATAACCACCTCCATAGCCAATGCGGTAACCCTTCTGATTAAAGGCAATTAATGGAACAATGATTATATCAGGTTCACATTCAATCATTGATGTGGGTTCTAAAAGATTCATCGCCACTTCTTTGGTTGCTTCTAAACTCGTTAACTGGTGCATGGTCATTTGTTGATTATCAATGACAGGTGCACAGACACATTTCTTTTTATTGAATAGTTCATTGATAAAAAGACGAGTATCAACCTCGTCTTTAATACTAATATAAGTGCTTATACACTCAGATTCTTCAACTAACTCCAACAACTGCTTACATATCTTTTGATCATAAACCTCTTTTAATAATTTAGGAAAAACTTCTCGTTGTTTGAGTTTGATGGCTCTGAGGCTTTTCTTATCCAACAGACCCTTCCATTTCAAGTTTCATCAGTTGGTTAAGTTCGACCGCATATTCCATTGGTAATTCGCGTGTAAATGGTTCTAAGAAACCTAGAATAATCATTTCTGCTGCTTCTTCTTCACTTAAGCCACGTGACATCAAATAGAACATTTGATCTTCAGAAATTTTTGATACAGCCGCTTCATGTTCAATAATTGATTGATTGTTTTCAACCACATTCACTGGCAATGTATCAGATCGAGAAAATTCATCGAGTATTAAGGTATCACATTCAATGTGTGATTTCGCATTAATTGCGTTTTTTGCATGATGGACAATTCCACGATAGTTCACTTCTCCACCATTTCTTGAAACTGATTTAGAAATAATGTTGGATTGTGTATTTGGTGCTAAATGAATCATCTTCGCTCCCGCATCTTGAGTTTGTCCTTGACCTGCAACGGCGATTGAGATGGTCATACCACGAGCACCCTCTCCAGCTAAGATACAAGCAGGATATTTCATCGTAATGCGTGCACCAATGTTTCCATCGATCCATTCCATAATTCCCTTTTCCCAAACTTTGGCACGTTTTGTGACTAAGTTGAGAACATTATTTGACCAGTTTTGAACGGTAGTATAACGACAACGCGCATTTTTATGGACAATGATTTCAACCACTGCCGCATGCAATGAGTCTGATTTATAGATTGGGGCAGTACAACCTTCAACATAGTGAACGTCTGCACCTTCATCAACAATAATGAGGGTTCTTTCAAATTGACCCATATTATCCGCATTAATTCTGAAATATGATTGAAGCGGTTTATCTAAGGTGACTCCTTTTGGTACATAAATAAAGGATCCACCTGACCAAACAGCTGTGTTTAATGCCGCAAATTTATTGTCCGTATAAGGAACAATTGTACCGAAGTATTTTTTAAATAGTTCAGGATGTTCTCTGAGTGCGGTATCCGTATCTAAGAAAATAACCCCTTTTTCTTCCACTTCTTCAAGCATGTTGTGATAAACCATTTCAGAGTCATATTGTGTAGCGACCCCAGAAAGGTATTTTGCTTCAGCTTCTGGAATTCCTAATTTCTTGAAAGTATTTCTAATTTCTTCTGGGACATCTTCCCAGTTATTTTGCATCTGCTCGGATGATTTTGAATAATAGATAAAATCATCAAAGTTAATGTCGTTTAGCTCTGCACCCCACTGAGGCATAGGCTTTTTATCAAAAGCACGATAGGCTTTTAATCGTAATTCCAACATCCATTCAGGTTCATTCTTAATGGACGAAATTTGTCGAATGACATCCTCATTAATCCCTTTACCGGTTGAAAAGACAGTTGCTACATCGTCTTTAAAACCAAAGGCATATTCGGTTGAGGGTAGTAAGTCTCTATCTGACATTGTCTTCCTCACTTTCTACAATAATATCGGTAATGGCTCTCCAACCAATGGTCGCACATCCGATACGGTTTGCTTGTTTACCAACTTGAGAAAACGCAATTGCTTCTTGCATTGATTCTTCATCAAAGTCTTCTAAGTTAATCATTTTGTTGTAGGTGTCAATTAAATCTCTTGCTTGATCAATTGTTTTCCCTTTTAGTAAGCCAGACATAATTGATGTTGAAGCGGTAGAGATAACACAAGCAACGCCATCCCATACAACATCCTCAATAATCCCATCTTTAATCTTAGCTTGAACTTTTATATCATCGATACATGAATCAGCATCCATATGTTTTTCATAATAGTCCTCTGACTCATCATATAGCTTTTTATGTCGTGGGTTTTGATAATGATCCATAATAATCTGTCTTAAGAATAGCGGATCTTTTGTATAATCTTTCATCGTCCCCCCTATAGATACATATCAATTGTTTTCTCTAACGTAATTTCTTTTAGTACATCAACAAAGGTATCTATTTCTTCTTTGGTATTATAGAAATACAGTGAACAACGAAGTGTTTCATTGGTCCCCAATACTTCTAGTAGTATTTTCGCACAGTGATTACCTGCTCTTAACGCAATCCCAAAGCTTGATAAATATGCCGCCACATCTTGAGCAAAGATGCCTTTTACATTAAATGCGGTAATTGCTGTATCTGCTTTTGGATTATATATAATTAAGTTATCCAATTCTAATAGTTTTTCCATTAGATACTCATATAACTCACGCTCAATATTAACGACTTCGTCCATCCCAATTGACTTGAGATAGTCAATTGCGGCTCCTAAGCCAAGAACACCTTCAATATTTCTTGTTCCGGATTCAAACTTATCCGGTGCATGTTTTAGGGTGACATCCCCACAAGTATTGAATCGAGCATTGGAACCACCCCCATATAATAATGGATCAGACGCTTCTAATAACTCATATTTACCGTATAGAACCCCAACCCCAGTTGGACCACACATCTTATGGGCGCTAAAGCCAAAGAAATCAACATCTAGATCTTTGACATCAATTGGCATATGGGCCACTGATTGAGCACCATCACAAACGACGACGGCTCCGACTTCATGGGCTAGTTTACATATTTCTTTAATTGGGTTTACATAGCCCAAGACATTGGAGACATGAGCGATCACAATTACTTTAACTTTATCCGTTAAAACTGATTTGACATCCTCAATGGTTAGACGACCTTCGTTGTCCATTGGTATATATTCAACAATGGCTTTTTTCTTTTTAGCCACATTAAACCAAGGCAAGATATTCGAAGCATGTTCTGCTTCTGTCGTTAAAATAACATCCCCTTCTTTAAGGTGTTTCATCCCATAACCTTGAGCAACAATGTTGAGTGATTCAGAAGCACCCGAAGTAAATATAATCTCTTTCTTTTGAGCCCCAATAAAATCTGCGACACTTTGTCGGACATCTTCAAAATGGGTACTGACTTCATGGGATAATTGATAATCACCGCGATGAATATTAACGGATTCATTGGTGTAATAATTAATGACCGCGTCAATCACAGCTTGTGGTTTGAAGGTTGTCGCGGCATTATCAAAATAGATAAGTGGCTTATCTTCCATTTTCTTCTTTAGAATTGGGAAATCTTGACGTATTTTCGCGACATCAAACATTATTGCATCACCTTCGAATAAATCGTTTTGGACAATTGTTCTCTAATCGACTCATCTTCAATGACATCCACAATTGGAAGTAAATAACCCAGCGTCATTTGTTGGAGTGTTTCTTTAAGTGTTAGACCACGTGAGCGCATATAATAAATTGCTTCTGGATCTGGTTGACCGACGGATGCAGCATGACTTGCTTCAACATCGTTTTCATCAATAACAAGTTTAGGGAATACTTTTGCTTTGACTTTAGCATCCATGTTCATCACACGCGTTTCTTGGTGGGTCTTAGATCTAGAAAATCCTTTTTCAATATTTCCTAAGACTTCAAAGGTTAATTTTCCACCCTCAACGACAATACCATAGTTTTTAAGCATCGCGTAAGTATCCTTCGCTTTATGAATAGCAGACATATGCCACTCTAAATTGTTAAAGGCAATACTTGCACCTCTTACGTCTAAATGTGAGTGTGGACCTACAAAATTAAAGACAGTGTCCTTAACATGTGCTCCATTGGATAATTCACCATAGTTTGCTTGAAGATGAACATTTTCATAAAGATTGACGACTTCCTTAATATTTAAGGCGTGATCACTTTCGTTCATAATCAAATAATCCCAATGCGAGTGATTGTTGAAGTTTAATGTAAGGTCTAAAGACCCTTCACCCATTAATGTTAGCACCATAATCCCTTTTGAATTTTCAGGGAAATTAAGGGTTACATCTGTTTCGTCGCTAACTGTAAGATTGTATGAAACTTGAACATCGCTTGCGACTGAAACAATTTGACTCTCTTTTAAATCAATATTCAACTTTTCCATTAGTTAGCAGTTTCCTTTACGGCACAACCTTCAATTGATGCTTTAGGTGCTGGTTTTACATTTTCATCTTTCTCTACAAAATGAATACCAAGTTCTGACTTAATCCAGTCATATCCTTCTGAGTCAATCTTATTAACTAATGAACCATCAGAAGAATGAACAATTTTACCATCAATCATGATATGCGTATGCGTTGGTTTGATTTGTTGGAAGAAGCGCTCATAGTGAGACACAATTAAAACTCCAGAATTTTGATTGTTGACTGTTTCATTAACAACGTCTGCTACCAAGTGAAGCGCGTCAACGTCAAGCCCTGAATCGATTTCATCTAACATCGCAATTTTTGGTTCTAATAAAATCATCTGTAAGATTTCATTCCGTTTCTTTTCACCACCAGAGAATCCTTCGTTTAGATAACGGTGAGCTAAGTCTTCCTTCATATCAAGTTTTTCGATAGCCCCTTCCATTTTTTTAACAAACTCAAATAATCCAACTGGCTCTTCACGACGTGAATTAAGTGCTGCTTTCATGAAATCTGAATTTGTGACCCCAGGCACTTCTTGAGGATATTGCATCCCTAAGAATAAACCGGCTTGAGAACGCTCATCAACTTCCATTTCTAAAACATCGTCACCATCGAACTCGATTGATCCAGAGGTGACCGTATAAGCTGGGTGCCCCATAATTACAGAGAGTAACGTTGACTTACCATTACCATTAGGTCCCATTAAGGCATGAATTTCGCCTGAATTAATTTCTAAATTAACTCCTTTAAGAATTTGTTTGTCTTCTACTGAGACATGCAAATCTTTTATAACTAATTTTGACATTCTATTCCCTTTCTTTTTTTCACGCATTGATTATAACATAAGTAGCATCAACTAACTTCTTTGACACCTTATTAAATAATAAACAACTAGACCATCTTTTTTTGTTTTAAAAGGCTTCAATATTTTGCATGTTAGTATTAAATAAAGTATAATGTTTAAGCAATGTTTTACGAAAAGGAAGGTACTTATGAATCAATTTTTAAAAAAATACTGGTATGTAATCTTGGTTTCAATTGTGTTTGTCATTGGGATTGCGGCAGTTATTATTAATCAAGGTGCTGGTCAAGTTTCAGCCAAACAAGTTGATGGAAAATATGTTGTTTCATCAATCGATGGACATAACTTAACAGCGGATGAGCTTTATGCACAAGCTCAAGAACAATACGAAGGTCCTTTAGCTTCTCTTATCTTTGAAAAAGAAGTCTTAGAAAGAACTTTCGAATATACAGAGGATGAAAAAGTCCAAGCTCGTTTAGAGGGCGATCAAACCATCGCTTATTACAAATCCATGTTAGGCGAAGATGTAGCTGAAGAAATCATCTCAAATCAACTTCAAGCAATGGGCTACGATGCTGATGACACGATTTCAGACTATTACTTAAATGCGGCAGCAAGTGAGCGTTTAATTAACAACTATTTCGAAGAAAATATTGAAGAAGACTTATTTGCTGATGAACAACCTCGATTAGTTTCTCATATCTTAGTTCAACCACAACAACAAGCAGAAACTCAGGAAGAAGAATCTGATGAAATCGATGAAGCGACACAAGCGAAAATGGATGAAATTGATCAAGCACTCGAAGATAAAGAATTTGGTGAAGTAGCACTTGAAATGTCTTCTGACCCTGGCAGTGCTCAAAACAATGGGTCGCTTGGTGTGGTTTATAAATCGATTAGTTTTCACCCAGAATTTTTAGATGCAACCTATGAGTTAGAAGTTGGCGAAGTGAGTGATTGG
>CAZVKL010000006.1:17751-29554 GCA_964627845.1 uncultured Erysipelothrix sp. | reverse complement strand
CCCAGAATTTTTAGATGCAACCTATGAGTTAGAAGTTGGCGAAGTGAGTGATTGGATTAAATCTCCATCTGGATGGCATAAAATAGTCATCACATCTGATGATCGTGAAGAAATCAAATCACATCCTGAGTTTAACCAATTAATGTCTACTTATGCTCCAAATTTAAGAGGACTTGCCTTTTTCCAACAAGCTGAAAATCTAAACATTGATTTTTCAGATAACCCAGAGTTTGAAGAACAACTAAGAACTCACTATGGACTAGGAGGTCAAGAATAATGAAAAAACTATTATCCTTATTATTAATAGTCTTATTACTAGTTGGCTGTAGTAACTCCGGTGTTTCAACCATCAGTAATGCTGACGATATTATTTTTAGAATTGAAGATAAAGAAATTACCCGTGGCAATATTTATAACATGTTAAGATTCCAAAATATTGCACCTGAAATTGCTATTACGGAAGCTCAAAAAGTATTAATTAGTTCTAAAGTAGAACAAACACCTGAAATTGAAGAAAAAGCAAAAGAAAATTTAGATTCAGCCCGCGCAACCTTTGGTGATTACTTTGAAGCGCGTTATGGAAGTGGAACTGATGAAGAACTACTTGAAGAAATCTTTATCCCTGCTACTTTACAACAAACTTTCTTAGAACAGGAATATGACACTAATACAGATAAAATTATTGAAGAGTCTAAACCAATAAAGGTTCATGTCTTATACTTTGATACAGAACAACAAGCCAAAGATGCGTTAGAAGCGCTCAACAATGATGAAGAAATTGCGGGTGTTATTGCTGAATTTGGATCTGCACAAGCTGGTTTAAACAATGCTGAACCAACAATCGTCGCAAAAGGCAATCTACCTGAATTAGTTCAAACCTATTTGGATTCAAATGAACCTGTGACAGATGAATGGTCAAAACAACCAATTGTTGATGTCAATGCTTCTTACTTAGTTAAACCAATTGAAGTTGATAGTACATTATTAAAAGAAGAATACAAAGATGTCTTCTTAACAGATCAACTTGCTGTTTCTAACTTAATGAATGAAGCTTTTAAAAACGCACGATTCGAAGTTTATGATCAAGCTATCTATGATGCGATCAAGAACAACGAACAATTACAACATTTCGAAATAGATAACTAATATGACTATTTTTGAAAAGATTATTAATAAAGAGATTCCTGCCTACATCTTATATGAAGATGATATTGCGTTGGCCTTCTTGGATATCTCACAAACAACCAAAGGTCATACACTGATTATTCCTAAGAAAGCTTATAAGAACTTCTTAGAATGCGATCAAGAAACACTTAATCATTTAATGATGATTACTCAAGATTTAGCCAAAAAGATTCAAATGAATTTAGGTGCAAATGGATTTAATGTTCTAACCAATATGAATGAAGTGGCTGGACAAACAGTATTTCACTTCCACCTTCATTTAATCCCGCGTTATGATCAAAGTGATACGATTAAAATAACATTTAATCAAAATGAATTTGATTTAGATGCTATTCAAAAAACAATCTTATCTTACTAAAAACGAGCTGATTACAGCTCGTTTTCATTATGACTCATCTTTCTTATGTGGTTTATAGATTGCTCGACCCTCCAAAGAGAACACACGTTGACTAAATTGTCCCTCATCAACAGTTTCTGTGTTCTTAGTGAACATATGGACACGAGCAGAGATATTATCAATAAAGTTTAACATTTCAGCCTCGAGTGTTAGAGGTCTAACTGGAGAACCAAATTCATATACACCATGATGGCTAAGAATCATATGTCTTAACAATAAAACTTGTTCGCTATCTTGATAACCCAGTTCTTTAGCAGTTTCATAGACTTTAGTTTGACCCATTGAAATATGTCCTAGTAATTTACCTGCTCTAGAGTATTCCACCACGACCGGTGAAACAAACTCGTCAATCTTACTAACATCATGTAATAACACCCCAGCATATAAATAGTCCATGTCAATAACTGAATATTGTTGTCCTAATTTCTCTGCAAGTTGACACATTTCTAAGGTATGGGTTGCTAATCCACCAACAAATTCATGGTGGTTTTTAGAGGCAGCTGGGTATAAGAAAAATTGTTTTTCAACCGAATCAATAATTGTTTTAGTAACTTTTTTTAGTATTTCATCATTAATTAAGTCAATATAATGATAAATCCCCTTCTTTAATTCTTCCTTAGAAATATCAGAGGTAATAATAAAGTCACTCAGTTGATAACTCTTTTGATTTAAGATCTCAACAGATTGTAACTTTAGTTGAAGATTAGATTTATATTTAATCACATCCCCTACCACTTCAACAATATGCCCAGCTCTTAGCTTATTGGATATTTCTTCACTGACATCCCATAATTTAGCCTCAATATTTCCTGAATTATCTTGTAAGTTTAAGGACATATAGGGTGCACCATTATTGGCAACCCCTTTTATCACATTCACAACTAATAATGGTTGATTTACTTTTGTTCGTTCTTGAAAATCTCTAATCTTCATCTTCACTCTCCCCTATCACTTTATTTATACTGTCTTGTCGATATCCTTTTTGTTTCAATTTATTGATGATTTGGTATCGATCTGTTTCTTTCTTCTTAAGTTTAGCATAATCACTCATGCATGAGGCAAGTTCATCGTAATCAAGTTCTGCTTTATTTAATAAATCACCCACTAATGAGGCTTTAAAGCCTTGTCTCACTAACTTCTCATAAATTTTATTCTTTACACTTAAATATGAACCATTAAAGCGTTGTTGAGACACTTTTTCAAATTGTTGGTGTAAATGATCTGTTTGTTGATCAGAAATCCGTTCTAAGACTAAGGTTTCAAGATTTTCTTCAAATTGATATTTCTCCAAGTTTTTCGTTATTCGATATAAACCATAACCCTTTTCTTGATAGCGAATAACCAGTTCTTGTATAAAACGCTCATCATCAATAAATCCTTTTTCGATTAAAACACGCATCACTTGTTCATTAAGTATTGGATTATCAGGATCACTCTCTTGTAAGTAAGTTCTCATTTGGGCTTCTGAATAATCATGATAACTTATTTTATTAAGACATTTGGATACTTTCTCACTAATTAAATCCTTTTCTTTTAACATCGACATCTCCTTTAAACTTAAAATACGGCCTTCAGATAGATTGAACTCTTTTATATCATCATTGGTTAAGATAACATTCAAATAATTTAAATCATTAGATAATTCAATTAGTGAAGTATTCTCATTTTGTTTAAGACCAATCACTGTATATTCTTTATCTTCAGCATTCAATAATACTTTGGAATAAAGATTTATCATTGAATCAACAAAGACAATATCACTATATGGTCTAACTAGCTCAAGCGATCTTTGTGCCATCATACCTTTCTCTTGTTGACTTAGATGATAAAACTTATCTAAGCACTGATTTAATTCTTCTAAAGTATCAAAAAAATAGCCATTCTCATTTTCAATTAATAAATCATGTAACACTTCTTTATCACTGGCAAATAGTGGTAAGCCACAGGCCATTGCCTCAATAAATGTTAAACCTTGCGTTTCAGTCATTGAAGCCGAAATAAAGGCGTCAGCCCCATGATAATAAGCGGCTATTTGATCATTAGGAATTCGATCTGTCATAAAAACAGATTCTTGTACATTAAACTCTTTAATTAAATCTTGTAGATTATCAAAGATTGGTCCACCACCAACAATCATTAATTTGATATTCTTATCCTTATTAAGTGAGATGCTCTCAATTAACATCTCTAGATTTTTTTCTTCTCCTAAACGACCAACAAAGATTAATAATAAATCTTCTGGTTTGATATTAAACTGTTGTCTTAAATAGGATGCTTTTGTTTGAATTTTAGGTGTTTTTTCAAATCGATCCAGATTAACGCCAGTAGGAATAACATGAATAGGTTGATAGACACCATAACTTAATAAGAGTTCTTTCGTCTTGGCAGAAGGAGTAATAATGGCTTGAGCCGGTTTAGATAATTGTCGACTTAAAACAGATACTAAACGCTTGGCCATCTTTTCAACCGATTTTGAATGAATCGGATTAATGTAGTGGGTATAATCTTCATAGGTTGTGTGATAAGTGTACACTAATGGAATATTTTCTTTTTTAGCAACGTATCGAGCAAACAATCCAATCCCAAATTCGGTGTGAACATGAATTAAATCTAAATTCATCTGTTTGATAATCTCAGTTGCTCTGATTTGAAGTGGTGTAGAAAGCTTGTTATCAAACAAAAATTTAATATTAATACCAGGTAATAACAAGATATTATCTTGATAATCTAATTCATATAAAGCACCATGATTAGAGACAATAAAAACTTCATGACCATTCTTTTCTAAACCATTTTTAAGTGTCACAATCGATGTCACAACCCCATTGATGGTTGGTAAATACGCATCCGAAAATATCCCAATTCTCATTATTGTACTCTCCTACTTTTGAATTTATAAAACATAAAAATAAGCGCTCCTATAATTAGAACAAAATAATAAGTAATAAATCGCCAAACAATCACGATTGAAGTTGTAAATGACTGATAGAATCTTCCTAGAAACTTATTAAAGAAATATTCTGTGGTTCCACTTTGACCCGGTATTGGAATAAATGAATTGTGCATCATAACAAAGATGTGTCCACCCATGATTGAAATAATGGATAAATCATTTAAACCAAAACTTCTGGCTACAAAATAACTAACACTTAGAAACAATCCCATTCTAACAATATTTACGAAAACCAATTGAACAATGAGTCGCTTGTTATCAGCAAACAATTCAAGAGACTCTTTAAACTTAACCACTTGATTATTCAGCTTGTTTTCAAAAACAGTGACATCTTTTTTGATGGGTAAAATTGAATAAATTTTCGTGACACATTTAATAATCAAGTTATAGAAAGACTGACTTATCGATAATAAGCTTAGTCCTACTAAAACAAACGATGTAACAAACATTCCTACAATGACACCCAACATCAACCCAGATTGTTTTAAGGCTTCCATATTTAATAATATTAAAGCGAAGGTAACAATCACTAATCCAGCTTGATACAAAAGAAACTCTATCCATAATATGATAGCAATATTGGTTGTTTCTATTTGTGCTTTATTAAAGAGATAAAACTGAAATAATTGTGCCCCACTTCCCATGGGCATAATTCCTGATCCTAATGCCCCAACAAAAGAAGCTTGTAGCGCTAATGAATAAGAGAGTTTACTTTTAAACAACTTCCCAACTTTATATAAAATATAACCTGTTAATAACATCGTAATGACTTGAGCTAATAATGCAACAAATAAATAAATCTTATTCGCATTTTTGATTGAATCGATAAAGACATCGAAATTAGAACCCAATAATTGTGAGTAAACTAAAATAGTTAGAAATATTAACAGTATTAGATTAAAAAGTGGACTTTTGATTACTCTTTTTAACTTATCCATAAGCATCCTAAGTATACCATACTTATCAAAGGGCATTATGACCTTTTAAGATTGATTGAGAGAATAAAAGACCCAAGTAAGTAACAATTGAGTTAAGGATTAATCCAAATATGAATAAAGTATTAAATGAAATAGAATCTAAAACATAGAACAGTCCGATTAAAAAGGCAATTGTAGGCAACAACGAAATAATATATAGAAACATTTTTATATAGGTAGTTAAGATTACATTTTTAAAAGAACCTAGTATTTTGGCGGAAGCACAATCGACCATCAAAACAACACCATAACAACTCATGACAAACAAGATATAAATAATTGAATCTAAGATTGGATTTCCCAATACGATTAAACTAACGAGGTTTACCAGTTGTAGGATAAAAACACGAGAAAATGGAATAATTAGTGTACTAATGAGTTTCTTTAATTCTGAATCCGGGATTAAATAGATGTAAGGTTTCTTCATTTCTTCAACTAATATGGTGTTATCATTACCGATGATTAAACCCGTAACTATTAAGATTTTAAAGAGGTTCAAATCATTAATAACAAAACCAAAAATGCCATAGGTTATTACTAAGATTAACATACTGATAGGAACAAGTTTTCTAGTTTTTCTAAGTATTAACAGTTGTTTAGAAAACAATGAATAACCACCAGGTAAGAATCGAGCTGTTAGTTTTCTTTTCTTAACTTTATCGATGTTTAAATTTTGAGTTTGTTCAAAATTGCCATCCTTCACTTGTTTCATCGTACTACTAGCAAATTGGGCATCATTGACTGCTTTTTCAATAAAGTTTCCCTTAAAATTGAAAATTCTGACTAATAGCAATAAACTCAATAGACTAATGATTGAAATAGGAATCAGTGCCGTAACATCACCTAAAACAAACATATTTCCTATCCAACCAAATGTACCAATAAATGGGATCCATTTAAACGTATTAGTGGTTGCGACTGTTTTTAACGATTGAAGATTAAAGTGTGGATAAAGAGTATACACTGATAAGCCAATGATTAATAACGTTAATCCAATGATCATTTTTCGGTTGAGATGTTTAGGGAAATCTTTTGATGCCTCTTTGATATATTCATAAGTGAAGTAAAATAATACTAAGATAAAGTGAATGAAGACACTAAGGATTAAACCTAATATATGTGGTAAACCATTAATGGACTTATTAAAAAAGATCAACATGTAGACAATAAACATTAAGCCAAACAGTATTGATTGAAAAAAGCTCGTGGTTAGGATGTATGTAAATATTTGTTTTCGATTAAAAGGACCGACAAAAATTGCATTCGCATCATTTTCATACACTAAAGCTGTCTTTTTATTATAGATAAAGACGATTAACATGACGTAGAGGGTTAATCCTGCTAAAACATTACCAAGTGTCATATCTATTTGAAAAGTTGCCATAGAGGGACTTGGGTTATTAATCGCCCGTACCATTGAAAAAACCAAAAAACCTAATCCAATAATTGTTAATAGAGCACTTATCTTCTTTCTAAAAAGACTTCGAATTTGTCCCTTAACTTTAGTTAACAATAAATACCAAATAGCATTCATGTTACTTTGTCTCATGGTGCTCTCCTACTTTTTCAAAGAAGATTTTCTTTAAGGTCTCCCCTTCTTGTAATTGATTTTTTTCGACACGTGCGACTATCTTAGCCTTATCCATGATATAGGCTACATCCCAAATATCATTAATCATGTCAATAATATGAGTACTCATTAAAATAGCTTTGTTTTCATTTTTTAATTCAACTAAAACTTCTAAAACCTCATCGATGGCCACAGGATCTAAGCCGATCATTGGTTCATCAACCAATAAGGATTGTGGTCTTATTAATAGTGCACAACAAAGTGATAGTTTTTGAGTCATCCCCTTAGAGAGCTCTTTAGCTAATTTATGTCTTTTGTCTAATAAATCAAAACGCTCTAATAAATGTTCACGATACGCTTGATTTGGTTCTAATTGATAGGCTTTCTCGATGAAGTTCATATGCTCATCAACGGTTAATAAGTCATAAAACGATGGCAATTCTGCTACATAACCAAATTCTTTTTTAGCTTCGAGTGATAAATTAGGATAACCTTCAATTAATATTTCTCCATCAAATTTTAATAGACCCGCAACAGATTTGATTGTGGTTGATTTACCTGCACCATTGGGTCCTAATAGAATTGTTATTTGACCATTTTGAGCTAATAAATCAATATTATCGACCGCTATAAAATTCCCATATTTTTTTGTTAAATGTTTAATTTCTATCATATTTACCTCACCGCTTTATTATACACTCATATTCTTAAGAAAAAAGTGACAAAACCGAAATAAAAAGGAGATGACCTGAATCATCTCCTTTTAAGATTTATGGTTTATTCTTCAACGTAAGGTTGAGCGAATTTCACTAATTGACGGTAACGTCTTTGAGCTTCATCTGCAGAGCGTTGTAATAGTTCATCTGCATGCTCAGGATTGATGTTCTCTAATTGATTATAACGACGATTCGTTAAGACGAAGTCTTTATATTTAGAATAGTCAGGTTTTCTAGAATCAATAGTTAGAGGTTTTTCCTTGTTGTCTGGGTTATAACGGAATAATGTCCAGTAACCACATTCAACAGCCATCTTTTGTTGGATTTGGTGATTACTTAATCCACCCTTAATACCGTGTTCGATACATGGTGAATAAGCAATGATGAGTGATGGTCCATTATAAGCTTCTGCTTCTTTAAGAGCTTTAATCGTTTGAACGCGGTTAGCACCCATAGAGATTGAAGCAACATAGACATGACCATAAGTCATCGCAATCATACCAATGTCTTTCTTAGCAGTTTCCTTACCACTCGCTGCGAACTTAGCAATCGCCGCTGTAGGAGAAGCCTTAGACGCTTGTCCACCTGTGTTAGAGTAAACTTCTGTATCTAAGATAAGAATATTCACATTTAAGTTATTTGCGATAACGTGGTCTAATCCACCAAAGCCGATGTCATAAGCCCATCCGTCACCACCAATAATCCAAACTGATTTAGAAACGAGGTCTCTTTCATAACGAAGGAGTTTCTTAGCATATTCTGAATCTGAACCTTTTAATAGTTCAACTAAATTACCAACCACTTTTCTTTCTTCTTCACGATTTTCTTTCGCGTCATGATAAGCAGTTAATACTTCTTTTAACTCATCAGACGTGCCTTCTTCATTTAATAAATCATTAACTAGTGTTAAGATTGCTGCTGATTTGAATTCTTGAGCTGCCTTCATACCAAATCCATATTCAGCATTGTCCTCAAATAATGAGTTAGCCCAAGCAATACCTTCACCTTGTTTATCTTTAACAAGTGGACTTGAAGGTGTTGAAGCACAATAGATTGAAGAACATCCAGTCGCATTCGCAATTAACATATCACGACCAAATAATTGAGATGTTAAACGGTAGTAAGGTGTTTCACCACAACCAGCACAAGCGCCAGAGTTTTCAAAGTATGGCATTAGGAATTGAGATCCCTTGATTGAATCTGTAGGGAAGAATTCAGATTTGTAACGAGTTTCTTTATAAATATAGTTAGCTAATGGAGCATATTGTAGAGATTCATGGATATCTCTCATAACAAGTGCTTTCTTACCAGCTTTACCAGGACACTCGACTGAACATAATCCACAACCGACACAGTTATCAGGTGATACTTGAACTCTAAATTCAAGACCTTCAACACCCTTACCAACTGCTTTTAATGTTTCAAATTCCATTGGTGCATTCTTAATTTCATTTTCATCTAATAAGAATGTTCGGATTGTCGCGTGTGGACAAACAAATGAACAGAATCCACATTGGATACAGTTTTCAGGAATCCAAACAGGAACGTTAGTGGCGATTGCACGATGTTCATTAAAGGCAGAGTTGTTATGGAAGCTACCATCAACAATGTTTTGTTCAACAAAGACTGAAGTTGGAATATCGTATCCTTCTAACGCATTAATTGGGTTAACAAATTCATCATAATAAGTATCCCCTGTTGCTGCGATAGTACGTCCAGTATTTAAGTCTTTCCATTCAGGTTTAACTTCAATTTCAGTTAATCCTTCTTTTCCTTTATCAATGGCTAAATGGTTAAGTTTAACAATATCTTCACCCTTCTTACCATATGTCTTGGTTGCCATTTCTTTCATATAAGTTAAAGCATCTTCATATGGAATGATTTGAGGATTTAGCGCGAAGAAAGAAGATTGTAAAATGGTATTAGTATGACGACCCATACCGATTTCTTCAGCAATTTCAGTCGCATCAATAACATACATCTTCGCTTCGCGTTCAGCTAATTGTTTCTTAACACGATTTGGTAAACGATCTTCAATTTCTTCAGGTTTGAATGTTGTATTTAATAAGAATGTTCCACCTTTAGCAAGACCATCTAACATATTGTATCGAACAAGATAAGAATCGAGCGAGCAAGATACAAAGTCAGCATCTTTAACATAATAAGTACTCTTAATTGGATCTGGTCCAAAACGTAAGAATGAACGAGTTGCCCCACCAGCTTTACGTGAGTCATAAGCAAAGTATGCTTGAGAATATAAGTCAGTATGATCACCAATAATCTTGATTGAAGATTTATTCGCTGAAACCGTTCCATCAGAACCTAAACCATAGAAAATACATCCAGTTGCTGTTTTAGCAACATTGAAGTCTTTATCTGCTGGTAAAGATAGATTAGTCACATCATCAGTAATTGAAATTGTGAAACCAGTGAATGGATCTTCTGAATCCAAGTGATTATAAACTGCTTTAATATCTTGTGGTTGAGTATCTTTACTTGAGATACCATAACGACCACCAATAATTAATTCAATATTATTATGATTAATAAGGGCATTGTAAACATCTAAATAAAGAGGTTCAGAAGCTCCTTGTTCTTTAGTTCTATCAAGAACCGCAACTTTTTTAACCGACGCAGGAACAACTTCTTTTATATGGTCGATTGAGAATGGACGATAAAGGTGAACTTTAATTAAACCAACTTTATCCCCTGCTTCATTCATCTTATCAACAACTTCTTCAATTGCTTGTGTCACAGATCCCATCGCAACGATTACGCGCTCTGCTTCAGGATGTCCATAATAAACAAATGGAGCATAGTGACGACCTGTAAGATTTGAGATTTCTTTCATGTAATCAGCAACAATACCTACCACCGCATTGGTGTGTTGGTTCGCTGACTCCATACCTTGGAAAGAAATATCATCATTTTCTGCTCCACCACGAGTCACAGGATTTGTATGTGGGTTTAGAGCATTTTGACGAAACTCTTCAAGAGCTTCTTGGTCAATTAGACCTTTTAAAGCTTCTAAATCAATTTCTTCAATTTTTTGAATTTCATGAGAAGTTCTAAAACCATCAAAGAAATGAATGAATGGATAACGAGCTTTAATTGCAGATAAGTGTGCAACACCCGCTAAATCCATAGCTTCTTGAACGGAATGCGAAGAAATCATCGCAACTCCAGTTTGACGAGCTGAATAGATATCTTGGTGATCACCAAAGATTGATAATGAGCGATTCGCAATCGATCTTGCAGCTACGTGTAAAACACCAGGTAATAATTCACCAACCCATTTGTATAGGTTAGGTAGCATTAATAATAGACCTTGAGATGCAGTAAACGAAGTTGAAAGTGTTCCAGCTTGTAGAGCACCGTGAACTGCAGCAGCAGCGCCACCTTCAGATTGCATTTCGACAACTTTTACAGAATTATCCCAAAGGTTCTTACGTCCTTGAGCTGACCATGCATCAATCAATTCACCCATTGTAGAAGATGGAGTGATTGGATAAATAGCCGAGAATTCAGTAAATGCATACGCAACATGGGATGCTGCGGTATTACCATCAATTGTCATGTACTTTTTGGCATTTGACATTTAATTGTTCCTCCTTAATTACTAACCTTCTTAATTATAGTACACAAAACTTATAAATGCTATATCATTTTGCGAAAAAGTTACACAATGTTAACAATGTTTAGTCTTGTACTGTTGATTCTTTTAAGATAGACTAAAAATATGAAAAAACTAACCATAAATATGCTTCATTTGACCAAACAACCTGAAGGTCAAGGTGTCGCATCTGCCACCAAAGAACAGATTAATCTGTTAAAAGAGATGGCTAAAGACGAATTTATCATAAAAGAGAATCAAATGCGAGATGGAGACATAAATCACTTTCATCAAATCGATCCTAAAATGTATTTACGCATTAAAAAATCAAAAGCAGTCTCCGTCATGCATGTTCATTTCCTACCTGAAACATTACAAGGAAGTATTAAAGT
>CAZVKL010000006.1:0-17651 GCA_964627845.1 uncultured Erysipelothrix sp. | reverse complement strand
TCTCCGTCATGCATGTTCATTTCCTACCTGAAACATTACAAGGAAGTATTAAAGTTCCAGGCCCAATCATGTCGTTATTTAAACGATACTTTTTAGATTACTATCGATCCGCTGATTACTTGGTTGTGGTCAACCCGATTTTTATTGAGCCACTAACCACCTTCCAAATAACAAAAGAAAGAATTAAATACATCCCAAACTATGTTTCAAAAAAAGATTTTTATCCTCAAAATCAATCCATCATCTTAGAAACCAAACAAAAGTATAATATTGACCCTCAAAAATTCGTTGTTTTAGGCGTTGGGCAAGTTCAAACTCGTAAAGGAGTTTTAGACTTTATCGAAGTTGCTAAAGCCTTACCACACATTCAATTTGTATGGGCAGGTGGTTTCTCATTTGGTGCTATTACCGATGGCTATAAGGAATTAAAAGATGTCGTCGATAATCCACCATCCAATGTCATTTTTACGGACATTATTCCACGTGCTCAAATGAATAGTATCTTTAATATTGCCAACTGTTTATTTATGCCCTCTTATAATGAATTATTCCCAATGGCAATTTTAGAAGGTTGTAATTTAAACTTACCGATGGTCTTAAGAGACTTAGAACTTTATGAAGATATTCTCTTTAAAAAGTATCTACAGGGTAGCAACAATCAAGACTTTATTGAATTAATTGATCGATTAGCTAATGATCACAATTTCTATCAAATGGCTTCACAATACTCAAATGATCTTTCAAATACTTATTCCAAAGAAAATGTCTCACAACAATGGATTGACTTCTACCAAGATATTTATAATAATCATAAACCAACCTATCATTATCGAGTCAATCAACAGAAATTCGATGACATTGAAAACAATAAATTAAATGAACTTATAATTTCTTCTAGAACCAAACATTCAAAACTTCATAATGTTCAAGTTGGCGATAAACTTATTATTAAACATAGCCTTCCATTGGAAAAAGAAAGTATCTCTACAATCATTACTGAAGTTTCTCATTACCATGAGAATATGGGAGATGAGTATCTAAATGAACAACAAAAGAAAAAGCATGCCAATAAAGCATACTTATCAATTATTAAATTCAAAATTGATTAAACTTCAACATCCACCCATTTACCTGAATTATATCGAATCAGTGAGGCTGACCAACGGACTAATTGATCAATAAAGGTTCCAATCCATGCCCCTACAATTCCATATCCTAGGCCATACGCAAATAATTGAGTTAGCCCTGGTCTAATTAACATAATGGAGACCATCGACAATCCAGCGACAAAGCGCACATCTCCAGCTCCACGCAATGACCCAATCGTTATAACTTGAGACATTTGGAAATAGAGTAAGGCGGCCATGATTAAGAATAATGTTGAAGCAATGTCAACAATTTCTTCTAAATCACTAAATAAACCAATGATTTGATATCGAAAGACAATGGTGATAATAACTAAGCAAATAGCTAATACCCGTCCAACATGTTGAACTGATTTACCATATAATTTGGCTAAATCAGTTTTCTTTTGACCCAGTGAGCGTCCAACTAAGGCCGTTGCCGCAATTGCCAAACCATCACCTAATGAAAAGGATAAAGACATAACATTCATGGTTATTTGGTGAGATGAAGAAGCAATCGTCCCAAGTGAGAACACTTGTTTAACAAAGATAAAGAAGCCAATTCTTAAAAATACTTGTTCGATTAAAGACGGTAAACCAATTGTAAAGATTTGATAGACATTTTCTTTTTGTAATACCCACTTTTCTCTCAAGTTCAAGAATAAGAATGATTCATGATGGGTCACAGAATAGATGGCAATAATTAAGGCGACCACATTACCAATTGCTGTGGCAATGGCTGCCCCAGCCACTTCTAATCGCGGGAAAAACCAAATCCCATTAATTAGTAAATAGTTAAAAACAATATTAACAATATTCGCACTAAGATTGGTAATCATTGAAATCTTTGTATTACCTGACCCTCTTTGGGCGGCAGTTATTGTTAAAGATAAACTATAAAAGAAATTACCGATACAGATGATTTTTAAATAGTTGGTTGCATCCGTTAAATATTGTTGATTCGCCCCAGCAAATCTTAATAATGGTTCAGCAAAAATAAATCCCATTAAATTTAAGAAGATTGCTAAAATAAAACTAATAATTAAGGCATTTCTTAAAATGAAGTTTGCTCCTTGTTGATTATTTTGTCCTTTACGTCGTGAAACAATCACAGTCACGGCCATGTTTAGGGCTATAATCGGTGCAAGCATTAACATACGAGGTTGATTGACAATCCCAACAGCTGAGATGGCCGCATGGCCAAGAGTAGCCACCATAATGGTATCAACACTGGAAATCAGTGCAATAAAAAGAGCTTCCAAGGTTGATGGCCATGCCACTTTCAACACATTAGAAACTACAGTTTTATCATCTAAATCGATTTCGTTATCAAGTTTTTTTCGATAGTTGTGTGCAGCTAATAGTTTATAAAAATATCCCATAAAATCACCTTGTCTTATTCTACTCCGAATATTTTAAAAGTAAAGTAAGTCAAAATTATTGAACGTCTTTTCTATATTTGACAAACAGATGAAGCATTGCTAAACCAAAAATTACAGAATTGATCATCGTAAATGGAATTGCATCCACAACATTACGTGCAAAAATTGTGATAATGAATAATGTTAGAAAAATGAAATGAGGATCAAATCGTTTCTTCATTTCTAAAAGCTCATCTTTTTTGACATTGACCGCATTCTCAGATAAAGCAACGCGTTTCGTATAGTAAAATTGTCCCCAAATATAAAAACTAAAACTACCCAAAACAATGATAACTTTTAACACTAATTCCGTAATGTAATTGTCTAAATACAAAATCGATAATAGAAAAATCATCACATAGAGAACACTTGTCAAAATTACTCCATATTTTCTATACAAATCCTTATCCACTTTAATCTTGTTGGTATCGATGCTTTCGACTCCAAATTTTGAATAATAATTTCCCATGGATTTATTATACCATCTTCCCTCTTAATTATTTGTTATAATCAACTCATGAACTTTAATACTTTTACACAACCTTTACTAAATTGGTATCAACTTAACAAAAGAGATTTGTTATTTAGAAAGACGCAGGACCCCTATCATATTTGGGTTTCAGAAATCATGGCTCAACAAACTCAAATTGTGACCATGATGCCCTATTATAAGAATTGGGTAACGCAATGGCCAACAATTCATGAATTGTCTCAAGCTTCAGAAAATGATGTCTTAAAAGCTTGGGAAGGCCTTGGATACTATTCTAGAGCTAAGAACCTACATAAAGCATCAAAAATCATTGTAAAAGAATATGATGGATCATTTCCTCAACAGATATCAGATATTTTATCGTTACCTGGTATTGGCGACTATACAGCAAATGCCATTGCCTCTATCGCCTTTAAACAAAAAGCAATCGCCATTGATGGTAACGTTATTAGAGTTATGGCTAGAGTCTTAGCAGATAATCGTGATTTTCTTAAAAAGAAAAACAAAGAAGATTTAAAATCAATCTTGCTTGAATTATTACAAGAAGCGAATCCTTCTGATTATACCCAGGCACTAATGGAGCTTGGTGCATTGATTTGTACACCGACAAATCCTAAGTGCGATCAATGCCCATTAAACAATATTTGTCTAGCTAATCGAGACAATGCTCAAGAACAATTTCCAGTTAAGAAGGTAAAAAGGAAAAATCCCATTATTGAATTTGATACTTTTGTGGTGATTAAAGACAACAAAATACTCATTTCATTTGATGATAGCGATGGTTTAATGAAAGGATTAATCCGTTTACCTCAATCAAGTAAACAAGAGCATGAGCATAAACCTATTCTAGTGAAAAAACATATCTTTTCTCATAAAACCTGGTTAATGAACATTTATATAACAGATCAACTCGAAAAAAATCCACTTTATCAGTGGATTGATTTAAACGATTTGAACAACTATCCGATGATATCCGCCCACAAATCTATCTTAACATCCTTAGGCCATTTAGAATAACCAGGATGGTACTTCCTTCATGAAAGACGACTGCTAAGGGAAGTTGTACAATTTGAAGGACATTCGCTAAAATTAAGATTAGAATCACCGCAATTGAAAATATAACATTTTGCATCGCAATCTTTTGACCACGCTTAGAAATATCAACGAGGTGTTTTAAATTCGATAATTTATCATTCATAAAGACGACATCGGCTGTCTCTAAGGTCACATCCGTACCTCCTCCCATTGCGATTCCGACATCGGCACTCGCTAAAGCAGGTGAATCATTGATTCCATCGCCAATCATGGCGACTATTTTTTTATCAGTACGAAGAGCTTTAACCTCATTCACTTTATCTTGAGGATACAGATTACCTTTGGCATAATCAATATGAGTTTTATTGGCAATGGCGTCGGCAGTATGTTGATTATCCCCAGTTAACATCATGACTTTAATCTCATTTTCATGTAAATAGTTAATGGTCGTATCCACTTGGTCTCGGATTGTATCCATCAAGGTAACAATCCCAACTAATTCTGAATTTAGTATAACTGAGACAGTTGTAAAACCATTCTCTTTAACTTCTTTGGCAACCTCATCCATTTTTGAATTGTGTTTAACATCAAAGCGTCCAACTTGCCAAGTGAGACCACCTATTTCTAAGCTGACACCCTTACCAGGAACTTCCATCGATTCCAGATGGGTGTATTTTTTTGTGACTTTATCTTCCAACGCTTTGACAATCGCAACCGCTAGCGGATGATTTGATTGTGACTCAGCGGCATATAAAATTTCCAAGACTTCTTGTTTACCAACTGAACAGTCTTCACATAAAATGATCTCTTCCACATGAGGTTTCCCTTCTGTGATGGTACCTGTTTTATCCATAATGATGACATCCACTTTGCTTAATGTTTCAATATGGGTTGCCCCTTTAATTAGTATCCCCTGTCTTGCGGCATTGGACATTGTTGCTAGCATTGTCGGTGAAATGGATGCTACTAAAGCACAAGGACTGGCTACAACTAATAAAACGATGCCTCGATAGAAGGCAGTTTGCCAATCCCAAATATTTAGAAGTGGAGGAATAATCATCATTAAGACAGACATTAATAAAACGACATACACATATTTTTCTTCAAAATCATTAATCCATGACTGAGTCGGTGTATTTTCTTCTTGAGCACTGGCGACAAAATTGACAATTTTTTGAACCATCGAATCGGATGGATTCTTCTTAACTTCAACATGGATGGTTGCTTCCTCATTCAGTGAACCTGATAGAACATCATCATCAACACCTCTATTTACTGGAACGAATTCACCCGTTAAGGCTGATTCATTTAATGAGGTATTACCACGAATAATCGTGCCATCAGCAGGAACAACATCGCCCACTTTAACAACGACAACATCACCTATTTGTAATTGATCAGCAGGAACTTCTTGTTCTTGATTATCCTTTAATAGAATCGCTGTTTGAGGTGCTAAATTTAATAATGCTTTTAATTCTTTTTCAGATTTAGCCATTGAGTATTCTTCCAGAACCCCAGATACACCAAATATTAATATTAGAATTGCGCCTTCTTTATAATTTTGAATAGCAAAAGCACCTAAAGCCGATAATAACATTAAAATTTCTACATTTAATGATTTGTTTTCAATTGTATCTTGTATCCCTTCGATTGCTTTAGCACGTCCTCCAATGATGAAGGCTAATGCCCATAACGTAATGGTGACTGCGGTATCGCCATTTACACTCATAATCCAGGCAATGACTACGAATATAAATGAAATGACCATACTACCTAAGTTGATTTTTAATTGTTTTTCCATTTTGCACCTCGTTGTTAATGATAATCATTATCATTATGTATATATTAACTCAAATCATCTAGAATTACAATATAAAAAAAGAATTCATATTAGAATTCTTAAATATTTTGATAGGCGACGACTCCACCTAATATTCTTATTAAGATACCGATCAGTGAATTGATATCAACACTTAATAAGGCTCTTAAGTAAATCATTAAATAATTGAAGATATTTATATCATAGAGAATCGCAATGAACACGACCTCAGCCACTAAAAGCGCTAATACATAACAGGCCAGTGCTAAATATCTAAATTTCTTTTGTGCGCCATGACTGACTGTTTGGATGAACCAGGCAATAACCCACCCTACTCCAATATAAACAATCCCGAATTGAATATTTCCTAATGCTCGATTGAGCAAAGCAGTAAGGATTCCTACAAGTATTGAGAAAGGTATTCCAAAAACTAGGGCACGTTGCCAACGCTCTTTCTGTGATAATGGTTTAGGATTTAAAAAATTCATACTATACCTCGCAATAATGATTATAGCATAGTCCAAATAAAATGAGTTGAGGACAAATTAAATCTTCAACTCTAAGAATAAAAACAAGAAAGGACTGAAGTTAACAAGCCACAAAAAAGAAGATCTCAATTTGAGATCTTCTTTTAGAATTAGTTTTAGATTAATTTAGAGAATTCGTCGTAAACGAATTGAACTTGAGGGCCAACAACAACTTGGATATTGTTTTTAGAAGGTCTAATAACACCAGAGATGTTTGCCTTCTTAATGACACTTTCGTTTACTTTAAGATTGTCTTTAACGTTTACACGTAAACGTGTTACACAATACTCAGCGTCTTCAATATTTTCTTTCCCACCTAATCCAGCAAGGATTTGTTGAGCCATAGCTGTGAAGTCAGTCGATTTAGTATCTAATACTTGACCTTCATCTTCAGTTGATTCAATTTCACGTCCTGGAGTTTGTAGATCTAATTTAACAATTAGAACGCGGAATAAGAAGTAGTAAATTGCGAAGAATACTAATCCAAGTGGAATTAACATCCAAATGTTAGTAGCTAAAGGCATTCTTGTTGAAAGTAAGAAGTCAATTAGACCAGCAGAGAATCCGAATCCAGCAATCCATTGCATTGTTGCAGCGATGAATACTGAGATACCAGTTAATACCGCGTGTACTAAATATAATGCAGGTGCTAAGAACATGAATGCGAATTCTAGAGGCTCAGTAACACCAGTTACGAATGTCGCAACAGAACCAGCTAATAATAATGCTCCTGCAGCATTCTTACGTTCAGGTCTAGCAGTTTGGTACATAGCTAATGCAGCACCAGGTAGACCAAACATCATGATTGGGAAGAAACCAGCTTGATACATACCAGTTGTAACACCAGGAACTGTTGATTCAACAGAACCCCAGAAGTTTCCGATGTCATTGATTCCGATTGTATCGAACCAGAATACGTTATTTAATGCGTGGTGTAATCCTGTAGGGATTAATAAACGGTTAAAGAATGCATAAAGTCCAGCTCCGAAAGCACCCATTCCTTGGAATGTATTACCTAATGTAACAAGTCCACCATAAATTGGAGGCCATGCAAAGTATAATACTGCAGATACTAATAACATCACAAATGATGTAATAATTGGAACTAAACGACGTCCGCTAAAGAATGCCAATGCGTCTGGTAATTTAGTACCAGAGAATTTGTTGTAAACCCAAGCGGCTACAACCCCGGAAATAATTCCGGTAAATGCGTTAGAGATTGCTCCGAAACCTTCTTCGAATGCTGGCTCAACGCCGCCACGTAATTGAGTAACAGTGCCAGGACCTAGTAATCTAGTCACTACTAAGAACGCAACCATACCTGATAATGCCGCAGCACCATTTTGGTCTTTTGATAATCCATAAGCAACACCGATTGCGAATAGAATTGGTAAATTGTCAACAACAGCTCCACCTGCAGCGATTAAGAAACCTGCAACAGGACTGTTTCCACCCCAACCAGTTGGGTCGATGGCATAACCGATACCTAGTAGAATAGATGCAACCGGTAATACCGCAACCGGATTCATCAGAGATCTACCAAGTCTTTGTAATTGTCTCATCATAATTTTCTCTCCTCCTATGATGTGTTCTAGCCCCAAGAAATACATCTTCCCCTATATTTCTTGGAACCTGTGAATACATTTTCACTATTCACACAATATCACATTTTTCAGATGATGACAACAGATTTAGTTCGATTTAGCCTAATAAATCCAATGCTTTTTACGAATTATAAAGTTAATTTTTATTAAAGTTTACTAATCTTTTGGATACGCGTTAGTTTTTGAATTATGTTGCGATTTTTATCCACTATCTTGTCGATGAAAACAGACTCCGGACTTTTAGCTGCACAAAGAATACGTCTAGGCGAAGCATAAAGAAGAGTCTTAATATTCATTAAAATCTGATCATTTAAATCAACCTGACTTAGTACACCGTTAACAAACGCTTCATCTTCCCAAAAAATAAGTGTTTCTAAATCGAGACTAATATCCCCTATCTCGTGATGATTGAAATTTATTAGAACCAGTTCATTATTTGGTGTCAGAATAAAATTTTCTGCTTTTAAGTTCCCGTGCAACGGCACTAATCTCTCAATTTTATACTGATCTTTCATCTTGTTAAACATTTCGTTGAGGGTATCTAGATTTTCAAAATAACCACCACTTTGGATGTATTGATGATAGGCTTGTTCAATCAATTCAAATTGAGTTTTGCCTTTTTTAGGTTTGTTATAGGGAACCTCTATTTGATGCAATTGATTTATAATCTTTCCTGCCTGTTGTCCTAATTCAAAAGTTAAATCGATTTGACTAAGGGGTTGACCATCGACCCAATCAAACACCAATACACCATGTTCTTGGTCATTGCACTTTAGAATATAGAGAACTTGTTGAAATCCGTCAACACCTTGAAACTGTCGTAATAATTCATAATGAGCTGAGGCTTTAGCCATATCTTTAATTTTAAAGAAACGACACAAATATGCTTGTCCATCTTCATTGATACATTTAAATTTTCGATCATTTGAAAAACCTTCAGTAATTTCAAATGATTTTTCAAATAAGTTTAAAAATGATTCCATTATTCACCAATTCCCATCTCATATATTTCTTCATCACTCAAAACTACATCTTCAACAAATTCAATTGACTGTTGATAAATTTGATCATAATCCATTAATTTGAATAATGAAGATTGTTTTCCTACGTTGAATTGTTGCTCAAGGTAATTACTTGAATACCCAATTGTTGTACTTGTATAGAGACTATCCATAATAATCCCATCACCATTTGGAGTCACAAATCCCTTCACCAAATATGCTCTTAAAGGAATTTCATAAGTCTTTAATAATTGACCTGTCGAAAAATCTACTAAATAAGCATATCTAACATCTTTCGATGCTCTAATCGTTAGAAGCAAATCATGTTCTTTATTATAAGTGTTAATGTCGTCGAAGAATTGCCCTTGTTGGTCACGTTGTTTACTAAGTGAAACATCCTCCACTCTTTCAAAGTTGGAATATTTTGTTCCAATATTATTATAGAGTCCCACTATTTCAACTTTATCATCAACCACTTCTAAGGATAATATTTCACCAGAAATTGAGCCAACAAGTTCTTGTTTATCAATATGATACACATTTGATAACCCTTCTTGATAGTTTACTCCCACAAATTGGCTGTCATTGGATATCATTATATTTTTTATATAACCTGGCTCAATACTCATCGTTATAATTTGATCTGGATCATCTAATGGATAAATTGCTATTTCATTTACAGCTGTATTGGCTACTATGAACTGATTATCCGGACTGATGACCAAGTTATCGATTCGAGAGACCTCTTTTTCAAATATCAAAGCATCGGTTTGAAGATTAAATACGACAATTTGCTCTCTTTCATTACCATCTTCATTTGAGCTAAAAACTCTTCCTACCAAAAGCTTCCCATCATTACTAATCGTATAATTTTCTCGGAAGCTATCCCATAAATACTCTGCTTCATAATTTAAGATATCGGTTTCAACTGTTTTGATGACTTCAAGTTTTTCATTATCATATAAGAAATACTCTTTATCACCATAAAACAATGAATATCTTTTATTCTCAGAATGAGCCACAATTTGACCTGGAATCACTAATGCTGAATTTTCAGGCTTTAAACGAATCACTTTAATGTTTTGATGAGTTAATGAAAGTGCCGCAACATGCGTTTGATTTGGACTAAGATAAATGTATTCTGCTCCACCTTTCATATCAAAATTAGCTTCGGATAAATTATCATTTTGAATCACATTAATCGCTCCAGTTTGACCTAAAGCTAAAACGGTCTGATTATCTTCGCTTATAACTAAGTCTATAATGGTATCACTACTTGTATCTATATCTATTAGCCGTTCACCAGTATTTGCATCTATTTTTAATACTTTTTGTCCGACACCAAGATATAAATATTTTCCATCACTAGTTCCAACCAATGCCATATCATCACCAAATATTTGTGCGTCAACAACATAAATCAACTTTCCAGTTTCTATTTCAATTTTTACCAAATTAGACTTCGATATACTGTAAAAATATTTATTGTCTGTTGATAATTTTAAATCGATATAGGGATATTTTAAGACTTCTTGTTCTTGTGTACTTAGTTCAGTTGATTCATAACTTTGATCACTGAAATTATCAATAGAAATTCCTTTATTTAAATCATAGAGCACGATTGATTGATCAGATTTAAAAGTATTGTAATTTACAATCATTAGTTGTTTTTCGTCAATAAAAGCCACTCTTCGAATATTATTATTTAATTTGATTTTATTTCCTATTGGCTCTAGTGTTTTAGCATCATACTGTTGATAAAAATAATTAAACAAATCATCATAAATAACATTGAGTCTTAGGTAATCCTTGGTATACATTAACAGCATAACATTACCCGGCGTTTTTACTTGTTGTAATTGTTCAAATGTTTCAAAATCCCATAAGGTAATTAAATCGTCAAAACCACCACTCACCATGGTCTTATCATCAGGTGCAATATCAATTAATTTGACTTGTTGTTGATGTCCAATCAACGTTTCTAATAAATTACCTGTTTCCACATCCCAAACACCAATTTCATCATTATTTAAACCAGCAACAAATTTATCCCCTGTTTTATTAAAATCTAAAAAAGTAAACTTATTATTTGTATTAATAACAGACAACACAGATGAATACTCTAAGTCCAAGCTATTATTCAAAATAGAATAATGTTGTAACTTTAGCTTCTCATAAGCTGCCATTGATGGATCAACATCTTCTATTGCTTTATTGGCTAAAACGATCGCTTTAGTCTTATTCCCTTCACTGATCAATTGTTGAGCATTATTAAGCATCATTTGAGACCTATCTTGAATTGTTTGAATTTTTGCTCGATTCTCATTTTGATAGGCATTAAACATAAATAATCCAAAGAAAAGCATAAAAATGGAGGCTAACGCAAAAGAATAAATTATCCTTTTTTGTCGTCTTTCCTTATCTCTTTGTCTTAAGTCACCATATGTCACCCCTAAGATTGCTGCCATGATTCGATATTTCTCATCTTTAAGTAACCCAATTGATTCTTTAGTTAGGTCCTTTAATCGATTCGGCTCTGTTTTCTCAAGCGCTTCATACCCGATGAAGTCAGGAGTCTTCACTTCATCAGGTCTTAATTCAGCCGCTAAAATTTCTTTAACTTTAGTCGATGTAGAGCCATCTTCAAGGGTTTCAATCATTTCATAGCCTTGAAGAATATGTGGGAATGATTCCTGGGGTTCCCCCTCAATTAAAACGGGAATTACTTTATCAATACTATTTAGTTTAATAAATTGTTCAACTTCACGATTACACCAACTGGATTGTGGGAGTCGTTTCGAACAAATCACAATTAAATATTCTGAAGATTTGAGTGCTTCATCTATTGACTCATCCAAGGAAGAGGTTGTTAACTCTTCTCGATCTCTGAAAACACGAAAAGGTGATTGTTTACCATCTATTTGTAGCTCTTTAGGCACTTTAAAAGTTTCAACCATCGTATGGACGGCTTGAGCAATGCTCGCATCGGGTTGAATATGTCGATAACTAATAAAAGCTTTATATTTATAGTTCTTTTGCTCAGTCATTGCTTTTTACCTGATCAATCAGGACATTAAACAAGGCTTGCATGTCCTCTTCATTTAATGCTGATCCTTTCATAATAATATCGGATGGTAAAAAATAATCTTGTGATTGATTATCCACTTTATCCATTTTATTAAAGTAAGTAATAATGGTTTTATCACTTAAATCAAATTGTTTCAAAATTTGGTTGACGGTTTCTACCTGTGTCTCAATTTGAGCACTGCTAGCATCGACAACATGAATTAAGACATCCGCATATTTTATTTCTTCAATACTTGATTCAAACGCCGCAACCAAATGAGTTGGTAAGTCAGACACAAATCCAACTGTATCACTCATCAAGAAGGTCTGTACTGGATTATCGATTCGTCGCGTAAATGGTTGTAAAGAGGCAAACACCTGATCCTTAACCTCTACTGTTTGGTTGGATGATGAAAAACCAACCATCGCATTCATAATGGACGACTTACCAGCATTGGTATAGCCTAACAAACAAATAATTGGTAATTGTGATCTAGAACGTTTAGAACGAGCCATCCGTCTGTGTTTACTTAGTGCTAAAAGTTTCTTTTTAAGTTGTTTTATTTCGCGCTGAATATGTCGACGATCCGACTCTAATTTTGTCTCACCTGGTCCTCTGGTGCCTATTCCTGCACCAAGTCTTGAAAGGTATGGTGAATAATGGGCTAATCGAGGTAAACGATATTGATGTTGAGCCAAAGCGACCTGAAGTTTCCCTTCTTTGGTGACAGCCCTTCTAGCAAATATATCTAAAATCAACATGGTCCGATCAATGATTTTTATTTGACATGCCTCTTCTAAGTTTCTTAATTGTGTTGAGCTTAACTCCATGTTGAAAAGTACGCCATCGACTTCTAATTGGTCCACCAATGTACGAAGTTCTTCTACCTTTCCAGATCCAATAACGGTTGTTTTATCAATCGTGTCTCTTTTCTGAATTAAAATTGAAACAACTTGACCGCCTGCCGCACTTGCTAGATCCTGAGTTTCTTTTAATTTCTCTTCAAATGAAGTTGAATAGGGAAAAATCTCTACTCCAACTAAAATTAGTTTTTCTATTTAAATATCCTCACTTTTCAAATGGGTAGACAAGTCCAATTTCACGACGGATCTCATCTAATATTCTCATGACTTTCAAAGACTGACGATGAGAAAGCGATTTTGGCTCTATTTGATTGTTTTCTATTGCTTCAAAAGCTTCTTCGATTTGATACTGATAACCATCTTTATCTAACTCAATATCGATTTCCAATACTTCTTCATTGCCTTCATACACCTTAATTAAACTCATCTCTGGCATCCCAAATACTTCAATTTTACCTTGTTCATAACCAAAGGTTTGAGTATCATTTAAAATCGCCCCAATAGAACATTGAATTGTGGCTAACATCTCATCTTCAAATTTCATCAATACCACACTTGATTGATCGACACCAGTTTCTGTAAAGGTTGACAAAGCTTTAATTTCTTTAACTTCCGATTGATTAAATGCACACACATAAGTGACAGGATACAAACCAACATCTAATAACGCGCCACCTGCTAATTGTGGATTGATCATTCGATCTTCATTTTGTTTTTGAATGCCAATGGACGCATTGATTTGTTTAAGTTTCCCTAATTGGTGCTTTTCAGCCAGTGCTTTAACTTGATTAATAAATGGTAAATAACGAATCCAGGATGCATCAACCAGCGTTGTCTGGTACTGTTTTGAAACACTCATCAATTCTAAAAATTGTTTTGCGTTCACAGTTATTGGCTTTTCACAAATAACAGGAACATTGTGTTGTAAGAAATACTTAGTTTGTTCTAAATGAAGGGTATGTGGAGTCGCAATATAAACAAGATCAGTCTGATTGTCTTCAACAATTTCTTCAACCGAAGTGAAGACCTTAGTAAAGCCAAACTTTTCTTTAAACTTGATTGTTTTTTCCTGATTACGTCCCATGATGCCATATTTTTCAACAGAACTTTCCATCTTGGATAAAGTTTGAACAAGATTATGGCCCATCTCTCCTGTTCCAATGAGCGTTATTCGTTTCTTATTCATGAGCAGGTACAATCTCTATCCAATATCCATCTGGATCTTCAATAAAATAGAGTCCCATTTCATTATTTTCAAAGCAGATAACACCCATCTCTTGGTGAAGTTTATGAGCTTGATCGTAATCATCTGTCTCAAAACAAAGATGGGTTTCATTTTCTCCCAATTCATACGGGTGATCCGCATGATCATTTAGAAATGTTAGTTCAAGTTGAAATCCTTTAGAGACGTCTTCTAAATAAGCAAGCGTAAAATTCTCATGTTCAGATTTTCTTACTACTTCTAAATTCAGGGCTTCTTTATAGAATTGAATGGATTGGTCTAGATCACGTACATTGACGTTCATGTGAATCATTTTAAATTTCATATCAAATCTCCTTTTTCTTAATTTTTGTATTCATTTGAATAATGATAAAGATGATGTATAAGACGAGAATAATAATTGGCTCAATCCAATTAATCACTCCTACCATTAAATAAATCTTTAAAAACATATGAGCCATGAATGTTAATATAATAAAATGGATAATGTTCGATTTTGAATAGATTGAATACAATAATGTAAAGCCAGTCAGTAAAGCAAGTGAGTTAAATCCATTAATTAATATTTCTTTTGAGACAAAGAAATACATGAGCACATTGTACCCGACGATGACCAGTGCACTACTGAGAATGACAGATCCTACTGGTTTAATAATTTTTAACCCTAATTTAACTCGTGGTAAGGACCAGCTCGCCATCATTGTTAGTGGCAAATACGTCAAGCCAAGGGCGATCATCCAGGGATTAAACGGATTTAAACGTAGTTGTATAGCAATTGATAGAACAATAAACACAAGACTATAGCGAATGCCAATCAAGATAGAATCAATTCGGACTTGTGAACCATACCAAACTATAACAATTAGTGCGTGTATAAAGAACAATGCCCAATGCCAAAGCTCTACGGGGACTTGTGTCCTAATGATAAGCACTAACCCTAACGAAATTATAAACCCTACAATTCGTTTTATCCAATTATACTCTCTGAGTTGACGATAACCTTTTCTTGAAAACATACTTAATCCTTCATTGTTAATGAAATTCGTTTCTTTTCGACATCAACTTCTAATACTCTGACAGACACACTTTGACCCACTTGAACGACTTGGGTTGGATCAGATACAAAGTGATTTGCCATCTGTGAAATATGAACCAATCCATCTTGGTGAACACCTAAATCAACAAACGCACCAAAGGCTGTGACATTGCGTACAACACCGGTTAACTTTTGATTCACTTTTAAGTCTTCAATACTCATCACATCTCTTACTAACACTGGGCTTGGAAAATCATCTCGTATATCTCTGGCTGGTTTTGAAATTGCTTCGACAATATCGACGAGTGTTTCATAACCTACTTGATGTTCACTTGAGAATGCTCTTAACTCTTTCTCACTTATATTATTTTCATGATTAAAGTTTAATTGATATTCATCAATTAATTTCTTAGCAATATCGTAGGATTCTGGATGAACAAAGGTATTATCTAATGGTTGTTTTGGTTTATCTATTCTTAAAAAACCAGCTGATTGTTCAAATGCTTTAGGTCCTAAGGCCTTAACTTTCTTTAACTGCGTTCTTGATGTAAACGCCCCATTTTCTTCTCTATATTTAACAATGTTTGTTGCGAGTGTTTTGTTGATGCCTGCTACATACGATAATAATGATGGTGAGGCTGTGTTTAGAGAAACCCCTATTTGGTTTACGACCGATTCAACGACACCACCTAAGATAGTGTCCAAACGTTTTTGATTCATATCATGTTGATACTGGCCGACCCCAATTGACTTAGGATCAATCTTTACCAATTCAGCCAGAGGGTCTTGTACACGTCGTGCCAACGACACAGCACTCCTAAGGTTTAGTTCTAAGTTTGGTAATTCAATCGATGAAATTGGTGAGGCTGAATAAACCGAAGCCCCTGATTCATCGACCATCAAATAAGCAATGTCTAATTGATTGGTTTTTAAGACATCTGCTAAAAATAATTCGGTTTCTCTTGAGGCGGTTCCATTTCCAATCACAACCAGCTCGACACCGTGTTTTTGAATCATTTGAACAACGGTATCTTGTGCTTCCTTTAATCTATTTTTAAAGAGGATTGGAAAGATTAAACCTGCATCCAATACTTTTCCAGATTCATCGACAACGGCCCATTTACACCCATTTCGATAACCTGGATCAAGAGCTAAAACGATTTTCGCTTTCATTGGCGGCACTAACAACGCATTTCTTAAGTTGATGCTGAATAATTCGAGTGCTTTTTCATGAGCATCACTGGTCATTTGACTTCTTAATTCATTTTCAATAGAGGGTTTAATTAACCGTTTGTAAGCATCATGGCAGACATCAAATAAGACTTTGTTAGCGAGTGATTCTTGTTTTTGACATCGGAAATAATATGTAAGATGTCTTAACCAATAATTTTCCTCTAATTCTAGTGCGACTTTTAAGACCTCTTGTGCTTCCCCTCTGTTTATTGCCAACAAGCGATGATCGGCAACTTTCTTTATTGGTTCATTGTAATTGTAGTAAAGTCTAAAGACTGTATCTTCGTCTGTTTTTGTTTTTGATGTTAGCATTCCATTCTTATAGAATTCATTCTTTAGCGATTGACGAATGCTTGGATCATCACTCACTTCTTGTGCCAAGATATCACTGGCACCTTGAAATGCTTCATCGATTGTTTCTAATGGTTTCGCTTTATCAGGAATGACTTGATTCTCTAGAAAATCTTCTGCTATTTTCTTAAGTTCTAAATCGCCCACTTTATTCTTAATGGCCTGGGCTAAAGGCTCTAACCCTCTTGCCATCGCAACAGTCGCTCTTGTTTTCTTTTTAGGTTTATATGGCCGGTACAAATCTTCAAGTTCAGTCATGGTCGTTGCACGTAGAATCTTTTTCTCAAGTTCTTCATCTTCAATGTTTAAATCATTTAAAGTATTAATAATCGTATTACGTCGCTCATCAAGCGTTAGTAATTGTTGATAATCATCCAAAATAACGCGCAATTGATTGTCATCCATTGAACCGATTAATTCTTTTCGATAACGGGCAATAAATGGGATGGTGTTGCCTTCTTGGGATAATTCTAAAAAAGCTTGGATGTATTTCGATTGTAAATCCAGCTTCGTTGATAATTCTTTCGCATAATCAATATTTGTTTTTTCAATTTTTTTCATAATAAAATTATAACTGTTTTTAGAGTCTAAACCAATCAATCTGTTATTTTAATTTCTTATAACTTCACAAACTGAGATTCGCCAAGACTGTTAAGGTCATACGGCATTGTTATCCCATCTTTGTGGATTTGTTTGTTTCTTCTAAGAAAATACTTATTCACATGAATTGAAACTCAAAAATTTTATAAAAAGTAGACTAACTTTTAACGTCATTCGTGGGTTTTTGTTAGAATAAAGACAAGGAGATAACAATGAAAAATAAATATAAAATTAAACTTAGTCAAAATGACGATGAGC
>CAZVKL010000005.1:0-52107 GCA_964627845.1 uncultured Erysipelothrix sp. | reverse complement strand
TTATTTACTCAAGCTTATACCAAAGAAATATTGAGTCCTCAAGACAATCTAAATCAACGTGTTGAGGATTTATCACACAAAATAGATTAAGGAAAATTATGATAAAACTAATCGGATGCAATAACTATTTAGGTGTTGGTGAAAAAGGACTGAGCCAAAATATAACTAAACTAAAAGAACTTAATTCAGAGTTAGCGATTCTCACGATTGATGAAACAAGAATTGATGAGCCCTTCAATATGAAATCTAAGCATCTTCAATCTGTCTTAAAGACGAACCAAGAAATCGCACAAACAGTTTTAAATGTGATGAAAACGCATCAAATCCCTCTAACTATTCTTGGCGATCACGCAGGTTCAATTGGGACTGTTTCAGCAGCAAGCTACCATTCTGATAAGTTAGGTGTCATCTGGATTGATGCTCATCCTGATATCAATACACCTGAGACGACTTTTTCTGGAAACATTCATGGCATGACTAATGCAGCTTTATTGGGTTTATTTGATGATGGACTTGCTTCTATCTTGGATAAAAAACCTGCGATTAAACCTGAAAACTTAGTCTATATTGGTTTGAGAGATATTGATCCTGGTGAACAAGCATTTTTAGATTCATTGAATATTACCTATTACACTTACCAACAAGTTAAACATCAAGGATTAGACAATATCCTACAAAAGATTAATCAGAAGTTTCAAAACATTGATAAATTGCATATTTCTTTGGATATGGATAGTATGGACCCTGCGTTGGTTCCTGCCGTGAGTGTTCCCGTTAAAGATGGGTTTACCCCTCAACAAGTTTCAACGATTTTAGATTCATTGATGACACATCATCGTATAAGCTCCATCGATATTGTTGAATATAATCCAGATTATGATAAAAATGATGAAGGTGGAAAACTTGTCTTACAATTTATAGAACAAATAAAAAATCACTTCTAAATGGAGTGATTTTTATTATACTCAGCAATTAATTGTTTCGTGATTTCAATATCTGATTCTGTTTTTATATATTGGTCCTCAATCTTTTGGGTCGTCTCATCACCTTTTCCAGTAAAGAGAATAATGGTAGGTTGATCTATATTATTGATGGCACTCTGTAACGCCTCTTTTCGATCATCAATGATTTCTACTTTAGCTTGTGGTATGAATTGTTTTATTTCTAAAGAGATATCCGATGGTTTCTCATACCCTGGATCTTCCATACATAAGTACACTTCATCCGCATATTGATTCGCTATTTCCCCTAAGTCTTTTCGTCGATTAATTGATTTATGTCCTGGACAACCAAAAATAATAACAATTTTATGATTAGGATATTCATTTATCGTGGATTTAAATAGGTTCTCAAAAGACAGTGTATTGTGGGCATAATCGACTAATACTTTTAATTTTTTATCCATCGATTGAAAGGTTTCCATTCGCCCAGGCACTCTTATTTGTTTTAATGAGTTTGAAATAGTTTCCAACTGGATACCGGATTGGTGGGCACAGGCAATGGCGGCTAATGCATTACTGACGTTAAAGCGTCCAGTTAATCCCAATTCAAAAGGAATCTGATTCACTTTAAATTGATATCCCCCTTCGATTTGAACAATATCATGAGCATAGTAATCGGCTTTATCAGAGTCTGTACTAAAGGTGATGGGGTTAATAGCAACCTTAAGAATCTCATCAATTTTATCTGATTCGAGGTTAATAATACTTTTTTTGCTTTGTTTAAATAAGCGAAGTTTTGATTTAAAGTAATCCTCATAATTAGGATGCTCGATATCACTGATGTGATCAGGTGAAATGTTTAAGAAAACGCCAATATCAAAAATAACTTCATCGACCCGATTATATTTTAAACCTTGACTAGAGACTTCCATAACAAAATGGTCGAGTCCTGACAATTGAGCATGTTTGAAATGTTTGAATAAATCCAAGGATTCAGGGGTAGTTAACCTTGATTCTTCATTGATGATTCCATCATAGGTATCAATGGAAGATAAGATTCCACACGTTTGTCCAATGGATTCAATGATTTTCTTATAGAAATAGGCAACCGTCGATTTACCTTTGGTACCAGTAATACCTACTAGGTTAAAGCCTTGATATGGGCGATGGTAGAAGGCGTTGGCTAATAGTGGCATGACGATTCGTATATCATCAACTAAAACTAGTGGGATGGATACCTCATAATCAACTTCACTGACATAAGCGCTTGCCCCTGATTTGATGGCATCGAGTAAATATTCTTTTTTGAAGGCCTTTCCTTTACAGATAAATAATGTATTTGAAACAACTTCTTTAGAGTTAAATGTGAGTTGATTAAAGTCCATTTTATCGACTTCTGAGTGAATGATATGTCCTTTTAATAGTTTGATTAAATCCATACTTTTTAGTCCTCTTTTTTCATGAAGAGTATATCATAATTTGATGTTGTCTAGGCTAACTTTTTGTGGTAAGATATATGGGCACTGAAATTTGGCCCGTTGGAGAAATGGTTAACTCACATGCCTTTCACGCATGCATTCACGGGTTCGAACCCCGTACGGGTCACCAAATTTAGGGGTATAGTTCAATGGTAGAGCAACGGTCTCCAAAACCGTTAATCCGGGTTCGAGTCCTGGTACCCCTGCCAATAATCAGTTAGCAGCCCACTTTAGTGGGTTTTAATTTGTCCTCCATCGCTAAATGATTATCAAACACAGTAGCCTGGATAATATTATCCACAGAGTCCTTATTGGACTCTTTTCTTTAGTCAAATTTGTTGCTTTAGAATAAAGATTTGGTATTATAGTTGAGGAAAAAGGAGAGAGTACAAAATGTTAAAAGAATTTAAAGAATTTATTTCAAGAGGAAATGCCCTAGATTTAGCGGTAGGAATCATTATTGGTTCAGCTTTCACAGCCATTGTTAATTCATTAGTTGATGATATCTTAATGCCAATTATCGGAATGGTATTTGGGCTTGACTTCTCAAACTGGGTTGTCACAGTTAACAACTCACCAATTGCGATTGGCTTATTCATTCAAGCGATCGTTAACTTCATCATCATCGCGTTTGTCTTATTCTTAATTGTTCGTTCAATTAATAAATTCCGCAAACCAGAAGTGGTTGTTGAAGAAGAAGTCGTCGAATCAGAAGAAGTTCTTCTACTTCGTCAAATTAGAGATTCTCTAAACAAGTAAATTATTAACAAAAGATACTAAGCCATCACGGTTTAGTATCTTTTTTATGTTAGAATAGGACCATGAAAAAAATATTTGCTCTCACTTTTTTTGTACTCTTTACACTCTTGTCATCCATCCCAGTCCTTGGGGTCACCATGGATGACATTGAATACGTTAATGTTAATAGTAACTATGTATCTGTCGCAGAAATAGAAGATGGTCAAATCAAGTCACTTTTTAGTAAGAATGCTGACGCAAAAATGTATCCGGCATCAATGACAAAGATGCTAACCAACTATACAGCAATTTTAAGAGTGGATGACCCAAATATGATGGTCACCATACAGCCAGAAGATTTATCAGGACTTGCTGAAGCGCAGGCATCGGTAGCTGGGTTTAAGGTGGGTGAACAATACACCTTTAAAGAAGTGCTGTTTGGAAGTATGTTACCTTCAGGCGCAGACGCCAGTAATGCTTTAGCACGTGTTGTGTCTGGATCAATTGAAAACTTCGTCATTGAGATGAATGAAGTTGCTCAATCTCTCGATATGATGGAGTCTAATTTTGTTAATACATCGGGTTTATTTGATGAAAATCATTACACAACACCTAATGATTTAATGAAACTCATGGCTAGTGCTTTAGAGAACCCACTCTTTAAAGAAGTTTTTAGCCAGCTTACTTATCAGATCGATCAAAATGAGCATCATCCTAATGGACTGACATTACGCTCTACCTTACTTGATTATGCTCAAGGTGATCAAGAAAGAATCGGATACATTTCAGGTGGTAAGACAGGTTGGGTCCCTGAAGCAGGTTATTGTTTAGCGTCGTTTTCACAACATATGGGTAAAATCGTTGTCGTGATTACGGGTGAGGCTTACGAATATGGGTCCCAACTCGAAGATCATAATGGTTATTATCAATTCCTATTTGACAATGAACACGATGTTTTATTGTTGGAAGAAGAACAAAAATTAGGTGAGATTGATTTAATCTTTCAAGACAATCCCCAAGTCTTTGAAGTGATTACCTCCGAAGCAGTCAGCATTCAATTGCCCTTATTATTTGATGCGGATGATTTAAAACACCAAGATGTTTTTGTTTCAAAAATAGAGACACCCGTTTATGCTAATACCCCTATTGGTAGTTATATAATTACACTCAATGATGAAGAAGTTTATCATGAAATGTATTTTATCGATCGAGAAATTGAGCGCAATGACTGGCTGTATTATCGACATCAAATTAATCAATATGTTCAATCTCCTGAGTTTGTTGACTTAATGATAATTCTAGCCGCAGTCTTGTTAGCCATTATTGTTTTAGTTATAATAAGTAATATACGAAGAAAGAAAAGAATTCGAAAGAGTGGCCTTCAAGGCTATCATTTCGATAAAAGGAATAGACGATGATTAAAAATATAGTATTTGACTTAGGCAATGTCATTGCCAAATTCGACCCATATGATATCTACCATCGCTTTACAAACTCGAAAGAAGAAGCACTAGCTTTATATGATTATCTATATGAGTCTGGTTTATGGGTAAATCTTGATAGAGGACATGAACTTGATGAGGTGATTACTCAAATCCAAAAAAATGCACCACAACACTATCATAAAGCCATTGAACGGATTATCTATGAGTGGATTGATGCATTAGAAGTTGATCCTCAAATGGAAACACTGATTCATGACCTTAAAAATAGTCATTATCAAATTTATCTATTGTCTAATATCTCAAAACAATTTTATGCGTTCAAAGAAAAAAATTCTGTCTTTACAGTTTTTGACGGGATTTATATATCAGCAGACTCAAAACTGATTAAGCCTGATCAAGAAATCTACTTGGACTTCTTGAATAAGTTTAATTTATTGCCGCATGAATCTGTCTTCATTGATGACAAGTTAGAAAATATTGAAGGGGCACAGTTAAGTGGACTTCATATTTATCACTATCAAAATGATATAGAACAACTTAAAAGCTATCTTCAAGACGATTTAGAAATTTCATTTGAAACCAGATGAACACAAGTGCTAGGCACCCCCTTTTCTCTTAAATAGTCAAAGACAAATTGAGGTTGAGCGGGTTGATGTATCTTTATCCAATGAAATCGATTAGAATCCATAACGGATTCTTTTTCATTTAGAAAATGTGAATTTTCGTTTAATCGGCCAAGATAAACAAAGCCTATTTCATGATAATTTAATTGTAAAGTCTCTTCATAGAAGAAAGACTCATATGTAAATTTTAAATCATCAATCTCAATTTGTTCGTGTAGTTCTTCAAACACTTCTCTTTTGGCAGCATCGATACTGGTCTCAAACAAATTAATTCGACCGCCAATAAGATAATCATATTTTGCATGATTATCATTCATGACTAAGTATTCATCGTTGTGTTTGATTAAAACGGCGACTCGAACATTGAATCGCTTACACTCATTGGTAAAGACTAAATCCATAGATCCTCCTTAAGAAAAAACACTCTACGATTAGAGTGTTAATTATTGATAGCGTTGATTGTATAAATATAATAAACCTAACAGACCAAATAAGCCAATAGCTTGAACACCCAGTCCTTGTGCACCCGTTATTAATCGGCCCGCATGGACTAAGTATAAAAATACAATAAATGCGATTATTTTCAGAATTGATTGAACTTTCATCATGGCCTCCTAATCTTTAATACCACCAACAGTCATACCTTCAATAAGTTTCTTTTGAACTATAATATAAAGGATTAGTGTTGGTAACATGACGATAACTAAGCCCGCGTATAAACGACCATAGTTTGGTGCAGTTTTACCAGCGTTGATCAAATTGATTAATCCAACTGGTAACGTTTTACCACTAGAAGGCATCAATGTTAATGCCAAAATATATTCATTCCAAAATGAGAGGAAATTAAACAAAATGACAGTAACGATACTAGGGCGTGCTAAAGGGATCATAATACGAGTCATGATTTGAAAATGACTGTATCCATCAATTTGAGCCGCTTCCTCAAATGCCGTTGGTAGTGTTTTGAAATAATTGCTTAATAAATAAATGGTAAATGGAAGTGCTGATACCGCATAGATTAATGCCAATACCACTCGGTTATTCAATAAGAATCTAAACCCAAATGCTGATTGGAGCGTGACATCAATGTTTAAGAGAATTAAGAAGATTGGTACCGCAATGTAGTTTATATTGATAAAAAGCCCTGCCATATACATGGTGTTCATGAACTTTTCACCTTTGAATTTATATCTTGATAAAACATAAGCTGATGGGAGTGCTAATAATAATAGAAATCCAATTCCTAGGAACGTCACTATAATAGAGTTTCCTAAATATTCTCCCATTCGTGCATCGACCCAAGCTTGTCTAAAGTTTTCCCAATATAATTGAGTAGGTAGATTCCATACGCCTGCTGCATAATCTTTTTGGTCCTTTAATGAAGCGAGCATAACCCATGCAATGGGTACCAAGATAGAGATCGCAAATACTACAAGGAACACATAGACAAATATTTTCGAATAATTTCTTTTATTTTCTTTCATAGTCCCTCCTAGTATTGATACACTTCACGTTTAGTGATTTTGTTAATCAGAGCTGACAATGCGAATGAGAAGATAAAGATAATAACCCCTGCTGCCATCGCATAACCATATGTATTATTATCTGCTTGTTTATACAAGAAGGACAAGAATACTTCACTCGCTCCATCGGTTCGAGTATACGATATTGCTTTCACTAATAAGAAACTCAAATTGATGGTACTAATAACAAAGAATGTTAATGTTGTACGAATTGTATTCCAAACAAGTGGTAGTGTAATGTTAAAGAATTGTTGGCGTCCAGTCGCTCCGTCTAAAGCACTGGATTCATATAAATGTTCTGGAATACTCGCCATGCTCGCCATATACATAACCATATAATAACCAATTGCTTGCCAGATTAAGGCAACCATAATGGCATATAAGACAGTACTATATTGACCAATCCAGTCCCAAGTATGTGGTTCTCCTTTAAAGAAGCTAATGACTGAATTTAACATCCCATTGGTTGGGTGGTAAATAGCTCCAAATATTGCTGCAATAACAACAATGGAAAGAATATTAGGAATATAGAATATCACTCTAAATAGACTCTTACCTTTGACATTTTCTCTAACTAAGATACTTGCCATAACCACCGCAATCGTTAATGTCACAATTGTCACAAAGACGATTAAAAAGATGGTGTTTTTAAAGGCATGAAAGAAATTTGGATCTTTAAATAGGATTTCAAAATTACTTAAACCTACAAATTTCATGGGATCATTTAATCCCATCCAACTAAATAAACTCATAACAAAGATATAAATAGTTGGCACAATCATAAAGAAAATGAATAAAATAAAGGCCGGTATACTCATCGAATAGGCAAATATATTTAATGATTTTTTTCGATTCATCAAACCCCTCCTTAGTGTAATAAAGGCGAAGACCTAGTCTTCGCCTTCAATTCAAACTTAAATTATTCAGTAATTACTATTCTTGAGTAATCACTACTTCGCTTAAGCGATCGTTTGCTTCAGAAACTTCTGCAATCCAATCTTCAACAGATTTTTGTCCAGTAGCAACTTCGTTTAATGCTCCGAAGAATACAGCTTTCCAATCTAATCCAGGAATTGGTTCAGTTGCAGCAAATCCTGTACCTGATACAGAAACTACATCACCAGACACGCCTTCTTTAAGTGCTTTCGCTTCTTCACTCATAAATTCAGCAGCGTTAGTTGTAGGTTGGTATGCACCAGATTTAGCAATCATTTCTTGAGCTTCATCAGAATACATGTAAGCAATAAACTCTTTCGCTAATTCTTGTTCTGGAGAATCCTTAAGTGTATAAACTGATTCGAACCAAGAAACAACATAAGGTTTAGCATCCGCATCAAATGTAGGAACTGGTCCTAGACCCCATTCGAATCCTTCAGCAGCTTCATAATCTGCCATTTCTCCAACGACCCAATCACCATTAGGCATGAAGAGTGCTTTATCTTGCATGACTGCATGTTGGTTATCTAAGAAACCACCATCACGAGTAGCATTACCAGCTGTTTCAGGCATAGTAACTTGAGCTAAATGACCTAAAGTTTCCATCACTTTAACAACTTCTGGATCTTCATAGATTCCAGCTTCATGTCCTAATACTCTAGCAAGAAGTTCTTCTCCACCAGCATTAGCAACCATAACTGGGAATGTTGCATCAAGGTAACCGGGTTGTGGCCATGTGAATAGATGACGTCCATCTGTTTCAACTTGTTCTTGAAGAGCGAAGAAATCATCCCATGTTGTAGGGTATGCATATTCTTTACCATCGCCTACTAAGTTTGCGTTATAAACGAAACCAGGACCAGAAGTAAAGATAGGTGCTAGGTATAATTTACCATCGCCATAAGGGCTAGCAGTTGGGTTAGTTGTAAATCCATCAGCAATTTTTTCGCCAACAGTTACATCTTCACCAGGAACTGTCATTGTTAATAAATCTTCTAAGTCAGCAACTTGGTTAGATTTAACAAGACCTTCTGTAAATTGTGATTCTTGACCTTGGTTGTAGTAAATAACATCTGGGTATTCACCAGCAGAGATAAGTGGTGTTAATAATTCATCGATGTTTGCTTCAATAACTAAGTCAACTGTGACATTGCCTTTTAATGCTTCAAAGCCAGCAGCCATGTCTTTCCAGTGTTGATCACCAAAGCCACCTTTGAATGCATAAACTGTTAAAGTTTTTTCTTCTTCATCAGTCTCATCAGCATCTGGAGTTGGATCTGTTTCAGTTGTATCAGGATCCGTGGTGTCGTCTGCAGGTGCAGGATCAGAAGTACATCCTACGATTAGCAGAAGAACTAAAAGTAAAGATAATAACTTTTTCATAATTCCTCCTTGTAGTATTTCTCTTACTGTGTATTTCTAAAGTTAGTATAACAAATCTGAAAGTGCTTAGATATTAAAATCTTGCTGTGAAATTTTATAATCTTGTTGTCCTTTTTGATTTTATCAACATTTCATAAAATTGAAGAAATTTTGTGATAACATGGAGGAAAATTAAGGAAATGAGGAAATAGACAAATGACAAAAAAATTAGTTGGTAGAGTCACTGTTCCGACTGACGTTGATATTATTGACGACACATTAAGAGTCATTGAGCTTTGGAAAGCAGATGCCATCCGTGATAGTGATGGAACCAATATGCCAGATGAATTAAAAAAGCTCAACATTAAACAGTATTCAACCTATTACACGACTCGTAAAGATAATGAGTGGGCAAAGGCCAATCCTGATGAAATACAACAAGTCTATCTGTTAAGTGATTTTGTTACCGCTAAAGATACTACCCTACAAATTGATATTATGCGTAACTACTATAAAGATCAATTGAAACCAAATACGATTCATGATATTAAACGTTGGTGGGAAGTCATTGACAGAACAACATCTGAAGTCATGGAAGATTGGGACTACGACCAAGAAACAGGCCTTGTCACCATCCATAACACGACCCCTTACCATAATTATACGGTAAGCTTTTTAGCCTTCATTATTTGGGACCCTGTTCATATGTATAATTCATTAACGAATGAATGGAAGAATGAAGAGAACCAAATGACTTACGATGTTCGCTTACCAAAGACACAAGAATATGTTCTAAATAAATTAGAGAAATACATTGATGATAACCCAGATGTCGATGTTATTCGCTACACTACTTTCTTCCACCAATTTACCTTAATGTTTGACCGCTATGCTCGTGAAAAATTTGTTGATTGGTTTGGATACAGTGCCAGTGTCAGTCCTTATATCTTAGAACAATTCGAACAAGAAGTTGGCTATAAATTTAGACCTGAGTTCATTATTAATCAAGGTTACCATAACTCTACCTTCGTTGTTCCAACAAAAGAATTCAAAGATTTCTTAGATTTTCAACAACGTGAAGTTGCTTCATTAATCAAGAAGTTTGTAGAAGTGACCCATTCTAAAGGAAAAGAAGTCATGATGTTCTTAGGTGATCATTGGATCGGGACAGAACCTTATGGTAAATACTTCAAAGATTTAGAAATTGACGCAGTCGTTGGCTCTGTCGGTAATGGAACAACATTACGACTCATCTCAGATATTCCTGGGGTTAAGTATACGGAGGGCCGTTTCCTACCTTACTTTTTCCCAGACACTTTCTATGAAGGTGGAAATCCAGTCAAAGAAGCGAAAGAAAATTGGGTCACCGCAAGACGAGCTATTCTCAGAAAACCAGTCGATCGCATTGGTTATGGCGGATATCTACAACTTGCCCTAAAATTCCCTGAATTTATCGATTATGTGACTTCTGTTACGGATGAATTCAGATTCCTCTATGATAAAGTCAACAATCAACAACCTTATGTCATGCCATTTAGAGTCATCGTGCTAAATGCTTGGGGTAAACTCAGAAGTTGGGGAACTCATATGACTGCACACGCGCTTTCATATAAAGAATATTATTCCTATTCTGGTGTCTTAGAAGCCCTAAGCGGGATGCCATTTGATGTTGAATTCATGAGTTTTGAAGATATCTTAGAAAATCCATCCATCTTAGATGGCCAAGGTGTTATCATCAATGTAGGTGAAGCTTACGATGCCTTTAGTGGAGGTCAATACTGGGATAATCCAACGATTGTTGCCGCAATTCGTAAATTTGTGGATCAAGGGAATGGATTTATTGGAATTGGAGAACCAAGCGCATTTTTAAAGGAAGGAAAATACTTCCAATTACATGATGTCTTAGGGATTGATAAGGAACTAGGTTTCACACTTTCTACCGATAAGTACAATTGGGAAACCCATCATCATCCAATTTTAGAAGGGTTACCAGAAGAACTCCATTTTGGTGAAGAGATGAAAAACATCTATGCGTTAGAAGATTCTCAAATCCTTAAGATTAAAAATCGCAACGTTAACTTAGCCATCAATGAATATGGTAATGGTAGAGCCGTCTATATGTCTGGCCTTCCATTTAACTTTGAAAATTCTCGTTTGTTATACCGTAGTATCTTCTATGCAGCGGGCAAACTCGATGAGATAAAGCATTGGTATTCAGACAATTATAATGTTGAAGTGAATGTTTACCCATCGACAAATAGTTTCTGTGTTGTTAACAATACATATGATCCTCAAACAACCACCATCTATAAAGGCGATGGTTGTAGTTTCGAAGTGAACTTAGAAGAATCAGAAATTAAGTGGTTTGAAATATAAACTTTATTAATTCAGTTAAAGGGCTTATCCCTGAAATTATTCAGCGGTGAGTCCTTTTTTGTATCTGCTATCAATCATTGGCTCAGTAATTTTTTAATTTAGAACCCAAATAAAAATTTGAATCAAGCTGTCAATGAATCAACAAAAAAAGGATGATCTCTTATTAGAAATCACCCTTCGTTCTCTTTTATTCAAAATCCTTTAAGACTCTTTTTATTAATCCAGTGTATCGACTGGATTTTTTATAGGCGTTAGTTTGTTATCAACAACAAAGCCTTCTTGTCTACCTGAAAGTTCTTTAATTAAGAGTTTTCGTAAAACGTCAATTCTCTCTTGTGCGTCATGATCGTCAATTAAATTAGTTAGTTCATTGGGATCATTCTTTAAATCAAAGTATTGTTCGACACCACTCTCGCTATACCAAATGTATTTATCTGTTTTTGTGACAATAAATTGATTTGATAACTGTGAATGAAAGGCATGCTCTCCATGGATGTATTCTCTATCTAATGGAACTTGGTTTAGAACCGCTTGTTTTAACGAACGTCCATCAAGATCATCTGGAATCGCTACGCCTGCGAAATCTAACAAGGTTGGTAGAATATCACACAACTCAACTAACGAATCAGAATCAACATTAACATCTTTACCAGCAGATATGATGAGTGGTACATTGATACTCCCTTGATAAGGGAAAACTTTACGGTATGTATGATGATCAAACATTAATTCACCATGATCACTCAAAAATAGAATCACTGTATTGTCCATATCTCCATCTTCTTGAAGCGCGTTTAGTAAACGACCGATCTGATGATCGACATGGGAGATACACGCATAATAACCTTCCATGGCTAACTGCTGATGCATCTTTTGATGGGTGCCATAGATTGAATTTTTAATAAATCCAAATTCATTTGTTTTTTCATCCTTCTCCCAATTTCCCACAAAGGGTTCTCTAAGTGCCTTACCTTTGTAGTAATCAAAGAAAGGTTGGGGTGCATCGAAAGGTTGATGAGGACGAACATAGCTACTCATTAAGAAAAATGGTCTATCCCGATCTCTTTTTCTTAAAAAATCAATGCTCTCAGTCGTAACCCAATTGGTTGGATGTAGTCTTTCTTCATATGGCCACGGGCGCGCAATCCATGAATTAGGATCAATACCAGTCTCAGTCACATCCGCATCAATTCCCTTTTCATTCTTTAAGAAACGAAGATAATCATCATGCACAGATTGATGAAGATGATAAGGTAACTCGCTATTTCGATAATAAGATAAGTGTCCATCATGCAATAAAACATGATTGAAACCACAGGTTCTGCGTGGTGGATGTACATGAAGCTTTCCAATCGCTTGAGTTTGATAGCCAGCATCACTTAATAGTTGTGGCAGCATATTCTCATAATTCCATGGAATTCCTTCTTCATACCCTACTCGCTTATTGTGTTTTGCTTGTTTCCCTGTAAATAATGTCACCCTTGCTGGTATACAACTAGGTGTCGCACTATACATATGATTGAAGTTAACACCATTCTGAGCCAGAGTATCTAGGTTGGGCGTTAATACATCGGGATGCCCTTTGTAGGCGATGGCATCTCCTCGAAATTGATCACACATAATCAAAACGAGATTTGGTTGTTTATTCATGAGAATCCTCCTGTGGTAAGATGAGATTTGTTTCTTTTTGTAATTGATTCAAATACACGAGCATAAATTCATGTCTCGCTTGTGCCATTTGCTTCCCTGTTTCAGTAAACATTAAATCCTTTATTTTAAGCAACTTATCATAAAAATGAAATAGAATCGGTCTAGGCACTCGATAATCACTCAAGGATTGTGGCGGGGAGTATGCTCTATTATTATCATAAAGTCTATCGCCATACATCATTGTTCTAGCAATTCCAATGGCTCCAATGGAGTCCAATCGATCAGCATCGGATACAATTTGTCCTATCTTCGATAACTTAGGTTGTTGAAATCCACCCTTAAATCCAAATTGTTTGAGATCTAATAATAATTGTTCACTCTCTTCTGTGGTTAGTTCTAAGGGTTCAATCAATGTGTAATAATCTTCATCCATATTATTTCCTTTATAAAACTTTTCATCAAAAATATCATGAATGAGCGCCAATATATTTACGAGTCTTTGATCTGCTTGTTCAGTTTCATTAATGGTTTTAGCATTCTCGACAACCCGTTCAATGTGATCAAAATCATGGCCTGAACCATATGAGGCATAAATCTTCTTGATTTCATCCATCCACTTATTCATGATAAATTCCACTAATTTCATAAATAATCTTTTGCCAAATCAAGAAGAGTGCTATGGCAGTAATAATACTCCCCGTTTGATAGGTGATAAATTTATAGGCAGCTAAGGTTGCGAGAACCTGAATCATCAATTTAATAAGCTTTAGTAGGAATATTTCAGTGTGTAAAAAGTTCTTTAAAATATGAGGATTAAAGAAATAGTTCGCTAGAGAAAATAATACATCAAATATAACAAAGACTTGCGCATTAAGTAAAAGAACTTGAAGCAAGGTTGGTGGCCATCTAAAGAATTGATAGACCCACATTGTTAATAGTCCCATGACAATCGTCGCAAAGTAAGTAAGTATTGTTCCCTTAATCATATTCCCTGTTTTTATTTGACTATAAATAAAAGCGGTTGGTAAAAGAACCACTGATATCAGTAAGATAGCAAGTGGTCGATTGACTAATAAGATAAAGGTGAGAGCACTTAAAACTAATCCTAATATATTTAACAATAATAGTTTTTTATTTTTGACCATATTCTTTAAAAAGGTGTGATGTCACACCTTTGATACTTCCTCTTTAATTAATTCTAAGACTTCTTCTTCTGTTGCACACTTCAATGCCTTTGAGGCTAAGCCTTGCATGTCAGTGTAGTCTAAACTTTGTAACATTTTACGTGCCGGTAAAATTGAGGTCGCAGACATTGAAAATTCATCAAGCCCTAGTCCTAATAAGACTGGAACCGCATTGGTCTCTCCAGCCATTTCACCACACATACCACACCATTTACCTTGTGAGTGTGCGCCATCAATCGCCATTTTAATTAACCGTAAGATTGATGGATGATAAGGTTGATAAAGATATGAAACTTGTTGATTCATGCGATCTGCCGCCATGGTGTATTGAATTAAATCATTTGTTCCAATGGAGAAGAAATCCGCTTCTTTTGCTAAATTTTCTGCATTTAAAGCAGCTGCAGGAATTTCAATCATGATACCCACTTGATAGTCCTCAGAAACATCAAATCCTTCATTGGTTAAGTTATTATGTTCTTCAAGTAAAAGTTCTTTGGCTTGTTTAAACTCATCAACAGTTGCCACCATTGGAAACATAATCGCTAATTTACCATAAGCACTAGCACGTAATAAAGCACGTAATTGAACTCTAAAAATATCCGGACGATCTAGGCAAAGGCGAATGGCACGATAACCTAAGAAAGGATTCATTTCCTCAGGAAATTTTAAATAAGACAACTCTTTGTCGCCACCAATATCTAAGGTTCTAATCACGACAAGCTTGTCATCCATTGCTTGTAGAACCGCCTTGTACGCTTCAAATTGTTCATCTTCACTAGGCAAACTACTCGCATCCATATATAAGAATTCAGTACGGTATAGCCCTATTCCATCACCACCATTTTCTAAAACAGCATCGACATCTTTAGGGGTTCCGATATTTCCAGATAGTTCTACTTCATGACCATCTAAAGTTCTAGAAGGTGCATCTTTTAATTCTTTTAACGATTCTCTATATTCAGCATATTCTTTTTCTTTTGTTTGATATAAACCGATTTGTTCTTCAGTAGGTTTAAGCATGACATGCCCTTCAATCGCATCAAGGATCATCATTTCTCCATGTTGTACCGATTCGAGTAAACCATTAATCCCAACAACGGCAGGTATTTCTAACGAACGCGCCATAATTGCAGAGTGAGAAGTCCGTCCACCAATCTCTGTCGCAAATCCTTTAATAAATTGACGATCCAATTGTGCTGTGTCACTTGGTGTTAAATCATGTGCCACCAAAATAACTTCCTCATTGATCAGCGATAAATCCGGGATATCCACATCTAATGTATGAGCCATTAAACGATACGTCACATCTTTAATATCAGCCGCTCTTTCTCTAAAATATTCATCATCCATGCTCTCAAACATAGAGACAAATGTGTTCTTAACCTGTTCTACGGCAGCGCTAGCACTTTGTCCAGATTCAATTAAGCCTTTAATTTGATCATGTAATTCTGGATCGTTAGTCACCGCAAGGTGCGCATCAAAAATAGCCAATTCATCGTCTGATAAACGACCCTGTGCTTTATCTTTAACTGACTCAATATCTCTTTGAGTTCTTTGTAACGATTCTTCAAACTTCTTAAGTTCTTCTTCTTGACTTGAAACATTATGATTAACTATAAGTTCTAATTTTTGTAGTTTATAAACTTTATTGGTTGCGACACCAGCCGAAGCAGCAATTCCTTTTAACATATGATTTCCTCCAATATTAAGTAAATTATATCATTTTATAAAACCCTAAACAATTGAGGAAAGAATTCATCGCATCGTTTTTAAGTCGATAGTACGTACTTCGTGAATAAAACTCTAAATACCAGTTCTTATCCTGTTTAATTATGAAATCATTCGTTATTATTTGTCGTTGTTCAACACTTAATCGATCTAATGTCATCTGAATTTGTTGATACAATAATGATTCCCCTTCTTGAATGACCCATTGTCTGTTACGGTAGGATAAATTGATTAAATACTGGATGATTTGACACTTTTCTTTATATTCCATATGTATTATATACAAACAGATAAAAGAGCCCTAAAAAAAACCTTCAAAATTGAAGGTTTATAATAGAAATATAATTAAGATAATAAGACTCCAAGCGGCTAATAAGACTAATAAGACGCCTGGTAATAATGTTTTGAGCGCATGCCAGATTAGCTGTCTTTCCTCTTGTTTAGAAAGATTTAAATCTTGGACTTTACGTCTCATCTCATTGTATTCTTCTTCCGTATACTTTTCTTCTGGTCTTCTAAAGAATTTCATCGATTTTACTATGTAAGTGACAAGCCACGAAGTGTCCTGGATTCACTTCTTCTAAGACCGGTTCCACATCGAAACAATGGTCAAAAGCATAACGACAACGTGTATTGAATTTACATCCCTTAGGCGGACGTACCGCTGAAGGAATGTCTCCTTCAAGGATTTGTAATTCATGTTTCTTGCCATCAACATCTGTACGTGGAATCGCTTCTAAAAGCGCTTGAGTATACGGGTGTAAAGGATCATCAAAGATGTTCTCAGATTCAGTTAACTCAACAATATGACCAAGGTACATAACTGCAACCCGATCAGAAATATATTTAACCACAGACAAGTCATGGGTAATGAATAAATACGTTAAATTAAATTCTTCTTTTAAGTCTTGAAGTAGGTTAATAATTTGTGATTGAATCGAAACGTCTAACGCAGATACCGCCTCATCACAAACGATGAATTTAGGTCTAAGCGCTAATGATCGAGCAATCCCAATTCTTTGTCTTTGTCCACCAGAGAATTGGTGTGGATAACGATGAATGAAATATGGCGCTAATCCACATTCACTCATAATATCTTGAATATACTCTTGGTAACCCGGAGATTTCGCGGATTCAAACAATCCGTGAGCAATAATTCCCTCACCAATAATTTGACCAACTGTCATTCGTGGGTTTAATGAAGAGAATGGATCTTGGAAGATAAACTGCAAGTCACGACGTAAACTACGCATTTCATGGGCATCTAGTTTAGATAAGTCAATTCCTTCATTTTTGATTGCTTCAAATTCATCGAAGCGCTCATTTGAACGAACACTATCTCTTAAAGCTTCAACATCTCGCTCACGATCACCAACTTCTTTCTCTAAATCTAAACGTTTAACATTTAACTCATCAATCTTTTTATCGATTTGAGCTAATTTCTTTTCAAATTTAGGATTTGTTTTTGAGGTTTCTTGTTCTTGGATGAGATGATTTACATTCGCTAATTCAACTTGTTTGTTATAAAGTGCCAATAAGACATTGGATACTTCTTTTAAATTAGAATGCGTCACTAAGCCGCCCGCAATTCTAAAGATATTACGATATTTGTTATTAACATCTCTCTCTTTAACAACCACTTTAGACACCGCTTGTGCCATATCTAATTCGGTCGTTTTCGTCGAGGCTTCTTCTCTAAGCTTAATTAATTCTTGTTCAGCTTTTAAATATTCTGGATATTGACGAGGAATTGATTGCATAACCTCCTTCGCATAACGAGGCGCAATTTCCGCTAAAGTATTTCCATAATATAAAGTAGAACCCGCTGTTTGTTCATATAATTGAACAATCGTACGGCCAAGTGTTGATTTACCACAACCTGATTCACCAACTAATCCTAAGGTCTCCCCTTTGTAAATTTGTAACGAAACGTTTTCGTTCGCATGCACATATTCTTGAGTACGAGAGAAAATTGATTTTTTCTTGATAGGGAAATATTTCTTTAAATTTCGAATCGAAATTAAGACTGGTCGATCACTATTCGACGGCTGTTGGGTCAAAATGCTCATTAACAGTACGCTCTCCTTTCTTAGGATAGTAGCAACGAATTTGTTGGAACTCATTGACATACTCTAATTCTGGCATAGTTTCACGACATTTATCGGTTGCGTATTTACAACGATCCGCAAAACGGCATCCTTTTGGAAGATTTAATGGGTGTGGTACTGCCCCTGGAATCGCATCTAAACGCTCACCACGAACCGACGTTAAACTTGGAATGGATTGTAGTAATCCCTCAGTATATGGGTGTTGATATTCACTCTTATTCGCAAAGATGAAATCAACTGGCGCCTTCTCAACCACTTGTCCACAATACATAACCGCAACATCATCGGCCATTTGATTAATAACGCCCAAGTCGTGGGTAATAAACAAGATGGAAGTTCCAGTCGAATCCTTCAAGTCATTCATTAACTTAAGAATTTGAGCCTGAATGGTTACGTCTAAAGCCGTAGTAGGCTCATCAGCAATCAACAACTTAGGACGGCACGCTAATGCCATCGCAATCATAACACGTTGGTTCATCCCTCCAGAGAGCTCAAACGGGTATTGTTTGACAACGACTTCTGGGTTAGGAATCTTAACCATTGACAGTAACTCAACAGAACGTTGAGCCGCTTGTTTCTTATCCATATCTTGGTGCAGCATCAATACTTCAGAAAGTTGGCGCTCAACCGTAAAGACAGGGTTTAATGAGGTCATCGGTTCTTGGAAGATGATCGAAATATCATTTCCACGAATAGACTGTAATTCTTTGTCTGATTTAGTTGAAATCACTTCACCATCGAAGATAATTTCTCCTTCATGAATCTTTTGGTTATGTTCAAACAGTTTTAAGATACTCATCGCTGTTTGAGATTTACCCGAACCTGATTCACCAACAACTCCTAAGGTCTTACCAGCCTCAACTGATAACGTAACCCCATCCACGGCCTTAATTAGACCACGGCGAGTTGTAAAATATGTATGTAAATTATTAACTTCTAATAAAGGCATAATTTACCTCCTATTTCTCACTTGATTTTGGATCAAGGGCATCTCTTAAACCATCACCAATAATATTAATTGACAAGGCAGTTAAGAAAACCATAAATCCTGGGAATATCCATCTCCACCAATAATCTTCAATAACAGTAACCGATTGAGCATCCGTTAGCATGTTACCCCAAGATGGGAATGGATATTGGACACCGAAGCCTAAGAACGATAACCCGGCCTCAATTAACAATGAACTCGCATAACCTAAAGTGATTTGAACAATCACGATATTTAATACGTTTGGTAAAATATGTCTTAAAACAATGTTTCTCTCACGAATACCAAGTGCTTTAGCAGCAAGAACAAAGTCTTTCTCACGCTCTTGTAAGATTTGTCCACGAACTAAACGAGAGATTCCAGGCCATCCTGTAAACCCTAAAATTAACATAATCATGATCATTCGAGTCGTCGCAGGGAATCCAGGCGGTAACATCGCAGAAAGCGTAATCACTAATGGATAGAATGGGAACGAACCAATAATCTCACCTATACGTTGAATCAAGTTATCAATACGACCACCATAGAATCCTGAAATCATCCCTAAGATTGATCCTAGTGTTACTTGGATAATAACCGCAATCGCACCAATTGTTAACGAAATACGTCCACCATGTAATAAACGAACAAATAAGTCACGACCACGCTCATCAGCCCCTAATGGGAATCCATTATGACCCCAAGCTTCAACTTGATCATCCTCAGTGGTTGCGTATGTTTGGAAGAAGTTAGCAAAGATTTCTTTGCCATTGGTAATATTTGGTGTATTCGTTTGACCATATTCATTGTCACCCCAAGTAACCACAGAACCATCTTCTAATAAAGCAACCATGTGCTCACGACCACCATCAATCTTAACAACTTTTGATTCAAGCTCAGGTAAATTCATCGTTGGATTTAAACTGTATCCCCAACCAACAATTTCACCCTCAGGTGTTAAACCAAATGCATTACGATAAGTAATCGCAATATCCGTAAATTCCATTGCTCTAATTTCATCCGTTAATGACGATTGGTGAATATTACCACTAATACCAAAGTTACGAACTGAGCCATCTTCTAATAAGACGATCACCGCTTGTGTTGATAATTCGAAATCAGCAATATTTCCTTGTACTTCAGATGGAACACGATTCATACGGTTATTATCAACCGCACCCCAAATGACTAAGTTTCCGTTTTCTGTTAAAGCGGCAGACATTAAATCAGCTGCTTCAATCTTTATAATTTTTTCATTTTGAAGAATTAAACCAGGATTATCTTTTGTTAAAGATTCTGGACAACCACCTGGAGGACAAGTCCCTCTGTGACCCCCTTCATTTTCTAACAATTCTTTAATACTGGTTTGACCAAAGAAGTTATGGCCCCAACCAAAGATTTCATTTTTATTATTTAAAACGATGACGTGTCTATCACCAGCAGCAATATCAACAATCGTTTCATTTTCTAATCGATCCAAAACTTCTTGAGGAGGATTTAGAACATCATTGTAGTCGACCCCCCACATGTAAACGTCCCCTTCAGAGTCAAGTCCAACAGAGAAAGTAATACCTGTTGAAATCTTTGTGATGTCTTTACCATTTAATTCAGAAGGAAAGTTTTGATAACCAAAACCTGGTTTTATATTTCTTAAGACCGTTTGATCATAATATGGATCATATTTCGTCATTGACGATCCAATAAAGACAAATAGAAAGATTGATACAAAGACAACGAGTCCCGCAATTGCTAATTTATTTCTAAAAAAGTTTTTGAAAGCAGCCTGCATCGGCGTATCAAATTTTTCTAAAGCTTCTGTGTTATTAATAATTTTTTCTTTAGCCATCATACGCCTCCTAGTCTAGCTTAATGCGCGGATCAACTAAAGCATAACCAATATCCATGGCCACGTTAGCACTAAGCGCAATTAAGGTATAAAACATGTTCATCGCAAGAACAAGCGAAAAGTCACGGTTCATAACCCCAGTAATTAAGTAGTTACCAATTCCATTAAAGGAGAACATTCTCTCCGTAATGGCCGAACCACCAAACATACCAGCAATCCCCCATGCTACAACAGTAACAACAGGAATTAGCGCGTTTCTAAAAGCATGTGAGTAAATAACATTTCTCTCAGAGACACCTTTAGAACGAGCAGTACGAATATAATCTTGTGACAATGATTCAATCATCGCATTACGAACATAACGCGAAGTTGAAGCAAACGAACCAATCGTTAAAGTAACCGTTGGTAAAATCAAAATTCGAATCCATTCAAGGTAATATGCGATTGTTCCATTATCAGCTCTAAACAAGCTTCCAGGAGGCATACTCGAAGATGGTAACCATTGAAGTTTTTGACCAAAGACGAAGATTAAAATCATCGCAATAAAGAACGTTGGTAATGAGTAACCCACCATGGACATAACTTGCCAGAATCGATCGTACAATTTTCCTTGTCTAACGGCTGATTTAATTCCCACAACGATGGAAATGAAAAAAGCCAATATTGTCGATCCAATATTGAGAACCAAGCTATTTCGTAACGGACCAGCAACAACCTCTGTTACTTCTCGGCTGTATTGTGTAGAGTATCCTAGATTACCAGATAAAGTGTTTCCAACCCAACGTACATACTGAACTGGAATTGGTTGGTCATAACCATAACGAGCAGCAGTCTCAGCATAGATACGCTCGAAATCAGCTTCTCGCTCCGTACTCGCCCCAGTAGGGTCTATCGGTAATAAAAGCATTACTGGATCACCTGGCATAGCATGTAACATCCCAAATAAGATAATGGAGATGATAAAGACTACCGGGACTAATGCCATCAGTCTTTTAAGTAAGTATTTAAGCATTTTACATTAATGTAGTTAAACTAACTACATTACCCTCCTTTCACTAAGACACCCCTCAAATCGTAAAATCGGACAAAGTTTCGATTTTACCATTTGAGTTATATCTCAATTTAACTTCCTTTTATTTTATAGTATTTATGACAAAATTTAAAGAGCAATTTCATTAAAAAGACAAACAAAGGGAATAGGGTTAAACCTATTCCCTAAGTAAATCTAATTTACAACGATTCTATTCACTTAATGATAAGTCAGCAATATCCATTGACCAGTCCCATACAGGAGTAGTTTCTAGACCTTGTACACGCGAGTTAGCGATATCGAAGTATTCTTGAGAATATAGAGGAATATCAGGTAAGTTTTCGTTATACCATAATTGCCATTCTAACCATTTCTCAGCATATGCATCTGGATCCTCAGCTTCAATTTGTCTTAGTTCAGTAACTAAACGGTCAGCTTCAGGATCAGCTGTATCCGTGTTGTTATTACCAGTACCTACCATTGAACTATGGTAAGAATAGTAAGGGTCATAGACAGCTGTGAATGAAGTACCAAGTGAGAATGCATGGTAAGTTAAGTCTTCAGGTGCAATTCCACCTAAGTTATAGTACTCAGTTAATAAGATGTTGAAGTCAATTAATTGAGTTGTATATTTCATACCAGCTAAACGTGCAGTTGCAGGCATTTGACCAGCAATAACGTTAAGGATTGCAGCAGAAGCTCCACCTTGGTTAATTTCTAATACACGTCCATTTTCATCATGTCTCCAGTAGTTGAAGTTTTCGCCGTCAGCAGCAGCTCTTTCAGCAGCTGTAGCAGCATCCCATGGAGTTGTTCCATCTGCTTCATAAATATATGGAGTTTGATCTAGTAATTCATTTGCTCTATCTTCATTAAGGGCATAAGCAGTTCCACGCTCATCAACAGCATCAAGGAATTCTTCACCCTTCATAGTATACATCCATTGTGCAAGACCATAGTGACCTTGTCCAACAACACCGTATCCACCAGAAGTTCCATCGATAATTGCTTGTCTATCCATTAGGTAAGCAACCGCTTGACGTACTTCAACGTGGTTAACAGGTTCTTTAGCTGTCTTAAATGCAAGTACTCCGTATCCATTACGAGGGTAACTTACTAAGATTGCATTATCAGAAGCTTCAGCTTTTTGGATTTTCTCTTCATCAATAACACCAGGAACGATATCTACTTCGCCACTTAATACTAAGTCAACATCTAAGTCTTCGTTTACGTTACGAACTTGAACACGTTGGATAGTAGGTTTGTTACCGCGGAAGTCACCAGCATATTCTGGGTTTAATTCAACTGTAGCAGATTGGTTTTCAAAAACGACAAATTTGTAAGCACCAGAAGTTACATCTGGATTTTCAACGAAGTTTTCAAATACTTCGAATGCGTTACCACTAAGGATTGTCTTAGCAGCATCTAGTTCAGCACTGTCTTCTTGTGCTACAGCGATGTCATCACGTAGACGAGCAACATCTGCATCAATAGCCGCTTCTTTTTCAGGAAGTGCTGCTTTTAAACCATCAATCGCTTCTTGATCTTCAGTCGCATCATATTCTTCGCCTTCTTCTTCAGCAGCAGCAATCGCTTCTTCTAAAGCGGCTTCAGCATCTTCGATTTCAGTAGTATACCCAGCTTTTGTTGCTTCTAGAATTTCAATTTGAGCTTCAAGCGCTTCAACATAAGTCGTGATATCTTCTTCTGAAAGTTCATAACCTTCAGCAACAACTAATTTGTTTACATCAACATCAAGATTTGGTGAGAAACGGTGCATTGGAGAAGCTCCAATAGATACACTTGCTAACTCATAGAAGTAAGGAAGTTTGTCAGCAGCAATAGTTGCAGAGAATGAATCTTCATCAACTAAAGCAATACCTTCAAATACATCAGTTTCACCTTTTTGATAAGCACTTTGGCCCACTAAGTCACTGTAAGATGAACTTGCAAGTGATGCCCCAGCAGCAAACCATTCAGGAGATGCATCAAATAGCATTCCAAATACATAGTCTTTCGCAGTAATTGGTTGGCCATCTGACCATTTGATACCTTCTTTAACTGTAAATGTATAAGTCTTAGACCCATCTTCATTTTCGGTAATTTCAGGCTCTTCAAATGCAGTTTCGTTTAGAACGAATTGTCCACCTTCATCTGATAGATAAGTTCCATAGTCCCAAAGTAGGTCACGAACCCATTTATCGTAAGAAGAGTTTGTTACACCAGCATAATAGTGACCATTAAGATCACCAGCAGTACCAACAACTAAAGTATCACTTGGAGCTTGTTCTCCAGTAGTTTCATCTTCGTCTTCAGTTTCATCTGGTTCTTCAGGATCAGTATCACCTGGTTCTGTTTCTGTTGTGTCATCTTCTGGAGGCGTATCTTCAGTAGTTGGAGTTGTACAACCAACCACTAAGAATAATGCCAACAAGAGCGCCAACAGAGTTTTAAGTAATTTCATATCTGTCCTCCTTGTATGAAAATACAGTTTTTCTGTATGTACCCATTATAAAGATGTGATTTTCAGATGTCAAATAAAAATGAAATATTTTCAGAAAGTTTTTTATGAAAATATTTTCATAAATTGTTAGTTTTCATCAATAAATCGAGAATCATGAAAAATTTGCATCATCTCTTTATCCAGGGTGTGGATCTTCTGTGCCACTAACTTCAAACGAAGTAGCAAATCTTCACGATTTTCATTCTCCATTCGTTTATAGCGGATGTCATGTTCTAAGGACGCCCAAAAATCCATCGCAATGGTTCTCAATTGGATTTCAACCCGGACATCCTTTCGCCCTACCGTTGTGAAGATGGGTACTTCCACAACAAGATGAACCGAACGATAGCCATTCTCTTTGGGCTTCCTTATATAATCATTTTGACGAATTAAGCGAATCCCCTCCTGAGCCAACAGTAATTCCGTCACTAAATAGACATCATCAGCATAAGGACAAACAATTCGGATTCCCGCAATATCATCAAGATGCTTAATTGCATTCTCCATTGAGACATCAATATTTCGACGAGTCAACTTCTTCACAATACTCATCGAATCTTTTAGCCTTGTCTCAACATGATGAATAGGCTTATGGTCAAACCTATAAGCAAATTCTTCTTCTAAATTAGTAATCTTTGTTCTTATTTCGCGAATAGCCGATTCATATAAAGTCGTAAACTCTTTATAGCCACGAAGCTGAGCCAAAATAATTGGATCATCTTCATTAAAAGCCATATTCTTCAACATATCATATCTAAATTCGCTATTATCCATGTCAACCCTTCCTAGAGTTAATCATCCATATATAAAGGCATAAATCCTTTTGACATTATTTCTTCTTCCTTTATCGGACCAAAAAAACGAGAGTCCTGTGAACGAGGACGATTATCTCCCATTAAATAATATTCATCTTGCTTTAATTGTACCTTTTTCAAACGATAAGTAAAAGGTAATTCAGTCCTAGTTTCAACATCTTCCTTATATTTAGTATCTAAGAAAGGCTCCTCAACCACCTCATCATTAATATAGAGTTTATTATCTTTATACTCCAGCGTTTCATTAGGCAAACCAATTACTCGTTTAATAATGGCTTCCCCATTAATTTCAACCGTAACCACATCAAAACGCTCAATCCCAAATTGTTGCCCAATTATAAAGGTCAAACCAACCTGATGGTTTTCAAGAGTCGGATGCATTGAATGACCCACAATTCTCACTGGAATGAAGATCCATTGAATAGTAACAAGTAAAAAGAGGGCAACCGCAAGTAAACTCTTCACTGTTCTAAAAATGAATGGTTTACGACGCATAGAACTACCCCCTTTGATTAATAATTATTATACATGACAACCACACAATTAGACATGACACTTTAGTCATCTTCTAGATTGTATGATCATCGTGTGAGCCATCTCTTTTAGGGAAAAGACGACCCAACTTCCTAGCCTCCATCTGATCTATATTAATCCGCTTATCATCTAATCTTCGATTAATCCACATCGTAATTAAAGCATAGAACACCGAAACAAATGGAACCATCACCACCATACCAACTAAGCCCCATAAACTGGCACCTATTGTTACCGCAAATAAAACCCAAATAGCAGGCAACCCTATTTGATCACCCACCACACGTGGGTAAATAATATTTCCATCAATTTGTTGAATAATTACCGAATAGATTAAAAAGAAGAATGCCATCGGAATTGATTGACTCGCAATTAAGACTGCACCAATAAAACTTCCAATAAAAGCACCAAAATAAGGAATCAATGCTGTAAAGCCCATCAATACTGAAATAACGATTCCATATGGGAACCTAAAAATGATTGCCCCAATAAAGAATAGTAGACCATTGATAAAGGCCTCCACAACCTGACCCGTTAAAAACTGAGTAAAGATATGATTGGTCAATGTCCCAAAATCTAAAACATAATTTGCTTTTTCAACCGGCAATGCCGCAAATAAAATCTTTCGATAATGTCTCTTTAAGCGTTCCTTCGATAATAAGATATATATCGCAAAGACAAACCCAACCACTAAATTAAAGATTGTACTAATGGTCGTTGTCAATAACATAAAGATACGATTAACCACATCAGACATTGAATCGGTAAAATTACCAACAAAGTCATTTAACATGCCCGACCAAGTTTCTTCAATATTAATGATTTGATCTTGAAGTTCTGGTGATCGACTAAACCAATCCGTTAATTGTTCAGAAACATTTTGAAGTAATCCAGGCAACGCATTAAAGACATCAAAAGATGCTTTAATAAATGCCGGTACCACTAAGAACAAGACAAACACAATTAAACCTATCACAATGACCAACGCAATTAAAAGCGCAATCATCCGACGATTACTCGGTTTAAATTTAGTTTCTTCTTCTAAAATCTTTTCAATCTTTTTCATCGGCACATTCACAATAAATGCGATAGCCGATCCAATTATAAATGGAACTAAAAGTTTAAAGATAAATCCTAATGATTCTGAAATCACCCGTAAATTATTCAAAAGAAAATTAAACGCAATGATTCCAATAATCAATAGAAATACAAACTTTAGTGTTTGTCTATCTAATTTCATTAATAAGCACTAATTCTTTCTAGTTTTCTAAACCTTTATGATCACCAGCATCCACATCTGATGCTTCATCTAATTTCTCACTATGTTTGGTGTTATGAAGATCACGATCCTCATCCACTAATCCTGGTTCGGGTCCATCATAAGGTTGATTCACAGGATATTCTTGAAGGGTTTCTGTCTTTTCAGCTTGATTCATCTCAAAGACATCCACTTCACCAACTTCATCTGTATTCTCGCCCACTGATGCCTCCTCTTCCTCAACATCTTGAAGTTCTTCTTCAGCTTTAAGCGGAACTACATCTTCTTGTTCTGGATTGTTTGCTTTCAATCCATCAGCATCGCCCTCATCAATCCGATTCGCTTCATCAAGTTTAGGCGCATCTTTGGTATTCTGAAGATCTTTATCTTCATCCACTAACTCTGGTTCAGGTCCTTTATAAGCTTCATTAACAGGGTATTCTTGCAGTGTCTCATTCTTTTCAGCCTGATTCATTTCAAACACATCCACCTCACCGACTTCTGGTGTGTTTTTTCCAACAGACGCTTGTTCTTCATTTAAAGGATTCTCTAAAATTTCTTTATTATCTCTTTCGTTCATTATCTAATTCCTCCTAAAGATATTATAGATTAAAAGCTCAAGCATTAAAACTGAATTCGTCACAATTGTGAAAAATTCATTGACACGCACAGAATTTTTCATTACCATTACTATGTATTTAAACCAAGATTTTAATCCGCGTAATATGGTCGTGGAGTTTCTACCAAATCACCTTAAATGATTTGACAAGTACGGTTGAAGGATCACTAAGTGAGTCGGCTTCTTCCCGACTTTTTTATTTTCTTGGAGAATACAAAAAGAAAGAGGAGGAAACATGGAACGTTTTTTCAAGTTGAAAGAGAACAACACAAAAGTCTCTACTGAAGTCTTAGCAGGATTAACAACCTTCTTTACAATGGCCTATATCTTGTTTGTTAATCCAGACACACTCTCACAGGCTGGCATCCCGTGGTACGCTGTCTTTTTAGCAACCGTCTTCGCTTCAGCAATCGGAACACTCATTATGGGATTGTTCGCAAATGTCCCCTACGCACTAGCTCCAGGCATGGGTCTCAATGCCTTCTTTACCTTCACCGTCGTTATGTTTGGTGGATACACCTGGCAAGAAGCCCTAGCCATGGTCTTTATTTGTGGAATCATCAACATCTTAATCACCGTGACACGAGTTAGAAAACAAATTATTGCTTCAATCCCAGAATCACTACAACACGCCATTGGTGGTGGTATTGGAATCTTCATCGCATATATCGGATTAATCAATTCAGGATTAATCAACCCAGCAGGAGCAGTCCCAGTCTTAACTGAATTCACTTCTGTTGAACCCATCTTAACTGCCATCGGACTCATTATAATTGTTATCTTATTATTACTAAAGGTTAAGGGCGCAATCTTAATTGGAATCTTATTAACAACAATTATCGCCATTCCATTAGGAGTCGTCGATCTATCAACAGCCACTCAATCAACCATTAATTTAACTGATGCTTGGGCTGAATTTGGTTCTGTCTTTGGTCAAGCATTTACCGGTTTAGGCAGTTTATTCTCCGATAGCTCACGCTACCTACAAATCTTTATGATGATTTTCGCTTTCTCATTAGCCGATACATTCGACACCATTGGGACCTTTATTGGAACAGGCAGACGATCAGGCATCTTCTCAGACGAAGATATCGCTAAATTAGAAACTTCTAAAGGATTTGAATCTAAAATGGACAAAGCCTTATTCGCTGATGCCATCGGAACTTCTGTAGGAGCCATCCTAGGAACATCAAACACCACCACTTATGTTGAATCTGCTGCCGGAATTGAAGCAGGTGGAAGAACAGGATTAACGGCCGTAGTCGTGGCTATTATGTTTATCCTAAGTTCTTTCTTAGCTCCAATCGCCAGTATCGTACCAGGTGCAGCAACAGCCCCTGCCCTAATTATTGTTGGGATTATGATGCTCAGTGCCTTTGGGGAAATTGATTGGCAAAATCTTGATGAAGCAATCCCAGCCTTCTTTGCGGGGGTAGTTACGGCCCTAGCCTATTCAATCTCGACTGGAATCGCGCTTGGATTTATCTTCTATATTTTAGTGAAAGTCGTTCGTGGTAAAGCAAATGAACTTCATCCAATCCTTTGGGTTTCAACAGCATTATTCTTAATCAATTATATCTTAACGGCTTATTCCCACTGGGGCGCCTAATTCTAAAAGCTCTCAACACGCTGAGAGCTTTTTTCTGTTATGATAGAAGTATGAAAAAATTAAGATTTGGCATTGTCAGTGCCTCGAGCATTGTACCTCGATTTATTAGAGCTCTAAACAGTACAAACAAAGCAGAAGTAGTTGCTATCGCCTCTTTAAGCAATAAAGCCAGTAAGCTAGCTCAAGAGTTTCATATCCCAAAAGTGTATTCGAGCTACCAAGCGCTTTATAAAGATCCTGAGATAGATGTTATTTACGTGGCCAATATTCATGATCAACATGCCCAAGAAATTAGAAACGCACTCAACCATAATAAACATGTCTTAGGCGAAAAACCATTTGTCTTAAATCCAAAAGAAGTCGATGAGTTATTTGAGTTAGCCAAAGAAAAGAATCGTTTCTTAATGGAAGCTCAAAAATCAGTCTTCTTACCAGTCACTTTAGATTTAATCGATATTATTAAATCGAATAAACTAGGAAAACTGTATCAAGTCTCTATCAACAATTCCTATGCCGGAAGATATCCTAATGATCACTGGATGCATCAAGCACATCAAGGGGGTGTTTGGATTCCATCAGCCAATTACATTTTAGAATATCTCAATGTTGTCTTAGAAACTCAACCACAAGATGTCAATGCGCTATGGTCCACTTATTCTGATCAAAAGACAATTGATGAAGTTGCCCTCACGATGAAATACGATGACATTATTGTTAGTGCTACTTTAACGACCCGTCTTCAAACCGATGACATGACCCGATTCTATTTTGAGGACGGTTATGTTGTGATTCGTCAAAACTGGAAAGCGAGACAATTAGCCATCCATTATCATGATGATAGAGAAAGTGAGATTATTTCTCATCCAGAAGATCATGAATTAAAATATGAATTAGAACATGTCATTGACCGTATTAATCAAGGTCATTTAACTTCAGATGTGATGAGTCCCGATATTACTAAAAACTGTGTGGATTTAGTTCATCAAATTTACATATTATCTCAACAAGGTTAGTCAAAAACGATTAACCTTTTTTCTTCTTTCAGTTACAATAAATTAAAGGAGAATAACTATGGATATTAAACAATACATCATTGACTTACAAAAACAAGAAACCAATCCAGCTGAGCTTTATCAACAATACCAACAAGAATTATCAAACATTACCCCTGAAGAAGCCTTTGAGGTCTTTACTCAATTAAAAGACTCCCATTATAATGAACTCGAGATATTAGAATTTTTAGATAAGGTGGTTCATGTTTTTTATGGTAATTTAAAGAAAAACAGACCTCAATTTGATCAAAACAATCAGTTCCTTCAAGAACTCCTCAAAGAAAACCGTCTTTTAGAAAAACAGTTTGATTTACTCAGACCTATGATGAAACAGCTTGATATTCATAACAAACGATATGAGATGATGGACATCTTAAAGAATCTTAAGAATTTTTATCCTCACTATGAAAAGAAAGAAAACCTGTTGTTTCCTCTTTTAGAATCAAAAGACAACAAGTTTTCTGGCTTAAGCATTATGTGGGCACTCCACAATGAAATAAAAGACTCAATCGACCATAATATTAAGCTTCTAGAAAACAAAGAAACTAATAACCAAGTAATCATCGAGTCTATCTCAAAACTATTCTTTGATATGTTAGGTCTAATTCATAAAGAAGAAAATATCTTATTTCCAGCAGCCATGAATGTCCTAACTAAAAAAGAGTGGAATGTTTTAGCCTATCAAGCCAAAGAATATCCTGGGGCATTGTATAATAAAGAAATAAAATTAATTGACGATGAATCCCTCAGTTATACTTTCTCAGACGACCTTTTATCCACGTCAACCGGTCATTTACGCTTAGATGAGATTCTAATGATTTTTAACACCCTTGAATTAGATATGACCTATGTCGATGAAAACAACAAAGTTCGCTATTTTACTCGTCCTAAAGATCGTATTTTTCCACGATCAAGTGCTGTCATTGGCCGTGATGTTAAAAACTGCCATCCACCTCAATCAGTTGATGTTGTCTTAGAAATTGTTGAGGCCTTTAGAGCGGGTCTTCAAGATAAAGCTTCCTTTTGGATTGACTTTAAGGGACGTAAAATCTTAATCGAATATTTCGCCCTTAGAGATCAACACAAAAAATACAGAGGAGTTTTAGAAGTCTCCTCTGATATTACTGAAATTCAAAAATTGGAAGGCCAACAACGTTTAGCCCAATATTCTAAAGCTAAATAAGTGAGTCTAGCTCAACAAATTCTAAATTATGTGCTGTCGCAACTCCCTCATAGACAATATGACCATCATAGGTATTCACCCCATTATAAATTGCTTTATCATCTTTGGCCGCTTGAACAATTCCTTTGTTGGCGATTTCTAAACCAAATTTTAATGTCGCATGATTTAGTGCTAAAGTCGCCGTTCTTGGTACTGCTCCTGGCATATTAGATACACAATAATGAACCACATCATCAATAATGTAGATTGGATCATGGTGAGTTGTCGGATGAGTTGTCTCAGAGTTTCCACCTTGGTCAACCGCAACATCAACAATCACAGTACCTGGTTCCATCATTTTTAACATGTCTCTAGTAATAATTGTCGGTGCTTTGGCTCCAGCCACTAATGCTGAAAGAATGATTAAGTCTGCATTAACGATTAGTTTTTCAATGTTTTCACGAGTACTCTTATGAATTGTTAAACGATCAGGATAACTAGCAGAAATAGCCTCAAGTTGTTTCGCATCGGTACTTACAACATGAACATTAGCACCCATCCCATAGGCCAGCAGAATCGCCCCTGTCGCAACATTTCCTGATCCAACAATTACTACGTCGGATGGTTGACTACCAATTAAGCCTGATAATAGCATTCCTTTACCGCCATAGGTTTTCTCTAAGTATTTGGCCCCTTGTTGTGTGGCTAATCGACCAGCAATCATACTCATTGGTTTTAATAGAGGTAAATCTTCACCAGGATATTGAACTGTTTCATAGGCGACCCCTATGACTTTTTTCTCTGCCATCTTCTGTGTTAATTCTTTATCTGCAGCTAAATGTAGATAGGTATAAAGAATAGAATTTTCTTTTAGGAGTTCATATTCCGATTTGGCCGGTTCCTTAACCTTGATCATCATTTCAGCCTTTTCCCAGACTTCTTGGGCAGTCTCAATAATATGACAACCAATCTCTTGATACTTTTCATCAGTAAAGCCTGAGCCAACGCCAGCATTTGTCTCAATTAAAACAGTGTGGCCAGCGGCTAAATAAGCCTTGGCTGATTCAGGGTTAATCCCAACTCGATACTCATCATCTTTTACTTCTCTTACACATCCAATAATCATTTATCTTTCTCCTTCTTTGGTTTATAATCTTTGTTAGTTGATTGTGAGGTTCTTTATGTTAAAAATACGCGATTACATCATTAAAGTGTTAAACGGAATGGCCTGGGGCCTTTTTTCAAGTTTACTCATCGGCTTAATAATCCGACAAATTGGTATCTTTAGTAACTTTGAAGATTTAATCACCTTTGGGACAATGGCCCAAAAGGTTATGGGACCAGCCATTGCGATTGGTGTAGGTTATGCGCTAGGTTCTACCCCACTTGTCCTAGCATCCTTGGTGGCAGTTGGTGCCATAGGTGCTGGAACATTCCAACTCGATGGAACTGCCGTAGCAGGTGAGCCAGTAGGCGCACTGATTGCGGCATGGGTAGCGGCTGAAATTGGAAACCGCTTATCTGGTAAAACCAAGGTCGACATTGTCCTAATTCCAATGGTTACCATCATTAGTGGTGGCTTTGTTGGAATTGTAATCGGCCCTTATATTGTAGCATTTATGAGTGCTCTAGGAGAAGTCATAAATACAGCCACAACATTACATCCATTTACGATGGGGATCATCGTCTCAGTACTGATGGGTATGATACTTACTTTACCTGTTAGTTCAGCGGCACTTTCAATTTCTTTAAACCTGACTGGTTTAGCGGCAGGTGCTGCCACAGTTGGCTGTTGTGCCAATATGATTGGTTTTGCTGTTGCGAGTTTTAAAGAAAATGGTTGGGGCGGACTTTTATCTCAAGGACTTGGGACATCGATGCTTCAAGTCCCAAATATTATTAAGAAGCCTCTTATTTGGTTACCTGCTATTATTGCTTCTGCGATCCTTGGTCCAATTTCTACGACGGTTTTAGGGATGGAGTCAAATGCGATTGGTGCAGGTATGGGAACGTCTGGTTTAGTTGGACAAGTGGCCATGATTGAAGTCATGGGTTCTAGTCCTTCTGTCTTATTTCAAATTGCTTTTATGCATTTTATCTTGCCCGCTATATTAGCTTGGACCGTTGCCGCAAGCATGCGAAAACTAGGTTGGATTCATACGGGCGACATGAAATTAGCCAATCCCTCAAAGAAATAAGGATTGGCCCTCATGATAGGCTGCTAGGTTTTGTTCTAACGAAGCCCCTTGATATTGTTTATTGAGTAATTTCAGAAGTGTTTCATGTTGAAGCACTTTTGTTTTTTCTACAAAAGCACCCAGAATTAACATATTAACTCGAGTTGCTTCTCCTTTTATTGAGATCGCTTTTACATCAGCTTCATCGGGAGTTACCAATATCCCATTAGCAAAAATTCGTCCTGATTCAACCACTTCATCCTTGAACTTCTCGTAGGAAGGTTGATTCATTGCAATTAAATCGGTCGGGTGATGAACGATAGGCGAAATGATAGGAACATCTGAAATAACAACATGACAATTGGCTGTTCCCCCTCTCATTTCTGGACCATAGGATGGAAGCCATGAACTGTGTTTATCTTCAATCATGGCCCCTTCAGCCAATAACTTACCGATGGACATAACCCCTTGACCACCAAAACCAGCAATAATAATATTACTTGTCGACATCTTTATAAACTCCTAATGGATAGATTGGGACCATGTTCTCTTTAACCCAACTTAAGGCTTCAATTGGGGTGATGCCCCAATTGGTTGGACACGTTGACAAGACTTCAATCATCGTAAAGCCTTTGCCTTCAAGTTGATATTGGAAGGCTTTTTTAATAGCTTTCTTCGCTTTCATAATACTAGGCGAATCAACCACCGTAACACGTTCAATGTAGGCAACTTGATCCATCGTTGATAACATTTCAGCCATTTTAATTGGATACCCACTGGCTGAAATAGAGCGTCCAGATGGTGAGGTTGTTGTCACTTGATTTGGGAGTGTGGTTGGTGCCATTTGACCACCTGTCATCCCATAAATCGCATTATTAACAAAAATTGTCGTGATATTTTCACTTCGCATAGCCGCATGAATAATCTCAGCGGTTCCGATTGCCGCCAAGTCCCCATCTCCTTGGTAGGTAAAGACCACAGAATCAGGGAGTGCCCGTTTAATTCCAGTGGCAACAGCTGGAGCTCTTCCATGGGCCGCTTCTTGCATATCACAAGCAAAATATTCATAAGCAAAGACAGAACAGCCTACTGGCGCAACCCCAATTGTGTCGCCTATGATATTCAGTTCTTCTAAAACTTCTGCGACTAATTTATGAATAATGCCATGGGTACAACCAGGACAATAATGGGTTGGAACATCTGTCAATCCTTTAGATCGAGTATAAACAATTTGTTCAGTCATGGTGTGTCTCCTTTACTTTCTCAATAATTTCGTGAGGTGTCATGATGATACCTCCAGCTTTTCCAACTAAATGGACTGGTTTTAGACCATTGACACCCAAACGGACATCATCGACTAATTGACCTAAACTGAGTTCACAGCAGACGACTTGTTTGACACTGTCTTGTTTAGCAACGTTATTTAAGGCTTCAAATGGGAATGGCCATAATGTAATTGGTCTAAATAAGCCTGCTTTAATACCCTGTTGTGCTAAGCCTTCGATGGCTGCTTGAGCGATTCGTGCAACTGTTCCATAAGCGACTAAAATGACATCGGCATCTTCTGTGTTTAATAATTCATATCGTTGTTGTTCTTGTGTAATTAATTGGTGTTTCTCTTCTAAAATCATGTTGTGCGCTTCACTGGCTTTCGATTCTATAAAGAGTGAGGTGACAATATTATGTTCTCGTTTCATTTTCGAACCATTGGTTGCCCATGGTTTTTCTGGTAATGGTTTATCATCGACTTCTGGCCATTGGACTGGTTCCATCATTTGACCTATCATTCCATCGGCTAAAATCATGACTGGAATTCGATATTGATCGGCTAAATCAAATGCTTCCATTGTCATGTCGACCGCTTCTTGGATGGTGCTTGGTGCTAAAACGATATTTCGATAGTCACCATTTCCTCCACCTCGTGTGGCTTGGAAATAGTCCGATTGAGCGGGTTGGATGGTACCTAGTCCTGGACCACCTCGCATTATACTAACTATGACACATGGTAATTGGGCGGCAGCAATATAGGAAATTCCTTCTTGTTTTAATGACATTCCAGGTGATGAGGATGAGGTCATAACTCTGGCTCCTGCTCCAGCTGCACCATAAACCATATTGATGGCGGCGATTTCAGATTCACTTTGTACAAAGACACCTCCTCTTTGGGGTAAGTGTTTGGCCATGTATTCTGGGATTTCACTTTGTGGTGTGATTGGGTATCCAAAATAACATTGGACTTTGGCGCGGATGGCCGCTTCAGCAATGGCTTCATTGCCTTTCCATAGTTCTTTACTCATGCTTTCTCCTCTTTGAATCGTCTGACGGTGATGACGCTATCTGGACAGAAGCGCGCACATTGTCCACATGCGATGCATTTGTCCATTTCAGTAATAGTGGCTGGATTATACCCTTTGTGGTTTGTGGTTGTCTTGTCTAAAAATATTATTTTGACTGGACAGACATTGACACATAATCCGCAACCTTTACAGTAATACTGATCAAATGTGGTTAAACCTTTCATTTTATTCCTCCCATGGTTTTTTTAAATGAATTTTTATGACAAACAGTTTCTCTAACTCACTCACTTGTGATGCGAGCGATTCTTCGACAACATGATAGATAAGTGGTATGTCACTGAATTGTGAGACCTGTCTCGCAAATTCTGCCCCAGCCAGTATATCTTCTTTGGTGGTATATTGCATAAGATGGGTCGTATTCACAATTCCCGTAATTTTCTGTTTCGAACTTTCTTCAATTCGTTTTAGAATGGCTAATGCTTTTTCAATACTCGATGTTTCCGAGCGATTATAATTGAGACAGTACCAAAAGTCGAATTCATTCTCCATGACCTCTTCTTTAAGATAACCTAACATTCTGGCACCTTCTTCATCGCCTCCCAAATCGATGATTTTATGTTTGCCTTCTTCGGTGAAAAGTGAAAAAACCTTCCCTGGGACAGCGGGTAAATCCATTTGTCCTTCAAAGGAGGTGCTTACGACTTCGATCCCTAATGATGTTAATTGTTGTTTTGCCTCAACAGACCTAAAATACGGATTTATAATATCTAAATCAGCAAGGATGATATCCTTACCTTCAGAATTAAGGGCTAAAGCTAAGTTAATCGCAAACTCGCTTTTACCGCTCCCATAATATCCGGTAATTAAAGTTGTTTCTTTCATATTCTAAATATAACATATTTTTTATGAATTCAGTAAAAATTGTAAGCGCTTTTAGGTTATAATAATCTTGAGGAAACAGAAAGGAAAATTAAATGAATAATAAATCTATTTTTGACAAGATGAGCGAACACGATTATGAACAGATTGTCTTTTTTTCAGACAATGAAACGGGACTAAGAGGAATTACCGTCATTCATAATACGGTTCTAGGACCAGGACTTGGTGGAGCACGTTTATGGAATTATGAGAGTGAAGAGGAAGCACTTGAAGATTGCCTACGACTTGCTAGAGGGATGACGTACAAATCAGCGGCTGCCGGACTTAATTTAGGAGGTGGTAAATCCGTTTTAATTGGAGATGCTGATTCCGTAAAATCTGAAGCCTATTTTAGAACGTTTGGTCGCTTTATTGAAGGAATGGGCGGTCGGTATATTACAGCTGAAGACGTCAATACAACAACGACAGACATGAAGTATATTAATATGGAAACGGATTATGTGGTTGGTTTAGAGGGTAAATCAGGGAACCCTTCTCCATTTACAGCCTTAGGTGCTTTCTATGGAATAAAAGCATCTATTAAACATAAGTTTGATAGTGATGAACTTGGTGATTTTACTTACGCTATCCAAGGTGTTGGACAAACTGGTTTTAATGTATTAAAACTTCTAATGGAACATAACCCTAAGAAAGTTTTCTTCACAGATATTAATCAGAAGAATATTGATAAAGTCAAAGAAACTTATCCAGAGGTCGAATTTGTTGATGAGAAAGAAATCTTCTCAACAGAAGTAGATGTCTTAGTTCCTTGTGCCTTAGGCGGTGTTATGAATGATGAGACAATCCCTCAAATTAAGGCGAAGGTAGTGGCTGGAACCTCTAACAATATCTTATTGGATGAGAAGAAGCATTCTCAAATGTTAATGGATCGAGGCATCTTAATTGCGCCAGATTTTGTTATTAATGCAGGTGGTGTTATCAATGTCTATCATGAAATGCATGGTTACACCAAAGAAAAAGTCGAATCTGATATCAAACAAATCTATGATCGACTTTTAGAAATCTACAAAATATCTGACGAACAAAACATTCCTACTTTCCAAGCCGCAAAAGTCTTTGCTAAAAACAGAATTGAAAGTGTCAAGAAAGTCCACTTAAAATATAACGAACCAAGATAAGTTGTATAGAGGCTAGTCAATGACTAACCTTTGACTTTAAATCATTTGATAAAATTTCATTATATCGTCTTTCAACCATTATGGAGAGTCCCCAAATAAGTGCATAGATCATGGCAATAATTATTAAACTAAAATTAAATAATTTCTAGTCAAACAACAATGGAAACATAATTGCACAGGTCAACATTAGCGTAATGATTAACCATTGTAAAAACAGTTGACCTTTATTATTTGTTTCAAAGGCTTTAGTAGTTATAAATCGGTATATTAAAATAGAAGAAAGAATAATAAACCCTATACTTAATACATCCCCAAATAGAAATTCCATACTTTGAATTGAGTCATGATTCTTAAGCGACAAGATGATCTTTTGAGCTATTAAAAGAGGAATAAGGATTTTAAGAGCTAATAAAATAATAGATAAATTTTCTAAGAATCCCATTTTGCGACTTTTTTGTGGTAGATTATCAATAATCTCATTAGCAAATGCTTTATAATCCAAGCCAAAGACATCCTGTGCATTTTCATGATGCTCTTGAGCATCTAGCAACATTTCGATTAAATCCCTACGAACACTTTCTTGGTGGTATTCATGAATATTAGAACCACGTAAATAGACGACTAAATCCATCATTACCTCTTGATTATCAGTATTAAGCTATTGTTCTTTTTCATTGTTAGAAGCCATCATTTGTTTAATTTTATGTAACATCATTTTTCTCCTTTAATAGATTTGATATAGCATCATTAAGCATTTGCCAATTTGTCTGAAAATCATCTAATTCTTGTTTACCTCTCGCAGTTAATGAGTAATATTTACGTTGTGGTCCAGAATCTGAAGTTTTCAACAAAGAGTCAACCCAACCATTTTTTTGAAAACGTAATATTATTGGGTAAATTGTTCCTTCAGATACTTTACCAAAACCATACTTCATCAATTCATTAGAAATTTGATACGCATAGGTTGCTTTTAAACTAATAATCTTTAGAATACAGCCTTCCAAGATTCCCTTTAGCATTTGAGTTGGTATCATAAAATCTCCTATCTTGTTTTGCAAGGTACAAGTATGTTGTCTTGCAAGATTCTGGTTGTGTCAATAAAACAAAGAGGAATTTAACCTCTTTGTTTAACTTTAGTCTTAATCTTAAAGGTAAATAACAATAAGTGAAAGACCCAGATAATAAACAAGAGAACTAATATCCACTTTATGTTTTTAGAAAAATAAGCTCCTATTAACATAAAGATTGTGATGGTAATCATGATTCTAATCTTTGACCCTTTAGTTAGACCCTGACCATTTAGATAACTCTGTAGATTTTGTTTATAAAGTTGTGTCCCAATAAACCACTGATAAACTCGATCTGAACTTTTGGAATAAAGGATGAAAGTAATTAATAGAAATGGAAACGATGGTAAGAGTGGCATCACAAAGGCGATAATCCCTATGACTAATGAGAGGGTTCCTAAGACTAAGTAAGTTATTTTACGAATCATAGTACAAACTCTAAGGACATATACACTCTCAAATTAGTAATCTTTTTACCCATAAATACTAACGTCATAATATTAAATTACTGAGCAAGCCAACCCCTGCACCTATTAGTATTAAATTGATTAAGTCCATGTTCTTAAACCATTTTAGACCAAAGCCAATAATAAAGGTGATGGTTGCTAATAGACTAAAGTGTCCTTCTGGCCAAATAGATGACGAAAACATTGAAATAGCCGCAATCGCAATCAACCCAACAATTCCTGGTCTTAAGCCTTTTAAGATTTTTTCTAAAAATAAAATTTTCTTATCTCTAAAAATAAAATACGATAAGCCCATCATAATAATAAACTGAGGTGTGACAGAGCCTAAGGTTGCGATGAGTGCTCCTGGCAATCCCGTAATCTTTGTTCCAACAAAGGTGGCTGAGTTAATCGCAATAGGACCTGGTGTCATTTGAGAGATCGAGACCACATCAGTCATTTCCATCATTGTGAGCCAACCTTCTTCTTCAACTATATAGCGTTGAATCAATGGTAAGACAGCATAGCCTCCGCCAAATGCGAGTGCCCCTATTTGAAAGAAGATTAAATATAACTTAATTAATAAATTCATTATTTAACCTCACTTTCTTCCAATAGACTAAAGGTGATTAAGCCTATGAGCGCTAAAACTAGAATGATTAGTGCGGTATGAAGATTAAAGATGTAGGACGCGATAAAGGCACCTATTAATAAGATTGCTGAAAAATATGTATGGGTTCTTAATGCTTGTTTCGCCATTGAGTAGACGGTAATAATTAAAGCGGCACTAATGACTCCTGCCATCCCTTCTAAAGCTGCTTTAACCCATTGATTTGTACTAAATGCATCATAGGCATAAAAGACTACGGTAATGATGACTAAGCATGGTAAGACAGAAGCAACTAAGGCTGTCATGGCGCCTTTAAATCCTCTTAATCGATAACCGGTTAATAATGAGCAACTAATGGCCATGGCTCCTGGTCCTGATTGTGCTAAAGTGACGATGTTTAACATTTCTTCTTCATCGATTAATTCTTTTTTGTGTATAAACTCATCCCGTATCACTGGTACGATGGTATATCCACCTCCAAATGTTACGGTGTTTATTTTTAAGAATGTTAAAAAGATTTCTAATAGGCTAATTTCTTTTTTCATAACATTATTATGAACTTAAATTGTATAGCTATCAAGTTTATGGAAGTATTTTAACAAGTTATCTGAAATTCTCACAAACATTCAATAAGTGCTTGCTAATAAAGAGAGACGAGAGAATGAATATTCTAAAAACTCTCTATATCCACAATAATTTTCTGTGAAATAGCTATGATTCATTCTCTTGCAATTCTTATGACATATATTCTCAAATGGACAATCCAAACAAACATTACACACTTGTTTTGATTCGTTAATGAAGCTTGTTAGAATTGAACTCTTAGCTACCGATTCAATAGAATCATTCTGGATATTGCCAATTTTGTATTTGTCCAATACATAAAAGTCACAACAAAATACATCACCATTTGATTCCACTACAAATTGAGGGGTACATTGACCTAACATACCACATAACTGTGGATAATAACCCATTATCATCATCAATAAATTATCAAATAAAGTGATGCTCATCTTTCTGTTTGAGAAGTTGTCTTTATACCAACTATCAAAAAAGCTCTTATAGAAATTAGAAAACTCTTGTGGCTTAAGAGCATAGTTTAATTCTTCTAGATTTAAATCAGCTAGACATGGAATTAATTGAATATATTCAAACTTATTAGTTTTGTAAAAGTCATATAATTTTTTAGGTTCTTTTGATAACTGAGAGGTTAGAACACTTAGTACATTAAACTCGATTTCATTATTTCTTAGTAATTCTATCGTTTTCATTATTTGATTGTAACTTCCTTTATGATGATCAAATATTCTAAAATAATCATGATTCTCTTTGAAACCATCCAATGAAATTCCAATCAAAAATCGATTCTTTTTAAACAATTCAATAAATTCTTCATTAATTAATGTTCCATTTGTTTGTAACGAATAATTAATTTTCTGATTTGATTTATATCTGTTTACTGTATCAATAAAATAGTTGAAATAATCAATACCAGCTAATAAGGGTTCTCCGCCTTGAAAAGCAAAATTAATCTCATCAACCATTTTTAAAGCTAGAGCTTTCATTATTAAAGATTTAGTTGTTTTTGCGCTCATTACACCATAATTAGAAATACTTCTATGATTAGAGACATCATAATAAAAACAGTATTTACATTGCATATTGCACATGGATGAGGCTGGTTTTATTAAAAAACTAATAGATTTCAATCTTAAACTCCTAACATGACTATTCTAATCCATTCATTTCTAGTTAGCCATAAGAAAAAGAGCTTTCGCTCTTAAAATCTCATAACAAACATTTTATCGGTTGTTGCGTATTTATCATTATCTTCAATTTCTTTAAAGCCCATCTTCCGATAAAGATAGACAGATGCTTCTAAACTACTTGATGTGGATAGGATAATTTTATTAACACCCTCTTCTGCTTTAGCAGTCTCAATACATTTTTGAATCAGCTTTGTACCAATTCGCTTTCCTTGAAAATCCTCCTTGACACCAAACTTCGCTAACTCAAAAGTCTCATCATCTACTTTAATTAGTGAGACAGTCCCCACTATGTCTTTACCCATGCGGGCAAAAAACATATGACCACCATCTAAGATAACTTGTTTGAAGTTTTCAATAATGTGGATGTCAATCATTTCTAAAACACCCTCATTGTTTAACCACTGATAGGAGATCTCTCTAAAATCATCCTTATACTTTTCTTTATATTCAATAATTTCTACTTTGTCGCTCATCATTCCTCACTTTCAATTGACTTTTAACTTAAGTCACCCTTCTATTATACACTATGACTATTTTAATTAAGTGTTGGATTGGCTATCAACAGTTCAAATTCATGTTGATTTGTGCTATTCTTATGGGGGAAAAACAAACTAAATGGGAGGAAACATGAAGAAATTATCACCACTTCAAATAGAAAGATACAAATACCAACCTAAACTACCTAAAACACTTAGAGAAGGTATCTCTAAAATTTGTGTCAAGGAAGGTTTAGAAACACAATGTGTTGCTGATCACGAAAAAGTAAAAGAACTATTCCCAAATTCATATGGTAAAAAAGAAATTACCTTCGAAATGGGTGAAAACACATCTGAAGATAAACTTCAAAATGTTGCTGTGATTTTATCAGGTGGACAAGCACCAGGCGGCCACAATGTCATTAGTGGTCTATACGATGCCTTAAAAGCAATTAACCCTGACAATCAATTATATGGCTTTAAAAACGGTCCGATCGGTCTCATAAAAGATAATTATATAGTCTTCGACTCAGAAACTATTGATCAATACCGTAATACCGGTGGATTTGATATTATCGGATCAGGACGAGATAAACTTGAAACTGAAGAACAATTTGAAATTGTCGCAAGTGTTGCTAAAAAACACAATATCAACGCCATTGTCATCGTTGGTGGAGATGATTCAAATACCAATGCGGCAGTCTTAGCTGAATACTTTGCTTCCCATGATTCAGGTGTTCAAGTCATTGGATGTCCTAAAACAATTGATGGTGACTTAAAAAATGAAGACATTCAAATTTCATTTGGATTTGACACAGCCACTAAAACTTATTCTGAATTAATCGGAAACATCGCCCGTGATGCTAACTCTGCTAAGAAATATTGGCATTTCATTAAGGTAATGGGACGCTCTGCATCTCACGTTGCTTTAGAATGTGCTCTACAAACTCAACCAAATATTTGTATTATCTCTGAAGAAGTCGCTGATAGAAAACTATCTGTCTCTAACATTGCTGAGTATATCGCTGATTCAGTCGAAAAGCGTGCCAACAACGGCATGAACTTTGGAATCGTGGTTATTCCTGAAGGTGTCGTTGAATTTATTCCTGAAATGTCATCCTTAATCAACGAAATTAATGATATGCTAGCTGGCTCTAAAGCAGATTACTTTAATGATCTAGAGGGCTGGGAAGAAAAACACGAATATATTGAAGATCACCTTTCAGAAGATTCATACAAAACATTTGATTTCTTACCTATCGAGATCCAACAGCAATTATTCTTAGACCGTGACCCACATGGAAACGTTCAAGTTTCATTAATTGAATCAGAAAAGCTATTCTCTTCATTAGTAAATAAAGAATTAGAAAATAGAAGAAAAGAAGGAACTTATAAAGGGAAATTTAGCCCGCTTCACCACTTCTTTGGTTATGAAGGACGCTGTGCCTTCCCATCTAACTTTGATGCAGACTATTGCTATTCATTAGGTTATAATGCAGCTATGTTAATTCAATATGGCTACAATGGATACCTTTCAAAAGTTTCTAACTTATCACAACCAGCAGAAGATTGGGTCGCTGGAGGAATGCCAATCACTAAGATGATGAACATGGAAAGAAGACATGGTGAAGATAAACCTGTCATCCATAAAGCCCTAGTAGACCTTGATGGTAAGCCATTCAAATACTTTACAGAAAAGAGAGATGAATGGGCAGTTGAAACAAGCTACCTATATCCAGGAGCTATTCAATACTATGGACCATCTGAAGTCTGTGATATCACAACCGTTACCCTAGCGCTTGAACAAGGCGAATAATTATTCTATTAAAAAGAGTAGAAAGGAAGTATTCACTTCAATTTCCACTCTTTTTTTATGATTAATCAAGACCTGCTAGTTCTTCTTCAATAACTGTCCACTCTTCTACTAAATGAGCAATCTGATTATGAACATCATCAATATCTTGGTTGAGTTGATTCATCTTTTCAAAATCATGATAGAATTCAGGCTCATAACGGAAATCCCGTAATTCTTCTAAACGAGTTTCAGCCTCATCAATTTCTTCAAGTAGTTTTTCAGATTGTTTCTTTAAACGACGTTTCAGCTGAGATAATTCATAATCAGATAACTGATCATCCTCTTTATTCTTACTTGTTTTCTCAAATTTTTGTGGTTTTGACTCAAGAAGTTTCTTCACTTCAAGCTCATCAATCATCACTTCTTTATTTTCTATCTTTAATATTGAATTCGAAATTTTCTGAATAAAGTATCGATCATGACTCACAAATAAGATTGTCCCATCATAATCCAACAACGCCTTCTCAAGCGCTTCCTTACTCTCAATATCTAAGTGATTGGTCGGCTCATCTAAAATTAAGAAATTGGCCTTCTTTAACATTAGTTTACAAAGAGCTAAACGAACCTTTTCACCACCACTCAAAACAGCAACAGATTTAAAAACATCATCCCCACTAAATAAAAAGGTTCCCAATACAGTTCTAATCTCTGTTTTATTGAGTTGAGGATATTCATCCCATAATTCTTCCAAGACTGTTTTAGTCTCATCAAATTGGTCTAAGTTTTGTTCAAAATAACCAATCTCAATTTGATGTCCCAACAACATCTCACCACTTAAGAAAGGAACCTGACCAATAATTGACTTCAATAAGGTTGATTTACCAGTCCCATTATCACCAATCACAGCCATTCTCATTTGTCGTCTTAACTCTAAACTCAGTTTTAAGAGTGGTTCATCATAACCAACCACACAATCTTGAAGCAATAAAACATTCTTACCACCACGAATCTTAGATGTAAAATGCGCCTTAAACGCCTTTTGAGATGACTGAGGGGATTCAATCACATCCATCCGATCCAAATACTTTTGTTTGCTTTTAGCAAACGCCGCTTTATTCTTTTTATACCGAAACTTCTCAATCAGTGTTTCTAAACGTTCAATCTCTTTTTGTTGATATTGATAGAGTTGTTCTTGTTTCGCCATTGCCACTTCACGTTGTGCTAAATAAGAACTGTAATTGCCCTTATATCGGGTTGCCTGCTGATTCGATAACTCCACAACCGTATCACAGACTCTATCTAAAAAGAGGCGATCATGGGATGTTAAAACAATCGCTGAAGGATAAGCTTTCAAGTAATTCTCTAACCATTCAATCGTTGTAATATCAAGATGGTTAGTCGGCTCATCCAACAATAAGACATCTGGCTTGCTTAAAAACATCTTCACAAAACCAAGTCGTGTTTTCTGGCCTCCAGAAAAAGTATCAATTTTACGAGATAAATCCTCTTTAGAAAAACCAAACGAGGTTAATAAACTTAATTTCTCACTCTCATAAGTATAACCATCCATCATTTCATAACGTTGTTGTAAGTTTGATAGCTTATTAAGTAGTTTCTCATCGCTTTGTTCTTTAAGCAGTTGAGTCGTTTGATTAATTTCCTCTTCCAATTCTTTTATTTCTACAAAAACTTTCTCAAGTTCTTGATCTAAAGTTAACTCCTCATCCTCAAAAGCCATCTGTTGTAAATAACCAATGCTTAGATTTTGTTTCTTATGATAAAATCCTTTATCAATAGGTTCTAATCCAGAAATAATGTTCATTAACGTTGTTTTACCCGACCCGTTTCGACCTACTAACGAAATTTTTTCCTTGCCCTTAATTTCAAATTGAAGATTCTCAAAAACTTGTTGAGCACCAAACGATTTATTGATTTGACTAAGATTTAATATCATGGTTTAATCCTCAAATATTTCAAAATACCTTGGGCACTCGCCTGAACCATTTGGTCATAATTATTCTGATAAAGCTCTAAAAAGTTAGGATTACTCGTCATTAAAAGATTAACCGAAACCGTATGGACACCATATCGATTGCCAATCGCAAATTTATTGAGTGTTTGTGAACGATCTGAAAAATCACCAGCACCTAAAGCTAGACCACCTGATTCACGAATTAAATTATGTTGATCCATCTCTCTTAGAAATGGTGTATGAAACACCCCATATTGATTTCTTGAACCAATAAAGATAGGAAGATTTAATCGATCAAACTCTCTAATTAAAATTTCTTGAAAATTAAGCGAGGCATAGTTAGAACCATAAACACTTGTTCCTTGAAGATTTCGATCCTCAACACTCTCAAAATAAAACTCAACCATGATCTTGGCTTTATGACTCATAGCGGCATGAACTCGACCCGTATCCCCATAAGTATTAACAGTTAACTCTGAATTTGGTCTAGTTAAACCAACCACTAATCCATGATCTTCTAAAATCTTCTTAACATCCTGTACAAATCGATAAGTTTCATCCGACCCGACAAAACCGCTTAATTCTGCACCTTTGTTCAACGGACCAAAATCAGCATGATTATAAGCTGGGTCTAAAACAACATCAACAATATTTTCATTGACATCGACTTCTTTGATTTCAACATATAGTTCATTATCCTGAAGTAGTGGTTCTTGGTTATAAACATCGGTAAATAACATACGATCAGCCATTAAATGAACTTCCAATCGTTTGTTATCACGCGTAACCGTATAGAATCTTTCATCAATTGGATCAGGATAAACCAGTCTATAGCCATCCAAATTACTCTGAATGACCACCTCATAGAAACCTACTGGTAATTCATAAATTGGGACATTATTATCTAAATAATCACTCATTAAGAAAGAATGAATGGTATTGGTACAAACATTTCTAAATTGTAGTGTTTGACCAACAAATGGATCGACAGCATCTTGATCATATTTATTCTGATAAATAGAGAAGCTTTCCCCATAGAATAAGTAATCACTAAATGCCTGCATCCCTAATTGATCGCGCTCTTTAAAATAGGCATCCTGTTGTTTTGGATCATAATCACAGACTTGGTAGGTTGGATATACTTCTTCAATGACTTCCTCTTCTTGATTAAAAAGAATCCATACTGCCATCATAATTAAAGCGATAACCAATAAAAAAACAACAAGAAGAAGACGCTTCTGCTTGTGTTTTTTATTATCAATCTGAGGTGGTAAGTATTTTGGTGAGATAGAAACCAAAGTAGTCACTCCTTAAAATTCTAAATTTCGTGGTGTTCTCGCAAATGGAATTGAATCACGAATGTTTTGTGTCGATGTAATATACATTAAGAAACGCTCAAACCCAATTCCAAAGCCGCCATGCTTCACGCCTCCATAGCGACGCAAATCAAGATACCAGTCTAATTCGGCTGCATCTATGTTCATTTCATGTATTCGTTTTTCTAAATAATCCAAACGTTCTTCACGTTGTGAACCCCCAACGAGTTCTCCAACATGTGGGACGAGCAAGTCACACGCCGCCACCGTTTTGTTATCATCATTTACACGCATATAGAATGCTTTAATATCCTTAGGATAATCGGTTAAGAATACTGGTCCTTTGACCACCTTCTCACATAAATAACGTTCATGTTCAGATTGGATATCAACACCCCATTTAACAGGATATTCAAAATCAACATCTGCCTTCTCTAAAATTTCAATGGCTTCTGTATACGTCATTTTCTTAAATTCAGAATTGACCAACGCATTTAGACGTTCTAATAAATCTTTATCAATACGCTCATTAAAGAACTTCATTTCTTCAGGCGCATTTTCTAAAACATATTCAATACAATACTTAACTAAATCTTCAATTAAGTTCATGACATCGTCTAAATCAGCAAACGCAATCTCAGGTTCTACCATCCAAAACTCACTCGCATGGCGAGAAGTATTTGAGTTTTCAGCTCTAAAAGTAGGGCCAAAAGTATACACATCTCTAAAGGCCATCGCAAACGCTTCAGCATGAAGTTGTCCAGATACCGTTAAGGATGCATGTTTCCCAAAGAAATCTTTCTCATAATTGCCATCCTTACGCGTAGTTACAGTAAACACTTCACCAGCCCCTTCAGCATCGTTACCTGTAATAATTGGCGAGTGTACATAAACAAATCCTTGGTTTTGGAAGAACTCATGGATTGCCATCGATAACACCGAACGCACTCTAAAGACAGCCATAAAGGTATTTGTACGTGGGCGCAAATGAGCAATCTCTCTTAAGTATTCATAACCATGACGTTTCTTTTGAAGTGGATAACTCGAATCACAGGTTCCCTCCAAAATGACATCACTAACCACTAATTCAAACGGTTGTTTTGAATCTGGCGTTAATTTAAATTGGCCGATAACAGATAAGGCAGTCCCGGTGTTATATTTAGCGATTTCTTCGAAATTCTCTAAACTTTTCTCATACACACACTGAATATTTCTGAAATAAGTTCCATCATTCAATTCTATAAATCCAATATTATTATTATGACGATTGGTACGAACCCAACCTTGCACCTCAATCATATCTAAAGAATCTAATTCCATTTCTTGTGGCGATAGACTTAATTCATATAATTCTCTAACACTGACATACTGACTCATCGTTATTACGCTCCTAATCTATATTGTTTGATTGAAAAACTAATTCTTGGATAGCCGAAACGACATCCACTTGTTTAATAATAACACCTTTAGGTGCCATCACATGTTCATGTGAGAAATCGATAATTCCCTTAATACCTGCATCCACTAATAAATCAACGGTATCTTGAACATTTTCTGGGACTGTCACAATTGCGACGCGACAGTTCTTAGGTAATTTTTCCTTTAATTCACTAATGTGATAAACTGGAACATCATTAATGAGACCTGTTTTTTGGTGATCCCTATCAAAGCCACAGACAATTTCACCCACAACAGTGCCCCAACGATTATAGTTAAGCAGTGCTTTACCTAAGTTACCCACACCCACCATAATCAGTTCTTCTTCATAATTTATTCCTAATAAATCATCAAAAACACTAATTACATGATTAACATCATAACCATACCCTTGTTTCCCTAATGAACCAATAAAGCTAAAATCACGACGAATCGTGGTCGCTTGAATATCCGTATATTCCGATAATTCTTTCGATAAAATGCGATCAACGCCTTGAGATTGTAGTTTACGCAAAGCCTTAAGATAAATAGGATAGCGTTTCATGGTTGCCTTTGGTACAGAAATTTTTTTATTTTGGTTATTCATAATCAACCCTCTCATTCTTTTCGTTAAGTATATCACAAACTGAACTTGTTTGTGTACAATTAACCTTTAAATTCACTAGTTGATTTTGCGCCCAAATCCAATTCACTAAAAATCTGATAGCGATGGTTAATCGATGCAGCAACCCCGATCATGGCCGCATTATCTGTACAACACCACATAGGCGGGATAGTTAACTTAATTTGTGGATATTGACTCAATAACTGCGTCATCATTTCTCTTAAACGAGTATTTGCGGCAACACCACCAGCTAATAAGACATGTTTCGGTGATCTTGTTTCAATCATTTCTTTTGTCTTATCAATTAATTGACCCAGCGCTCTTTCTTGAAAGGCATAGGCCACATCATTGTTATTAATTTGGTTATTTGCCTTTTTCTCACGATCCATCAATTGAATGACCGAAGATTTTAAACCTGAAAATGAGAATTCATCCTCATGGGCCGGCGTAACTTTAGATAATTGATACTGTTGTTTCCCTTTTTTAGCCATTTTATCTAAGATTGGACCGCCCGGATAACCTACGCCCATCAGTCTTGCGACTTTATCATACGCTTCGCCAATGGCATCATCGGCTGTCTGAGCAATAATCTCAAATTCATGTTCTTTTTCCATCCAGATAAGTTCGGTATGCCCACCACTTACCACTAAAGCAAGCGCGGGATATTGGATTTCATCGACTAATAAATTCGCATAGATATGACCCATGATATGATGGACCCCAATCAGTGGTTTATCATAAAGCCACGCTAACGTTTTGGCTGCTTGAAGTCCCACATGCAAGGAACCAATTAATCCTGGGCCATAGGTAACCCCAATGGCATCAATGTCATCCATGGTAACTTGGGCATCTTTTAAGGCTTGTTTTAAGATATAAGTAATTTTTTCAACATGTAAACGACTAGCCACTTCAGGTAATACTCCACCAAATTGTTGGTGCTCTTTAATTTGAGAGTAAAGTACATTGGCTAAGACTTCGTTTTCATTCTTTATAATTGCCACCGCTGTTTCATCACAACTAGTTTCAATGGCCAAAACAATTAAATCTTTCATAATTATTCGCTCCAATCTAAGCGCATTTCATAAGCATTATCTTTTCCATAATAATGAGGTCGAGTTCGAGTGATTTTAAAGCCACAATCGTCATAAAGATGAAGTGCACCATGATTATGGACGTTGACTTCCAAAATCATGCTTCGACAATCCAACCCTTTGGCTTCTTTGATCAATTGTTTTAATAAAATCTTGCCCAACCCTTGTTTTTGATAAGACTTTTTAATCCCAATCGTCATTAAATGAGCTTCATCAAGTATATTCTGAATCCCACCATAACCAATGATTTCATTTTCAATGGTTAATTTATAATAATGTGCTAATGGATTATGCTTAATTTCATAATAGTAAGCTTCTCTACTGAAAGGATGTTCAAATAAAAGTGGTTCTAGAATCATGATTTGATCTAAATCACTAACTAATAAGGCTGAGTAATTAATGGCCATACTCTTGATTCTCTTTTAAATACAATGGCACTAACGCATCAACATCGTTGACTAATTGCCAATGCTGTTTATGAGCCAGCATGTTTTCAATGATGCTAAATGGGGTTGAATCAACACCGATTAATTGTCCATCTCCAAAGACTAATTGATTACCAACATGAATATCCTCTAGCTCAACGGTTTGTGGGTTTTCAACAAATTGTCCATGTTCAACCTTGGCAACATACGCTCTTTTTGAGCGTGCATCCATGATGGCTAAACCAGAATCAATATCCGGGTGAACATACGCTAATAATGTATTAATCGTGTGTAACTGACACTCTGTCATCGAACAGATGACTTTTGCGATTGTCATCGCAATTCTAAGCCCAGTAAAACTTCCTGGTCCTTCTGTAATCACGATTTGATTAATATCTAAAGGTTTTAGGTCGTGTTTTTTAAAAAGTTCTGCTAACATGGGTAGCGTTAATTCAGATTGTTTTCTTTGAGCGATAATCTCCGTTTTCTCAATGAGTTGATCATCTTTAACAATCCCAATGTTTAAGCCTAAATAGGCCGTATCTAATAATAACGTGATCATAGTGTTATATCATCCTTAAAATTGAAGGTTAATTGTCTGGTGTTTTCATCGATTCTATCAAAGGTAATAGTATTAAAATCCTGGAGATTATCAATAAGATATTGTGGCCATTCAATCACTTTAACAACCTCGTGTTCAAGATAATCATCAAATCCTAACTCTTGTTCTATCCCTTCTAAACGATATGCATCAATATGGACCAGTGGAATTTTTCCTTGGTACTCTTTCATAATAACAAAAGTCGGGCTATTTACTTTAGATTGTACTTCTAACCCTTTGGCTAAACCTTGTACAAAGGTTGTTTTTCCTGCACCTAAGTCTCCAATTAATAAAAGAGTGATGCCTTGGTTTAAAGAAGCACCTAACTTTTGTGCGAGTGCTTGGGTTTCTTCTCTTGAGTGTGTTGTTATGACTTTTTCCATATTAACCTCAACTATCTAAAAAAGAGACTCTTAAGAGTCTCTTTTTTCTTTACCTGGCAACTTGTTATCTTGACTCAGAGAGCTATTTTCACCG
>CAZVKL010000004.1:11639-53875 GCA_964627845.1 uncultured Erysipelothrix sp. | reverse complement strand
TCAAACCCTGCCTTTCTAATTTCGTGAACCGCAATTCGGTGCTCGTCCGGACCGCCATATATTATGACCGCTTTGTGCTCTAAGCTCACTTCAAAGGTTAATCGAGTTTCTCCTAAATGCTCTTTTAACACTAAGACTTGATCTATATTTTCTAAATTTACTATGTTAATAATTTTCTTCATGGTCTTATTTTACACATTTAAGCATAAAAAAGCGAGATTTAATTATCTCGCTTCAACATTATATCCGGCTTCTTCAATCGCTTTTCTAACTAATTGCTCATCATTTTGGTAAGCAACCGTCTTCGAATCAAGATCGACTTGAGCCTCTACATTGTGCTCTTTAAGTGATTTCTCTATGCGAGCAACACAATGTTCACAACTCATATCAGGTACAAAGACTTTATTTTCCATGAAATCCTCCTTTCTATTTAAATCGAGTTAAGCGTAAGGCGTTGGTAACGACCGACACACTACTAAATGCCATGGCTGCCCCCGCAATCATTGGATTTAGACCTAGTCCAAACCGCTCAAATAATCCCATCGCCAAAGGTATACCAATTACATTATATATGAAGGCCCAGAATAAGTTCTGTTTAATGTTCTTCATAGTCGCTTTCGATAAACGAATCGCCTTTTGAACATCCATTAAATTATCCTTCATTAAAACAATATCTGCGGATTCAATAGCCACATCTGTCCCGCTACCAATCGCAATCCCAATATCAGATTGTACCAGTGCAACGGCATCATTAACACCATCACCGACCATGAGCACTGACTTCCCATCGACTTGTAATGATTTAACATTTTGAGCTTTCTGATCTGGCAACACTTCTGCTAAAACATGATCAATTCCTGCTTTCTTAGCAATCGCATGCGCTGTTTGTTTTTGGTCACCCGTCATCATAATCGGCTCAATATTCATTTTCTTAAGAACATTAACTGTTTCTAACGCCTCCTCTTTTAATGTATCGGCTACAACAATTAAACCTAATAATGATTCTTGATTCGCTACAAATAAGACGGTCTTGCCCTCATTTGAATATTCTGCCACTAAATCCTGGTTCTCAATTTGGATTTGATGCTGGTCCATTAAGGCTCGATTCCCAACCAATAACGGTTGTTTATTCACTATTCCACTTACACCAAACCCATGGATTGCTTCAAAGTCGACAACATCCAATAATTCCAAGCCTTCATCTTTCGCTTTTGTAACAATTGCTTGACCTAAAGGGTGCTGAGAATACGCTTCAAGTGACGCCACTAATTGTAATAAAGGCTCATCAATTTGATGCATATTCGTAACCACAGGCTGGCCATGTGTTAAGGTCCCTGTCTTATCAAAGACAACCGTATCAATATCAGATGCTTTTTGAAGCGTTTCAGCCGACTTAATAAAGATACCATGTTTAGCCCCTTGTCCTGTCCCAACCATGATGGCTGTTGGTGTGGCTAACCCCAGCGCACATGGACAAGCAATGACTAGTACTGATATAAAATGCATGAGACTACGCTCTAAATCACCTGTTAATAACATCCAACCAATAAAGGTAATGACTGAAATAGCCATAACAGTTGGAACAAAGATGCTTGAGATTTTATCCACCATCTTAGCAATTGGTGCCTTATGGGCCTGCGCTTGTTGGACCAACTTAACAATCTGAGCTAGTTTAGTATCGCCTAAGATTGCTGTCGCCTCAATAACTAAACGACCTGATGAGTTGATGGTCCCCATAACAACTGAATCCCCCACACTTTTATCAACTGGCAATGATTCCCCCGTTAACATTGATTCATCCAATGCCGATTGACCACTGATAATCACCCCATCAACGGGAATGGATGAGCCTGGTTTTACCACAATATGATCTTTCAGGGCGATTTCATCTGAATCTATCTCTATCTCTTGATTCCCTTTAAGCAAGATGGCTGTTTTTGGTTTTAAATTTAATAGACTCTGAATGGCTCGTGAAGTCTGCCCCTTGCTTTTGGCCTCCATATACTTCCCTAGCATAATGAGGGCGATAATAACAGCAGCGGATTCATAATACAAATGATGGACCGCGTGCATATCCCCACTAAATAATAAATAGGTATTAAATAATGAGTAGATGATGGCCGCACCCGTTCCAATCGCAACCAATGAATCCATGTTTGGACTCTTTCTAAAGAGCGCTTTTAAGCCTCTTGAATAAAAACGACGTCCAAGGTATACCACCGGTATCGTAAATAGAATTTGTGCCAACGCAAAATTTCTTGGATTATAGTCGGGATGAATAAATGTTGGCAAAGGCAATGAGAATGGGCCTAACATAGTGCTCATCGCAATATACATCACGATAAAGCCAAAAATCAATGCCCATATCATCTCGTGTTTTTGTTTTTTAAGATGATTATCTTCTTGGGTATTATCAAATATATTATCCGAGGAGACAGTTTTTGCGTCATATCCAGTTTGTTTAATTGTTTCAATAATTTCATGTGTTTTAATTAAACCTGGATTAAATGAAACAGTCCCTCGATTATTGACGAGATTTATTTCGACAGAATTAACCCCTTCTTTTTTATTGAGACTCCGTTCGATTGCTAATGAGCAGTTTGCGCAAGTCATCCCACTAATTTCTAGGTTTAATTCCTTGTCTTGAGCCAGCACTGAAGCTTCATAACCTGCTTTTTCAACAGCCTCTAAAATTTCGAGATCATTAACAGAATCATCCGCTTCAACAATCGCTTGGTTAGTCAATAAGTTAACTTCACTTTTTTGAACGCCCGGGATTTTGGCAATGGCTCTTTCTACTGCCGATGAGCAGGCTGAGCAAGTCATCCCTTCAACTTTATATATTTTTTCCATTTATTTACCTACTTTCGATAAGATCAAGATGACTTCATCAATCTTTTCTTCTTTTAACTTTTGGTCATCACTATCAAAAGCTTCTAAGACACAGTGTTCCAAATGTTGTCGTAGAAGTTGTTCATTTCCTTTTTTAAGTAGTGAGATGACGGCTAATATTTGATTAGAGACATCAACACAATAACGATCATCTTCTAACATATCGATGGTCGCATTGAGGTTGCCTCTAGCAATTTTTAAGGTTCTTAATGCTTGTTCTTTTCCTTGATTCATATACCCTCCCTATGGGGGTATTATAATACAGAATAATGTAGATTACAAAAAAAAGGCTCAAGGCCTTTCTTTATTTATTCAACCACAATGTTTAATGCGATTTCCATCATCTTCGTAAATGAATTCTGACGCTCATCAGCTGTTGTTTCTTCATGGGTAACTAAGTTATCGGAAATCGTAAGTAGACAGGCGGCATTCTTATTTAAATGTCTTGCTGTCGCAAATAAAGCGAAACTTTCCATTTCGACACAGAGTGCTTTATGGTTTTTATAGATGTCCTTAAATTCTTCACGATTAGCACGATAGAAAACATCAGACGAGTGAATAATTCCTTTGCGATAAGGAATATCTAATTTATTAGCGACTGCCTCTAACTTGTCATTAAGTGCTTGAGTCGGCTTAATGATTTCTTCTTCATATCCGAAAGCGACTTTCGCAAACGAACTTTCCGAATAGCTTCCTTCTGCTAAGACAACTTCGTATAAATCAATTTCATCCGTATACGCTCCGGCAGAGCCGATGCGAATAATATTTTCGACATCATAAACTGTATAAAGTTCATAACAGTAAATACCAATACTTGGCATTCCCATTCCAGAACCCATGACACTAATTTCATGTCCTTTGTATTTACCAGTAAATCCAAACATATTACGAACATTATTAAACTGAGTGACATCCTCTAAGAATGTATCCGCAATAAACTTAGCGCGTAGCGGGTCTCCTGGCATTAGAACGGTTTTGGCAATCATACCTTTTTTAGCTTCAATATGAGGTGTTGACATTGTATTCTCCTTTTTCTTCTTGGATATATTTTAACACATTCTTAGTCAAAGGTCGTTTGATTCTGGTTTAAACAAGCCAGTGCTCTTTCAACTTCTATCTGAGAATTTTTCGTGCTAAGGGGAGGTAAATCGTTCATCTCGAAAAAACCAATGTCTACAATCTCATGATTGAAGTTTTTTAAACGTTCTTTCACAACTCCATGAAAATATAGAACATACTCACTGACTAATAGGCAATCGGCTGGTTTATAGTTGTCTCTAAAGAAAACGGCCAATAATCGGGTAATGTCGACATCGTACCCAGACTCTTGGTAAACTTCTTTCTTCGCATTCTCTTGTGGACTTTCAAAAACATCGGCCCAACCACCTGGAAAAGACCATAATTGTTCCGACTTCTCTTTGACCATTAAAACTTGATTGTGTTCATTGGTAACAATGGTTCGAACTGAACAATTGACCGTTGGATAAAGGTCTCGATCATACGGATTTGTATCAATCTCTTCATTTACTAAATTTGATAATTGTTCAATGGCTAAGTTTTCTAATTCTTCGTAATTTTCTAAAGCATAAGGATCGTGGCTATAGCGTTTTCCAATCTTAGAAATTGCTAGGACTTTCATAATAAATTCTTGTATTTTCATATAATCATTATACTCTATAAGATTTGGAAGAAAAATAATAATCAGATTGATTTAGAAGATAATTAATTATATAATAAAGACGAAAGGAGAGCATATGTTTAAATGGATCGATGGAAATGTACACACATTAATAGCTACCATCAATGAAAACAGTATAACCTTAAATCAAAAAGCGGCTTCGATCTTCGAAGATACCCGTTATGTCAGCGTTGGAATTGATAGCGATAAGAACCTTGTTGCGATTCATCCAGTGACGAAAAACGAAATCGACAAATCGATCTTCCCTTTACAGTTATTACATAACATATCGATTGGGAATGGCTATGCGAAAATCTCAAATAAGGCACTTTGCCAATTAATACAAAATCAACTACAATATGAATTAAATAATACAAAGTTCTATTGTGAGTATGATGCCAAGAACAAGTATTTAATTATAGACCTGAATCAACAGGTTAGAAAGGAGCTCTAATGAACATAAATATTGACATGGCTTGGATTTGGATGATTTTATTCTTACTCTTTGCGGTGTTTGAGTTTATTACTCCTGGTAATTTAATTACCATCTGGTTCGCGTTAGGCGCACTTGGAGCCCTGTTGATGAAACAGATTGGATTAGGATTAATCCCACAGGCGCTAATCTTCCTACTCGTTTCGTTTACGTCACTGATATTATTGAGACCACTGACTACCAAACTGATGCGTGGCGATACAATTAATACCAACTATGATCGAATTATTGGTCAACAGTTCAGATTAGAGAGTGATTATGACCCAAAGATATGGTATCAACAGAAAGTCAATTCACAAGTTTGGAGCATCGTTAATGCCAGTAGCCAACCATTGCTAGCCAATACATTAGTCGAAATTATAAGTATCGATGGCGTGAGACTCGTCGTTAAAGAGATAAAGGAGAGAGTCAATGAATAATTTATTAACATCCAACGGAATTTTAGAAAACATTTCTACCATTATTATTGTCATGATTGTTATCTTTATTATGATTGTGGTTACTCGAAGTGTTCGAATCGTTTCTCAATCAGATGCGTATGTTGTTGAGCGTTTAGGAGCATACAACCGTACGTTAGAAAGAGGTCTTCATTTCGTTATTCCTTTTATTGAGAGAATATCAAATCGAGTTACTTTAAAAGAAATCGTTAAAGACTTCGCACCACAACCCGTTATTACTGCGGATAACGTGACAATGCAAATTGATACAGTTGTTTACTTCCAAATTACAGATCCTACACTTTATACGTATGGGGTTCACAATCCAATTAATGCGATTGAGAACTTAACTGCAACGACCCTTCGTAATATTATTGGGGACTTAGAGTTAGACCAAACGCTCACCTCAAGAGATATCATTAACACTCAAATGAGAAGTATCCTTGATGAAGCGACAGATCCATGGGGTATCCGTGTTTCAAGGGTTGAGGTTAAGAATATTCTTCCACCACGCGATATTCAAGATGCAATGGAAAAACAAATGCGTGCTGAGCGTGAACGTCGTGAATCGATCTTAAGAGCTGAGGGTGAGAAAGCATCTCAAATCTTAGTTGCTGAAGGTCAGAAAGAAGCCATCATTCTGAATGCAACCGCTAAGAAAGAGGCAATGATTGAAGAAGCGATTGGTCAAAAAGAAGCCATTCAAAAAGTCTATGATGCACAAGTTTATGGGATTGAAGCCATAAAGAATGCATTTCCAACTGAAGAGTATTTAAGACTTCAAGCGTTAGAAACCATGGCGAAAGTAGCAGATGGTCAATCAACGAAACTAATCTTACCATCCGACTTAACTAATCTTGGAGCCTTGTTAGGTTCAGCCAAAACAATTCTAGAAAGCGAAAAAGAGGTTTAGACCTCTTTTTCATTTCTTAACGACCGATGATTTAAGATAGATTGAGCCTACCCCCTCCACTCTGGCTAAGAGATCATGATCATCTACCATTTCATCAAGTAGTTTTATATTCTTTACTCTGGTGCCTTGTTTGATGACATCACGACCTACTTTTAAGTCTTTGATAATCGTGACAGCGTCACCATCAACTAAGGGTCTCCCATTACTATCTTTTATCAGAGCTTCTTCTTCGACAAGTTGTTGGCTCTCTATTGTCCATTCATGATTACACATGGGACAAATGAACAAGTGTCCATCCTGATAGGCATAATTTTCATGACATTGTGGGCAATTCATTCTAATTCCTCATTTCTATTTAATCGAATAATACCGTTTTTTCGACGGTTATCACCTATTTAAGACACCCATAACATATGATCTTCTAAAATATATTCGCCATTTCCTTCAATCGCTGTTCCTTTCATGGCAAATGCGCCATTTCCAGAAACAAAGTATTCAATCGTATATTCGGATGTGCTCGCATCTATTTCTTTTAGGTTCAGCTTGATATGGGCCCCATTGACATAGGTTGTGTCTTTAATTTTTCCCGCTTCTTCCAATTCTTGTTGAGTACTAAAGAAAACGTCCATTCCTGTTTGATTTTGTAGTTGATACCTCAAAACTTCTTTTTCTTGTTCATCCAGCCCCGTAATTTCTAACGCAATTTCTTTGACACTATTAAATAATTGCGGGTCTTGTTCTTGATAATGTTCAATAAGATACAGACCTAAGTTGATTAGATTTGGATCATGCACCAATTTTTTAGCTGAAATCGGATTGACTTGAGCTGGAAACGACTCATTAACCATATCATATTCTATTCCTATGATATCCCCGTTTAAAATTTGTCCAAGATCATCAGATTTAGATAAAAACAATAGCCCAACGTTTTCTTTATCAAACAACAACAGCTCTTGTTCATCAATGACCACGGCCTCCATATAAGAGTGGTCTTTTTCCAAAATTGTAAAGTATGCTTTGAGCTCTGCTTTGTCATCTTCAACAAAAACTGGATAGATTAAGGTGTATTCTCCTGGTTCTAGAGGTTCATAGAGGAATCCAAGATCATGGGTAATTTCGCCTTTCTGATGTGGCTCAACCGTATAAAGTTCTAGAGTCCATTCGATATTGTCTCTGATTTCAATGGTCTCTCCCTCTTTCTCGAGTCTAAATTCCTGCCCATATTCGAGGGATTGTTCACTTTTATTATCAACTATGATTGTGATAGGGCCTTGTTGAACTTCGTTGGTTTCCTTAATTGAAATAGTGGCTTCTGAATTGTCTGGATTATCTTGGTTTGTTGTACAACTGGTTAAAATCATTAATAGTGCACAGACGATTATTTTCTTCATCTTATTCACCAACTTTCTTAAGTCAATCGTACCACACTACACATGATAACAATCTACTTATTTAGTAAGAATAGAATTTGAGTCACTCATCGAAAAAGAACGGGTTCTAAACCGTTCTTTTAAATCATTTAAGCTTCAAGTTCTTTGGTTAATCGCTCAATTTCACTAATGACATGATCTAGATAATCAATGGTTTCCAATAATGGTTTGTCTGTTGTAATGTCTACTTTAGCCATTTGTGCTAATTCTACTGGTGTTTTTGTTCCACCAGCTCTTAAGACCTTCAACCAATCATCAATGGCTGGTTGTCCTTCTTCAACTATGCGATTTCTAACATTCGTTGCGATTGTGAGGCCCGCACTATATGTATACGGATATAACCCTTTATAGTAGTGAATTTGTCTCATCCACGTGTTTTCAACTGTTTCATCAAATTCAACACTGTCACCGAAGAACTCTTCATATGTTTCTTTGAACATCTTATTGAGTGTATCCGCTGTAAATCCTTTTCCTTCATCAATTAAGTGATAGACTTTGCGTTGGAAATGCGCTTCCAATAAGTGAGTCACAAAATTATGATAATACGTTCTTGCGATTAAAGTCGCATTAATCCAGCGTTCCATGCGTGGATCTTCCGTTTCTTTAAATAATTGAGTCGCCATGATTAATTCATTCATGGTACTTGGGGCTTCAATAAAATAGAGGGAAGGACGAGAATCTAAGATGTTTTGATGTTGATGGGCATTATAGAAATGTCCAGCATGCCCTAATTCATGAGCCATAACAAAGACTTCTCTCATTCGTGATGTCCATGAGATTAAGATGTATGGGTGACACCCATATGGACTCGAACAGAATGCGCCAGTCCCTTTGCCTTGATTTTGAACAAAGTCGACCCAACGTTCATCATATGCACGATTAACCATATCAAGGTATTCTTGGCCTAATGGAGCAAGACCTCTTAACAAGTAGTCTCGAGATTCTTCAATGGTAATTTCTGGTTCAAACTCTGGATCAACAACAAGTTTTAAATCACTGAATGTCATTTTGTCCAATCCATGAATTTCTTTGAGCATGGTAACATATCGTCTCATCACAGGAGCAAATTTTTCCATGATGACATCGATTTGACGATTATATAAATCACGACTAACATCTTGATCATCAAGCAGGTAGTCTAACACTGAATCAAATCCTCTTAATTCCGACATGACTTTTTCATGTCTTACATGGTTTAAATAGTTGTTCGCTGCGGTTTTCTCATATTTCTTTAAAGTCTCACTGAATTTTTTGTGAGCCGCTCTTCGAACATCATGGTCCAAATCGTAATCATATTCATTTTCAAATAAAACAAAGGAGAGTGGGTATTCTTTCCCATTCACTTCAAAAGTCCCAAAATCCAAATCACCAAGTTTAATTGTGTTGTATAAACTTACTGTATTTCCTAACACACCTGATAAAGAAGCGAGAACTTTTTCAGCTTCTGGGTGTAGATAATGTTCTTTATCTTTTAATAATTCATCAATATAATGGGCATGTTCTTGATCCATTTCTTTGACTTTTAACAATTCAGCTTCATCTTGTTGAATGAGTTCACTTTCAAAAAAGGACATCTTTCCACCTATTTGAGAGGCTAAACCACTAAATTTAATTTGTCTGTTTTGATTGACTGGATCATTTAAGTCAGAGCTTGTGTTAAGTGACATATAGGTTGCCGCCAGTCGAAAAGTTTGTAAGAAATCACGATAATCCGTCAAAGCATTATGGATGCTTTGGGCATTATCCAATCTCCCCTTATATTTATTTACAAACGCTTCAACATTCTTCTGAGTTTTTTCTAACGCTGCTTCATAGTCTTTTTCGGTTTTAAATAACGGGGTTAAATCCCATGTTTCCTGTACTGGTACTTCACTTCGTTTTAACATTTTACATTTCCTCCTTCATTACCCTCTATTATAGCCCTTCTTTTCTAATGTGAAAAGTCAGTGAACTTCTGCCCCATCGAAAATCAATAGGAATTGATTGTCTATTTAATCCTTTTTAATCGTATTTCACTAATAAAAAACAGAGCATCAATGTCTCTGTTTTGTTGGTTTTCGATGTCTTCTCAACCGTTTTGTTTTTTCAAGTTGTGGGTTAGGATTGACAATTTCAAACTCAACCCCATCTTTATGATTATAACCTCGAGTCATGTAACCCATTCGTTTGGTCATTCGGTCCACGATAGACAAACCTAAACCAAATTGGCCATCCGTTCCCTTTTCATACGGTTTAAATAATTTCTCAATTCGATCTTGAGCCATCTTTTCGCCATCATTATAAATGGTAATTCGATCTTTCGTTAATGTAATCTCTATAATACCACGAGCATATCGAAACGCATTATCCAATAAGTTTTCTAAGGTGATGCGCCACAATTCTTCGTCTCCATTAAACTGCACATCTTCTAAATTTGTCACAATTTTTATCTCAGGTCGGATGACCCTCAAACTTAAAATGACTTTGGAAATAAGATCTTTCATGTTCACAAAAATAAATTCAATCGGCTCATCATCCAACGCATCCAACTGATTTAAAAGTAACAAGGAGTGTGCTTTTCGCTCAAGTCGATCCGCATTTTCTAAAATCACATCAACACTTTTCTCAAGGGTTTCATACGGATAAATCCCATCCTTTATCGACTCTGAGTAGGTTTTAATAGTGGTAATCGGTGTTTTCAAGTCATGCGAAATATTATGAACCATCTCCATTTTTACTTTCTCTTGACGAATCAACTCTTCTTCCATCTTCACAATTGAGCGGGCCACATCCCCAATTTCATCCTTGCGTGTTGTATCAAGTTTTTTACGATGCGTTTTATTCATCTCCGATAAATAAACTGAAATGTCTTTTAATGGTCGAATAATGGAACCAGCCCATAGTAAGAAAAAGACGAGAATGATTCCAATCGATAATAACGCCACAAATAAAACTAATTGTGTAATTATGTTTCTAAAATCATTTTGATAAGATTGAGATAAAATCGTTACAATACTCACCTCATCATCAATATGCGTAATTAAATACGTATCCTTGGAAGTGTTTGAACGAAGTGAATAGGCTTTTGTTTTTTGAGTTTGATTCTCAATGTTGTGCTCAATTTCATCCAATACTCTCGGCTCTAATAATGTACTGGCATTGGTCAATGGAACGTCCAGCTGCTCATCATAGATGAAATGTGTGATATTTGGATCATTATAATCAAATATAATTTCTCGAGCGTTTGCTCCATCGACATCCGTCACTAAATATCGATGAATAATTGATTTTTGAGATCGATCAATTAAATTGACCATCTCTTGATTAACAAATGTATTGACTCGTGAAAAAGTAATAAAGTAACTGACCACAATTAAAACAACTGATATTAGCGTGATTAAAGCAACCAGCTGTTCTTTGAGATTAAACGAATTTAAGTATTCAGTAATCCGTTTCATATTATCCTAGACGATACCCATACCCATAAATTGTATGAATATTTAAATCAGGCATTTTCTTTCTTAAACGTCGCATTGTATCATCAACAACACGGTCTGAACCAAAATAATCGGTTCCCCAAACTTCTTTTAATATATATTCGCGATCAAAAGCCACGCTTTGTTTACGCGCAAACATCATTAACAATTCAAATTCCTTGGTTGTTAACTCAATTTCTTCCTCATCAATATAAACCTTACGTTGTACTTCATCAATCACATAATTATCAACAACTAGCTTCGCTTGACCAAGTTTATAAACTCGTCTCATTAAGTTATTCACGCGAATCACTAATTCTTTTGGTAAGAACGGTTTCGCAATGTAATCATCACTTCCCTTTTCTAAACCAACCACTCGATCCAATTCATGAACGCGCGCAGACATAAAGATGACTGGCATCATAGGGTTTCTCATTTTAATTTGATCAATTAAATCAAAGCCACTCTTATCTTTTAGCATGATGTCTAAAATCCATAATTGAACATCATCGCTATCAATGGAAAGCATCGCCTCTTCATAAGTATAAAAAGGACGGACTTCATAGCCTTCTGCTTCTAAATAAGATTTAACTAAGTCATTTAGATGTTTCTCATCTTCAACAACATGAATGATTGCTTTCATAACATCCTCCTTGTTTTTAGAGATTGTTAGCATGGATGACATCAATAATTTCATCCACCAATTGGTCACAAAGTTCTTGAGATTGAGCCTCTACCATCACTCGAACCAGTGGTTCAGTTCCAGATGGACGAACTAATAAACGTCCCTTATCGCCTAACAACTGCTTTACACTTTCTATTTTATGCTTTAACTGTTCATTTTCAAGTGCAGAACCCTTATCCACGACTTCAACATTTTTTAACCGTTGTGGATAAATCGTTAAATCTTCACTCAACTGTGCCAAGCTTTGATTCTTTTCACTCATCACATGACACATCATTAATGCCGTTAAAACCCCATCCCCGGTGTTGGCAAGCTTCTTAAATATAATGTGGCCAGATTGTTCGCCACCAATCACGCCATCATAGTCTTTGAGTGCTTCAAAGACATATTTATCTCCGACTGCAGTTTTGTGGGTCTCAATCCCTAATTCATCTAACGCTTTAAACAATCCTAAATTAGCCATGACTGTGGTCACCACTAAATTATTGTTTAAATCGTTCTTTTCTTTTAAGTAACGAGCATAAATATAAATCATATGATCGCCATCAACTTCTTGTCCTAAGTGATTGACCCCAATACAACGATCCGCGTCCCCATCAAAAGCAAATCCAACATCTGCCTTTAACTCGAGCACTTTTTCTTTTAAGCGATCAACATGGGTTGATCCACAATTAACATTAATATTTTTACCATCCGGTGTATCAAAAAGAACGATTAACTCACATCCTGTTTTATCAAACACTTTTTGAGCAGTCGAGATACTCGCACCATTGGCACAATCTAAAACGACTTTGAGGCCTGTTAAATCCAATGGAACTTCCTGATTTAAAAAATCTATATATCTTTGGATTGCAGAAAAGTCAGACTCAATGGACCCAATATCATCCCCATCGACTAATTTTACTTCAACTTCTTGATCAATGACTTGTTCAATTTTTTGTTCAGTACTCGAAGCAATTTTTTGACCATGATGATTAAATAATTTAATGCCATTATCACGATATGGATTATGACTCGCCGAAATCATCACTGCGCCCACCGCCTCACTACTTCGTGTTAAGTAAGAGACGACTGGTGTAGGGACAACCCCCAACAATTTAACATCCATCCCTGAACTGCTTAATCCTGCTGCCAGCGCATGTTCTAACATGCTTGAAGAGATTCTTGTGTCTTTTCCAATATAGATAAATCCATCCTGGTATTCTTCTTTACATTGTTGGCCAAAACTGAGGCCCACTAAAAAAGCTTGGTGCGCATTTAGAGTTTCATTCGCTTCCCCTCTAAATCCATCGGTCCCAAAATATTTCATTCGTTATTCTCCTTGTTCACTAATGATTATTTCAATCTCATTTTGAGATAATTCATAATTGACGAGCGGATCAGGACCAATTACATTAAGATTCACTGGCTGTGTCCCTGGTCTAAGTGCTGTCATATCAATAAAGACTTTTATATCACTGGCATTAATCGAATCAATTCGATTTTGAGTTCCCGATAAAATAACATCGACCACAAAATCAGAATCATCCGCCATAACCACATTGTAGTTGTTGACATTGTTCTCTCTAAAAATCTGTGATTTCTCTACATCGCGCGTTTGTTTCTCACCCAACGTAATGGTTAGATTGACCGATTCAACATCCATCGTCCGGACCCCTTCAGGTGCGACTAACGTATGTTTAAGTTCAATCTCTTTATCCGTTAATGAAGGTCCATGAATGGTCGCAGGAATATGAGAGATGGTATTTAATACTTCTTCAGGACCATAGATGGTCACGGATGGATAATCCATCTCAATGGTTTCTATCGCCATATTATTCGGAATTTCTCCCACTGTCGTAACCGCTATTGGCACTTGACGACTTGGTGAAGAGACTTCAACACTAATATTGACTTCGCTAGGTTGAATATCCACATCCATGGCTTGACCATTTTGATCATAGGCGACCACTTTCGCAACACTGTTAAAACTCTCAGTCTTTTGGGCCACATCAATTAACGCCCTCACCTCAGAAATTCGGCTCATCTTTTCTTGAGAAGTATTAATCGTCACCACATTATTTTCAATCACTGGATTAGATAATATATACTGAGCTTCAAGTTGCGCATTATTGATATAGTTAGGCTCCACCTCAAATTCTTGAGATACTTTCCGAGAAATATTAATATCAACGAATTCAGGTTGAAAGATCACTTTAAGTAAAGGTGAGAACCCTTTTCGATCTAAACGAACTCGATGGTCCCCTTCACCCAAATCACTAATATCTAAGACGGCTGAATAATTCTCTAAGTTTTGAGCTGAACGCACATCCACTGCCGCTCCTGTCACTAAGACTTGAACAGATTCAGGAACGTTCATAATCTCATATTCATCTAAATCGCCAACGACTTCTACTTCTGCCGTTAACTCTGTCGATTGAGTGATTTGACTCGCCAATGACTCAGAATAAACGATGGAAGCAAAAATCAACAAGGTAATAACTAACGAGACGAGCGCTAGAAAACGTTTCGAATAAAGTAATCGATCAATTAAATTAGAAATCCAGTAGGATAATCCACTAATGGTTCTACCAACAAAAGATACAGGTGAATTGTTATTGTTATTTTGTGTCATCACGCTTCTCCTTATTCTCTTGTCTCATTAATTCAGACATGGTTTTTTCAGATTTATCAACAAAGGACGTTTCTTTTCGCTTCCAAAAAGGCACGTTGTTTTGAATATCATCTTCATCCACATTCAGTGCATCCGATAAGAAGTTGTATAAATGGCCTTCATCATCAAATAATGTTAGCTTACCATTTTGAGCAACAGACACCGATCCAGTCTCTTCTGAAACAACAATAGTAATGGAATCAGTAATCTCAGAGATGCCAACCGCTGCTCTATGTCGGGCACCAAAACGGACCGGCAATTCATTGTTAGTCGGTGGAAAAAAGGCGGATGCACACGCCACCTTGTCCCCTTGAATGATGATTGCTCCATCATGCAGCGGTGTTGTTGTCACAAAGATCGACGTAATTAGTTCTTTGGTCACTTCAGAATTGAGTTGTGTCCCAGAGTTTACATAGTCTTCTAAGGATGTACCGCGTTGAAACGTAATTAAAGCCCCAATTTTCTTTTGGGAGAGTGTTGAGACCGCACTGGATACCTCCGAAACTAATCGTTGTTTCTGATTACCACTCAAAGCAAAAATCCCTGTATAAGCGTTAACTTGTCCCATCTTTTCTAAGAGGGAGCGAATTTCAGGTTGAAAGATAACGATGACCGCTAAGAATCCCCAGTCTAATAAGTAGTTTAATAAAACATTAAAAGTTCGTAATTGGAAAAAATCTGCTATTAATTTAGCGATAAAGAGATAGATGATTCCCTTCATAATTTGCATTGTGCGGGCATTATTTCTAAAAACTTTTAGAAGATAATGGACCACCATCCATACAATCAAAATATCTAACAGGTTTCTCAAATAATCAATGATTTGATTTAGTGTCGTCCAATCCATTTGAAACCTCCGTTTAGTAATGGAATTATACCATGTTTAGACCTTAACTTAAAATGAGTATGGTATAATGATGCTCATGAAACAACTACAAATAAACAATAAAAAAATCACCTTAATTGAAACCGCGCATGTTTCAAAAGCCTCCGTACAGGAAGTGAAAGAAGTGATTGAAACGATTAAGCCAGATCACATCTGTCTTGAACTAGATAAACAACGTGCAACAAAGATTAATGAACCGGTTGACTATTCAAAAATGAAGTTAATCGATGTGATTAAAGAAAAGAAATTAATCCTAGTGATTGTTAACTATATTCTATCTCAATATCAAAAAAAGGTTGCCAGTCAAATGGACTCACAAGTGGGCGACGAAATGAGAATGGGCTTAACATTGGCACAACAAGAGAACATCCCGCTTTCAACCATTGACCGTGACATTCAAATTACGTTTAAACGGATTTGGTCATACCTAAGTTTATGGGAGAAAGTAAAAATGCTTGGTGCTTTAATGGAAAGTGACGATATTAACATTGATGAGACCGACATTGAAAACCTAAAAAAAGAAGATGTTTTAAATAATGCCCTTAAAGACATTAGTAAAGCTTTTCCAACTGTCCATAGAATCTTAGTCACAGAACGAGATCAATACATGGCTCAATCCATTAAGGAAGCCCCAGGACAAAACATTGCTGTCATTATTGGGGCAGCTCATGGTCCTGGCATCGAAAAACACTTACAGGGACCTGATATCGATTTACAACAGCTTGAAGTGATTAAACCTAAGTCAACCTTCTCTCAAATCATGAAGTGGGTGCTACCCTTTGCCTTTATTTTCTTAATGTTATTTGTGTTTGGATTTGATTTAGAAGGTTTCAATAAAGTCAAAGACTGGATCCTTACGCTTTCCATCGCTTCTGCTATCGGGGCAGCCATCTGTTTTGCTCATCCAATCACGATTCTAGTTTCATTTTTAACCGCCTTCATCTCTGCCATTCATCCTATTTTATCTGTCGGTTGGTTTGCCGGGATTAGTGAAGCCTATTTTAGGGCTCCTACTGTTGGGGATTTTGAAACATTGAATCACGATGCAAAGAATTTAAAAACAGCGCTAAAGAATAATATTCTTCGAACGCTGTTAGTGATGTTTATGACCTCTTTATTTTCGGTTGCTGTCACCCTTTATTTCTCATTTGATACAATTCGAGCCTTTATACAAAATTTATTCTAAGTGGGATACCATTTGGATCAAGAACTTCGAATTGTTGAGGTTCTTTTTCTTTGTGCTCTAAGTTAAGATGAATTTTTCTAAGACCCAATTGATTTTCACTTAATTTTGGGAGATGGTTACCATGCCACGTATTAGTCCCAATGTGGTGATGATACATTCCTATTGCGAAAAACTTCGCCTGATTGCCAAAGTCTGACTTCAGGCTAAACCCTAAATCTTCATAGAATTGTTGGGTTTCATTTAAATCCTTCACTTTCAAATGAACATGGCCCATAATCGTGCCATCCATGATGCCATTGAATTCTTGTTTTGTGTCTTTTAACAGAGAATTAACATCAAGCTCTTCTGTATATCCTTCAATTTCCCCATCTTCATGAATAATCCACTCATTTCTAGGACGATCAGCATAGATTTCAATCCCATTGCCTTCTGGATCATTTAAATATAGTGCCTGAGAATAACCATGATCCGCTCCACCCGATAAGTTTGCGCCAATCTTAAGTAAATGTATCAGTGTTTCACCTAAGTCTTTTTCGCTGGGAACTAATAATGCCAGATGATAAAGACCTAATGAATCAATACGATGAGTAGAATCACTTTTAACAAGATCGATGAGAACTCGATCAGAGCCTAATGACACAACCTTGTCATTTGTTGAATGAACCTTTAAACCAATGACATCTTGATAAAACTCAGACATCATTTCTAAATTAGAAACATTCAACTCCACTTTTGAAATGACTACTTTTTCCATAAATCCTTTGGATAAAGTTTTTTCTCTTTGTATTCTTTTAATTTTTTCTTAACTAATGGTTTATCTTCTTGATAAGTGACACCATGCCAGTGATCACTTGATGTAAAGACTTTAACTTTTACCGTATTATCTTCCACTAATTGACCCATGGCGGTAGGAATAACATACTCTGCCTTCATTGGATTGGATGCTAGATTATTATCTAAATAGTCTTTGAAGAGTGGTTTCATTTGATCCAGAATCTTTGGAGTGAATCCCCAATAATTCATTGATACTAGACCACTTCCATCAATAAAGCGCCATGCACCGTCATCTTCGATTCTGACTAAGTTACCTTCTTTTTCAATCTTTTGAATTTCGACGATAGATTTTAAGTAACCATCTTCAATCTCACAAATCCCTCTGGTCACTGAACCGTGGTCTGTTAATGTATTCTTTAAGATATAACCAATCATGCCATAGTGAGAATCATCGACTTCTGTGCTTAAGAAGTTATGCATTAACACAAATGATGATTTCCCATAATAGTCATCTGCGTTACAAACCATGAATGGATCATCCCCAATAATTGATTCAATGGCCAATAACGCATGGACGGTCCCCCAAGGTTTCTCACGTCCTTCTGGAACTTCAATCCCTTCTGGAACATTATATAAATCTTGATAAGCATATTGAACATCGATATGGTCACGAATTTTACTGACTAATTGTTTTTCAAACGCATCTTCATGTTCTTTTTTAATGATTAAAATTAACTTTTTAAAACCAGCTTGAATCGCGTCATAGATTGAAAAATCAATAATGGTTTCACCATTATCACCTAATGCATCAATCTGTTTTAAGCCACCATAGCGACTTCCCATTCCGGCTGCTAATATTACTAATGTTGGTGTTTTCATAGTTTCCTCCAATTTCCTTTTAATTATATCAAAGTATCACTCATGAGTCATAAAAAAAGAGGTGATTTACACCTCAACGACTTCATCATATTCATCTGTATCAAATAAATCATGTTCTTGGACTGTTTCTAACTCGTTTACATTCAGTGCTGATAATTCCTGAGTGAGTTCTAAACTATCATCATATGATTCTTGTTGGTTCATCATGTCTAAATTCATCACCAACTCATTGGGTGTTTGAATAAAGGTATTTGGTTCATTGCCCACCAACTCTTTTGGCGAACGATAACCCCACATGACACCAAAACTTATCATATTCGCATTTTTTGCGGTTTGGAAATCAACTTCAGAATCTCCAACTAAAGCCATTTGATTCATTGGTAACATCATTCTGTCTGATAAATATTTAATGATGGTTGGATCAGGTTTACGTGGATAGGTCGATCCTTCCCCAATACAATCAACAAATAATACATTCGGGAAATAATGTTTTACTAATGTTTTAGTTAGATCATCTTTCTTATTTGACACGACTGCCATTAAATACCCTCTTTTGGAGAGTTGTGTCAACATATCGTTAACTCCTTCAAATGGTCTTGTTTTGACCATTGAATGCTCAGAATAGTATTGAATCATTTCACGTGTGACATCATCAATCACTTGTTCTTGAGTTTCTGGTGGCAACACCGATTTCATTAAGTTTCTTAGACCATTGCCCAACCCTAACCGAAAGGTTTCAAGGTTAGCTGTTTTAAAACCCTTCGCCTTTAAGACAAAATTACCCGCATTGGCTAAGTCTTCTAACGTATTGAGCAGTGTTCCATCTAAATCAAAGATTAATCCTTTAATGTATTTTTTTTCAAATTTACTTACTTCTTGAATTGTTTTAGGGTCTTGTCCCTTTTTTTTGACAACGACCGTTTCCTTTACCACTGGTTTACTGACAACCATTCGAATTAAGTTAACAAAGATCATGACAATCCCCAAACCTATGACCGCATAACCAGCATAAGGGAGTAGGTAAATAACATCCCCTAACCCGAATCCTTCAATATCGATTAACAAATCGACGACACCTAACCACATGACGCCAATGATAATAAAAATTAATCCAGTTAACATTGAATAAACAGCTGGATTTAATCTTCTTTTAACTTTTGTACGTTGATTTACTGACATAATTCCTCACCAATCTAGCTCAAATTCACTGTTATCCTCAAAGACAGGAATTAAGTTTTCAATTTGAGTCGTTGCATAATACTCTCTTATTTTATGAATATCCGATGTAAAGTGCATCGGGAATATTGCCTTAGGTTGAATAATTTCTAAAAGTTGTTTCGCCCCTAAATCATAATTGACTTGTAGTCTTGGGTCAATATCGATAAAGAGTACATCCACGTTTTTTCCTTGAAGTGGTTTTATTTTTTTTAAGAACTGTTCATTCATTTCATCAATTTCTTCTTGAGTGCTCTCCTTTGCCCAATGCCAATTATTTAAATCACCAGCAAAGAACAAATGAACACCATCAACTTCCACATAATAGGAGACACCTAAGTCGGTACTACCTAAAACTTCGATTGTTAGTGATAAAGGACTAAGCTGATCTCCTTCTTTCACCCAAATTATTTTATCATGACTTTGTGTTTTGACATCGTTTGAAACAATAAAAGCATCAAAATCTTTTTCAAACACATCAGGTCGATAATGATCTTGATGAGAGTGAGTAATAAAACAAATCTTCGTTTTATTGCTGGTTTTAATTTTACCTTCTATCCAATCAAAGACAAGGAATGAATGGTCGGTTTCAACTTGATAACCACAATGATGAAGGTATGTTACTTGGCACTTCATGTTGTTATTTTATCACATTCAATCAAGCTTGGACAAAAAACTCATTTAACCTAGTTTTGGCCAAACTTTCATCTGTTCAATAAATTTCATATAACGAGTTCTTATGGTGAGATGTTCCAAGACTGATTCGTTGATTTTGGTTAAACTTAAGGTGCAAAAGCGTGTTTGAGGATGGTCTATTAACCATGATTTAAAATCATCTTCATCCGCTTGTTGATAAGCCATACCAGTTTCGACTAAATTCATCAAGGCTAAATCGACCGATTGGGCTTGTTGTGAGTGATCCAAGTTAAATAACCATGAGACTCGACCGGCTTTGATGGCTTCTTCCATCGTGTCATAAACTGCATAAAAATGACTGACATCACTTCTCTGGTAAACATTTGATGGATTCCAATCAATTTGTTTATAGTCTTCATTCATTAACTTGTATACTAGGCCATCTTTTAGTTGATAAAAATGATCGCCATAATAACGCAATTGATCCCCTTCTTTGACAATAAAATGATGGTCTGCTAGGCAGTCAATCACGACATGATGAGATAATTCTAATAAATCACTCACTTGCATCAAGCCATCGCCTGTCATCACACCTTGGGTCATGACTTCTGAAAAATTAAGATGTGGGAAGATATTTAAGTTCGCTTTATTGAGTGCTGGCTCAATCACAAATTGCGTATATTCTTCATTTGAAGGGGTTAATACAATGTTTTCACTTAACAGCATCGCTCCCGCACTGATACCAATAACAAACCCATTAAACTGTTTAATGGACTCTAATACTTCTTTTTCTTTCATGTATTCTAAAAAGACGAGCGGATTTCCACCATGCAGATACAAACAATCCGCTTTCATGATGGCTGACTGCCAAACAGCCTGACTCATTTGATCATCTAAGGAGATCACTTCCTTTAGATTTAAGTTTAAATCTTCAAGAAGTTGGGTCTCTTGTCGTTCTTTAAAAACATACGGTTCTTTTGAACTTGGGACAAAGACCAAGACACTTGGCTTTGTTCTAAGTTCTTGTAGTTCATCATGAATGATTTCATAATTTGAGTTAGACGCATAAATAATTTTCTTCATAAGCAAAAAAGCGGATTTCTCCGCTTAGAATGAACACCCATTTCCTGTGAATGTCGCAAATCCAGTAATGATTGCGTATGGGCGAGCTGAAGGATTCGCAACCCACACAGCATTAATATTGGTTTCGGTCCCCACAAAGAGGTCTAAATGATTATAACCAAAGGCACCATTATCGGCCATAATACCATGAATTGGTTGACCTTGAACAATTCCTCTTCCTTCATATGGGTGGTCATAGATTGAAATTAATGTACATTTAACATGATTACGGTTACCAGCAATAATGAATCGACCATTATAGGTGATGCCATTTTGCCAGACACCATTTGGTTGTCTCACCGCATTGGCACTTAACGCAATTCCATGGGATGTGTGAGCAACGCCATCTCTTACAACACAACCGACACAGTCCATACCATATCGAGTCATGGTAACAGAGAAGCTGTTGTCTGCTGGAGCTGGCGCTGGCGTTGATGGAGCAGGTGCCGGTGCCGGAGCAGGGGCAGGTGTAGATGGTGCTGGAGCAGGTGCCACAGCAGCCGGAGCTGGCTCACGGTAATACTCGTTGGCACGCTCTAATTTAGCACTTAGTTCAGTTGATAACTGATTTAAATCTGCTTGATAATCTGACTCTAATTCTTTTGCGTTATTGACTCGATTTAACATGGATTCAATCGCTGATACCGACGTATCCGCCAACAATGTCATATTTAGTGTGTTTGCTGAATCAACCAAGATACTTAACTCTTGGTTTCTTTCTTGAAGCAATAACACTTCAGGATCTTCATTAACCACAACGACAATATCTAAGGTCGTTTCATTTTGAGAGGAATCAACCGCTTTAACTTGAAGTGGATACTCCCCTGGTGTTAATCGATCTAGTTCACCCACTAATTCTAATGAAATGTTTTCATCGATATTATCCGTGACAGTAAAGACACTTAGGATATCAAATTCAGAATCATATTTTAATTCGATTAAATCCTCCCCTTCAATGACAGGGGCGATATTATCTTTAACAAAAATAGTCCGATTCACTTTGATTTGTTGTTGGTCTAAGGTTGCCATAAAGGTAATCACTTGCGGACCATAGATTGTCGTATCTACAATTGGTAAAAGCAATTGATCATACGATCCAGAAATAACCAATTCGGATGGATCAAAGTCTTCTTCATAATCGACCATCACTTCTTCTGTACTAATATTTAATCCTAGCTGACTGGGTTTTGGTAGTTCTTCCTTTGCTTCAAAATCAAACCAAACGACATTGGTTAGAAACAAAGAGAGTAATAATCCAGTTTTTAATAGTAGATTCATATTTACCTCCTTAAGAAACAAAGACAACGCCCTAGCGTTGTCTAAAATTCTTTATGACGGGTTTCTTCTTAAACTTACTGAAAGAATCGAAACCCTTTCAATTGATTAATAGATATACGATGCACTTGAAGCAGAAATTGTTCTTCTGTTGAAGCCCCAAGCTCTGAAGCCATAGCCCATTTCAGAAATTGTAATTGTTCCATTTCCATTTACAGACTCGACGAAAGCAACATGGTTAGCTCCAGGGAAATAAGCGATTGCTCCAGCAGCAGGTACTGAACCTACGCCATAGCCTTGTGCAGCAGCATTTCCATACCATGAAATTGCGTTACCCCAGTTATTAGGGATTGGGTTCCCCCATGCAGCTCTTTGGTCAGCAACCCACCATGTACACCATCCAGCGCCATAGGTATTAACAGAGTTGCTAGATATTGAACCAACTGTTGGTTGTGCTTGAGCGACCGGTGCCGCTTGTTGAGCAGGTTGTTGTGTTTGTGCAGCAGGTGCCGCTTGTTGTGTTTGAACAACCGGTGCAGGGGCAGGTGCATGGTATTCTTTAGCACGAACGAGTTTAGCAGCTAATTCGCTTGATAAGTTTGCTAATGTACTTGCATGATCAGATTCTAAACCTTTAGCGTTATTAACTCTATTTAACATAGACTCAACCGCTGAAACAGTCGTATCTGCTAATAATGTTCCATTTAATGCGTTTGCTTCATCGACAAGAACAGCCAGTTCTGCGTTACGTTCTCTTAAAGCAATCACTTCAGGATCTTCATTGACTGTCACAACCACTTCTTTAGTTGTCACGTTGTCTGAAGAGTCTGTCGCTTTAATAACAATTTCATATTCACCAGCCGTAAGGCGATCAACATCACCAACGACTTCAAGGGTTACATCTTCATCAATATTATCAGTTGCTGTGTAAGCATCTAAAATATTGTATTCTGAGTCATATTTTAATTCAATTGTATCAGAGCCATCAATTTCAGGTGCGATACCATCTCTCACGTCAATTGTCTTAGAAAGTTTAATGGTTTCTAACCCTTTGCTAGCGATATAGGTGACTGAGACCTTTCCAACAACGGATGTATCAACAATTGAGTGTTGTAGTGAATCAAATGCTCCTGAAACAACTAAGTCTCTTGCATCAAATTCTGAGAATTGCGCAACAGTGACATCGGCAGCTGTTAAAGTCAGTTGGACTTTTTCTTGCTTTTCTATATCGTTAGCTTTTACATCTCTACTAGGAAGAGCCCAACCCCCTAAGAGTGTGCTTAGAGAGAGTAATGCTAATATCTTTGCTTCTTTCTTCATAATGCTCCTTTAATTGATAACTTCTGGTTATCTTTCAAAAACTGTCGCTATTATAACCAAAAAAGAACGGACAAGTCAAAATTATTTGGCCTTTAAAATTTGTGAGTTTTCACATATTTAATGAAAAGCTACTGTTAAGTGACTATTTTGTCACTTTAATTTTTAAAACTTTTTTTGCTTAAAACCATAAAATTTGTCTTTTTTAACTTTTATGATAAACTACTAACACCTTAGACACAGGAGGAAGTATGAAAAAAATAAAAGCACTATTTGTAGTCATGTTACTACTAGCAGGGTGTCAAAGCGCAGTCTCAACACCTTACACCTTAAATGTTAATGAAGAATCAAATCAATATGAATATACTATTTCTGGGGATGAAGAAACCTATACCTTAAGTATCCCTACTATTGATACCAACCAAGAAGGAGTCCAAGAAGTGACGGGTCCAATCTACTCATTAAATCCAAGAGTCACCAATGAGTCAGGTCGAGGTCTTACTAATTCTACCTTTTATAAGAATGACGATGTGGATACCAACACGAAAGATAGAGTTTATAATTATGCACAATATGGGTATGGCTTTTGGGTCCTCAATGATGCAGGTCAACAAAAAGCTCAAAGCAATGCTCAATTAAGTGAGAGTGATTATGAAGTTGTCTATGGCGATTTCTATCATGACTCAAACATAAACAACGAGGACTATATTAAATATTATATTGCGACTCAAGAGTTAATCTGGGAAACAATCGTTAACCCCGATACTGATGCACCTTATCAAATCGAATTTGTCGATATTGACACAGCCGAAGTAAAGGAAGAAATTCTAAGCACTCAACAAGAATACAGTAAGACGCCATTCTTTAACGGATCCATTATGAACATTTCGAATGAACGTTTAAGCCAAGGCGAACCATTCGAATTAGAAGACCAACACAATGTTTTAAATCGTTTTGAAATTCAAGCATCTGAAAACATCGAATTGTTAGAGAGTGAAGAATCAAACAAGCTTCGCTTTAATATCAGTGAAGTTGATCGTAATACGCGCATTAGTTTTATCCCACAATTTAAGATTGATAAAGAATTCTCCGAAGTATACTCTTCGCAAGATAATGTATCTTATTTATCAATTGGACAAGAGCGTGCACTAAGCATGGCCTCAAATCTATTTATTGAGTCAACCAGTCAAACCAACACCATCAACTTAGTCATCTCAACTTATGATATCGATACTAAAACTGAAATCTTTGGATCTCAATATCATATTTCAACTGGTCCTGAATTTTTATCTCCAGTTGAAACAACCGTTTCTGAAGAAGACTACCCTGCCTTAGCTGAAAACTTAGCCCCTGGAACTTACTATATTCAACAAATTGTCGCCCCAGAAGGCTATGTCTTGAATCAAGAAGTTGAAACCATCACCATTGGTGGGGGCATCCAAGAAACAGTCCACCCATTCTATAACGTAAAACAATAAAAGCTGCACACGCAGCTTTTTTTCTTATAGTTCAACCAAATTGGTTAATGTCTCTTGCTTAATATATTTAACTAAGTTATCCATAATAAGCGATTGGATGTTTTCTTTATAGAAGTTGTTCTTAAATGAGATATGAGAACTCAGATAAGCTTTTGGGTGCGTCCATAATGGACTTTTCTTATCTAATGGTTCTTGTTCAAAAACATCTAACACAATTGCGGACAAATGAGTATCCATGATTTCAAGTAAATCAAATTCCTTAATGATTGGACCTCTGGCAATATTAACTAAGACACATTCTTTCTTCAATGCGTTTAAACGCGCCTTATCGAAGTAATACTGCGTCACTTCATTAAGCGGTAGAGTAATGACAACAAAGTCATACTGGTCACTCTTTTGATCAAATTGATCGAGTGGATAACAGGCATCAAATTCTTGGTGATGCGTTCCTTTTGTATTATATCCATCTAAATTAGGCCCAAAGGCTTTTAATCGTTTAACGACTTCCTTGGAAATTGACCCAGTCCCTAAAATTGCGCCCTTCAAATTCTTGAGCGACAATAAATCGATGTTTCTATCCCAAACTTGTGCTTCTTGACTTTGATCTAAATGACGAAGTCCTTGATAAACTTGAAGGAGTCTCGCCACAACAAACTCGCCTATCGCTTCAGAGTAGACGCCTTTGGCATTCGCTAAGAGAATTCCTTTCTCTTTAACAGGTTGAGTCTCTAAGAAATCGTAACCCGCTGAGGTTAATTGGATAAACTTAAGATTCTTAAAATTGTCCGTGTGATTAATTAATTTACGTCGCGATGACACAATAACCTCTAAATCGGGTGTGGGTGCTTCTTTGACCTCATAACCAAGTTGTTTTAGCTTGTCGATCTTATTTTGATCAAATTCTAAATAATCATTATCAATATAAACTTTCATTTTATCCCTCACAATTTCTTCATTTAATATATCACAGACAAACAATGTAAGTAGTTTACATAATTTATGAAAATTGTTTAAATACTTTCTGTAAAAGTGTTGACACGTTTTAATCTATGAGTATAATATAAGTAAGTTCTTACAAACTAGCTTGTTGTCATTGACCAGTTTCCTCCTGATAACATGATTTCCTTTCTTAAACAAGCGATCAAGAAAACTCGAGCCTCCCTTGAGTTTTTTTTGACTTCCATTCTGAAAGGAAAATGATATAATATTATTCCAATGCACCAGTGGCGGAATTGGTAGACGCGCACGCTTGAGGGGCGTGTGGCATTAGCTGTGCGGGTTCAAATCCCGCTTGGTGCACCAAATGAACAGTAAAGCCTAACGATTCAATCGTTAGGCTTTTTTCTATCCGAAAGTTTTAACATAACTTCCTGATGCCGTCTTTTCAACTTGAATTTGACTGGGGATTCTTTCTTTGAGTTCACTGACATGTGAAATGATTCCTACCACTCTCCCACTCTGATTTAATTCAAAGAGGGTTTCAATGGCTAAATCAAGTGCTTGAGCGTCCAGTGCCCCAAACCCTTCATCAATAAATAATGTTTCCAGTTGAACTCCACCACTTTTCTGAGTAATCACATCTGAGAGTCCTAATGCTAAACTTAATGATGCATTGAAGGTTTCACCTCCCGAGAGTGATTTGACCGATCTGGTGCTAGACGTATAGTGGTCAAACACTTCTAAATCTAAACCTGCTGATCGTTTACGTGAATCAACTTCACGAGCGACAATCAATTTATATCGTTGTTGTGACATATCATAGAGTCTCAAATTAGCATAATGCAACACTTCCTCAAAATAAGAAGACAACACATATCTCTCAAAAGAAAGATACCCATTTTCTTTATTGCCTAAGGCCACCTCTGATAAGGGACCATAGTTGTTTAAGTCCTCTTTAATTTGTTTGTACTGTTGATGTTCCATTTCTACCGAAGTAAGAACATGTTGTTGATTTTCAAGATTGGCTTGTATCTTAGTCAATTGTTCATTGAGTGCAACCCGTTTTTGTTTTAGTTCAAACTCTTTATCGAGTGGATGCACTTCAATCACCTCTAACAATGCTCTCTTTTCATTAGCCGCTTGGAGTTGTTTTACAACGGTTTGATAATTAAGGTTAAAATCAGAGACCTCTTTTTCAGCTTTCTGAATGGCTTCTAGACTCATGGCTTGATCCAAATCGTCTAGACTTAATGCATAGTTAACTAAGTAGTCATCAAACTGTTGTTGGATTAATTGTTTTTCCTGTAATTGATTTAAAAGGTTTTGTTTCAGAATTTCTTGAGTTGATTTGATTCTAGTCATTTGATTGTCCAAAACATTCAGTTTATCTTTTATCCCCTCTTTATTGCTTTGAGCTTGATCAATTCGTTTTTGATAGGTGTCCACACGATCCATTAAAGTTTGTTTTTGATGAATCTCAACCTCTCCAACCATCTTCTTTTCTTCAACAATCTCTTTTAATTGATTATCTAATTCATTCACCTGACCTAAAATAGAAGCCATCTCCAGTTCAAACTGTTGACCCTGTTTTTCTAACTTCTCTTTTTGTTCGATTGTTGCTTCTTTTTGATCAATCAGTTGATTCAGTTTGTTGAGTTTATTTTGTTCACGCTCTTTTTCTTTAATCGATACAGATTGAAGCGAATGAATTCGTTCAACGTGAGCGGACACAGATGTTTCTTGGATATTTAACAATTCTAATTCGGTTATTATTTGTTGACTCAAGGATTCCATTAACTGTTGACTTGAGGCCTTCTTAGCCAACACAACTTGAAGTTCTTGATATAACTGATCAACCTCTTCCTGATTGATGGACTCATCACTCAGCACTGCTAGATTGGGATGGTGGAGGGAGCCACAAACCGGACAAGGCTGTTGTGGTTTTAGTTCCTTAGCTAATAAGGCCGCTTGTTGTGATTGAAGAAGGATTTGAGCATCACTGACCTGTTTACTTAAGTCGTTGAATGAAGCAGAAAATTGTTCAAACATGTTCTTTTCAATCGTTCGCTGATGCATTAAACTATCAACCTTTTTTAATTGATTTAAAGTATTTGTATACGATTCTAGTTTTGTGTTCAAATCATCAATATTCTTTGTCACCTCAATACGATTGATTTCAGCTTCATTAATCTTTTCTAATTTTGAGGAAAGATCGTTTAACTGATTTTTCATTTTTATCGATTTTGAGTTTAAAGCATCCACATTTAACATGAAGGATTGTTTCGTTTTTTGATGATTCTCTTCCTTATATATAAGGGAAGTCAATTTTTCTATTTGATTAAGCTGTGTTTGAGTTGCTTCAATCTCTTTTTTCCATGATGGAATTAATTCTAAATCTTTCTCGTTCAATAAACGCTCATGATGGCTTTTGTCAATGTCTTTACTGGTCGTAAGCTGTTGTTGTTCGAGTTGTATCAGCTCTTCTTTTAATTTTTCGACTTTGACATGATGGGCATCCACCTGTCTCTTCAATTTATTCGCTTCAATTATCAATTTTCCTTTATTGATGCGTTCCGACAGAGTCTGAATGTTCTCTAAGTTTTGTTGGAGCTGCTGAGCTTGTTTTTGAAAGTGATCCATCTCTTTTTCGATTTGAATCTGTTGGCCGATTTGATGAATGTTCTTTTCAAGGTCATCAAGCTGATGATGAAGCTGCTTTATTTGTTGTTGGTTTGTTTGAATCGTCTGACGTAAGATATCAATTATTTCGTCAAACTGTTCTAGTTCGACTCGATTTTCAAAACTTTCATCATTATTGATCATTGAACTCAAAAATGTCTTCAGTTTCAACAAAGAATGCGTGTTTTGTTTTCTTAATTCGTCAACTCTTGATTTTAAGTCGAGTGTGAATTTTTCGATGGCTTGAGTCTCAAAAATATCTCGAAAGATCTTTTCTTTCTCATTCGATGCGGAGAATAACAACTTCTTAAATTCACCTTGTGGTAGGAGCACGATTTGTTTAAACTGATCGGCACTTAACCCGATTATTTCTTCAATCTCCTTTTTTACATCGTCTGCTCTTTCTAAAATCAGATGTTCACTCGTTAATTTTACTTTGTTGACATCCTCAATGTATCGTCCACGTTTACCCATAATTGTTTGAGCGGGTTGACGATAGATGGTATAGGTTTTTGAGCGACTCTCAAAGACCAACTTCACATAAGAGAGCGTATCATCGTCCGCATGTTGTGATTTCATCGTATTGGCAGCTAATAAGTTTTTGTCTGAATTCGACAATTGACCGTATAAAGCATATAAAATGGCGTCAAAAAGGCTGGTCTTACCAGACCCAGTTGGACCAGTGATTAGGAATAAACCTTCATCTAAGAATTGGTTAAAATCAATGATGACCTTCTCTTTAAAAGGACCAAAGGCTTGTAACTCTAATTTTATTGGTCTCATAAGGTTTCCTCCTTAAGTACTTCTTTAAGGAACTCATTCTGTTTTTGATTAAGGATTTGAGATTGGCTTTGTTGATAAAAATCTTTAAATAATTCTAAAGTTGATTTATTTGAGATTTCTTGTTGAGAAATCCGGTCATGAGACAATGTCAATTCAATATTTTTATAACTAAGACCCATTGCATAGGGGTAATTGATTCTTAATTTGGTCATCGCATCACTAATAATATGAGTGTCTAACAATTCAAAGAAAATAAAGTTTTGATCGGATTCTTTAATAAGATCATTGTAATACCCTTCCTTAATAAGTAGGTCCTTAGAGGGAGTCAGAAAAAGTCGTTTCGTTTTAAGCTGATGATCCATAATTTCAACTTCTGTTACGGAAATTTTATTATTTACTTCAGACTTGGAATATTTCATTAAAGACCCACTATATTGGATTTTTTCATTTCCAATATGATGATGCGAGTGTAGATGCCCTAAGGCAACATAATCAAATGCTTCAAAGTGATTGGCACTGACATATTCGGCGGTTCCAACACTTAGCGGACGAACTGAATCTTCTTTTTCAAGCACATTTCCATCTTTAACGATATAACCATGTGCTAATAAGATGTTGTTTTTAGATGGGTCAAGTTTAATGGACGATAGAACTTCTCTATAAAGATCATCGTAAGTTTTAATGGTTGGGTTATCTAAGTCTCTAGCCCCTTGAGATGGTGTAACAAATGGAAACAGATAAAAATCAGAATCCTTCATTGATACCTTCCTAATTTGTTCAGAGAAGAGTCCAACCGAATAAAGTCCTTGTTTATGGAGTAAGAAATCACCATACCCGATTAATGCGCCAGAATCATGATTCCCAGAAATTAATAAAATTGGGGTATTTGACTCCTCAATAATTTCTTTAAAGACCTGGTTGACCAACTCTATGTATTCTTGTTTTGGTTGAGCACGATCATATAAGTCACCGGCAATGACTAAACAATCATACGGTTCTTCTTTTAAAAGATGGATAATTTGTTTTAACATATCCCGTTGATAATCAATCATTGGAAATTCATTGACAATCTTACCAATATGCCAATCTGCTGTGTGTAAAAATCGCATGGAAATCACTCCTTGAAGGTATTTTATCATACTTAGTGACATATTGAACTATTCAACAGAATATGACATAATAACAAAAATAAGGGAACAATTATGGAGACACCAAAAAATATTGATTTAAAACAGAACTTAATTAAAGCACATCGAAAAGGAACAATATCTTTAATTTTATTAGGCCTGATGACATTATTAGTTGTAATTATCATCATCGGTCGGATATGGACAGCGAGTCTAGTCAAAGAATTAAGTATTGTTGTTTTTAACACACAGCCTAACCTCCAACAAGACTACTCTATTTTGTCATCATTCTTTACGATTAATACTTTATTCATTATTTTTATTTGGTTATTAATCGTCCTGTATTTTACGGCTTGGTGGTTTCGCTTTAAAAAAATACGCTTCGATGCCTTAATCGTTTATACCCTGATTGGCTTTGTTTTGAGCAGTGGCTTGTATCTCTCTTTGACACAACCGATGATTGGACAAATTACAACGCTAACCCAATCTCAAGTTTGTAGCGTTGAGAGTCAGGAAGTTCCTTACCATTGTGAATTTGAGTATAAACCGGTTGAGACGCAATTACATGAACTATCTGAGAATGTTAACAATATTTATTTCTTAACGCAAACAGCCTTCTTAGGTATGGTTTTTTTCTTAGTCTTATCCATCTTACAACTACTTATGGATCGAGTTAAAAAACTAATTGTTTTTAGAAAGATTCACCCAATAGGAGAAGCCCATGGAAAAGTTACCATCTAAAACATTGAGACAACCTAAGCCAGGGGTGAATGTGTCACAATTAAAACGATCTTTTACTCAACTGGACCAAAGGGGTTTATATCGGTCAATATTTCGTTATATGAGTCTGATTGTCTTTGGGACATTATGTTGGATATACTTTACGAGTAATTTTAATGATTTACCAGAAGTTTATAATGCGAGTGCCAGTGATGCTCCATTATATTTAAGTCATCGTTACTTTAGAGTCTTCTTTTGGGTCTCACTTATTGTTTTAGCAGTTGTTCAACTTTCGGCCTTTCTACAAAAGAAATTGAAATGGGTCAATGATAGTTCGATGATGATTCTCTACTTAGGCTATGTTATGGCAAGTATCTTTATGCTTATTAGTAGCCCATTGTATTCATTCTTATCACAGTATTTCAACAATCAAGATCCTTTTAGAGCCTTCAGTAAGCCAGCTCAAGTCTTAAGTGATTTAAACTATGAACTGTATGGATTATTTCTAATCGGTGCGATTGCTTTAATGGGATTCTCTTACTTAATGAGAATCCTACGAAAAATGAAATATAGACTAGCGGTTATTAAACACAACTAAGGATTGTATTATAGAATCCTTTTTTGTTACACTTAAATTGTGAAAAAAACAGTGATCATTCTAATCTTAATTCTGCTAAGTGGTTGTCAGGTTAATCAAGAACTGGATACAACTGCTCTTTTAGAGTACAAAAAACCATTCTTATTACCTCAGGAACGCTTAGAGCTTGACTTAGATCCACCCTCTTTACAAGAGATGGATGAACTGAGTCGTTTTTCTGTTAAACCTACTCATCCATTTAATGGGAAGGTTGAAGAAGCGCTTAAAGATTTAGATGATTTAGAATGGTTGATAAAAACGCATTATGGTCTATACCCTCTTTATAAACAGGAGTATGATGACGCATTTATTGAAATGAGGAAGGAATTAAGTGACTATCACATTGTCAGCCGAGCTGATTTATCGGCTTTGTTTTATAAACACATTGATTTTGATGAGAACTATCATTTCACTTTAGATGGTAAAAATTATCGTCTCCGTAAACCCAATGAGTATGATTTAACTCAAACCTTCATTAAGGAGGATGATCAATTTATCAACATCGAAACTAATGAAAAAATGAATGATGATTCTTCTCTAGTCCCTTTCCTATATCCAGACTTTGAAGTTTTCTATCATCCAAAAAACATGCCAAAGGCAAATAACACTTCTGAACGTGATCAACAATTTGAATTGCTTGTGCTAGATGAATCCATACCTTATGCTCATCAGAGTGAAATGATTTTTGATAATAGTGCCTATAGTAACTTTGCCCAGCAAGTTAGAGATTCAACAGAGATCGCTGTGCTTGATTTAAGAAACAATAGTGGTGGGTTTGAAAATTACCCAGGACAATGGTTTATGCAATTAACAAGATCTCAACCACTCCTCTCTCATCAAGGATACATTCGAGATAATCCAGAGTTTGTTGATGCAATATTTAGAGTGCCATTAAATAGAGCTTTAGGCGTAAGCGTCATTAACAATCAGTATCAATATGTTGCCAGTGATACCATATTAGAGAAAGAAGGATTAATTATTGTCCTTCAAAATCAGCACACAATGTCTGGCGCAGAAAAAATGATCGATATGTTACACCATCTTGATAATACAATCTTTATTGGGACACCTACTAAGGGCGGTTATATATCGAATCAATTGAAACTTCCTTATTTTTTAAGACGATCAGGTTTGGTTGTTCAGTTTGGTAATTCTTACTTTGATTTTAACCCAAATTACTTTAGAGAAAATGAAGGATTTGAGCCTGACTTGTATGTATTAGACGACAACATGCAAGAAGTGATTGAGTCACTTCTTTACAAAATTAACGCTAAATGAGTTATACTAATAGCAGGAGGAAATGATAAATTATGAAAAAAGAACAAGAAAAGTTTTTAAATGAATTAGTTGCATCTTATGGTGTTCACTACATTAAATTACACCAACACCACTGGTTTGTAGAGGGACCTCACTTCTTCTCACTCCATGAAAAATTTGAAGAAATTTATGATGAAACAACAGCAAACTTAGATGAAGTGGCTGAAAGAATGTTAATGATTGGTGGTAAACCAGTTTCAACATTAGCTGAATTCTTAGAGTATTCATTCATCGATGAAAAGAAATACACTCAAACCAAAGCCATGGATATGGTTAAAGAAGTGATTGCTGATTTAAAGAAATTTGTTAGCAAAATTGTTGATGAAGGATATGACCTCTTTGAAGGGGATGAAGTAACAACGGATTTATTAGTTGGGCTTAATGAACAACACGATAAATTAATCTGGATGTTAGAAGCAACAACTAAATAATAATAGCTAAGTGAACGTTTCTAGGGTAAAGTTGAAAAAGTTTACCCCACGAAATCACAGTGACTAAGAGAAAGAGTCTAGATTATCTGGACTCTTTTTCTTTTTAAAAATTGACAAAACCAAGTTCGATGGACTTCTTTCTTTATTTATCAGGATGAAGCTAAAAAAGAAGAGGTTGCCCTCTTCTTTAATCGTTAATCAATCACTCGTCTTACGGCTGTAACAACAGGAATACTAATAATAGTTGCTAAGATCGCCTCACCTATTGCGCCTAAGAATAAGTACGATGAGATAATCGCGGTAAATGCATTTGAAGTGAAACTTGCTTCATTTAAGCTTGTAGCCAGATACATCGCAAATAACACAAGGAAAGAATGGATCAAACTACTTACAAATGCGGTTATGCCCACTTGAAGACTTTTTGATTTGACCGTTCTTTTTATTGACGTATAAATCAGATAAATCGCTACACCAAAGAGTAGTCGAGGTAAAACTGAAACCAGTGGATTAATAAATAAAACATCCAAACCAGCCCCTCTTGTGGCCGCAACAAACATGGAACTAACACCAAACGCGAGTGACAAGAATATGGCCGATTTAAACCCAAATAAAATAGCCCCAATAATCACAGGAATATGAATAATAGTTAAGGATAATGGTGGGATTTGGATAAATCCAATATTTGGAACAATCGTTAATACTAAGATAATCGCTAATAACAATCCATTATAAGCGATGTTTTTTGTTTGATTTCTACTCATCTCTAACCTCCTTGGATAAATAATATAATCCTTCATTAATAATATGTGGGTTAAATGCTATGCCATACGTGTCTTTGTATAGATGGATATAACCCCCGGTTAAAATCATTTTCACTGGTTGATTTAATTCAAACTCAATTCGCTTAGCCATTTCAATTAAACCCAGCAGTGAACCATGTAATATACCTGATTGAATACACTCAATGGTGTTACGACCCAACATTTGATCAGGAACTTCTAATTCAATATGGGGTAAATGATCAATATTCTGACTTAGAATATTCGCCATTTGACCAATCCCTGGTTGAATAACACCCCCTAAAAATTGTTGATCACAACCAATCACAGATATCTTAGAGGCGGTCCCCATATCAATAATAATCACAGGGCATTCATATTGATTAAACGCTCCATACGCACCCGCAATAAAATCAGCCCCAAGTTCGAGTGGATTATCCAAATGAACTTTTAAATCAACATTCGTCGCATTAATAGAGGTTACCTTAGTCTTAAAGACTTCTTGAGCACTCTCAATCAGAATGTCACCAATGCGAGGAACAACACAAGAAATCATCACTTCTTTAATTGGGCCAGCTGCTTCTATCTTTAGGTTTCTAAAGAATGTCAGATAATGTTCCCTATTTGTTTCCCGTAACGTTTCATCTCGTTTCTCTAAGAGAATCTCCTTAGAATCATTGTATAAGATTGTATGGATATTACTATTTCCAACATCTAATGTTAAAATCATGTCGACTCCTTCTTTACTTTGTGGTATGCAATCCGTGGCTCCTTATTCTCTAAATAAATAATGCCACACTCAATAAATCCTTCTTTCATCAGTAGGTTTCTCATCACTTGATTATCTTGGTGGGTATCAATCCTAAGATTTGGACACTGTTGTAATGCCCAGTCAAAGACAAATTGACCAATTCCTTTCACTTTCTGATTACTCGCAATTCGATGAATCACACCATACGGTTCATCATTAAGCCACTTCCCATCAATGACTCGATAGGTGTGGTCTTCACCTATGTGAAACATCAATGTTCCTATAATATCATCGTTCTCATGACAAACGACATACGATTGACCAGTTTCAATATCGTTTTTGAGTATCTCAACACTGGGATACCCTTGATTCCATTGTTGATGATTACCCGTCTGTCTCATGAACGCTCTGGCTCCTTCAAACAGCGTGAGTAAGTGTTCAAGATCATTTAAAGTTGTTCTTCTAATTTTCATACGCTTTCCTTGGTATTAATACATTATACATTATTTGAAATAGGGTTGATTATGATATGATTAAACAATGAAAATTCTAAAACAATTCTTAATCTTAATTGGACTCTTATTCATTGGCGAAGTCCTACAAAAATTGATTCCCCTTCCTGTCCCCGCTACGATTTACGCATTATTATTGTTATTAATGCTGTTAAAGCTCAACTTCATTCTAGTCGATACACTCAAAGAGCTTAGTGAGTTTTTACTCAATCATCTTAGTCTTTTATTTATCGCCCCTACCGTAAGTATTATCCAACATTATCAATTGTTGTCGGATTATCTCCTAACGACCTTAATAATGATTATTCTCTCAACGATCATTGTTTTAGCACTCACCGGATTAATGACACAGAAAGTGATGGAACAAGCGCATGAGTGAAGTCTTCACTAGCAGTAGTTTCAGTCTCCTCATCACCATCGCAGGATATTTATTAGGCTTAAAAGTAAAAGAGAAATTCAACTTCCCCTTGTTTAATCCAATTATTGTTGGGACAATCTTTGTTGTTCTATTATTAAAATTAACAGGTGTAAGCTATGTTGATTATCAAAGCAACACATCAATATTAAACTTCTTATTATTACCAGCGACCATCGCACTCGCAATCCCCCTTTATAAACAATTAGACACTTTTAAACGCTATCGAAAAGCCGTCTTAGTTGGGATACTGACGGGGGTGACTCTCAATTATTTAATTGTTTTTGGTTATGCCATCTTGATGAATTTCTCAATTGAACAATTTAACTCACTCTCGAGTAAATCTGTGACGACCGCCATTGGTATGTCATTAACCGATTCTTTCGGTGGATTAATGCCATTGACCAATTTTTCAATCATGGCCGCGGGATTAACTGGCAATATCTTAGGTCCCAAAGTCATTGAATGGATTAACCTCAAAAATCCAGTCGCTAAAGGAATCGCATTAGGATGCAGTTCTCATGTAATGGGCACCTCAAAAGCCATCGAAATGGGCGAGGTTGAAGGTGCACTCAGTAGTCTTTCAATTGTCTTAACCGGACTCATCACGATGATTTTTATGTTGTTGCTGAATCCAATAGTCGTGAAGATGTTATAATGAAACAGGTGATATTATGGAATTTCTAATTGAATTAAAAAGAAGATTCAATCAATTTATGCGCGGACGATATGGTCATGATCAACTCAATACAGTTATCTTGATTTTTTATCTCCTCTTTTTATTAGTTGGTAACTTTGTGAGAAGTGATCAAGCAACGCTCCTGTTTAGTTTATTATCCCTGATGGCAATGTTGCTCTTTTTATTTCGCTATTTCTCAAAAAACATTCATCAACGATTTAAAGAGAATGAACAGTTTATTAAGATTCGTGATCAACTGATGACTAAAACGACAAAACCGCCGACAAGTAAGATCTTTAAATGTCCAAATTGTTCTCAAAAAGTTAGAGTTCCAAGAGGACGAGGAAAGATCGAAATAACCTGCCCGAAATGCGGTCATCATTTCGATAAAAGGAGTTAACATGAAAATAGGATTAGCCTGTGTCGAACTCAAAAATAATGATTTAAACTTTAACCTCCATAATCTCGTAAAAACATTGGCAGTGGCATCAAAACATCAAGTCGATTTAGTCTTGTTTGGGGCCCAGTATCTTCAAGGTCCCCTTTCATTAATGGATAAAGATAAGGCGCTAAGCATTGATAGTCAATTATTGTTTCAAATTAAGCTGGCTAGCACTTACTATAATTGTGCTGTTGGGGTTGGTTATAACCAAAAAATTGATAAGGACATTCATGAATCCTATATTGTCATTAATTCACAAGGAAATGTCATCTATCAACATTTACAAGATTCAGGTTTTACCCTCAACGACAAGCACTTCGAAGTGCATCTAGAGCATGAACCAAATGTTAAGACTGATTCAATCGTTATTTGGCCCCTGTTCACCAATAGCACACCCAAAGAATGGTTTAATACTCACTTATCAGAAATAAGAGAAAAGGCCAATCAAATGAGCGATGAAACAATTGCGGTGAACTCGTTTAATCATTATCCAGAGACTCGAGCTTATGGCGGTGCTTTTCATTTGAAGAACAATCAATTTGTTGTCAATCAACCGATGGAACAAGAAGGATTAAGTATCATCGAAATTTAATTAAAACCAGTCATTAGTTGTGTATAATAAAAGAGTCTAGAAAAAGGAGTACAAACTATGCATTTTTCATTTAAAACTTATCGCAGTGGATCTCATCCTAATCCTAATAAGAATAGAACCATAGGATTAATGACTGAAGATGGACCCCTTGTTGATGAATATATATTCCCTGTTTCGATGCATATTGGCGCACCTGCAAAACCAATTGTTGAGGTCGGCCAAATCGTTAAAAAGGGACAAAAAATTGCGGAAGCTGAAGGAAAGATTTCAGCCAATATCCACAGCAGTATCTCAGGGGAAGTTATCGCGATTGAGAAACGACCAACACTCAATGGATCCGCTGACTGTATCGTGATAAAAAACGACTATAAAGAGACAGTAGAAGAAGATGAGGCATTTAATCAGCTTTCATTTATTGAGAAAATTTCCGCTGCAGGAATTGTCGGTATGGGAGGCGCAACCTTCCCTACCAATGTCAAGTTTGAACCACCCAAACAGAATCGAATCGATACCTTAATCTTAAACGGTTCTGAATGCGAACCTTACATTACGGCTGACACACGAGCCATGATTGAGTTCAGTGAAGAGATCATGGAAGGGGTTCGATTAATCTTAGATGAAATGCCATCCATCAAGAACGTCTATATCGGAATTGAATCGCATTCACGTGAAGCGATTATTCAAATGAAGAGCGCGTCAGAAAAAATGGATAACGTACATGTTCGTACTCTAAAAACACAGTATCCTCAAGGAGCAGAAAAAGTTTTAATTAAAAACTTAACAGGACGAGAAGTCCCTTCGTCTAAATTACCTGCTGAAGTTGGGTGTTTAGTATTAAATGTTGTGACCGTACGAGCCATTTATAATGCGATTGTCCATAAGTTACCTAGTATTGAAAGAATCGTGACGGTATCAGGGAATGGAATCAACGATCCAAAGAATCTATTGGTTAAGATTGGGACCCCTGTCAAAGCCCTCTTAGAAGCTTGTCACTTTGATGAAGACAACACACAAAAGATTCTTAATGGTGGACCTATGATGGGTAAAACAATGACTGATTTAAATGTTCCAATAACCAAAGGAACCAATGGTCTATTAGCCTTAGTTAGTGATGACTTAAAAGAACAAGAACAAACAGCTTGTATCATGTGTTCAGAATGTTTAAATGTCTGTCCAGTGAATTTACAACCAATCTTAATTAGTGAGACAGCTGTGAAAGGACTTTTTGATTATAGTTCACAGTTAGGTGCAATGGATTGTATCGAATGTGGCAACTGTACCTATATTTGTCCAGCCAAAATTCCATTGTTAGAAAATATTCGCCATGCCAAGACCAATATCAAGGCCAATAGTTCAAAGTAGAGGAGCGTCTATGAATTTAATTAAATCAATGAATCCTCAGATTCGATCACCAAAAAGTACTCAATGGATTATGCGACAAGTTCTCATCGCAACCCTACCGGTATTGGCAGCAGCCACTTACTTCTTTGGTTACATGGCCTTAGTCAATGTCTTTGTTGCTTTAGCCTCTGCTGTCGTATTTGAGGCAGCCTATCAGTATTTTACACACCAACCAATTACCATTAAAGACAGTAGTGCCATGGTCACAGGAGTCCTGATGGGATTATCGTTACCGGTCACTGCACCGCTTTGGTCTCATATTCTTGGTAGTTTTATTGCTATCGTGGTTATTAAACATTTCATAGGTAAAGGACTAGGTCGAAATCGTTTAAACCCTGCTGCAACATCCCGTGTCTTATTAAAGGTCTTTTTCACGCCTTGGATAACCAACTGGGTCTTGCCCCATAGTGATTTAGTTTCAACGGTCACCCCACTTGAACACCTTGGTAATGGCGCAATCGCATTACCTACGCAAGTGAATCTTCCATCATTGATGGACATGTTCTTAGGTTTTAACCTAGGTGGGAATATTGGTGAAACGAGTAAACTCGCTATATTAATTGGTTGTGCGTATCTGGTTATCGTAGGAGTGATTAATATAAAAATCCCATTTCTTTACATTGTCACAACAATGGTCATGATGGGATTGTTCTCCAGTGTCAATTTAGACTTTATGTTGGCACATGCACTCACAGGGACCTTATTCTTTGGTGCTGTCTTTATGGCCACTGACTATAGTTCAGGGGCTCTGACGCCAACGGGTCAAACGTTGTTTGCTGTTGGATTAGGGATTTTAACGGCAAGTATTCGATTCTTCTTTGATTTCCCTGGAGCCGTTGGTTTTGCGATTATCATCATGAATCTGTTAGCACCAACCCTTGATCGACACTTTGCCCCGAGAATTTATGGTTACACAAGACGAATGAAGGTTGAGTTTAATCGTCAACGTTCACTTTAAATCCTTGAGATTTGACGTGGTTAAAGAATGAGGCACGGCTCTTGTGAGAGTGAGTCAGCTTCTTGACGATTTGATCTCTAAAATTATCAACGCGATTATTTGAATCTCGTAGGTCATAGTACTGAGCTAGTTGCTCATCGTACTCACTGATTAGGTTCAAATAATCTTTTTTTATCTCATAACCATTTTCAAAAAGCTTGGCAGACATATTAAGTCGAGGTTTTAGTTGTGGTTGTTGATTCGGATAACCAAATCCTACACCAACTACTGGATAAGTTAATGGTGGTAAATTCAGAAGTTTAATCAATTGAGGTACATCATTAAGAATACTTCCAAAATAGACAGCCCCTAATGAAAAAGATTCGATGGCTACTGTTGCGTTTTGTGCCGCAAGACAAGCGTCAGTAAATCCTTGAACAAAGCTATTCATATCTGAGGTGGCTTCTAGTGTCACACCTTGTTGTTGTCCAATTTGATGATTTCGATATTGGTCAACGATGAAAATAAACAATTCTGGAACTCTTGCTAAATATTCTTGTTTCGCGATCACCGACAGTTTTTCCTTTAAGGATGAATCGGTGATGTGGATGATTGAATATCCTTGAAGGTGACTGGAAGTGGCCGTGTGGTTTGCGACCTCAATCACTTTTTCAACGATTTCTTTTGGGACCTTCTGGTCTTTAAATTCTCTAATTGTTTTATGATTCAATTGATTCTTAATGGTTTGGTTCATGTTACGCTCTCCTTGAATTAATTATAACAAATAAAAAAGAGGAACCTTTCGATTCCTCTCTAATCAAACATTCATGATTATAGACGTTCGTTACGACGATGGTCCATTGTTTCATCATGAGCAATGTCTTCTTCAAGAACATCTGTTTCACGTTCTCTGACATCGTCTTGACGAGCAATGTCTTCTTCAAGAATGTCGATGTTTCCTTCTTGATATCTCTCTTCAGATACAACATCACCAGTATATCCTTCACGGAAATCTTCATCTCTTACTGGTCTTTCTTGATGGAGATCTTCAGGTCGATTTTCATCAAGGATTCCGACACCTTCATCTCTTAAATGTTCTTCTCGTCCTAGAACTGGGTCTAATGGTTCATCATGAATGATTTCTTCACGATGTAATTCATCAACTCTTGGTTGGTCATAGAAATTATCATCTCTATGCAGATCTCGATTTCTTTCATCAATTGGATCATTCAGATTTTCATTTGCGTCTCTTCTATTTTCGAAATGATCTTCTATATCTTCTTTTATTTCTGCACCTTTAACTTGTGCTTCACCTTTGATTTGGTCGTATTCAGCTTCTGCTCTTAAACCTAAATCATCGGTGATATTAGAGACACCTTCTTTAACTTTACCCTTCGCTTGGTTACCATAACCTTTTGCTTTTTCTAGTAATGTATTGTCTTGGTTTTCTGTCCAATCTCTGTCTCTATCGTGGTTCATTATTTTTCCTCCTGAAAATCTTCAACTCTTTCTTCTAAATCTTCTTTAATTTCAGCACCTTTAACTTGTGCCTTCCCTTTGATTTGATCATATTCAGCTTCAGCTCTTAGGCCTAGATCATCTGTTACTTTGGAAACGCCTTCTTTGACCTTTCCTTTCGCTTGGTTGCCATAACCTTTTGCTTTATCGACTAATGTACTGTCATCATGTTC
>CAZVKL010000004.1:5374-11539 GCA_964627845.1 uncultured Erysipelothrix sp. | reverse complement strand
CCAAAGAAATACCAGATTAGAAATACAATGATCACTAATAAGATAATTCCTATGAGTGGATTACTAGAAGTACGATTCTCAACATTTACGTTTAAATCCTCTCTTCTTCCAGGTTCTCTATTTGGATCATATGTCATATTATTTTTCTCCTTTTCCTTACATAAACAGTAACACGAAATAAAACCCCTTACAAGAAATTCAATCTCTGAAAGTCCACTATTTAAAGGCTTTTTTACATTTATAAGGTCACAACACGAAACGTAATCTGTTACTTTTTTGTATTTTCAGGTATTAAAAAGCCTAATATAATATATCCTTTCTTTCTCTTTGTCAAGCGTTTCTTCACATAATTTCACTAAATTTTTTCATAAAAAAACAAGACGTTCTGTCTTGTTTCATTGATTCATTTGGCGCGCCTGGCAGGGATCGAACCTGCAACCTTCTGAACCGGAATCAGATGCGCTATCCATTGCGCCACAGACGCACAAGGTTGTACCTAATGTACAACTTGTCCTTATTGATAATTGACTGGCATCCAAGAATCGATCACAGAGATCCATGTTTGACCAGGATTAAGTTTTAGTGGTTGACCATTTTGATCAGTATAAACAGTTGGAGCATCTTCACTCGCTTTAGACCAATTAATATCCATGACCTGACCATTGGTAAAGTAGTAGCCTGTTCCAGTCCCAACCGTATTGAATGCTTTATGACCATATTCAGTATAAACATAGGAATCAGCAATATGAAGGATCACATTGGTTGGTGTGACTGGCACCCCCGTTGTTTCATCCACTTGTAAAACACCTTCGCGGTATCGTAAATACGTTTGAGTCGACTCATCGTATTCTAATCGGATCGCATTCCAAGTTGGATCATACGCATAGTCTATGTCAAACGCCGAGGATTCTGTCTCTAAAGAGGTGAATGTTTCGTTGAATAAGAAATTTTGATTCTCATCATTAAGTTCAACATTATTTGTTTCGACATAGTCATAAATATCATTAATATAGGAATAGGCATTGTGTGGAGCGACCTTACCCGTATCAAAATATCTAAAAGTAACGACCCCTTCTAAGACTCCACCATCAATATCGGTAATTCCCTTCGCATAAATCGCTCTTAGTCCATCGTCACTTCCACCATAGTGAGTGTAAATGGCGTTGTTTGCTGCTGCGAGCTCAACAAAGTTTGGACGGGCAGAGCGGATTGGTCCTACCATCACCTCTTCATCGGATGGCTCAAATAAAGCAGCGTATCGAGTATAGGGACCTTCAACTCTCATCTCATAAACTATGGATGCTTTAGAGACGTTCATTTGATTTCGAGCATCATGATGATTATCAATCATGACCATAACCGGTCTAATATTTTGATATTTTTCATCAATCTCTAAACCTGTAAAACGAGAAATAATTGGCTCTGGTTCAGGTTCAGGCTCAGGTTCTGGTTCTGGTTCTGGTTGTGGCTCTGGTTGTGGCTCGACAATAACTTCTGGTTCTTCAACTGGTTCTTGTTTATCTTTAGTAGAACAAGCGCCTAATAATAGAACGAGAATAATTAATAGTATTTTTTTCATGATTTACCTCTCATACATTTTATCATATTCATTAAGACTTTTTATAAGTGGATGGCATAAATAATATGGCTACTGGTATCAGTTCTAATCGACCAAAGAACATGGAGAAAGTTAATACAACTTTTGTGAAATCGTTGAAGAAACCAAAGTTGCTGGTTGGTCCTGCCATGGATAATCCTGGTCCTATATTGTTTATTGTGGCTGAGGTGGATGAGAAGGCCGTCATTAAATCGGGTGAGTCTAATGAAACGATGACCATAATCAAAAAGAATAATAGGCTATACAAGATAAAGTAAGAGCCGACACTGCGTGAGATTCGATCTGGGATGGGTTCGTTCTCAAAATGAATGGCTTGTACACGGTGCGGGTTGACGATGGCTCTTATTTCTCTAAAGGCGGTTTTAAACATAACGATGATTCTACTTATTTTTAAGCCTCCTGCGGTTGAACCTGCCATCCCTCCACAGAACATAAGTAATAGAATGATCATTTGACTAAATAATGGCCATGATCCAAAGTCTGCTGTTGAATAACCGGTTGTGGTTATGACGGATGAGACGGTAAAGAAAACATCACGGATTGCTTTTGAGATTGATTGATAACTTGTCGATATATTTAGTGTTATTAGGATGATGGCACCGATGATAATTCCAAAATAAACTCGTAATTCTTCAGATTTAAAGAATTCTTTTACCTTACCTAATAGTATAAAGTAGTAAAGATTGAAGTTAACACCAAAGAGTATCATGGCCACTCCTAAGACTACTTCTGAGTATGGATCGTTATAGAATGCCATAGATGTATTTTTCATGCCGAAACCTCCGGTGCCTGCTGCCCCAAAGGAATGGAGTATTGAGTCGAATAAATTCATTGGTCCTAATGCTAGGATGACGATTAGTACCAGTGTCATGACTAAATAAATAATATAGAGAATTCGGGCGGTATGTTTTAAGCGACTGACAATTTTACCGAAGGTTGGTCCTGGAACTTCAGCTTTCATGACATGGACTAGGTCTCCTCCAGAACTTGGTAAGATTGCGAGTGCAAAAACTAAAACTCCCATTCCTCCGATTAAGTGTGTAAAGCTACGCCAAAATAACATTGAGTGACTTAGTGCTTCAACGTCGCTCAATACAGAGGCTCCACTGGTTGTGAATCCGCTCATCGTTTCAAAGAAAGCATCAATAAAGCTTGGTATTTCTTTACTGATGACAAAGGGTAGTGCACCAATTAATGAGTAGAGTAACCAAAGAATGGCACAGATAAATAGTCCGTCTTTGGAGGTGAGTCTTCGGTTACTTTCTTTACCTTGTAAGAATAGATAACCTAAGATTCCGACTAAGACCATTGGTACTAAGAAACTGATAATGTTTAAGGTTGGTTCACGATATATTAGTGCGACGATGAGTGGAAAGGCCAATAAGATAATCATGACGATGAGTAGTCGCCCTACTGCTTTTCTTATGATTGGAAAGTTCATGAGACTAAAATATCGTCTAAATCAGACAAGGTTGTTTTGGATATTACGATGACTGAATCGTTTGGATAGATAGAATCATTTCCGGTTGGGAAGAATAATTTATTGCCTCGAATAATGTAGGCGATTAAAAGATTCTGTTTTGTTTCTAAATCTTTGAGTGGTGTATTAATGACTTTTGATTTTGAGTTCACTTTAAATTGAAGTGCTTCGACTCGATTTCCTATAAATCGATAGAGCGCTTCAACGTTTGATCCTTGAGAATTATAGAGTGCTCTAACCATTGAGATGATGTGATCGGCGACAATGCTTTTTGGTGTGATAATGGTTTGTAGTCCGACATCTCCTACTATTTTTAACAAATCGGTACGATTAACTTTTGTGATGATACGACTAAGTTCTTGTTGATGGGCAAACATTGAGATTAGGATGTTCTCTTCGTCTATTCCTGTTAAGGAGATGAGTGCATCATAATGTTCAATCCCTTGGTGGAGTAAGAAATCTTGGTTGGTTCCATCCCCTAAGATAATTTCAAACTTGTCAAAGCGTTGGGCTAAGGCTTGAGCTGCTTTAGGATTATTTTCTATCACTTTAACGTGAATCTTCATTTTCTCAAAATACTGACAGAGATAGAAGGTAATGTTTCCTCCACCTATAATGAAGACTTTTTTAACTTTGTTGTTTTCGAAGATATTGAGTCCGAAGTTTCTCATGTCTTTTTGGTTACCTGTGACATAGATGTGGTCTCCTTCTTGAATGACGAAAGAACCATCTGGAATGATGACTTCTTCTTTTCTGAGGATGACCCCTACTAATACATTTCCGTAAATATGTCTGAATTCTGATAAGGGTAAATTTAATAATTTTGAATCTTGTTCGATGACAAACTCAACTAAGTTAACTCGATTACTGGCAAATGATTCGACATTATATGCGGCTGGATATTGAAGTGTTTGGACAATATCGAAAGCAGCTTGATGGTCGGGGTTTATCATTAAGGTAATGCCTAGTGAATCTTTCATGAACTCTAGGTGTTCGTTGTATTCTGTGTTTCGTACTCTGACAATTGAGTTACTGGCTCCCATCTTTTTGGCTATGACTGAGGCTAGTAGATTGATTTCATCTTTTTGGGTGACGGCGATAAAGACGTCGGTATCTTTCATTCCAACTTCGGATAGGACATCTATGTCTGCCCCATTGCCTATGACTCCGGTTATGTCTAGTTTATCGATGAGTACGTTTAGTTCGAATTCATCTTTTTCTATTAATATAATATCGTGCCCTTCGTTGGATAAATCCTCACATAATAGTGATCCAACTTTTCCTGCACCTACGACTACTATTTTCATTTAGAAAACTCCTTCTTTGACATTATACAATATTAATTCCTTGTCTAGACAATTTTATTTGGATTTGATATGATATGAGCACGCTTTGGACGATTAGCTCAGTGGGAGAGCACCTGCTTGACGTGCAGGGGGTCAGGGGTTCAAATCCCTTATCGTCCACCATTTATTAAACTCAATCACTCGTTAGGGTGATTTTTATTTTGTCTACAAACCTAAAAATGTTACAGTAAGATTAGGTGGAAGTGACCATGAATGATTATCAAAATAGATTAGACGAATTAGAGAGCTTAGACCAGTTTGATCAAGATAAACTGAATAAAACCCAACACACCAGTATTTATAATGACGTTAAACACCAAGAAGTCAAAGATAATCAAGTTGACTCCTTAGAACAAACACAATTAGAGGAAGATTTGAAAAATTTAGACGAGTTTGACGAAGAGACACTTTACAAAGATGATTCAAATCTCATTATTCATGAGAATCGCGAATAGATTTTAAATATTTAAACATTTATCTTGCCCATTGATTAAATCATTTCTATTCACTGTAGAATGTTTGTGTTAAACAACAGATTTCATTATTCTAAGAACTTATATTCGTTGAATTCAAACCGGTAATGACATAAAATTTAATCAGTCCATGACGGATAGGAGGATTTTAAAATGAAAAAAATCTTAGGATTATTATTGATACTCTTATTAATCGTTGGTTGTTCAAGTGACCCAACACCAGCAGATCCAGGGACAACTGATCCTGCCGATCCAGGAACAACTGATCCTGCCGATCCAGGAACTAGTGATCCTGCCGATCCAGTAACCAGTGATCCAGCCGATACTGACTATGATGATTCAGACTATGGTAGTTTAGACGATACATACCAAGACGATGAAGGAATCGTTATACTAGACTTTGACGATGATGGAACGGTCGACATCAGCCTATTAGGTGGTGAATCAAGAACCGAAAACTACACAATGTCTGGAAATAGAATTAGCATCGCGCCTATGCCAGATGATGCAGGAATTCCAATCATTGTTGTTGAAGAATTAGAAGCGAACAGTGATTTCTCTGAATTATCAATATTAGATGATGATGGAGAACCAACAGGAATTATCCTTAAGAAATAAATATAAAACAGCTGAGACTTAGTAATCTCAGCTGTTTTTTTAGTTAAGTAATAACGATTTAGTGAGTCTATCACCATCACGAATAATCTCAATGTCGATTGTATCGCCCGCTTTAAAACGATATAAATGACGTCTAAACGACTTAAAGTCATCCACTTCTTGATTGTTAATACCAACGATGATATCACCAGGTTTTATGTCCGCTTGTTGTGCTGGTGAATTAGCCAAGACCTCATTCACATAAACACCTTCGTTAACCATTGGAACTTCCAATCCATAGAATTGATTTCTCGCAATTAAATCAGGCACTGAAATTGCGCTAATACCAATGACAGGTCTTTGAACTTCACCTGTTTGTTGAATTTGGTCAAGGATACTAATGACTTCATTGATCGGATTCGCAAACCCCATCCCCTCAACTGTCAAGTCTAAGAGTTTCAAGGTGTTAATCCCAATCAATTGACCAGCCATATTCACTAACGCACCACCTGAATTACCAGGATTGATCGCGGCATCCGTTTGTAGTAACACCATATCCCAATCTGGAATGCCATCACCACTGGTATCCACTTCTACCACTCTGTCTTTCCCAGAGATGACCCCTACTGATAATGAACCAGAGAAATCTTC
>CAZVKL010000004.1:0-5274 GCA_964627845.1 uncultured Erysipelothrix sp. | reverse complement strand
TTCCATTCTGTGACCGTATACTTTAAAGTTGTTTCGCTCTAAAGATGCTTCAAATAAATTCATTGGGCAGTGATCAAGCTCAATCACATTACGACATTTTATACAGATTGCATAATGAGCATGTTGGTTATAGTTAAGCTCATAATAGACAGCTTCTTGATTTAACATCGTAATCTTATTAATCATATTTGCCTGTTCAAAAGAATCTAAAATACGATAAATCGTCGACAACCAAATTTGTTGGTTTTTTTCATGAAGTGCCTGTTGGATTTCAACAATCGATAAGGGTCTATTCTCAGACTCAAATATCTCAAAAATAGCCAAACGATGTTTCGTCTTCTTAAGCTCTTTAGGCCAGATTAATTGTTTTTGACTCATCGCGACGCCCCCTTCATTTTCGTTCTTTGATGTTTAACACCGTTATAAACAAATAAACTTAAAAGCGTGATTAATCCTAACATTACAATCGTTCCACCAGGTTTTAAAGACAAATGATAAGAACCAATTAACCCAATCACAGTAAAGCTTAATCCAAATAAAATGGAATAGATGACACTCTGTTTATAACTCTTGGAAACCTGCAAGGCACAGACCACCGGAATCACCATCAGTGACGAAATAATTAAAGCCCCCACGGTTCTAGCCGCAACCGATACGGTAATGGCCGTGAGTAAAATTGAGAGCAGGTTAATAAATTTAACATTGACGCCAATTAAACGGGCGTTCTTTTCATCTAAAGCGACTAAGAAGAATTCTTTAAAGAATAAGATAAAGAGTGCGATGACCACAATTGAGACAATGACAACTAATTGGAGTTCTTGGTCACTAATAGCAATAATACTCCCAAATAAAAAGGAGTTGAAATTGGCGGTATTAGGAACTAAACCGGAGAGCAATCCTGCTAAACCAATTCCTGCAGAGGTAATGACAGCAATGCTGGTCTCAGCATATTGTGGAATGTTTTTACGAATCACATCAATGCTTAGTGCCGCAACAATACAGGCTATTAATGCACCAAAAAGTGGGTTGAAATTAAAAATTAACCCAATTGTTACACCCGCTAATGACATATGGGATAAAGCATCCCCAATCATTGAGAATCGTTTAGTCACCATCAACAGTCCAATACTAGGGACAATAACACCTAATAGCGCACCCACAATTAATGCTTTTTGCATAAAGGGATATTGAAGCATGTCCATCTTATTTCACCCTTTCTAAATGACCTTCATCCAGTTCATATATATCCGTCACTTCTTTCACTAAATGATCCACATTATGAGTCACCAATAAGATCGTCAATCCTTCTTTATTAAGAAGGGATAATGTTTCATAAAAATGTTTCGATGATTTACGATCGACCCCTGAGGTTGGCTCATCTAAAATAACTAGATTTGGTTTGTTCACTAACGCCCGAGCCAACATCACACGTTGTTGTTGACCTCCAGATAAATTTGAAATCAGTTCATCTTTGTAATCCAACATATTCACTAAGGCCAAGGCCTCCATCGCTTGTTGTCTGTGCTTATTGGTGGCTAATCTGAATAATCCAATGTCTTGATAAAGGTTGCCCACTACGATTTCTAACACGGTGGCTGGAAAGTTTAATTGGCGGTTCAATGTATTTTGAGGGACATAGCCAATTCGATTAAATTCTTTTGAGATAGTCAGTTGTCCTCGACTTGTTTTGAGATCACCAATTAACAACCTTAAAAGTGTGCTCTTACCAGCACCATTATCCCCGATTAAGGCAACGTATTGTCCTGGTTCAATGCGTAGGTTAATATCGTTTAAAACGAACTCTTTTTCGTACGTAAAATATAGGTTTTTAAATTCGATCACTGCGTTAATCCTTCTACTAATATTTCTAAGTTATGACGCATCATCTCTATAAGGTCTAAATCATCTTGTTTAATGGCGAGTGTACTTAAAACAGCCGTTTTAGTCCCTGTTTCACTCGAGAGTGTCTCAGCCACTTTGGAGCTTACATTCTCTTCAAAGAAGATTGTTTTTATACCTCTATCTTCAACAAGGTTGATAATTTCAACCAAGCGTGATGGATCAGGTTCTGAGGTTGGCACTAATCCTTCAATGCCCACTTGTTCTAAATCGTATTGATGCGCAAGATAGCCATAGGCTTCATGTTGGACGACCAATACTTTGGAATCCACATTAGCTAATTGGTCACTGTATTCTTGGTGTAATTGATCAAGTTCAAATTGTAAATCTTCTCGATTGGCTTTTATAGACTCAATCAACTGTGGATAAGCACTTGTTAGTGCATCATAAATGGTCTGAGTTTGTTGTTTCGCATTGAGTGGAGTGGACCAAGTATGGGGGTCCAGACTTCCATGATCATGGTCATCATGACCTTCAATTAGATCAATCTCTTTAGAAGCATTAATAATTGTTAAATCTTCATTGGTTAATGACTCTAAGACATCATCTACCCACATTTCCATTCCTGCCCCGTTATAAATAAAAACATCTGCTTGTTCCAACAGAACGATATCTTGTGGACTGGGTTCCCACGTATGTGCGTCTGTTCCAGTCTCTGGTAATAATTGAGTGACACTCGCCTGTTCTTCAACTAAGGAATTGACTAAACTGGTCACTGGAAAGATTGTCGTTACAATCTTAAGTTGATCATTTGAGGCTTGGGGTGTGCTTTGACATCCGCTTATTAATAAAGTCATTAATACGATACTTATCATTTTTATTTTCATCTTTTTTACTCCTAAACGCAAATGCGAATCGTTCGCATTAACTAGAATATCACTGACCCTTTTAAAAAGCAACTAAAACATCTAGAAAAAAAAGAAGTTTTACACTTCTTCTCGTTTGTTTAATAATTCTTTGTATTTGGATTTTCCTTTGTTTCTAGAATAATTACGCATTAATAAGCCAATTTTCTGAATTGTATCAGAACTCATCCCATGTTCCATTTGACCCGCCTCAAGCTCTGCTTGTTTTGGATCAACCCCTAACATATGGACTAAAAACCCACGAAGGATGGCATATTTCTTATTTAAATCTATCGCCGTTTCACGCCCATAAGGAGTTAAATAGATATCTCCATAAGGTTCTTGAGTCACTAACTTTAACTCACTCAACGTTTTTAAAGCACGATTCACACTCGGTTTTGAAACCTGTAGCACTTTCGCAACATCCACTGATCGAACACCTTGGCCTTTATCCAAGCGAAAGATAGTCGATAAATAATCTTCAATCGAAGGAGTCATTTGAGTCAACATGTTTCCACCTCATTCCTAGTTATATTATAGATTTAAAAAAGTAAACTTGCAATAACTTTTTGACATGAAAAAACCTTCATGTGAAGGTTTAGTCATTTCCATTTAATTTGAATTTCTTCATTAACTCAACAATCGGCCAAGGCATTAAAGCCAAGACAACAATAATCATCCAATGAGTTAAATCAAGTGGTACTAATTTGAAAATCTCCTGAATAAACGGAACCAGTAATACCACCAACATCATCACCACATTCACCAAGATTGCCTGAATCAACGACTTGTTTCTAAACATTGTCTTAAACACCGACTCATGAGGCGAATGAATATTAAGTGAATGAACTAATTGAGAGAACCCCAACACCGCAAAGGCCATGGTACGACCCATCTCAGTATTGCCCTCTAAACCAAATAACCAACCAGAACCAATAACAAATCCTAAAGTTGTTAAGATCCCAATCATAATTCCTTGATATAAGGTACGATAAGCCATTGGCTTAGTAAACAAGGTATTTGAGCGATCTGGCTCACGCTCCATAATATCTTCCTCAGCAGGATCAATTCCCAACGCTAAAGCAGGAAGTGAATCCGTCACTAAGTTAATCCATAAAATGTGAATCGCCAATAAAGGCAGCGGCCAATTTAAGAACGTCGCCAACAATAACACAAACAATTCACCCATATTACAAGACAATAAATATCCAATCGCCTTCTTAATATTATCTTTAATCCGACGTCCCTCTTCGACCGCATTAACCACGGTCGCAAAGTTATCATCGGTAAGAACCATATCCGAAGCGCCCTTAGCAACTTCAGTCCCAACAATTCCCATCGCAGCACCAATGTCTGCTTTCTTTAAGGCTGGTGCATCATTAACCCCATCGCCCGTCATAGCAACAACATTTCCATGTTTCTTCCAAGCATCGATAATGCGCATCTTATGTTCTGGCGAAACTCGAGCATAGACACCAATTGACTCAACCTCATTATAGAGATCATCATCACTCATCTTATCCAGTTCACTACCAGTCACTACTTTTTGACCTTCAACTAATAAACCAATCTCTTTAGCAATCGCCTGAGCCGTAGTCGCATGGTCACCTGTAATCATGACAGGACGAATACCAGCCGTTTTACACTCAGCAATCGCCTGTTTCACTTCAGGTCGAGCAGGGTCAATCATCCCAACTAAACCTAGGAAGATTAAATCAGACTCTAAATCAGGATCCCCATCTTTCACAGTCCCCTGAACTTCTTTATAGGCCACAGCCAACACTCTCAGAGCATTTTGACCCATCTCTAAATTCGCCTGTTGAATTTGTTCTCTATCTTGATCCGTAATTTCTCTTACTTCTTGATCAAGACCATAACGGGTTGTCACATTTAAGACTTCATCAACACCGCCCTTAACAAAGACAATCTGTTTTTCATCCACTTCATTCACCGTCGCCATACGCTTACGATTTGAATCAAATGGCACTTCAGCAATTCTAGGATACGCATCCATGGTCTGTTGATAATCAATCCCATTATTAACCGCCCATTCGGACATAGCCGTTTCAGTCGGATCTCCAACCCATTGACCCTCATTATTTAATCGAGAATCATTCGCTAAAAAGACCGCTTTAGCCAGCATTTCTTTTAAATCATCACGACCCGCATTATAAAATTCTTGGACCGTCATCTTATTTTGAGTTAAAGTCCCAGTCTTATCCGAACAAATCACAGTTGTAGAACCTAAGGTCTCAACTGATGGTAACTTACGAACAATCGCATTTCGCTTAACTAAACGTTGTACACCCATACTCAATACAATCGTTGAAACTGTAGGCAACGACTCAGGAATGACCGCCACCGCCAAAGAGATAGAAGTCATAAACATTAAGAATGGATCTTGACCATTAAACAGTCCAATCGCAAATATAACGCCAACAGCCACTAACGCAACGATCCCTAACAGTTTCCCTAATTTATTTAATTGTTTTTGAAGAGGCGTCGACTCATTATCAGTCTGTCCTAAGAT
>CAZVKL010000003.1:0-68175 GCA_964627845.1 uncultured Erysipelothrix sp. | reverse complement strand
TATCGGTATGGTTGGTGTAATCACCGTTATTGTGATGTGTTAACAATGTTCCATTTATATATGGGAACCATGTTGGCGTTTCAACATAGTTGCCTACTTGTCGAGTTATCGCAATTGTTTGATCCACTAATTTACGAGCATTTCCATTTGTGTGGTATAAAACCGTCGCTGATGGTGATGCTTGGTTACGAACATTAGCACTTGTATGATCATTAATTAAACCAATTCCATAATAGTTAAGATCTTGGAAACCAAACATCTTATCCACTTGGTATGCAATATTCGCAATTTTCAGACCCCAAAATGGATCAGATGCATATTTAGTATTAAAACCAGCGACCTTATTTCCAAGGGCTGGTGATGTAAATCGCCAATCATTGACATTCGTATATCCAAAAAGATTAATTCCCATATGTTCTTGTATGGCTTGTGTCACAGTCGGAAAATAACTTGCGTTATTAGGATTAGAATCGATTGCATTCCATCCAAACAGATTATTTCTTTCCTTCGCATAAAAAGAAGTTCCATAAGCAGACTCTAAACCAGCCATCGCAAACACTAATAATCCATTCATTCCATATTTGTTTTGATGTGTGATGAAATCATTAGATTTACCGTAATAAACAGAATTCGTCATCCTAACAGAGCGAAGATATTGATCCAATTGGGCACCAGTAAGATTTGAACGACTTCTCAATGGTAAATATTGGAAATAGTTATAATAAGATGCTCCGTTATTAACGGGTTGAGTTAATCTAAAATCATGATAGAAATTAACACCATTGGTCGAATAATAAATATCAGTTCCCATCCAAGATGGTGCTTTTGCGTAAGGACCTAAAACAGCCGTTCCTCCACCAATAAGACTCATATTAAAATAGAGCTCACCATTTAGAACGGAATAATAGTTTGCATCTGTTTTAGCATACGTTTGAGTCACACCAGAACGTCTTAAAGTAAAGGGATAATCCCTTTCAATGTAGATAGAAGGCAATAAATCAACTTGAGAAGCAAGGACATACCCTTCATACCCAGATATCGCAACTTTATAGACTAACTGATTTCTTGAGTTGGTTAACGTGTCAAGATATTGCATCTTTGAGCCTTGTTGAATAATCACTTCATAATTACCATTTGTTTGATTAACGGTTAAGTCAGCATTTCTATAAAGTGTAGATGTATCCGCTTGAGTTGCAATCGCGTAACCTGAACTCATCGCAATCACCTTATTAGGTGCTTGATGTGATTTATAACGAAGCACAATATTCTTCTGGGGTGAGCTTACTGATTTGAAATAATTTATTGCTTCTTGATAATTATTAAAACATTTGATGTTCTTTAAATTAGTATTGGTAATAATCTCATCAACACTATAAGTCATCGTCGTATCAGAACAAATAAACTCTTTATCTGTCATCGCATGAGCGTTTAAACTATTCAATTGACATAAACATATAATAAAAGTTAATAGGAATACTGTTGTTTTTTTCATCTTAATGACCTCCTATTAATTCCACAGAATATTCTAAATTTGTAATATTGTAATTAGCACTATTGATTTCAAAAAACAGTAAGCCTCTCGTCAAATCAACACGATTAACAATGTTTGCTTGACTTGAAGATAAAATTAGATATGGTTCTTCTTTCGCTTCAAACGTTAAATCATCGTCTAAAAAAGTTAACGAAGCAGCAGTAATCGGACTAGAACCTTCCGGTCGACTTACCTCTAATGTAAAGATTCTTATATTTGATGGAAAACCAACCTGAACCACTTCACCATCCAATTGAATATAAACACTGCTAGAATCAATTTCTTGAAGTGCCAGAGGCGGTGTTTCAGGATTGATAATCGGATCTTCTTGGTCAACTATGACTGGTTCTTCATTTTCAACTTGATCTTCCTCAACTGGCTCATCCTCAATGAAACCTAATAGTGATTTATCCTCAATAGGATTCGATAAGTTGAATGTTGAATGATTGATGTCCACAGTCTCACTCAGTAGTTCTATTTCTGTTAATAAATTATCATATATAGGAATGAATAAAAAACCACTAGAGTCTTCATTTAATTTATCTAAAATATCCTCAAAGTGATATCCCTTTGTGATGAGTGAACTTACTAAATTAGAACTTTGATCGAGTGTAAAATTCTCTGATGTTTGAATGTCTCGTAAATTAATCTGATCAGTTGATTCAACTTGTGCTAATATGAATCTATAATCAACATTGTCATATTTATACACTTTATAATCTTTAATATCGAGAACCTTTCTCTCTTCAATAGGTTCATTTATTTGGTTTTCGTCTGGTTCTATATCCTTCGCACGATCCTTTAGAAACAAACCCCATAAACCAAACAAAAGAGCACCAATTAAGGCGATAATTACAAGTATTATTCCGATGTTATATTTCGATTGTCTATTGTACATTCGGTTGATTTCCTATGCCCACATTTTTGTGGATGGTTACCCAGTTTCGAGAATCCGCATAACGAACCTCAATGTTGTAGGGTTGATTTAAAATGTTATAAATTTGATCATCAATTTGAAATATAAGTGATCCATTCTCTTGTCTGACCGTCTTATTCAAGATGTTATTTCCATTTTCAACAACATACTCTTGTCCTAAAGCAAAATATAAATAATCTTGCTCAGGAAAGTAAATACGTGCTGCCGCAATGGTTACATCATATTCATAATCGAAATTTACCCCTACTAATAATATACGCACCCTATCACCAAAGTCAATTCTATGAACATCTTCAAGCCCTTTGTAAAGGATTAAGTCTTTATTAATCATGGCTGCCGACATAATCTGGGTTGTATTCGATATTTCTTCTTCAACTGTCCCAACCTCTTGATTTTCAGGTTCTAGATCAGGCTCAGGATTCTGATTAATCCCCTCTGGCGTAATTGTAACCGTGACACCTAGGTCTTCAGCTGACCCCATCGGCTCACTCAAGTCAAACGAAATAGTATCCGTCTTAATTCCCGAGATACTCACTCGTAATAGTTGTCTCGAAGAATTCAAGACAGGAATCAAAATCTTAGCATTGAGTTCATTCTCATTAGACTGAAGCTGGGTCGTAACATTTTGAATCCCCAAGTCATACCCTTTCCTAGAAATTTCAGCTCGGTACTCATCAATTTCATTGAGCTGTAAGCCTTCATCGGTTTGAAATCGTGACAACTCAAAATTAATAGGACGAACATTCGAAATTTTAACATCCGCTAAAATAAACCGAAATGGCACATCAATCAGATCATAGACTTTATACTCTTCAAGTGTTACAACCGTATCACCAAAAGGTTCCTGAATCTCTGTTGCGTGTTCTCCCGGAAATGAAAAATAATTTTGACTGTATAAACCTAAGACAAGTAGCAACACCAGTCCTAGAAATATTAATAAGATTCTAAGAAATTTCATAATAACCTACATTTCTACTACAGTTTACCATAATCCTACTTTCATTTACAATTTGATTTTAGGTCGTTATAATGTAGCCAGAGGTAAAAAATGAAAACTTCAGTCACACGAAAAAGACTCTCCTATCCACGAAAAGTTGGAAACTTATTTCAACTTTCATTTGGTGAGGAATTAGCCAACGCAATTAGTCATGGTGTTCCAGCATTAATATTACTCATTACCCTGCCAGTTGTCGCAATTTATGGTTATAACAAAGATGGAATCATCTTAGCGGCAGGCTACAGTATTTTTTTCATCTGTTTATTTTTAATGTTTTTAGCCTCGACCTTATATCATGCCATGGACTTTCACTCAAAACACAAAGCAGTATTTCGTATCATTGACCATATTATGATTTACTTTGCGATTGCTGGAACCTTCACGCCTATTTGTTTATCGGTTATTGAAGGAACCCTAGGCTTAATCGTTTTAATCTTACAATGGTTGATGGTCTTAATAGGCATCCTCTATAAATCAATCTCCAAAGTTAAACTCCCAAAAGCTAGTGTCATTATGTACTTAATAATGGGTTGGTCAGGAATTCTATTAATACCAAGTTTAATCGGTAGTGGAAACTGGGGACTCATCTTCTTTATTGCCTTAGGAGGAATTCTTTACTCTATTGGTGTTTACTTTTATTCTCAAAAGAGTAAACCTTATTATCACTTTATTTGGCACCTCTTTATTCTACTAGCCAGTATCTCACATGTTGTAGCCATTATCGTTTATATCTAAAAAGGAGCTCACGCTCCTTTTCTTTATTTGTTTTCTGCTTTTAATTTTTCACGATATTTAATATCAGAGTTAATAATCTTCGCTAAATCACGCTTAGTCTCAAAGCCGAGTGTTTCTTTCGCTTTATCTGCAGCTGCAATCAGCATCGCTGGATCTCCCGCTCTTCTAGGACCCATCTTATAATTAACAGGCGCATACTTGCTGACCTCATCAACTACTTCCTTCACTGAATAACCAGTTGAAGAGCCTAAGTTAAAGATGCCAGATTTATTCTCATTAACAATATACTTCATTCCTAATACATGTGCATAAGCTAAGTCAGACACGTGGATATAGTCTCTAACACAAGTACCATCTTTTGTATCATAATCATCACCAAAGATGTCCATTGATTCTCTAATCTTTAATGCTGTTTGAACGGTAATTGGAATAATATGCGTTAAAGCATCACGATTTAAACCAATCTCTAAAGAGTCATGTGCACCCGCAACATTGAAATATCTAAATATACAATAGTTCATGTCATGGGCATTCGCAACCCATTGAATCATTTTCTCAGAAGCTAGTTTCGTTTCACCGTAAGGATTAATCGGTTTAGTCTCATCACTCTCATGACAAACACCATGTTCAGGTTGTCCATAAACAGCTGCCGTCGAAGAGAAAATAACGTTCTTAATGCCATGTTTCGCCATCACCGCTAACATCACACGAACTCCCTCAACATTATTGTGATAGTACTCTAATGGTTGTTCAACTGATTCAGGTACAACAATCTTGGCCGCAAAATGCATGACCGCATCAAAAGGTCCTTCCTTTTGTTCTTTAGCGATTAAATCATCCAATTGTTCAAAGTTGGTAATATCACCAATCAATAACTTAGCCTCTTTATGAACAGCCTCTCTTTGTCCAGTCGATAAGTTGTCAATAACAACAACTTCGTGTCCATCGTCAATTAATTCATAAACAGTGTGGCTACCAATATAACCAGCACCACCAATAACACATACTTTCATTTCTCTAGCTCCTTTTCTATTTAAAATAAACCTACAATGTCATTTACTATTATAACGCCAATAAACAATAATAGTAAAAGGAAACTCACTGTAATTAATCTGTTTTCTAAATCTTTATTAATCGGACGGCCCAAGACTAATTCAGCCACCGTTAAGAGCACTCGTCCTCCATCTAAAGCAGGAATCGGTAATAAGTTGAAGATCGCAACATTCAATGATAATTGACCAATCCAAGCAATAATAGGCAATAAACCAAACGAAGCAACTCTCGAGGTTTCCTGGAAGATTCGAATAGGACCTCCCAATTGATCTAATCCACGACCCATAATTAAACCCCCTAATGCTTGAAAAATTAACACAGAATAAGTGCCCAAGAATTCAACTGAATAAAGAAAACTCTCTATTAAATTTACTTCTTGTGTAGGAACTTCAAATGAAATCCCCACTAAATATCGATCTTGCTCTGGACTATATTCTGGATTTAAATTGGCTTCAATCCGTTGTTCCGCTCTTTGAACAACATAAATAATCTCATCTTGATTATCCTGTGTTACTTCCAATAAATCAGCATAATTTCCAATAGGATGGATTTGATCATCTTTTTGTACTTCAACAATTTCGTCACCTTCTTGTAAACCTGCACGTTGGGCAGGAGAATCTGGTGCCACATAAGAGATAATGCTGGTCATATTTTCAGGTTGTTGAATCCCAACAAAATTAAAGAAGATCGTAAAAGCCAACACAAATAAAACGATGTTCATCATGATGCCAGCTAAGTAAACAACAATCCGCTTTAGAGGATGAATCCCCGGCAGAGTTCTCTCAAAGGGTAAATCCACTGGCATTTGATCATCTTCATCAGGTTCACCAGCCATGGCCACATAACCACCGATTGGTAAAGCTCGAAGCGAGTAAATTGTTTCTTTCCCTTGTTTTGAAAAGAGTTTTGGTCCCATCCCAATCGCAAACTCTCGGCAATAGACACCAAATGCTTTAGCCGCAATTAAATGCCCTAACTCATGTAATGTAATAATAATTCCTAATGTAATAACAAAGACAATAATTGCGATCATAAAATACTCCAAATCATTAATAATAAATTAACTAAAAATAGTGAGAAAATCAGTGAATCAATTCGATCTAAAACCCCACCATGTCCTGGGAAAATACCCCCAAAATCTTTTACTTGATAGTGTCGTTTAATCGAAGAGAAGAATAAATCACCAACCTGAGCAGTTAGTGGGATTAAAAACGACCCAACAATTAAAAAGTTAAACGTGTAAAAAGCTTGAAGGAATATCAAACCAAATAAGATGGAGGACATAAATCCAACAACCCATCCTCCAATTGAACCTTCAATCGTCTTTTTAGGTGACAATCGCTCATTCAGTTTCCGTTTACCATAACGAATTCCAATAAAATATGCCCCTGTATCACAAGCATAATTGGCGACAAAGACCCATAAAATAGCCATTGGACCTGCAAGTTGATACAGGGTAATCCCGCCAATGAGCGTCAGTGAGATTAAAAAGACTAATCCAAAACATAAAAAATAATCTTTGATGGTAAAATGCTCATCAATTAAATGAATAATTGAAAAGATTAAAAACATTACCGACAAGATAATAAGCTGACCTACGCTATTAAAGTAAGTCATCAAGTAGATACTGACAAACATTAAAAAAGGAACTAAGACATTAAAACGATCTTGTTTCAGTTGATAAACTTCAAGACAAGCCACTGCCACAAGTAAATATAAAATCATTTTAAACGTCTCTAAACTAATGGCAATACCAATAAGTGCAATTAACCCTAATATTAAACCTGTAATAATTCGTTGTTTCACTTGAGACCTCCATAGCGACGTTGACGACTTAAATAATCATTGACACACGCCTTTAAATCTTGAGGTGTGAACACGGGCCACGCTTTATCGACAAACATTAATTCTGCGTAAGCACTTTGCCATAATAAAAAATTTGATAAGCGATAATCTAAACTTGTCCGTATCATTAAATCAACATCCCCTAGTTTAGATGTCATCAGATAATTTGAGACCTCTTCTTCAGATAAATTATTCTCTCTACCTTCCTTGACTTCATTCGCATAAGTTCTAAATGCATGGACGAGTTCATCTCGAGATCCATAATCCATCGCAAAACAAAGTCGCATTGAGGTATTATCTTTTGACAGGTCGATCGCTCGTTGAAGGACTTTTCGAGTATTATCCGGCAAACGACTAAAATGACCGATAAATTCAATTTTTATTTGTCGATCCATCAATTCTTTCATAAATTTGTCGAAGAAATAGGCAGGTAACTTCATTAGGTAATCAATCTCTTGTAAAGGTCTCTTCCAGTTCTCTGTCGAAAAAGCATACAAAGTGAGTGTTTGAATCCCTAAATCTTGAGCGGCTAACGCAATATCACGCACATTCTGAGCACCATGAAAATGACCGAATGTGCGTTTCTGTTTTTGTTTTTGTGCCCAACGCCCATTTCCATCCATGATGATGGCGACATGGTTGAGCTGATTACTCATCTTAGACAGTCATGATTTCTTGAACTTTTTCTTCAGAAATCTTTTCAATCTTCTTGATGTATTCATCAGTTATTTTTTGAATACTCTCTAATTCACGACGTTCAGTATCTTCTGTAAATTCATCATCTTTCTTAATGCTGTCATTAATATCACGACGAATATTACGAATCGCTACTTTAGCATCTTCTTCATGTTTTCCAACTTCTTTAGACAGTTGTTTACGCGTCTCTCCTGTTAATGCAGGGATCGACATTCTTACCACTGTTCCATCATTTTGAGCATTCACACCTAAGTTTGCTGCATTAATCGCTCTTTCAACCGCTTGTAGTTGGCTAGGGTCATAAAGTTTAACCACTAATTGGCGTCCTTCAACCACTGAAATTTGAGACATTTGATTGATCGGTGTCATTTCACCATAATAGTCAATCATCACTGTATTAAGCATATTAGGGTTTGCTCGTCCAGTTCTAAGGACTGATAAAGTTTCATGTAAGTTTTCAATCACTTTATCCATTTGTTCTTGAGATAATTCTCTATACATTCTTAGTCTCCTTTTCTAACTATTGTACCTTCGACTTGTTGTAAAGCCGCTTTAAGAATATTTCCAGGTTCATTGATATTGAAAATCAACAAATCAATATCATTTTCCATGCACATTGACGTTGCAGTTGTATCCATCACCTGTAAATTCTTTTGTATCATTTCCATATACGTTAATTCATCATATTTAACAGCATCTTTATTCAGTTTAGGATCTGAATCGTAAACTCCATCCACACCGTTTTTCGCAAATAAAATAACGTCCGCCTTAATTTCTGAAGCTCTCAATGCTGCCAAGGTATCGGTTGAGAAAAACGGACTACCAGTACCAGCACCAAAGATAACCACACGTCCTTTTTCTAAGTGACGAATCGCTCTTCTTAAAATATACGGCTCAGCTATCGCTCTCATTTCGATCGCAGTTTGAACACGTGTTTCCACATCTAATGCTTCTAATGACCCTTGAATTGCGATTGCATTCATCACCGTGGCAAGCATTCCCATGTAATCTCTGGAGACTCGCTCAATTTGTAACGCGCTCTCTTGTTTTCCGCGCATCAAATTACCACCACCGACAACAACAGCAACTTCAATTCCTAAATCTACCATGTCCTTTATTTGAAGAGAAATTTGTTTTAACATTTCTGCATCATAGGCTCCCTGTCCATTTGATAGTGCTTCTCCAGACAGTTTTAAGACAACTCTATTATACATCATACACTCCTTATTTTATAAAAAAGGACACTGTGAAGTGTCCTAGTTATTTTGTCATACTGGCTACTTCTTCAGCAAAATTGTCTTCTTTCTTTTCAATCCCTTCACCTACCGCATAACGTAGGAATGAATGAACATTGAAAGATTGTTGCTTGAGAAGGTCACCAACTTTCATCGTTTGTTCTTTGAAATAAGGTTGATCTACTAATGAAATTTCTTGAAGTGCTTTAGAAACACGTCCACGGATAATTCCTTCTTGTTGCTTTTCATTCTTTGTAGAAAGCACAGGATCGTTCTTTAAAATTTCAGTTTGAATGCCACGTTGTTCTTCAACAATTTCAGCTGGCATTACATCTTGAGACACATATTGTGGAGACATTGAAGCAACTTGCATCGCCATGTCGCGCGCAAACTCTTCAGAACCAGTCACAACAGTTAAAGCGGCGATTTTACCACCCATATGGACGTACTCACCAAATGTTTGGTCATCCTCTTTTTGTAATGTTTCAAAACGTCTTAAATCAATACGCTCACCGATGGTTGCTGTTGCATCAACAATTAAATCGTTCAGTGTTTTTCCATCAACTTCTAAAGCTTTCGCTTCTTCTAAGTTGACTGGGTTGTTATTGATAATTACCTCAGTGATTGTTTCTAATAGGTCTAAGAATTTGTCATTTTTAGCCACGAAGTCAGTTTCAGCATTAAGCTCAACAAGGACCCCTAGGTTCCCAGCTGTTTTAACAGCTGCTAAGCCTTCAGCAGCAATACGACCAGATTTCTTAGCACTCTTCGCAATGCCTTGTTCTTTTAACCAACGAACTGCTTTATCAATATCGCCATCGTTTTCTTTTAAGGCTTTTTTACAGTCCATCATTCCGGCACCGGTTAAATCACGTAATTCCTTGACTAATTTAGCACTAATTTCCATCGTCATTATTACTCACTTTCTGTTTGTTTTGTTTCTTTTGTTTTATTCTCGTTAGTAGTTGGAGCAGCTGTTTGTTCTTGTTGACGCTCAGCTCTTTGAACATACTTACGGTTTCTGTTGAAGGTTGTATTTTGTTGGTTTTGTTGATTTTGATATTGACGACGACGCTCTTCTCTTGCTCTGCGCTCTTCTTGACGAGCACGACGTCTTTGTTCGTTTTGTTCATCCACATTACGGATAACATCACTCATTGTAATATCTTCTTCATCTTCACCTTGGTATGCAACAGTTAAGACACCGTCATGTGCTTCAACAATGGCGTCTGCCATTAAACCAACAATTAATTTAATTGATTTGATTGCATCATCATTGGCTGGGATTATGTAATCAACGATTTCAGGATCACAGTTTGTATCAACGATACCAAATACAGGGATTTTTAATTTCTTCGCTTCCAAAATCGCATTATAATCTTCAGTTGGATCAACCACGAAGACTGCATCTGGAAGTTTTTTCATTTCTTTAATACCACCTAAGAAGTTTTCTAAACGGGTTGCTTCTTTACGAAGTAAAACGATTTCTTTCTTAGGATAGACATTAATGGATCCATCTTGATCCATCCTTTCGATTTCTAAAAGACGACGAATTGATTTTTGGATGGTCTTAAAGTTAGTCAAAGTACCACCTAACCATCTTTGGTTGATAAAGAAACTTCCTGAACGTAATGCTTCTTCTAAAACCGAAGTTTGAGCTTGTTTCTTAGTCCCAACAAAGAGTACTTTCCCATTATTTTGGGCAATTTCCTTCATTTTGTTGTAAGCAACCTCAATTTCATCCTTGGTAATGCCTAAATCTAGAATATGAGACCCATTTTTTGTTGCGTAAATGTATGGTTTCATTTTCGGATTCCAGCGGCGAGTTTGGTGCCCGAAATGAGCTCCACTCTCTAATAATTGTTTCATTGTAACTACTGACATTTGTATTTCCTACCTTTCCGTTACTCCTCCACCATTTCTAACAATAACAACTCATTGAGCACGGGTTATTGAATCCATGGTGTGTGTACAGACATCATTAGATGCCATTGGATATAATAACATATATTAGGTCACTAATCAACGCGTAAGACCTCTCAAAAGTCTACTCTTTAAACAAATCTTTAATCTCTTTTTGAAGTGTTAGATCAATTGGATTATCACTAACAATAATTGCCCTATCATCCTGGTAAATATATCGATCATCTGGTACTTGGTTTTCCTTAGTAAGATAGCGATGATTAAGAAATTGATCTCTTGTATATTCGTTGAAAAGATCACTCTTTTGAATCAAGATATTAATCTGATCATCAAAACAATAGTAATCAATGAGCATACCCATAAACGATTCTTCTTCTTTATAAACACAAGCTTGACCTTCTAATTTTTGATTGAAGTATTCTAATTTAGATACTTGCTCTACTTGATCAACCAATAAGCCCTTCTCAGCAATTTCACCACTTGTCATATTCAAATATAGAATTAAACCTATGAGTGAGATAATGACTGTTAGCTTGACCTTATTACTCTTTTTCATCTCAATCCCAAAGAAAATTTGTCTTGTTAAAATGATCATCAAAACAATAACAATAAAAGCATATTTTTGATGATCTACAAACAAGAAATTATATAAAACAAAGAGTCCAAACCCAACAAATAACAGGATTGTCAAAACACTTACCGGATCACTATTTTTAGATTTAAACTTATAATGATTTTGATAGTACTTCCCATCTCTAAACTGGTTCGATTGAATAATTCCCTTAATTAAGCCAAACAGGATAAAAACAACAACCACTATACTGATAACAAAAGTTGATTGATAGAAAAGTGAATATTTATTTTCTACAGAAAGAAACATGAGTAAATATAACCCAAATAAGATTAACCCATAAACATATCTTTTTCGTAAACGCTCACCATAGACAGTTAAAAACTCAATTGACTCTCTATTCTCACTAAATAAATCTACATCCACTGAACTCTCATAGATTTCAAATCCAGCAGCTCTAGCAAGTAGTTTATAGTCATACTCTTGTATAAACTGTTCAAATTCTTTTTGCTTTTGAAAATCAACATAATCAGGATAGTTCTTAAGAAATAAATGATCCGTTACAGAATAATGTTTTGTATTATCTTGATCATATTCAAAAACAACTCTAAATTGAGAGATCTTAGTAACGACCCACCCTAGTTTTGCTTGTTGGTTGAGAAATTGTTTTAAACTTTTAATATCCAATTCAGATAAGGCTATCCACTTCGTTTTCTTCTTCATCATAATCTCCTTTTATTGAGTTAATTGGATCAGTTCATCAATGAGTTCTTGTGGGATTTCCTGATATCCACTCACCCCAAATCTTTCTGAACGATAAATATGCATGTTTTCTTTACTTTTTATTTAATTATACTCAACATCATTTGGTTCAAAATATTGGTCCTTTACAAATTGATCACTAATCGATTCATTCAATACATTCATTTTCATGACATAGTATTCATAATGAGATTCATCACATTAAACAAATTGATAATGTGCTAAAACTGATTCACTATCAATGCTTAGTTCACTAGCCTGATCAGTAAGTGAAGTTAATAAGAGTGGATTAGATTTATCTTAATGTTTAAAACTATACTATCACTAAACAGACTCACAACACTCAGAGTAATTATCAACCAAGTAATAACAAATCCACTAAGAATATAGACAGTAAACTTTTTAAATCGAGACTATCTTTGTTTTTGAAGTAATCTAAAGATAACAATCATATAATCACCACCAATTAACATGCTAATCAAGTAGACATTCCTGATTTCATTGACAACAATGGAATCATAATAATCAAAGCAATCGTTAAAATGATAACGTATGTAAGTGGTGAAGTCTTAGTATTCTTTAAGTTAAGTGAATTCCATCTGGTGCGTCCTTTAATAAATCGAATGGTTTGGATAAGTCTAAACAGAACAAATAAAATAACTAAAGGGAGTGAAATACGCACTAATAATCCAACATTACTAACATAAGTCCAGAAATTTTGTCGAAACATTATCAACATCAAAAAGATATAAAGTAATAGTTAAGGGAAATATCGATAGAATGTCACTTTCCCAAGCTCTTTACGAACCTCTGAATCATAATAGCTCTCATCATACATTGGCACATCACTTAAACTACTATAAATAGCGAAGTTACCAACATTTTGTTCAAACATATAATCAAGCTCAAAGGCTAAATCATTTAGTTTCTTTTCTTGGTCCATTTCTTGTTGGGAGAGAAAAACACGATGCATCTTATTGTCCACCACACTATAATGAAGTGAATTATTTAGTACAAATTTAAACTTAATGCCAAATAAATTGCCTCCATCTAGGACCCAACCTTCTCTTGCGCTTTTATTTAAGTAATCTTCAAAATTGAATAAATCAATCGTATCTAGTGATAATTATTTAAATCTTGTTTTCATTTTATTGTCCTCTTCTAGTTGTAAATTCGTTAATCAGTGACTCGTCTAATTCACCAACAACATAGATTGTAAAATCTGATCCATCATAGAGTCTTGCATGATCATTATTTAGAGATACCGCTTCATCTTTAATAATATTATCTGAATCCACTTCTATTCTTGAATAAAAATCTTGACGTAATTGTTCTTTAAACAAGTCCTGTTTGATTTCCAATATTTTAATAACTGGCTTTCTAGTTTCCTCTAAACAGAGCACATCAATATAGTTTTTGATTGATCAAGACCAAAATATAAGACTATCCCAATCACTGTTAATACAATGGCAAATGGAATAATTTCTGGGGAATTAAGGATGACAGATAAGCTGTAAAAGAAAATAAAATCAATCCCAAATAGAAGTAACAACAACGATATTAAATCTGTTTTAATCGATCTAAACTTAATTGACTTCCAGCGTCTTCTACCAAAGTAAAATAATATTGCTTTGAGACCATGAAAGATAACTAGTAGAAGAAAACCAACAAAGAAGATATCTCTAACTAATAACAATGAATCCGATAGCAAGTTGATGGGTGACAGATTTCTTTTTAAAAATGAGCCGCCAATAATTGTTATTATCAGAGAAATCAAAATCTCTTTAAGCGCTAATTTCTTACTCTGTTTATCAGTCAGTTTCTCATCGGTATAGAATGGAGTAGAATGTTTTGAAACATATACTTTAAATTGTCCTATTTGATCAATGAATCGATACTCTAAATCATCAATTAAATTATCTAACTTGTACATTTCAAGTTTTGATTGATCATCACTAAATAGTCGATTATCAATCTCATTAGTCATAATCGTGTATGACATCTTCGATTGAGGATTATACTCAAATTTCATTCTAAAAAAATTATACTCAACAAAATGATACCCCTCTTGTGCCATCTTATTAAGAAATTCTTCTAAATTAAATAAATCCAGCTGACTAATCGTAATTATTTTGTTGTGTTTAGACATCTTGTTCACCTCTCACTTTAGTTGCGACCTCAAGCACTCGATTAAGTCTTTCTAGCTCTAATTCAAAAATATCTTCGCCTAATGGTGTAATCTGATATGTTCGTTTTCGACCCTCCACACTAATCTCTTTAATCAGTCCATCTTTTTCAAAACGACCCAAGATTGTATAAAGAGTCCCTGGACCCATCTGAACTTCACCTTGGCTCCACTGGTTAATCGTCGAGACAATTTCTATTCCAAAAGTAGGCTTTTGATAAAAACACATCAAGACATAAAACATGGATTCGGTCATCCCTTTATATTGATCCACACTACTCACCTCTCTACAATATTGATTATCGATATCGTCTATCGATATTGTATCATATAAAAAAGTGAGCACAATAGTTAATTATGCCCACGGATGAGATTTTTGATAAACTTCCTTTAACCGATCAACACTGACATGGGTATAAATCTGTGTCGTCGTTAAGTTTTCATGACCCAATAATTCTTGAACCAACCTTAAGTCTGCCCCATTATCGAGCATGTGCGTCGCAAAACTATGACGAAACATATGTGGATGTACCTTCAAGCGCATATCCGCTTTAAGGGCAATCTGGTTAGTAAGATACTGAACACCCCTAGATGTTAATGGTTGACCATTTTGATTTGTAAATAAGATATCATGAGTTTGAGTTTTTAGTAATTGAGGCCTTGTATTCTTTATATAATCTTTTAAATCCTCTGACATGGAATCATAGAAAGGAACCATTCTTTCTTTACTGCCCTTCCCAAAGATTCTTAAGGTCGATTCATCAAAATTGATATTCTTAATTTCTAATTGAATGAGTTCAGATAAACGCAAGCCACAGGCATATAATAATTCAAACATCACTCGGTTACGCTTACCCAGGTTTGTTGAAGTATCAATGCTATAAAGAAATTGTTGAATATCCACAAAAGTCATAAAATCAGGTAAAATTTTAGGTTCTTTAAAATGTTTTACTTGTTTAAAAGGATTATTCGACACTAATTGTTGTTGATGAGCATAGTCAAAGAAACGACGATTAGCACTACATTTTCGATTTAAAGTACGAGCTGAAAGTTTTGTTTCTTTATCTTGAAGAAATGAAAGAAAGTTAAAAATAAAGCCTTGATCAACATCTCCTAAATCATTTACATTTTGATCGATACAATAATTCAAAAACTGTGAAATATCTCGTTTATAGGCCTCTAGTGAATGCTCAGATTGAGAAGTTGTTAATTCAAACTCAATCAAAAAGTTGTCTAAATGTTTGAATAAATCCATCTAAATCTTCTAAGGCTTGATTGACCTTATCCTCTTTTTTCTTATGGTTGGATCTAAGAATTCCAAAATTTGCGTTCATCGGTTGAAAATGCTTAGAACTTGTTGAACTAACATAATGCGCCATTGACGCCATCATCGTTGATTGAGGCAATTCCACTTTATCATCAGATGATTGGATGGCATAAAGTGCCGCCACTAAACCACTGGCTGCTGATTCAACATAGCCCTCTACCCCACTTAATTGACCCGCAATATATAAATCAGGTTTCTTAATGACTTGATAATGATGATTTAAATGTAAAGGAGAATTTATATAAGTATTGCGATGCATCACTCCATAGCGTTCAATCTCAACATTTTCTAAACCAGGAATCATTCTTAATAAACGCTTCTGTTCTCCCCATGTTAAATGTGTCTGAAAACCCACTAAATTGTAAAGTGTTCCAGCCGCATTATCCTGTCTTAATTGAACAACGGCATATGGTTTTTCATCACCTTGTTCTAAGCCAACGGGTTTAAGTGGTCCAAACGTTAATGTTTTAATCCCACGTTTCGCCATCACTTCAATGGGCATACATCCCTCAAAAACTTTTTCATCTTCAAAATCTCTTAATTGAACGGTTTTAGCATTAATTAATTCATGATAAAAATTGAAAAACTCTTCCTTGGTCATGGGACAATTCAAATAGTCGGAAGTTCCCTTATCATAGCGTGACTTGCGATACACCTTCGACATATCCACAGAATTAATATTTATCACAGGCGCAATCGCATCATAAAAATGGAGTCCCTCTTCATCTAAGAAAGTCAAAAGGCTTTGTGCTAAGGTATCCGAAGTCAAAGGACCACTCGCCAAGATTGTTAGACCCTCAGGAATATCTGTCACTTCTTGTTCAATTTTATTAAAATTTTCAAATCGATTAAGTGTCTCTTCAATGATATGAGAAAACTGATCACGATCAACAGCCAATGCACTGCCTGCAGGCAGACTGCTTTGATCAGCCGCCTTCATAATTAAAGAATCCAAACGTCTCATTTCTTCTTTGAGTAAACCAACCGCATTATTAACATCATTCGAACGCAGAGAATTAGAACAAACCAGTTCCCCAAACTTTCCAGAAGTATGTGCTGGCGTCATTTTTGTTGGTCTCATTTCATATAAATCAACGTCATAACCCGCTTTTAAACATTGATAAGCGGCTTCAGAGCCAGCTAAACCAGCCCCAACAATATTAATCTTCATTTTCTTCTTCTTTTTTCTCAATTGGTTGGGTTGAACCAGGTTTAATATATCGACATTTAGGGAAACCTGAACAAGCCACGAATTGTTTGTTATAGCGGGAAATGCGAGTCACCAGCGGTTTACCACATTCCGGACAGTCCTCCCCAGTTGGTTCAGCCGGTTTCTTTACTTTATTTGCTAATGGACGATGATACTTGCAATCTGGATAGTTTTCACAAGCTATAAATTTACCAAAACGACCAAAACGATAGACAAGTTCGCCACCATCTTCTGGACATTTCTCACCGACATATTCAAGCGGTGCTTTCTCCATATTGTCATATGCTTTTTTAACCATTGGGTCAAAGCGATCATAAAACTCTCTTAGTGCTTGAACATGATCTTCTTGACCTTCAGCAATTTCATCGAGTTCTTTTTCCATGTTCGCCGTATATTCGACATTAATGATATCCGAAAAATGTTCGCCTAATTTTTCATCTGTCATCATCCCTTGTTCTGTTGGAATGAACACTTTTGCCTTGGAGGTTTCACTGGCTGCTTTGTACTCAACATAACCTCTTGAAACAATGGTATCCATAATCATAGAATAGGTACTTGGGCGACCAATCCCATTCTCTTCCAGTTCTTTAATTAATCGCGCTTCATTAAAACGAAGTGGTGGTTGCGTAAAGTGTTGATTCGGCTCCAGTTTCTCTGGCGTATATGCTTGTTTTTCTTCAAGTTCAGGTAACAGTGTTTCGCTGGTCGACTCATATTTACCATAGACTTTGGTATAACCATCAAATGTGGTCGTAATACCATTAGCCACAAATTCGTAACCATTCTTAAGGAAACTATACTTTAAGCTTAACTGTTTTGCTGGTGCCATCAGTGAAGCAAGACTTCGAGCATAAATGAGTGAATAAAGTTTAAATTCATCATTGGTTAAAAATGATTTAATGCTCTCAGGTGTTCGATGAATGTCTGTCACACGAATCCCTTCATGCGCATCTTGTGCACTCGCTTTCGAAGAAAAGCGATATTTCCCGACGTATTCTTTACCATACTCATCTTTAATATAGTCTAATGTCGCATCAACAAAACCTTGTGACATACGATTAGAGTCCGTACGCATATAAGTGATTAACCCTACCAGTTCATCGCTTAATTGAACCCCTTCATATAATTTTTGAGCAACTCGCATTGTTTTACGAGAATTAAAGTTTAATTTATTCGCCGCCTCTTGTTGTAATGTTGATGTAATAAAAATTAGCTTTGATTCTTTCTTTCGATTTCGTTGCGTGATTTTATCGAGTGTTAAAGGCCCTTCCACTACTTTTAAAATGGCTTGAGCTTGTTCTTCATTGTCGATTTTTATTTTCTTATTGTTTGCTTTCTCTAATGATGCTTCAAACTCTTTTCGTTTTTCATTAAAGATGGCTTTAATGCTCCAATATTCAGTTGGTTTAAACTTCTTAATCTCTTTTTCACGATCAACAATAATCTTTAATGCTACCGATTGAACTCGTCCTGCAGATTTAGAACGAATTTTACTTTTAAGTAATTTCGAGAGCTTAAAACCGATGATTCGATCTAAAATTCGACGTGTTTCCTGTGATTTCACTAAATCCATATCAATTTGACGAGGTTGATTAAACGCATTTAAAACCGCATCTTTCGTAATTTCATTAAAGACGACACGGTTTTGATCATCAATATCGACCCCAAGCTCTTGAGCCAAGTGATACGAAATGGCCTCTCCTTCTCGGTCCGGGTCCGTTGCCAAATACACTTTCTCAACTTTTTGAGCATCTTTCTTAAGTTGTTTAACAACGTCTTTTTTATCTTTATTAACAATATACGTTGCCTGAAATTGATCATCCACATCGACCCCTAGTCCCTCTTTTCCTTTGGTGGCTAAGTCTCTAATATGACCTTTTGAACTGACAACTTTAAATTCATCTCCCAAATACTTTTCAATTGTTTTCGATTTAGAGGGAGACTCTACAATGACTAATTTTTTCATGAACTACTCCTAACTTCTTGATTCATTAAGTCTTCGATGACTTCTTTATTTAATAAGGTCGCGCCTTGATTCACACTCAAGTGAGGCGCACCTGATAACTCACTTTGATAAGGATGTGGCAGTGCATAGATCTCATTATCAAGCTCCATGGCTTGATTGATGGTGTGCATGGTCCCACTTTTAATCTTTCCTGACATAACCCACAGACTATGACTACTGGCTGCAATTAATCGATTTCGCCACGGAAAATGATGTTTTAAAGGTTGAACACCATCTGGAAATTCTGACACGAGACAATGTTTTTGTTTAATTGTTTCAATCAGCGATTGATTGCACTTAGGATACACAATATCCAAACCACAACCTAAGATACCAATGGTTTTACCACCATTTAATGCAGATTGATGAGCAATCGTATCGATCCCTTTAGCACAACCTGAAACAATCACGTATTTTTTCTTAATAATATCAACCAATTGTGTCGTTGTTCTCTCACTGTATAAATCTAGCGTTCTAGAGCCGACAACACTTATGCAAGGATGATTATATAAATCAATGTTTCCTTCATAAAATAACACGAGTGGTGGATATTGTAAACGATAATAGCTTTTTGGGTAGAACTTATCATAGATAACCACTGTTTTAAACTGAGTCATTTGGGGACTCACCCATTTCTTGGTTGAAATGGCCTTTAAAATCTTATTGTAATTTCCTTTATGATAAATAGCTAGGTTAATTAATTTTTCTCTCATACTCATTAGATGAGAAAAAGATTAGTGTTCCTAATCTTTATACAATCTAAATGTTTGTCGATGAATTGCGCAAGCACCATACTCTTTAATTGCTTGATAATGCGCCTTGGTTGGATACCCTTTATGCTTCTTAAAACCATATTCAGGATAGAGTCGATCATATATTGTCATAATATCATCTCGTATGACTTTAGCAATAATGCTTGCTGCAGCAATGCTGACGCTTTTTTGATCCCCTTTGATGATTGCTTGAAAATCACAACCACACATCAGTGGCATCGCATCACTTAAAACACAGTCAACTTGTACTTTATCCGCTAGGCGTTGCATGCCAAGTTGCGCACAGGCATAAATATTGGATGCATCAATTTCTTTTTCACTCAATATTTCAACCTCGATTAAATGTGCATTCTCAACGATCCACTCAAATAGAACCTGTCGTTTCTTAACTGACAATTTCTTTGAATCGTTTAAATCAGGATGATAAAGATTAGGTTTAAGGATTACCCCTGCCACAACCACTGGCCCAGCCAAGGGACCACGGCCCGCTTCATCTAAACCTAAAACAAGTTTATTCTGTTTCCAATAAGGTTTCTCGAAATGTATCATAACGCTCCCAACTCATTGGACCAAATTTATGGTTTTGAATATCTGACAAGATCAATTGTGCCCCTCGATCAAGGGGTTGATTTCTTAAATTTGAGACTGATTCTTTGATTGCGTCTAAATTATCGAGTGACTCTACTTGATAGGTCTCAAGAAGCTTCTCTTCATACACTTCACTTAATTGTTGAAGACCATATTTTATGACATCATCGATTTGATAACCCGTTTCTTTAACACTTAAACAAAGTGCTAAGTGATAGCCAATTCTTACATCGTCAAATTTTGGCCACAGTAAACCTGGGCTGTCAATGACTTCTAATTTTTCTGACACTTTAACTTTCTTAAGCGCTCGGGTAACCCCTGGTCGATTCGAGACATCGGCCACTTTCTTTTTAAACAAACGATTCATGAGGGTCGATTTCCCCACATTTGGCACCCCTAATATTAAGGCGCGAATCATTCTCGGTTTAATTCCACGCGCTAAATCACGATCATGTTTTGGTTTCATGGCGGCCATGCAACCGTTTAAAATATGACGCTGGACATTATCTTTAAGCACATTTAAAACAACGACCTGTGTTTCTTCTTGTTGTAAGAATTCAATCCATTCACTTGTGATTGAATTGATGGCTAAATCTTTCTTAGTCAGCACAATTAAACGAGGCTTGTTTCCGATAATCTGATCAATCACTGGATTACTTGAGGAAAAAGGAATCCGAGCATCACGACATTCGATGACCATATCCACTTCTGAGATTCGTTGTTGGATTTGGCGGATCGCTTTGGTCATATGACCTGGAAACCACTGGACACTCATGTTAATGACCTACTTTCTTAAATTGAGAAAATGGATAGACAACATATAAGTCTTTTGAAATAATTGCATCTTCTTTAAAAGGACCATATTGACTAAAACGTGAATCAATTGATAATGGGCGATTATCCCCCATTAAGAAATATTCATCGTTAGCAATGGTTATTGGACCAAAATCCGCAGTAAACTGAATATAGGATTGTTTTAATTGTTCAACATGTTGTTGGTTTAAAAAATATTGGTCAACTATTTGGCCGTTAATCAATAACTGTTCATTATTAAATTCGATGGTTTCATTTGGTAATCCAATGACTCGTTTCACCAAATAATCGTCATCTGCTTTTACGACGACCACATCAAAGCGCTTTAGTCCTTGTGTGTTTAAAGCAAAGACAGAAGAAAATCCTTGTTGTCCGTCCTGGAGTGTTGGAAACATTGAGTTTCCAATAACCTTTACAGGTTTAAAAAACCATGTATTAATAATTAAAACAAGGATTAATGCTAATAAAATTGATTTAAATAATGACCACAGATAAGGTTTTCTTCTCATAATTTCAAAAAAAGCCGTTTTGATAACGGCTCGTTTTAACGAATTTCTTTAAGACGTGCTGCTCTACCTGAACGCTCGCGTAAGTAAAATAACTTAGTACGACGAACTCGTCCTTTACGAACAACCGTAATATCAGCAATGATTGGTGAATGTAGTGGGAATTTACGTTCAACTCCAACACCATTTGAAATCTTTCTGACAAGAATAGATTCGCTAATTCCGCCACCTTCTTTAGCGATAATCACGCCTTCGAAAGCCTGAATTCTTGTTTTGTCGCCTTCTTTAATGCGAACATCAACACGGACAGTATAACCAGGTCTTAATTCTGGTAAATCTGTCTTTAACTGAGATTTAGTTATTTCTTGTACTAATCCTAAATTCATCTTGACACACTCCTTCTTTATTTTGGTTCATATTCAGTACTAACAGCGGAACCAAAAGCTTTATAACTTTAACATATTGACTCTAGAAAATCAATCAAGTTCTCTTAAGAGTTCAATTTCCTCTTGAGATAATTCTTTCTTTTTTAAAAGATCAGGTCGATTCAGTTTGGTTCTTCTAAGAGACTCTTTTAATCGATATTTTCTAATCTTTTCATGATGTCCTGAAATAAGGACTTCAGGAACCGTTTTCCCCTCATAGTCATAAGGGGTCGTGTAATGAGGGTATTCAACTAACCCATCAACAAAACTTTCTTCTAAATTAGATTCTTTGGTAATAACATCCTCTAAGAGTCGAATAACAGAATCACTAATAATCATAGCCGGCAATTCACCACCGGTTAAAATATAGTCTCCAATACAAAATTGATGGTCAACTTCATCCATGATTCGCTCATCCATGCCCTCATAATGGCCACAGATGATCACTAATTCTTTCTCTTTTGATAATTCAATGGCCCAAGACTGATCATAAACCTTTCCAGAGGCACTTGGAACGATGACTTTTGACTCACTGCTTCTAACACTTCGCAAAGCGTCTAAGACAGGTTGAGCCCGCATCACAAGCCCAGCACCACCACCATAAGGTTTATCATCCACTCGGTTATGTTTATCTAAGGTGAAATCACGGATATTAATCAGTTCAATATCGACTAACCCTTTCAATTGAGCTTTCTTGATAATGGAAGTTTCTTTAAATCCAATAAATTGTTCTGGAAATAAGGTTAAAATTTTAATCTTCATCGCAGTCCCTCAATTAAGTTGACTTCAATCCTTCGTTCATTAATGTTAACCTCTAAAACAAACGCCTTCACAAAAGGTAAATAGAATTCCTCGTGTTCAGTTTTAATCTTCAGTAACGGATGCGCACTGGCTTCAATCACATCAATCACTTCCCCAACATGCTGATTATTTTCAAACACTTGTGTTCCAATCAAATCAGTAAAGAAGTATTCATCTTCATTTAGAAGAGAATCATCTAATTCTTCAATCATTAAATCACGTTGTCTGAATTTTTCAGCTTGTTCAATGGAATTGATTTCCTTGAATTTTACTTTATGGACATTCCCGCTACTACTTGATTTAGAGACTGTTAATGTTTGGCCATCGACCAAAAATCGTTGACCCTTCACTAATCGCTCCTTAGTAAAATCCGAATCAGAGAAAACTCTTACTTCTCCTTGAAGTCCGACTGGTTTTAGAATAGTTCCAAATTTAATCATTATTCGATAGCTTCAAATTTTAAGTTGATTTTCTTGTTGAGCATTCTGCCAGAAATACCCATCACTTGACGCAAGGCATTGGCCATCGTCCCTTTTTTACCAATTAGACGACCAATGTCATCGTTTTTAGCATAAATCATGAGGATAATTTCATTTTCATTAATACTCTCTAATTGCTTCACAGTTAACATATCTTTGTGGTCAACAATTGGATGAATTAAATCAAATAATATTTTTTCGACTTCACTCATAACTATTTGTTCTTACTTTCAGTATGTTTTTTGATAAGACCTTGTTTAGAAAAAAGATTACGAACAGTATCAGAAGGTTGTGCCCCTTCACTTAACCATTTAAGTGCTTTTTCTTCATCAATTTTAACTTCTGCTGGTTGTCTTGTTGGATCATAATATCCAATAATTTCTATAAAACGACCATCACGTGGTGATCTTGAATCAGAAGCAACAATACGGTAGAACGGATCTCTTTTTGCTCCATGTCTTGCTAAGCGTAATTTTACAGCCATAGACTTTACCTCGACTTTCCTTGAGAAGTATATAATAAAAAAAAGGTCCCGTCAAGTACAAAACCTTAACGGGTTGAATTATTCTGATTCGCTCAGGACATCAATGAATCGTTTCGCAATTTGTTGAGGTCGAGTGATTGCGCCACCAACCACAGCACTGTGGACCCCAAGATCCATGACTTCTTTTAATTCTTGAGGTGTATTAATTTTTCCCTCCGCAATGACTGGAATGCTGCATTGTTCTAACATCTGTTTTAATAACTCAAAATTTGGTCCATCCACATTCTTTGAATAGGGTGTATAACCAGCCAGTGTCGTTGAAACACAATCAAAGCCAATTTCTTGTGCTTGAATCGCTTCCTCAATTGTCGAACAATCAGCCATGGCTAATACACCCTGTTCATGTATCTGTTTGACTAACTCACTTAATAATTCATCGTTTGGACGATCCCTTAAGGTTGCATCCAAAGCAATCATCTGACAATTCGTCGCTAGTAACTCTTCTACTTCTTTTTTTGTTGGGGTAATATAGACATCACTATCTGGATAATCACGCTTAATAATTCCAATCACTGGACAATCCACCACTGACATAATCTCTTGAATATCCTCAACTCCTTGAGCACGTATTCCAGCTGCTCCAGCTTGTTTTGCGGCTAAGGCCATTCTTCCCATAATGAAGGACGAATGCAATGGTTCATTAGGTAATGCTTGACAAGATACGATTAATTTTCCTTTAATTTGATTTAACATGTTTTCCTCATTCTTAGAGAATCGTATTAACGAATATTTAACTCTTTTAGAGTTGGAATTGAATCTTGAGCTCCTTTTCGAGTTACCGCAATACTGGCTGCTTTATTAGCAAAACGAATCGCATCTTTGATGGGTTCATCTCTGGAAAGCGCAGAGACAAATGCTCCATTAAAACAATCCCCTGCCCCTACTGTATCAATGGCCACTACAGGATATGCCTTAATGAGTTGTCTTTGTTGCTTTGTGACCCATAAAGCGCCCTGTTCACCCATCGTAATAATGAGGTTCTTTATACCCCAAGCTAATAATTGTTGAATACTCGCTTCAAAATCATCTTGTTGAGCCATTATCAGTAACTCACTCTCATTAGGGGTTAAGTAATCAATCATAGAATAGAGTTCTTGATTTAAGTCAGCTAGAGCAGGTGCAGGATTTAAAATCACTTGTTTATCATGTTGATGAGCTAATCTTATCGCATATTCAATAGCATCCAGTGGAATTTCCATCTGTAATAAGATTAAATCACTCTTAAGAATGTGCTCTTGATTATTTTTTAGATATTCGATATCACAATCACCATTAGCCCCAGGATTGACCACGATGGTATTTTGCCCTTGATGGTCTATGGTAATAATGGCTGTTCCAGTTGGATTTTTCTTACTCCACTTAATTTGTTTGGTATCAATCTTTAGTTGTTTCAAATTACTAAGGATTTGATCGCCAAAATCATCCTCTCCTAAACAGGTTAAAAAGGAAACTTGGCCCCCTAATTTAGCACTAGCAATAGCTTGATTTGCGCCTTTGCCACCAAAGGAGGTTGTCATTTCATGACCTAACAATGTTTCTCCTTTTTGAGGTAGTTTCTCAACAAAGACTGAGATATCGACATTACTACTTCCAATTACACAAATACTCATTATATTACCTCAATAACTCATTAATAGTTCTTTAATCTTCGCCGCAAATTTTGGTTGATCGACCTCTAATATGACCAAGGTATCCCGTTTTTCAAATTTAAAGTCACTCTTTATATCACTGACTGTTTTACCAAAGGTCAGTTGTCCTTGTGTTTCAACATAGACCCCTGCTTGAGTCCCTTCAAAGAATTCTGGATATTCTAAATAAAGAACTGGACAAACATCATGTAAACACATCATATTTTTATATCCATATAAGTCATAAAAGACTAAACAAGTTTGAATGGAATCATAGAAGAACTTAGAAACTTTAGTATTTTGTTGATAAATATCGTCAATATCTTTTGTTGTTAGGGATGATTTAAGTGTCACATCCAAACCAAACATCACTTTTTCAATTTCTGATTTAAAAACAGCTTCAGCACTATGAGGATCAACATAAATATTAAATTCAGCACAAGGTGTTGAATTACCACCCTCAATAGCACCACCCATTAAATAGATGCGCTTAATTAATGTTTCTAAATCAGGATATTTCGCAATCGCGATGGCTATATTTGTCAGTGGGCCCAAGGTCACTACTTCAAGCTCACCCTTGGCTTCGACTGCTGCTTGATAAAGTGCATCCCAAGCCAACATCGTTTCATGTTCTTTAGGCGAAGCTTCTAGTTCAATATCACCCACCCCATTTTCACCATGAACATGTTTTGCCATCACAAGCTCAACTACCATTGGTTTAGTGGCACCATGATAGACCTTTACATCTACCTTGGCCAGATGAGCCAAATCTCTTATATTTTTATACGTTTTTTCTTCTTCAACATTTCCAGCCACACTGGATATTCCCTTAATGTCAACATTGTTTAATTTAAAGGCTGAAAATAACGCAATCGCATCATCAACACCCGCATCACTATCGATCCAAATTGGTTTTTTATTCATAGTTTCCTCCTTCTTTTGTCCGGTAGGATTGACACGATTCAATTAGAATCTCAATAAATTTCTCTCGATCAAGATCAACAGCGACTTTCACATTTGGTGCTTGTTCTTTAAGACTGTGCACATCACCAACAGTCGCTCCACGCGTATATTGACCACTTAATTCCACTTCAACAAAAAGCTCTTTAAAAGTAAAGATTTCAGGATGAGACAATGCCACTACAGCACATGGATCATGCAAGGTTGCGCCCTTCCAACCAAGAGAAGTTAAGTGTTTCATAAAGAAATCAAACCAGCCTGCAACCACATCAGACACCGAATTCCCTATTTCTCTTATTCTTTCATATTCTTGAGGATAACAAAGTGCTTTTTCAGTCACATCCAAGCCACACATAATTAAAGGGATGCCTGACTTGAGGACAACATCTAATGCTTCCGGATCAACAATTACATTAAATTCTGCGGCACTTGACCAATTACCCCCTCTAAGTCCTCCACCCATGAAAGATATTTGTTTTATCTTTTGTTTTAAGTGAGGGTGAGCTAAAATCAAAGCCGCCACATTAGTGGTTGGTCCACTCGCAATTATAGTGACTGGCTCCTCTGATTCTTCTATGACTTTAGCCATCAGTTCAATAGCAGAAATGGTTTCTAATTCTCGGGTTGGCTCAGGTAATGTTGGTCCATCTAAACCTGATTCCCCATGGAAGTTAGATGCCGTGACTAAATTACCTAATAATGGAAGTTCTCTTCCTTTAGCAACTGGAACATCTAATGCAAGTAATTTTGCGATTCTTTGAGCATTAATGGTTGTTTTATCTAAGGTTTGATTGCCAGCAACACTGGTAATGGCTTTGATATCAAAATATGGATTGGAGGCAGCGATGACCCAAGCAATGGCATCATCATGACCTGGATCTCCATCTAAAATGATTGGAATTCTCTTCATATTGTTTCCTTTCATGCTGTTTTGCTTACTTTGTTAGGACGTCTGAGTTTTCTTCGAGCAATCATCGCAAAGACAACTAAACCTAAAATAGTAACCACATATGGAATTGGTGATACTAAGTTAGAGTCAACCCCTAAAGCAGAGGCTTTAACAGCTAGTGCTTGAGCTGATCCAAAGACTAAGGCAGCTAAAGTTGAACCAAGTGGTTCTCCACCACCCATGGCTTGAGCAGCAAGGGCAATAAATCCTCGTCCAGCGACCATATCCAAGGAGAATCCCATGGCATAGGACATTGACATATAAGCACCACCTAAACCGGCTAACACACCACCAAGCATTAAGACCATGTATTTGACTTTAATGACACTGACTCCCACTGAACTAGCTGCATTTGGACTTTCTCCAACTGAGCGAATATTAAGGCCAAGTGGTGTCCGATATAGTAAAACCCAGGTTAAATAAACTAAGAATAGTGCTAGATAAGTTAATAATGAATGACCAGAAACTATTTCACCAATGATTGGAATATCTTTAATAATTGGAATATGGATTGCCGGAACTTGAAAACTCGAATTAATCAATCCATTAGTTGAAGTCATTTGAGTTCCTTCGGTAATTCCAGTAATGATTTTTACAAAGAAGATGGTCCCACCACTTCCAATCATATTAAGGGCGGTCCCTACTAAAATGATATTAGTTTTAAGGTTAAAGGCAAAGAAAGCCATCCCGATACTGACAATAACACCGGTGATAATGGCTATTAAAACACCAATTAACCAACTGCCTGAATAATAAGCAAATAAAGAACCAAATAAGGCTGACATCATCATCGTTCCTTCTAGACCGATGTTGGAGATGCCTCCTTTTTCACAGACTACGGCAGCTAAGGTCGCAAATATGATTGGGGCTGTAATTCTTAAAATAGAGAAGAAAAAGTCAGGTACAAATATAAAATCAATTAAATTCATCTTATTGTCCCTCCTTTGATAATTCAAGCTCTTCTTGAGCACTCTGTACCACTAGTTTTTGACGATAGCGTGATAAGAAGTTATTGGCCGCAAAGAATAAGAAGATGACGGCTTGAATTATGTCAATTAATTGAGCAGGTACATTGGAATAAGTAGACATGAGTTCGGTCCCCTTATCTAAGAAAGCAATAAAGAAGGCCGCAAACGGAACAAACTTTGGATTATTCCCGGCTAATATCGCAACCGTGATTCCTGTCCATCCATAACCTGGCAGTGACTTCCAGTCATAGGCATTGTATCGACCTAACATCTCAACAGCTCCACCCATTCCAGCTAAGAAACCACCAATGGCTTGAGATAAAACGATGTAAAATGGAACATTTATTCCTGAATATTTAGAGAAGGCAAGGTTCTTTCCTATCATTCGAATATTGTATCCCCAACGTGTTCTAAACATAAACAGTGACATTAAGACAACCATCACTAATCCTATAACAAATCCAATGGAAAGTTTTGATCCACCTCCCACTAATTGTGGCAAAGCCGCATGTGGTTGAATTGTTTCTGTTTGAACAAAACCTTTAGATTTATCGGCTAAATACGTATTTAATAAGAAGTTAATAACATACATAATAATGTAGTTAAGCATGAGCGAATTAACCATCTCACTAACCCCTAGTTTCGCTTTAAAGACACCCACTAAAGCTAAGACAAGCATGGTTATTAATGACCCTATTAAAATAGCAGCAATTGGTAAGATTACTGGAGGCAGTGGTAGATAGACTGCCGCTAAAGCTGTCACAAATGCCCCTAGCATAATTCCGCCCTCAGACCCTAAGTTAAATTGATTGGCCGAAAACATAATGGCAGTGGCCAATCCAGTAAACATAATTGGGATTGTTAGAGCTAAAATATCATAGAGACCTTTGGTATTAAAGGTTCCATTGGCTCGAAAGAGTGGACGAATTAACATAGCCTTCAAGGCTTCAATGGTTTCTGATAGCTTGTCACCAAAGTTATTGCCTGAAGCACTAATAAAGATTAATAATGTGGCAACTCCAATCGCAATTAAGATGGCGGCTAATGCCCGCGCAAAGTTAAATTTAAGTTCTCGTTTACGATTCATGAGTGACCCTCCTAATTTGTTGTGGCTCTTGTTTCTGTAGACCTAGCATAAAGCGTCCCATTTCTTCATCGGATAAATTTTTTGTATTTTCAAAATAGGCCACAATTTGACCACCGCTCATCACAATTAAACTATCGGATAATTCGATGACCTCATTTAAATCAGCTGAGACTAATAACACACCAATTCCACTTCGTGATAATTCAACTAATTTTTTGCGGATAAATTCAGTAGCCCCTACATCGATGCCTCGAGTTGGTTGATCAGCAATAATCAATTGTGGATTATTGGAGAACTCTCTAGCAACAACGACTTTTTGAATATTCCCCCCAGATAACATCCCCACGGGTTGTTCAATGGAGCTAGATAAGATACGATAATCTTTAACAAGTTGTTTAGTGTCTTGTTCAATGGCACTTAAATCAAATAATGGTCCATTATTATATTTAGAATCGCCACTTCGATCTGAAAGAATGTTTTCTTTAATGGAGGCATCAGCTGAGATTCCATATAACATCCGGTCTTCTGGAACTAATGAAATATGTTTCTCTCTTAATTGTCCTTGATTCAGATTTACGATCGATTCTTGATTGAGCAAAATCTCTCCTGAATCGACTTGAATAAAGCCAAATAAAGCATCGACCAGTTCTTTTTGACCATTACCTTCAACTCCTGCGACTCCTAGGATTTCACCTTTTCTCACTGCTAAGGACACATTATCTAACATCTTTTTACCCCAATCATTGACATAGTTTAAATCTTTGACATTTAAAACGATTTCTTGAGGTTGTGCTTCATCTTTTTCTACTTTTAAGATAACATCTCGTCCAACCATTAAACGTGAAATAATTTCAGGGGATGTATCTTTTGTTTCATGGACCCCTACTGAGCGTCCACCTCTAAGGATTGTCATTCGATCAGTAATAGCCATTATCTCATTGAGTTTATGAGAGATAAAGATAATGGTAAAGCCTTGTTTCTTCAGTTCAACTAATTCAGAGAACAGTTCTCTTGTTTCTTGGGTCGTTAACACGGCGGTTGGCTCATCTAAAATTAAGATTTTCGCACCACGAACAAGTGCTTTTAAAATCTCAACTTTCTGTTTCATACCAACAGGAATATCAACCACTTTAGCCAATGGGTCAACAGCAAGATTATATTTTTCTGAATATTTCTTGGTAATTTCAACAGCTTTTTTAAAATCGATAAAGGCTTTGGACTTGGTTGGGACCATGCCTAAGACAATATTTTCAGCCACCGTAAGACTAGGCACTAACATAAAGTGTTGGTGCACCATCCCTATTCCTTTTGAAATTGCGACTTGAGGCGATGATAAAACGACTGGCTCGCCATTGATGATGATTTCCCCTTCAGTTGGTTGTTCCATCCCAAAGAGCATTTTTACCAAGGTTGATTTACCGGCCCCATTTTCACCCATCAAGGCATGAATCTCACCTTTTCGCACTTCAAAATTCACATTTTTATTGGCCATGACTCCATTCCCATATACTTTGGTAATGTTTTTCATGACTACGGCTAATTGTTCATTCATAGTGATCCTTTCTTGCTTGCTTAATAAACATGGAGACCAGTGGCCTCCATGTTTGTTTTAGAGCATAATTTTAACGATTAAGGTCTAACTTCATCACGGATTGATGGTACATCAACTGCGTCAGGTCCAATAGCTGTTGGAACGACAATATTTCCAGCTTGGATTTCGCTAATTGCTTCTTCGACAACCGCTTTAATTTCATCAGAAACGTTGGCGTCATAGTTCTTATCTGTCACTAGACCAACACCACCATCAACAAGTCCTAATGAAATTTCAGTTCCCCAGTGCTCATTGCCTTGATCTAATTCATCAAAGACCCAAATGAGTGAGTTACCAATATTCTTTAAACCAGATGTTAATGTAATGGCCGCTAATTCTGAAGAAAATGTTGCTTCTTGGTCAGAGTCTACGCCAATAAACCATGCTTGTTCATTTTCAAGGATTGCTTCTGCGGCACCATTACCAGCATTACCAGCTACCCCCCAAATCACGTCAACATTTTGGTCATTCATCATTGATAAACCATATTCTTTCGCATTAGCTGTATCAACATAGTCATTGGTATAACGTGTATCAATCTTAATGTCAGGATTAACAAATTTCGCCCCTTCAATATAACCAATTAAGAAGTCATTAATAACTGGTGAGTCAACACCACCAACAAATCCAATGACTGACTCTTCGTTAATATGAGCTACATTGGTATCTGTTGTGATACTTCCTGCTAAGACACCCACGACATAGCCTAATTCATTTTGTTTATACATTAAGTTAAGGACATTGTCATTTTGGCCCGCATAAGTGTTATCATCAAAAATTATGTATTTTTGATCAGGGTTCGCATCAGCCACCTCTTTTAAGAAGTCTGGCATTTGGAATGTACCAACAATAATCACATCGTACTCTTGAGATTCGGTCACTTCATAGAGTGTTGATAACCATTTTGGTTTATCTGAATCAGTTCCACCCATTTCGATGGTTCTAAGCGTAATTCTTCCATCACTTTCAAGGGTATTGAGCCCTTCAGCAGCTGAATCAAAGAATGATTTATCACCTAAGTTACCATTAATTAAATAAGCAACATTATAAGTATCTCCACTTGGTTCTTGATCCTCATTTTCTGTGGTATCTGGATCAGTTGGTTCTGGTTGGTCTTCTGTAGTACAGGCCACTAAAGCAAACACAAGTAGCAGAGCTAACAGTGCTTTGAATAATTTTTTCATTATCTTCCTCCTTGCGCATTTGTAAGCGCTTTTCCTTGTTCTTAATTATAATTCAAATCAATAGATGTTTCAATCATTTTAGAAACAATATTTCATATTTGACAATTAACGCTTTTGTGATTAATCTAAACTTAAGTTCGGCAAGTTTTGCCTAGAAAGAAGTGAGTATGAAACAAGCACATATCGCCCTGGACTCAAGTGTCAACACAAGCTATTGCCTACTACCTGGTGATCCAAAACGTCTTGATCACATTAAACAATATTTGAATGATGTTAAAGAGTTGGCTTATAATCGTGAGTATCGCTCTATCATCGGAACCTATCAAGGAATTCCTATCTTAGCCATGTCAACGGGCATGGGTGGTGCCTCTGTTGGGATTGCGGTTGAAGAATTAAAGAATATTGGTGTGACCAATCTCATCCGCATTGGTTCTTGTGGAGCCCTTCAAAAGCAAATCCAAATTGGAGATTTAGTGATTGCTGAAGGAGCCATTCGAGATGATGGTGCCTCTAAGGCATATGTCGAAGAAATATATCCTGCTACTCCAGATTCTACGTTATTAAGATATATTATTGAGGCAAGTCAATCTTTAGATGTTGCCTATCATTTAGGCATTGTCCATAGTCATGAAAGTTTCTATATCGATGACAATCAAGTGATTGAAGAATACTGGTCAAATAAAGGTGTTTTAGGGGCTGACTTAGAAACATCTGCTCTATTAACCATTGGACGATTAAGAGGTTGTCGTTGTGCCTCTATCCTCAATAATGTGGTTGTCTATGGACAGGATACAGCAGAGTCTATTTCAAATTATGTCGATGGCCAAGACATGGCATATGAAGGTGAAAAACGGGAGATTTTAGTGGCATTAGAAGCCTTTGTTAGACTGGAGCAAAGCCGATGAAAAAAGTCCTCTACATCGATTGTACTATGAGAGAACAATCAAGAACCAAACGATTGGCCACTGCTTTTATTGAAGCGATTGACACAGAGATTGAATTAATCCACTTAAAATTAACCCAACTCAATCTTCAACCTTTAGTCAATGACTTCTTTTTTGAAAGAGAGGAACTGTTATTAAATAAGAAATTAGACCATCCACGCTTTGACTTAGCCCATCAGTTTTCACAAGCCGATGAAATAATTATTGCTGCTCCATTTTGGGATTTAAGTTTTCCTGCCCTACTTAAAATCTATATTGAAAATGTTAGTGTTGATACAATTACTTTCAAATCAACGGCAGATGGATTAAAGGGAATCTGTAAGGCTAAAAACTTATTTTACTTAACAACTCGGGGAGGCTTTTACACCAATGATCCATTGGAACAAGCCTTACCACATCTAAAAGCACTCTCTGTTTTCTTTGGCATCAATCATTTTCATAGTATTGCAGCCGATGGGATGGATGTTATTGATTTTGATTCACAACAATCACTGAATCAAGCCATTCTTGAAGCCCAACAATTAGCGAAAATCATCTAAGTAAAAAGCCTTGTCACTGACAGGCTTTTTCAAATCCAATTTCTTTTAAAATCCGACCATCTACCTGATCAATAAAGACACCTTTGGCTTTAATGTCCTTTTTGTTGATGAGATACTTTTACACAAAACTTATCCAACTAAAGTGCTTTAGCCTCTGGAAATGCTCAACTTACTTTATCGGCTCCTCGATTAAATGGATTAAACGAAAAATATGAGATGATTTCATCAAATTCACTCATTATAACTAATCGATTCTGTTGAATCTCTTCTAAAATAAATTGACTAGGATAATTGTCATCCCAGATTGGGATGTCTTTTTCATTTAACTGTTTTACTACATCCTTAATTAATTCTAAAATTTCATCAAGGTCGTCCCTTGCAGCAAATCTTGTAGTATATATTGGATTAACTTGATACTTAACGCCCGCATTATCTCGACTTAAATATCCATAGTCGACAAGTGTTCGACGCATCAAAGGAAAATCACTGGTCAATTGTTTCAGCTTTAATTCAAGGGTGACTTGTTTTAGTACTTGATGTTTGGCTTTTAGCTTCTTTGGTAAAGTTATCATCTGGTATAAACATAATCCTATCTAATGGATCAAGAGCATCAATTAGTCGGATATAATCCAAATGGACCTGACCCATCACATTGACTCGCTCATCTTGAGGTAAATCTTCTCTGATTAATTGAACTTCTCCTGAATAACGATCGTATTTTTCATTATCAATCGTTATTGAGCCTTTAATTCGTTTGATTTGATTGTCTGGTTTTATTTTTTCACCACTGGAAGCATATTCTCGTGATTCAACAATTCTAAATAATTTCTTAGGCGTATCACTTCTTAAAGTTAACACCTTATCATAATAATGCTGGTAACCTGGATTTAATTTTGATGGCAATAATACAACGCCCTCTTCAATATAACGATGAATTAAATCAAGTTGAGGTTGAGTTAAACTTAAGTCACCAACAATCACTCCATCTTGTTGACCTCGTTTAATCAACTCAACAAACCCAACATAAGGCTTAAGATATCGATGAGATTCGATGGTACACAGTCCTTCATAGATTGGTGAGCGTTTTTGATTTTCCCCAGCAATAAAAGAATAGACTTCAACTGGCGCATTTTTCATATGTTTAGCTGTTCTAATTAAATCTTCAATCTCAAGACCAGTTTCAGGTCTAGGATAATAATTATGCGTTGCCACCATATCTTCTCTAACATAAGGATCATAGGACGTTTCATAGGCCGAAGCATTGAGTCCAATGCGTTGTTTATCAACATTATCAATAATCAGTTGAGGATCAATTCCATAATCAATCCGAATAATATCAAGTTGATACTCCTTTGCGATGTCAAATAAATCATCGTTACCAAAATATTCTAAGGTTCGACCAGCTACATCGGCCAAGATAATAAAACCATTTTCTTTAAGCCAAGAGGTCATGGCTTTGGCTTCTTGGCGATAATTTTCCATTTGGTGATACTCTTCTTCTAAATGAAAGCAGATAAAAACTAAATCACCTTCATTAGCATTTTTGAGCAGATAATCTTGATAATCTCTAAAAGAGGAAATATACATGGAGTGAATTAATTTCATAGAATTTGTTCCTTTCTGTAAATGATTGCTTCATACGGTCTTAGGTACTCTTGATCACCTAAATAATTACTTAGAAGTTTTATTCCCTTGTTCTTCACGGGTTCAAACCGAATCGGTTCAGAGGTTAAATTCATTTCAATAAAATAATCACCACGGCGATACCCAAAGTATTTGTGACGATATTCAAACTCGAATTCGACAGGACTATATATCAGGTCATGATTATTATTTCGAAGTTCAATCAACGTTTTATAAAAGCAAAGGATTGAATGAGGATCTAATAATTGTTCTTCAATCGAAACCACCTCTGGATGTTGCGACTTAATCCAAGGGACTCCCTCAGTAAAACCTCCTTCATGATTCCATTTCATCACCGCTCTACTTTGATCGCGTGTCCCCGCATTGACTGTCTCTAAATCACTTTGTTTAAGTTTATTAATTGATTCAACATCTCGTAATTCTTCTTCTAGAAAGAATTGATTAATAAAACCTGCTTCCTGTCCTTGATAAATAAAGGGAGTTCCTTTGAGCGTCAACAATAAGACGCCAATTAATTTACCAATAGCAGGATAAAAGTGCGCTTGATCAGACACTTTAGAAATCATTCGTGGATTATCATGATTCTCAAAAAAGAGCGACATCCAATCGTGATTACTCAAGGATTTTTGCCATTTAATCATGTATTTTTTATAGTATTCTAAATCATAGAAGTATTGATCAAATCGAACTTTTCCAGGATTTTCCAAGTGATCAAAATTAAAAATTAAATCTAACTCATGTCGATAATCAGCACTTAGCATTTTACTCGTTTCGATTCCAATCCCTGGTGTTTCCCCAATACTAAAGAGTTGATTTGGTTTAAAGGCTCGTTCATTTATTTCTTGTAAATAATCATGAAGGTGTGGTCCATAAAAATAATGTTCAATTCCTGTAAACCCAATTAGCTCACCCACCCATGGATTTCCCTCGGGTAAACCTGGGTTTTTCGAAATGTAGTTAATGACATCTAAACGATAGCCATCAATCCCTAAATCAGCATAAAAATTAATAATTCGAACCACTTCATCTCGAACCTGTTGATTATCCCAATTTAAATCAAATTGTTCTGAAGCAAATAAATGTAGTGCGCTAATATCCTGAGCTTCAAAATATTTCCAAGCTGATTCATAGAAAAAGGAAACCCAGTTATTGGTCTTGTCTTTGTCTCTAAAAAAATAATAATCACGTTTATCAGAGGTTGGATTATTTAGTGCTTCCATAAACCAAGGATGTTGATCACTGGTATGATTGACAACTAAATCAAGAATTATCTTTAAACCTCTTTGATGACATGCTTCTATGAGTTGTTTTAAATCATCCATGGTGCCCATTTCTGGATTGATCGCATAATAATCTGAAATATCATAACCATTGTCTTTCATCGGTGATTTGAAAATTGGTGATAACCATATTCCACCAAAGCCCATGGACTCAATGTAATCAAGTTTAGAAAGGATCCCCTGTAAATCACCTTTGCCATCCCCATTACTGTCTTTAAATGATTTTGGATAGATTTGATAAAAGACAATCTCTTTCCACCATGTTTTAACCAGCATTCCACCCTCTTGAGTTGGAAAGATTTTATCCTGATTCGCCAAATTGATTAAAGCATCAACAAACCCTTCATCTTTTATGAACCGGTTTAAGTGTTTCAACTTAAGATTAAGAATCAACGGATTTTCGATCCAAACTGAGGACTTATTCATTTGTAACAAAACTTTATCCACCACATCTTTTCCAATGGGGGTTTTTAATAAATCTTTAATCTTTGAGTTCTTGTTGAGCATGTCGTCTCCTTTGAAGTTCTTCTAACATCTGTGCATAATTCGTCTCATTAATCGTGTATTTAACACGATAGACCAGATAGCCAATCACAATTAGAATCAGTGGAATAATCATCATCGATAGTTTAAAGATGAGCGCGCCTTGATCACTCACATCCGCAGCGGATGTTGCCGAGTTAACACCCGAAATTACCAAGGTTTGAGACACAATTCCAGTGGCAATGGCAGCACCCAGTTTGTTAATCAATGGTTGAATCGATAATGTAATTGAGTCGTTTCGTCTCCCAAGTTTAAACTCACCATATTCAACCGTATCCGAAATAAACATTAACATTAACAGTTGAATAAATGCCTGTCCAACAAACAATAAAATTCCAGCCACCGCAATCAGCAGCATCGATTTTTCCGCCACAAAGAAGATGAGATAACCCAAGACGACTAAGACAGTCGCCCCAAAATATAACAACTTTCGATTAAACCGTTTAGAAAACAACGGAAAGATCATCAATGCCCCAATTTGAGAGATGCCTAACACCAGCGCAAATATCGTATACTTTGATTCATCACCAAAGATATAGGTGAAAAAATGCCAACCAAATTGAGTGGTCGTCGTATAACCAATCATGAACAAAACCATGGAAACCGTGGTCCATAACAATTGGTCATTCTTGGTAATAATCGAGAATATTTCAGAGAATTTAGTCGGCTCTGTAGAAACCTCAATGTCTTTTCTCTCCTTCGTAAAGATGAGTGTGAAAAGCTGAAAGAACCACATGATTAAAACCAGAATGACAGCCAACGTTAAATAAGCATTCTTCATTGATCCCGACAACTCAGCCAACCAGTTTGTTACAGGCACAATTCCTACCACCAGTGAAAATAAACCAATATTTGCACAGATCCGAGCAAATGCACCAATTCGCTCGCGTTCTTTTTGACTGCTTGAGAGAGCTGGTAACATTGACCAATACGCAATGTCATTGGCTGTAAAACTCACTTCCCACAACAGATAAACCAACGCAAACATCAAAACATAGGAAGCCCCTGTCAGTCCAAAATCATAGAACATAATGACGGTAAAAACCCCTGATAAAATTGCCCCAAAGAATATCCAAGGTTTAAACTTACCCCATTTTGACTTGGTGTTATCCACCAATAACCCCATCACTGGGTCGTTAATGGCATCAAAAATTCGCATCACCATAAAAACAATCCCAATCGAGGTTAAATCCGCATCTGAGACATTTAACACATCGGTTAAATAAACCATTAAAAACATTGATACCAATGTATAGACCATGTCACGGCCAATGGTTCCAATCCCAAATGAATAGCGATTATTCTTCATCTTGTTCCTCCTGTATCGTGTATAAGGTCGATCCAAAGTCTCCCCATAATCGAATCTCTGGATGATAGCCTGTTCCTAAAAATACATCATTTAAGACAATTCCTTGTTTTAAATGGCCGCCACTCACAATCACGTCATACTGACCATCCTCCATTGTTTTATATTTGGCTACCTGATTCATAATCATGCCATAAGGATGAACTGGCAGTGATGTGACATGTTTTAAGATTTCACCATAGCGATCAATAAATAATTTCTGCGGCTTACTCCGTAACCGATAAAATTGTTGAGCCTCTAAATCATACACTCTCAGTTTTTCTCTAGGTTGAAGCGCATGATTCATTCCTTGATACAGACCCACCAATGCTTTATTCTGATAGGTCACTTGCCAACAGGTTCGATGAGCATTCTTCATCGGATTCGCACGATACTTCCCTTTGAGAACGATCTCTTTAATTTCTTTATAGAACGTTATTTGATCTTTAATTTCATTCAACTCCGCTTTCGATAGAATGTTTAAATCCAGTTCATAACCGAATCCACCAAAACAGGCCACATTGAAACGCGTCGATAAGGGGGTATTCCTGAGCGTTTGAGCATTAACCTTGCCAGAGACATGATTACTAATGGCTGTGAGTGGATAAAAAATAGCGGTCCCTTCTTGAATTTTAAGGCGATCCATCGCATCTGTATTGTCAGAGGTCCAAATTTGTTGTGCCACACTTAGCATGCCTAAATCAAAGCGATTTCCCCCACTACTACACATTTCTAAGAAAATGTGAGGCCTTGGTTCAAAGATTCGTTTCAGTGCTTTAACTAAGCCCATCTGAAAACGCACATCGAATTCAAGTTGATTCGTTAGTGTCGGACTAAATTGGTCAGCATGATGACGATTCATATCCCATTTAATATAGTCGACTTCTAACTCATCGATGACTTGACTCACATTCTTGACAATATAATCAACCACATCATCATTGCATAAATCTAAAACATACTGATTTCGACCTTTCGCCCGCAGATGATTTGATTTTCCTATTGCCCACTCTGGATGGGCTCTAAAGAGTTCTGAATCTTCTGAAACCATTTCCGGTTCAACCCAAAGCCCTACTTTTAACCCTAACTCCTTCATTTTTTGAATCGTTGGTTTTAAACCATTTGGAAATTTCTTTTGGTTAACAAAATAATCTCCTAATGAACGATGATCATCATTTCGATGACCAAACCAACCATCATCAATCACAAACAAATCCATGCCACAATTCTTTGCTTTGGTGGCAAAAGACATTAATTTACTGTGATCATAATCAAAGAAGGTCCCTTCCCAGTGATTATAGGTCACTGGCTTTTCAAAAGGTTCAACAGGAATTATGCAGTCTCGAATAAAGCGATGAAACTGCTGCGTCACTTCAACCTGATTGTTACCAGTGGTTAAAACAGCCAGTGGCGTACTAAAGGATTGTTCAGGTTTTAAGTGCCACTCAAACTGATTAGGGTTGATTCCCATCATCACTCGCATTGAACCATCATAATGAGCTTGAACACTATTATAATGATTCCCTGAATAGATGAGATTTAAGCCGATGGCATGTTGATCATTAAACAACAGTAACCCTGGATTATTGAGTGAGGAGGAGGCACCCGTTATGGATTGATGGACCAGTTGACCTGAATTGACATGGTCAATCTTGATTTGGGCTTCCTTACCCCACGTCCCATTTAAGGTTAAGACTTGATAATCACTTTCGAAGCAATCAAAGCTCACAGACATTAATTTTTTAATTTTAATTAATTCCTGTGAGTGATTATGAAGTTTGGTATGACGCAAAATAACATCGTATTCTGGATATATGGTATAGATTAGAAAAACAGACACATCAAAATAATCATCAATTAGTTCGATGATACATTGTTGCGTCTGTTGTGTTTTTCTGGGACTAAAATAGTGGCTTGGATAATCAATCTGATCACTGAAGCGAACATCTTTGACCCGCAAATGACTGACAAAAGAACCCTCTTGATCCATTAATTGATAACTTGGTTGTCTAAAATCCCCTTTGCCACTAAAAGCTATTTCAAGTTTTTGTTGGTCCAAAGAGTATTCATGACCTAAATTAACACTGGATCCAAAGCTGACATGATGAGGAACTCTAAGTGCATTAACTGCTTGAATCTCTAATTTTGGACCATAATAAAGATGTTCTAAGTGTCCATATTGATTGACATGCATCCAATAAGAGGTGTGTTGAGTCTGTAAATAGATGGTGTTCTCTTTAATTTCAATCATGGGTGTATTCCTGATTTTTTACATAGTCATCATAGAGGTCATTGGGAACACCTTGATGATAGATCATTGCTGTATAGAAGTGACCACTCTCTTTGATGGTTCTTTTCTGAGTATTAAAATCATTATGAACTAAACCAAATCGAGCATGATTCCCTTCTTTCCATTCAAAGTTGTCAACAAAGCACCAATGATAATAACGCTCAATCGGTAGGTCGCTCTCCATGATTACTTTTAAGTGATCATAAATGTACTTTGGTCTAAATCGATCCGAATTATCACAAGTCCCATTTTCTGTGATATAGATTGGCAGTGGTAACACATCAAAACTCTGTTGAGCAATCTTAATTAATCCTTCTGGATAGATTTCCCAATTTAAGTCGTTGGTCGGATAGATTCGTTTAGCACTCTCTTTAAATTCACTCACCAAAGAGCGTGTGTAGTAATTAATACCAATGTAGTCACTGTAGATGCCTTTAGGGACATTTCCTAAGTTTTTCATCGGCCAATGAAATTCACCAATCATAAAAGCTTTAATGAGTTCATCTTGAAACCCTTTTGAGAAAATCTTGGTGGAAAGTTGATGAATTGGATTCAAACGATTTTCAGGTTCAAATACCCGACCATGATGCGCAAATCCAACTTTAACCACTTTATGTTTATCAAACACATGATGAATGAGTTCATATGTTTTAATATGAGCTAAAGCCAACACATTCATGACCTTTAAAGCATCTGGGAGCGATTTTTTCATCGGTGGCCAATCCCCATATAAGAAACTTAGAATTGCGTAAACATTGGGTTCATTAATGGTGCAGTATTCATCGACTAAATCACCAAATACTTTTAAACATTCACTCACATATTCTAAAAAATAGATGACATTCTCTTTCTTTGTAAAGCCACCTAATTCCTCAAACCAAGTTGGATGGCTAAAATGATAGAACGTTAACAGCGGTTTAATCCCTAATTCTTTTAAAAGTAATAACTCCACTCGATAATGATTCAATGCTGATCGATCAAATTGACCAAGCTGTGGGTTAATTCGTGCCCATTCCAATGAGAAACGATAATCTTTGATTCCCATTTGATCCAATAGATGTGCATCTTGTGTAAAGTCTCGGTAATGCATCGTCGCCTCTTTACAATGTGAACCATCCTTGACATGTCCTTGTTGGCAAAACTGATACCAATTTGAATCAACAATTCCCCCTTCTATTTGAGTCGAAGAGGTGGCAACGCCAAGACGAAAATTGTCTTTAAATTTCAACATGTTTTTTCTCCTTTATAAAAAAGACGCAATAAAGCGTCTGTTATTTCATAAAACGCGATAAGATTCGCATTTGATCTTTCATTTTATCGTATTGATTTAAAAGCTTATTGACATCGCTAGGACGAACACCAGCCCCTTGAGCAATTCGTTTCTTTTGTGATGAACGAATCAATTGAGGTTTCGCGCGCTCAGCCTTGGTCATGGATTGAATAATGGCTTTAATGCGTTTAAAATCTTCCGTGCTTTTTGCGTCATCAATTTGATTCTTAAGATTACCCATCCCTGGCATCATGCCTAAAATTCCTGACAATGGACCCATCTTAGACATTTGTTCAATTGAAGTCAGTAAATCATCCATGGTGAACTGACCCTTCATCATATTTTCTGCAGCTCTTTCAGCAGCATCTTGATCCATCTTCGCTTGCGCTTGTTCAATAAGGGTTAACACATCCCCCATGCCCAGTAATCTTGAAGCAACACGTTCTGGGTAAAAGCGTTCTAAATCTTCAATTTTCTCACCAGTTCCCACATATTTCACTGGAACATCAGTGACAGAACGAACCGATAAGATCCCTCCACCACGAGAGTCTCCATCGTATTTAGTGACAACTAAACCCGTTAAATCCACTTGTTGTTTAAAACGACTGGCCACATTCACAATGTCTTGACCTGCCATTGCATCCACGGATAATAAAATCTCATCCGGTCTTAAAATTGATTGAAGATTCGATAACTCATCCATTAACGCTTCATCAATGTGTAAACGACCCGCAGTATCCACAATTAACGTGTCAAACCCTTCTGCCTTGGCATAGTCTAACGCTTGTGTCGCCACATTCACAGGGCTTGAGCCTTCAAGTGAGAAGACTTCAACATCAATTTGTCGACCTAAAATACGAAGTTGTTCCACCGCAGCCAAACGTTGTAAGTCTGCCCCAACCAATAACACACGACGATTGAAATTTTTAATTAAATCATTCGCAATCTTTGCGGCTGACGTTGTTTTACCAGATCCCTGCAATCCAACCATCATAACCACAGCAGGATGAGACACTAAGTTTAGTTCTTCCTGAGTCTCACCTAATAGATTGATTAATTCTTCATTAACAATCTTTACCACCATTTCAGATGGTTTAAGTGAGGTCATGACTTCTTGCCCTAAGGCTTTTTCTTCAATATTATCAATAAATTGTGAAACGACATTTGGATGGACGTCCGCTTCAATGAGCGATAAACGCACTTCCTTTAACATTTCACGCATATTACTTTCAGTTAATTTTCCTTTACCTACCAGCGTTTTAAAACTCTGACTTAGGCGATCGGTTAAGTTTTCAAATGCCATTAATTAAATTCCTCCAAACTCTGACTCTATTATACCAAATGTACTCCTTAATCCAAGATGGATTTGACTGCTTTAATTAAGACAAATCCACCGATAGAAGCAACAATGGCAGCCCCTAAACCTTTTTGAGATTGACTCGTTTTTAACAGGATAACTTGAGCCTTTTGATCTTCAGTGGTTGTTTCATCCGTTCGTTTATCAATCCGGTTGGATTTCATCGCCACATAGGTTGCCGTAATTTCAGCCCCCAACATGATTACCGTGGATGATAAAAATAACCAAATTAATAGAACAATCACGCCTCCTAATGCGCCATACGTATTGGCATAATTACCAAAGTTATTCACATAGAAACTAAATCCAAACGATAAACTTAAGAATAAGAACGTTGCGACAGTGGCACCCAACAAGGCTTCTTTAAAGCTAATTGTTTTTGTTTCAGGAAAACCAGGACCCCATTTATAGATGGAGGCAAAACCTAAAATCATGATTGGAATCGGTAATAAAGAGACGCCTAGATTAATCAAGCCTGCTAACTCATCACCTAAATTCATGAAGTTTTCAAGTAAATTAATTAAGACTTGACCAAAGATTGGTCCCATTAACACCACTAAGATAATCACTGCTAATAAAAACGTATACAGAATAGATAGTAATCGTTTCACCCAGACCGCTCGAGAGTTTTCAACATCAAAAGCAGTCCCCATTGCTTTAATTAGCGCATTTATTCCAGCTGATCCTGACCAAAGTGCTAATAGTAATGAAACCGATAAAAGTCCTGCCGATCTTGAGCTAATGACATCCATGACAATGGGTTCTAATAATTCACTGGTTTGATTGGGTAGAACTTGAAACAATTCCCCAATCACTTGTTCTTGACCTAAAGGTGTATAGGCAGCTAAGTTTAATAAGAAAATCAAGAATGGAAAAAAAGCCATGATTAAGTAATAAGCTAATCGTGCCCCAACTGCCATGACCTCATCTTCTTGAAATCGTTTGATTAATTCAATCATAAAACTTATAAAACGATTCTCTTTATATTTTTCTTGTAATTTATCTAACATACATTGTTCCCTTCTAACACATTTTATTTTAACATATTCACCCTTGGTTTCAGTTTTTAGATTTGATAAGATGTGTCCATGAAAGAATTTGTTACTTATATCTTAGAATGTCGTGATGGAACCCTTTATACTGGATGGACCAATAACCTAAAAAATCGACTCAAAAGTCACAACGAGGGTTTAGGTTCAAAATACACCCGAAGTAGACTTCCCGTTAAATGTGTTTATTTTGAAAAGCACACCACACAAAGTGAGGCCATGAAACGAGAATATCAAATTAAACAATTATCTCGAGAAAACAAAATCAAATTAATTAATAACTCCTAGCTGGAAGTTATTTTTTAAAATATAATTCGACATTGTCATGGTCGATGAAGAACAGGCAAAAAAACAAAGTGTCCAAGTTATCATTGATTGTGTTCACTCGAAACACGTTCTCTATCCTCTTTAGAAACAAAACAAGACCATCAAAAAATTAAACTAAAAAACAACCGAACCCAATTATAAAAAATAACATTGAAGAAAAGACACCCATCATCAAGGAAACATCTCTGTGTTGATTTTTCCAGAAGGAACAAGGTCAAAATCAAAGACACTCAATCCTTTTAAAGCAGGTGCTTTACAACCGGCAAAATTGGCAAATGTACCATATGTCTTTAATAATAAACAATTCCAACATGAAAAAACGCTTCAGATAATCTATGGAAACAAACTATATCCAACCATCTGTAAGCGTCTCTCTTATCAAGAAATTTCAGATTTAATTACCCGCGAGATTCAAGCGAAACTTTCATAAAGGATAAATAATCAAATCCTGCTTGTTTACTGAATCGCTGCTTCACTCGCTTAAATTCTTTGAAGCCAAGCTTTTGATACAACTCAAAAGCTTTTTTATTATCACTGGTAACATCTAACATCAAATGACGATACCGATTTTGATGGAGAATAAAGGTTAATAAACCTGTCGTCAGACCTAAGCGTCGATAGTCTTCTAAGATAGTCACATATTCGATATAACCATCTTCTGCATCAAATTGATAGGGTTTTTCTAATAGTGCTTTTAAAACGTTGGTAGCAATAGACCCCTTAATAAACCCAAAAATAGCGCGCATGCTTTTGACAGAAATCGATATTGGCCTTAGATTGGCTGGCGTTACCGAGCAGCACCCAACGACTTTTGAATCGAGTTCAATGACATAAAAATAATCAAATAAAAGTGAATCTAATTAAAATTGTTTAATTTGGTTTTTGTCCTTACTTAAATGTTTGGTGAGATGATGAAAGCCTTGAGCGATACATTCAACAATTTGATTCTGATCTCCTGCTTGGGCGGGTCGATACATTGGATTATCCGAAAAGTTCATCGTCTTTTTCCCTTTGGTTGTTGACTTCAATTGTTCTAATGTTTTCAATCGCTTTATCAACCATCGCTTCGATATCAAAGCGTTCTTCAAACTTTAAGACTTTCTCTAATTTAGGTTTAATAACAGGCGCTTGAGGTGTGAAGATGGTACAACAATCTTCAAATGGTAAGATACTCGTCTCATAAGTGCCAATCTTTTTAGCAATATCAATAATTTCGTTTTTATCGAATGCGATGAGTGGTCTAAACATGACCATATCGAATGCTCGATTGATGACATCAATCGATTCAATTGTTTGGGAGGCGACCTGCCCCAGAGAATCACCTGAGACTAAGGCACCACATTTATTTTGTTGAGCTAATTTCTCTGCAATTCGCACCATAAAGCGTCTCATCATTGTAATGGCATAGGCTTCATCGACTTTATCATAAATAGCCATTTGAATTTCTGTAAATGAAACGATATGAACTTTCATATAGGATTGATATTTTGTTAAGATTTTTGCTAAATCCAGGACCTTATTTAACGCATTTTGAGAGGTATATGGCATTGATTCAAAATGAATCGCTTCTAAATGGACCCCTCTCTTGTTGGTTAACATGGCAGCCACTGGTGAATCAATACCCCCAGATAATAACAACATCGCTTTACCTTGAACACCAACTGGATAGCCCCCTGCCCCTTTAACAGTATGAGCTAAGATATAGGCTTCATCACGATCTTCAATTTCGACCTTAATTAGGGTATCAGGGTTTTTAACATTAACCTTTAAGTCCGTGTTTCTTAAGAGATGACCTGCGATGAACCGATTAATGTGATCACTGCTTTCACCAAAATATTTATCACGACGTTTCGTATCAACTTTAAATGTCCCTGTTTTCTCTTTGACCAAATCAAGAGCTGTTTGGGCGATCACCTCTAAATCCTTTTCGGTTTTAATACCTAACGATAAGGACGCGATCCCAAAGACAGGTTCTACTTTGTCCATGACCTCTAGTCCATTGTGTCCATTGAGTTCAATTAAGATCCGATTGTAGTTAGAAACAACATGGACATTCTCAAAATCGACCAACGCCTGTTGAATATTTCTTTTTAATTGTTTAACAAATTGATTTCTGTTCTTTCCTTTGGTTGATAATTCGCCATAGCGAACGACAATGAAACTATCTTGTGCCATATTGTTGTATAATTCCTTTCAAACTTTCAATAAATTGTTTTGCTTCTGATAAGGTGTTGGTGTGATTAAAGCTAAGTCTTAACACTGAACTTAAACAATCGTCCGAAACACCCATTGCTTTTAATACGATGGACCCTACCGCATCTCTATTATGACAGGTCGAGCGATAAGAGACATAGATTTGTTGGGCCGCTAAAGCATTGGCCATCATTTCTGAAGTGAGCCCTAGCACACTAAAACTTAGAATGTAGTCGGACGCATTTTTAGGGGAATGAATCACGACTTGATGAATCTGATCAAGTTCTTGTCTTAAATATTGATTAATCTGTTTGACAGACTGTGAATCTTGTTCTAGATTCAACTTTAATGTTTTATAGAACATGATTTGAGTTAGGGCATCAACAGTTCCACCTCTTTGATGGAATTCTTGAGCTCCCCCTGAAATGAGCGGTTCAAATTTCAGGTGATCTTTCTTAATCAAGATCCCTGATCCTTTTAACCCACCCAATTTATGGGCAGAAACAGAGCACAAATCAAAATCAGCATAATTTAAATCAATCTTATTAACGGCTTGAACGCCATCCACATGAAACAGTGCTGGATGTTTTTTTAAGCTCTTTGCTATCTGGTTAACCGGATTTATTGAACCAACTTCATTATTCACAGCCATAACACTAACTAGAATGGTATCTTCACGAAGCGCGTCTAAGACTTGCTGTGTCGTAATGGACCCTTGTTGATTTACAGGCAGATAAGTAATGTCAAAACCAAACAATTCTTCTAATTGTTTAAGGGCTCCTAAGACTGAAGAATGCTCAACATTGGTACTGATAATGTGTTTTCCCTTTTCTTGATAAGCCAGTGCGATCGATTTAATTGCCATATTATTTGATTCAGATGCCCCTGAGGTAAATAGAATATCTTTCTCTTTCACACCAAAAAAAGAAGCACAGTGAGCACGTGCTTTCTGTAAGTTTAAAGAAACTTGAGTTCCTAAATCATAAGTGGATTCACTATTGGCAAAAGAACTCGACAGTAATTTTGTATATGTTTCTAAAACCTGTTGATTGAGTGGTGAAGTGGCTGCATGATCAAAGTAAATCATTAGGCACTTTTCGCATTTTGAAGAATTAATTCTTCATACTGAGTTCCAGGTTTAAAACGCTCGATCGCATAGATGGCCGTTTTAAGGGCATAGGTATATTCACCATTTCTAAATGAAATTTCAGCTCTCGTTAATTCTGAATCAAGTTCTGGTGAGGTCGAACGATATTTATTGGCATAAACGATCGCATTTTCAACCATATCCACTGTTCCAACTAAATTGTTTACATTGTTATAGAGCTTATATATATAATCGATGGTGTCATGAACGGAACTATTTAATAAGCGTATGTTTAATGGATTTTGTGTCAAGATGGAATTAATTTGATGAACCATGCCCTTGGCTTTAAGGACATCTCCTTCATAGGATTCTGAAATCTGAGGTAAATGACGTGAATCAATCTTGGTGACGATATCATTCATTAACAAATTAAGTTTCAGTAATTGGTTTGTTGCTCTCTGTTCATCTTGACGAGCTGAATTAATCAAACGATTGGCATCTTGCACTTCACTTTGAAGTGAGGAAACATCTTGATCAAATTCATTCAATTCAGTTAATAAAGTAGAATAAGGTAATTGTTCTTGCGTTAATTTTTCATTTAAGCTTTCTGCTTTAGCCACTAAATTTTGATTGGTTTGTTCTAAAACCGGTGCACGATCGACCAGTTGTGTAAAGCCAAACCGTTCTTTTAGTTCAGGTAACACACGAATAAGCTCCCCTAGGTCTTCTTGAACGCTCTTTTGTTGAGCAAAGGCAGAGACTCTTAAACCGGTGACTAAATCAAACGATTTATCTTCTTTATCAATTTGAGTTAATAATTGCTGAAGGCGTTTGACAGAATTATCCAAATGATTGGCAATGCCATCTAAATTTAAATTCTTTGCTTTATTGGTCTCTGTGTTTAAAGTTTCTTTCACCAAATCAATATTTTTAGCGACTTCTAAATGGTCTAAGTAAACACCTTTATTCCCTACTTCTTGGTATTTACTGCTTGTTTCAGAAAGATAATGTGGCACTAGCCCATTAATTCTTTCAACAATACTTGGTAGTAGCGATAAATTTCTCTTCAGTGTAAAAATATGATCTTGAATATATTTGAATTGTTCTTGTGCTTTCTCAAATTCAGACGCAAACATCCATTCTTCAAACGAATTAAAATACATTTCGGTGCTTTCGATATGTTCCTCAAGTGCTTCTGAAGCAAGACTAATTTGATTGTGTTTGGCATGATAATCTTGTTTCGCTTCTCTAAATTCATCCTTCATCTCATTAATGGAGTCACGTAGACGAATTTCATCTTCTAATAGATTATCCAATTCTGTATCTAAATTATCGACCTCTGCTTTATTGGCTTGATAGACATCTAAAATTTCATCAAGGGTCTCTTTTCCACCCTTAAGATTACCGGTTAGAATATCATCTTCGGCATTTCCTAAAAGATTAGTCAGTGTTTCAAAAGCACCAGTAACATCATTAAATTGAGTTTGGGCTTTTTCGACACGATCCACCACGCTATCGTTTACTTTCGTTAATCCAATGGCTTTGTTTAATTTATAAGATAAGGGTGTTGAGCGCATGGAGTTAATATCTACTTCAAGCTGATGTAGTTTATTAATGAGCACTTTACGCTGTATGCGTCTGTAAGCAAAATATAATAGTCCTATTAGGATAATTCCTAATAAAGTTAAATAAACTTCTCGTTGAGAAAGAAAATCGATCATTGAATTCATTGGGCACCTCTCTGCTGTATTGTACCATATTTACTCAAATTTTTTTACTGTTGATGTCCATTTCGTTTAGCATTAAAATTTGACTTCTACAGAGGACTTTGGTAGACTGTACAAGCGATTAAAACAGCAGCACACAAAGATGTCGGCCACGGCGTTAATCACTCTAGGAATAAAGTAACCTTGCTGCAAGGCGAACTATGAAGGTTAACACCCCCGATGTTGATTTGTGACTTTCTGTTTTATTGCATATAAAACAGAAAGGAGGAACAGCACATGGCACGTTATACAGGTCCAGTATGGAAAAAGTCTCGTCGTTTAAGTTTTTCAATCTTAGAAACTGGTGAAGAACTAAAACGTCGTAATTATGCGCCTGGTCAACATGGACAATCTCGTCGTCCAAAACTATCTGACTACGCAACTCAATTAAGAGAAAAACAAAGAATTCGTCATATGTATGGTGTTTCTGAGCGTCAATTCTTCAATACTTATTTAAAAGCAGTGAAGAAAGAAGGCGTTACAGGTCTAAACTTATTACACATGTTAGAGTCTCGTTTAGATAACGTTGTATACCGCATGAATTTAGGTCGTACACGTCGCGCAGCACGTCAATTAGTTAATCACGGACACATTTTAGTGGATGGTAAGAAAGTGGATATCCCATCTTTCCAAGTCAAACCAGGACAAACGATTGAAGTCAAAGAATCGTCTCGTAAACTAGCTAGCATCAACGATGCATTAGAAGCGAACTTATCAATGGTCGATTTCGTTGAATTTAATCCTGAAACGAAAAAAGGTAAATTCGTTCGTCTTCCAGATCGTCAAGAATTAAATCAAGAAGTGAATGAAGCATTAGTTGTTGAGTATTACTCAAGATAATGATTCAAATCAAAGAGCACCCAGTTGGATGCTCTTTTTTTGCCTTAGAATTTCGGCCATGTCTGATGTTTTTCAAAATAGTCAACGCGTTGATAGGCCTCGCTAACCACCTCTTCATCATAACCATGTAACTCTAATAATTTGATGGCATTCCGAGAGGTACTTGGTCCCTCTTTCACTTTATAATCAAAGACAATGTCATCGCCTTCAAATTGTTCTTGAAAGTGTTTATTTTGGTAAAGCCCCTCTAATATTTGAGTTAATTCAATGTCATGAGTTGCCCCTAAGATGAAAGCATTTTGGGTTGCTAATTCCTTCAGGACGGTGGCACTCGCCGCAATTCGCTCTATGGTATTAGTCCCTCTTAAGATTTCATCAATCACACCAAAGACCATTGTCTCTTTAGGTTCATTGAGAATCCGATTTAATGAACGTATCTCCACCATGAAGTACGACTCCCCTTCAAATATATTATCTTTAAGAGCCATTGACGTCATCACTTTCATCATTGGTGCTTGATAACTTTCACTAAACGATGAGTGAAGTGTCTGTGCCATAATTACATTGATGGCGGCTATTTTAATATAAGTGGACTTACCACTCGCATTCGACCCTGTAATTAGAATGGATTGATTCATTACTAAATCATTGGTGACACAATCTTCGATGAGCGGATGACACATCGATATTATTTCAACCTGCTTTTCATCGATAAATTCTGGTTGACTAATTAAATGATGACTTTGTTGTAAATTAAACATAATAAGCGCGACTTCGATTTCACCAATCACAACATAGAGGTCTTCTAACTTTTCAGCATTCTTTTTATACACCCGTAACATTTGATAGTATTTATGGAAATTGATATGTGTAATCCCAAAGATTAAATCAAAGATTGGTTGGAAGATCGAATTCTTATCACTCGCACCAATCCAAACCCCTCTTCGAATACTAGAGAAAGACTTATTGATTTCCTGTATCGATTGGTGATACGGCTCTAAGATGTCATGATTAAGTTGGTCTAGTTTCTTAAGACCAACTAACGAAGAAATTAACGTATTAAACACTTCTAAATTAAAATGATCAACATATTTTAATTTCAAATAGTAGAGGAAGTTAAAGAATCCACCGTATAGTAAGATCGTCACCCCGATATCAAAATGAAGTAAGAGGATGATTAACCCTAGAACAATAATCCCAGTCAGTATTTTATGGATTGGATAGCGTGTTTCAGAGAGCTGTTGTAAGGATTTCACATCTTGATAAAACGAACGTTGATAAGAATAGTGAGCAATGGACGATAAGATTTCTTTGGTTTTAATCATCTTATCCTGATTTGATTTAAAATAGTCCGCCAGTTGTTGGCGTTGCTTTAAAACAACTTCCTCTAATTGCATGACGCGGAGTGTTTTATAAAAATATTCTTGACCAACGACTGATTTAGTTGAATCAAACTGAAGAAACAGTTCATCAAGGTTTAAGTCGTTGCTTGTGATATCGTCAATCACAAAAGTTGTTTCAGTTTGTTTGAATTGATGAAAATAGTCCTTGACCGATTGAAGTTCATCGAATGAGGTTGGTCGTTTTCTGATTTGGCCAACTTCTACTCTAAACTCTTTTGAGCGTTTAAATTTAGCATACTTGCTTGAAAGAAAAGACAATAAAAAAACCGAGAATAAAACAATTCCTATGATGAATGGCGTTCTTTCCATTGTGTCTCCCTTAATATAATAAAAAAGCGATAAAGATAATCCTTAACCGCTTACTTATGTTGATTCATTGAATTCATGACTTGACGAATTTGTTTCTCACTTGGTTTGCGTCCCATTTGTAAGAACATCGCTCTAATCATCTTTTCATTCACTGGTGGATTCTCTTTAATTTGTTTTTCGAAATAATATTTCGCAATAAAGAATCCTGCTATTAGGCCAATAACAACACCTAATAAAACATATAGGATATCGCCCATCTCTTCACTCCTTTAATTCAAACGTTTTAAAAAGCCAAAAGGGTGATATTATTCCCTGTATGTACAGGTGGGTGTCTTAGTTTAAGATTAGGATCCCTAAATGAATAGGTCTTCACACCACTCAAACAAAATCAGACTCCCTTATATCAATGTGTTGGAAATATATGTGTTCCCTCTTAGCTAGATTTAGTATATCATATCTGATTTGTGTTTGGTATAATGAACGAAAATAAAAGGATAAAAAAATGGATCAAATACGAAAAAGAAGAATATTTTTAAATCAGTTAAATCAGGATTTACAGATTGAATTTAACTTAAACTCTACCCCACTAAACGCCACTCAAATAGAGGATATCGCTCGTTTGAATCCTGTTAAAATAAGCGACTTGGAAGCCATCACTGGAATTGGTTCTGAGTTTTTAAAGAAGTATGGCGAACTGATTGTTTCAAGACTTCAGAATTTTAATAGTCAATCGATTACACTTAATCAATCCTCCCACATACAAACGACTATTAACGAACTCAAAAAACGATTAATTAATATTTCTAAACGAAATCGTCTTTTATATGTCGCAAAGACATCACCAAAAACAACGTTTGATTTATCCGAATTAGGAGCCAATCAACTTCATCAACTGTTATTTGAATCAAAGAAAATAAAACTGGTTGACTTAAAAGAAGACGCCTCAAAGCAAGCGTATCAATCACTTAATGATATTCATAAAAACGCAAGCCGCGCTTATCGGGAAACTGGTAACTTCGATTTATATGTCGCTACACCTTTTGTGATGGGTGAATTTATTAGTGATGGCTTTACAGTACGAGCCCCTTTAGCCCTTTTTCCAGTGAAGATGGATATCTCTAACCAATCAATCCATATTCAAATGGATTTAGAGAAAGATGTCCTCATTAATACCAACTTAATAATTGCGGCTCAAAACTTTCTAAAAACAAATCAACCCCTGATTCCAATGAACTTAGAAGAAGTGAATCCGGACACGTTCTTAGACGATTTATTAGTGTCTTACAAACAACAAGGTTTAGACATTGAGCATCAGGACCATGATTTAAAACCATTTGAACCAAAAACGATTGACTCTTTTAAAGATTTAAAACCTGGAATTTTTGAAGTTGAACACGTTGCGTTATTGGGCTACTTCCCTATCCTCTCAACCTCTATTCAGCGAGATTATGCACAAATAAGTCAATTAGATTCTTTTGTACCACATGTTTTAACATTACTTGAAACACTAACTCAAAGCCATGATGAAGAAGATGCACATCAACTGGATGAGGTTGTTTTTAATGAACAACACTTGGCATATATTAATCCATTAAACAGCTCTCAGGAACAAGCTCAACTCCAAATCAAAAAAGGACAACACATTGTTATTCAAGGCCCTCCTGGGACTGGGAAATCTCAAACCATCTCAAATGTCATTGCTCAATCGGTCTTTGATAAGAAAAATGTGTTAATGGTCTCAGAAAAGAAAGCCGCCATTGATGTTGTGTATTCCCGCTTAGGAATTCTTAATGAGTACGCTTTAATTATTGATAATATCAATGATAAACAAAACTTTTACCGTCAGTGCGAACGATTATTTACCGACAAGAATATCCAACATCAAGACATCGATTTATCGAAACAAAACCAGGCCATGAATGATTTAATAGCTGAATTAGGACAGATTAAATCATTATTAACGACCCCCCTCATCGATGATCTGAATGCTTTGGATTTATATCCGATTATTAAAAAAATTGATTATTCAGATTCAGAAGTGTTCAAGGATTATCAATTCTTAAAAGAAAACGTGGATTCAAAAAGCTTAACTCAATACAAACTGTTTAAAGAACTGACTATTCCTAATGATTTTGATCAAATCATCGATTATCTTCATATCTCACAAACAATTCCTGATATGAATAACATCAATAAGAATTTAAGTGATTATGATGTCATGGTTTTAAAACAAGCATTACCAGATATTAGGAAAAAGCTCGATGAATTAAACAATCAAAACATCGTGGTGCGTTTACTTAGTAAATCGAAAGAAGCTCAGATACTGGAGCCCTTAACGAAACTTAAGAAAACGATTGTTTCCAATGATTTAAATCATGTAGAATTGATATTGAACAACTACCCCCTTGTTAGTCAACCTTTAAATTTTGATAACAACATCAATGATTTTTTATTAATCGATAAAATACGCACTCATTTTAATGAATCGCCTCATCAAGCACTCGATCGTCTTGTGAACTTCATTGGCTTTGAGCACCTTCAAAACTTTGAAAATTCAAACCGACAAATTCATGGTCTCATTAATAGTTACGATCAATTAGTGGCAAGCTTTAATGCGAGCGCAAATGAGAAATCCGATCAGCTCGTTGATTATCTAGCTAAAGATTTATACTCGAAACGATTTGAATTAAAATCATCGAAACGCGCCATGGAGATGAAGCGAATTATTGAACGTAAACGAAAATGGTCTATTTCTAAGTTTGTTGATAAATTTTACGTTGAACTCTTTGATGGGATTAAGATCTGGTTAGCAACCCCAGATGTGGTTTCAGAGATTTTTCCATTAAAAGCGGATCTCTTTGATGTCTTGATTTTTGATGAAGCATCCCAGCTTTATATTGAAAAAGCCATCCCTTCTATTTTACGTTCTAAACAAGTCGTCATTGCGGGCGATTCACAACAGCTACGTCCTTCTGCTTTTGGGGTAGGACGCTATGGCTATGATGAAGACATTGAGGATGAGTTTATTGATAGCACCGCCGCATTAGATGAAGAGTCACTCTTGGATTTAGCCCGATTTAAGTACCCTAGCACTGTCCTAAATTATCATTATCGTTCTTTATATGAAGAGCTCATTGCTTATAGTAATGCGGCATTCTATAAGAATCAACTCATCGTTTCACCCAATGCCTTTACGAGCCAACTTCCACCAATAAAACGGATCAAAGTTGAAGATGGACAATGGATTAAACGGTCCAATCAAGCAGAATCAACGGCAGTGGTAAATCTTATTAAAGACATTAGTCAAACTCGCCAACAAGATGAGACAATTGGCGTGATCACCTTTAATGCCACTCAGAGAAATCTGATTGAAAAAGACTTAGAAACCCTAGCCAATCAAGATAAAGAATTTAACGATTTTTATCAACAAGAAATAAATCGTTCTGTCGATAATCAAGATTTAAGCTTGTTTGTTAAGAATATAGAAAATGTTCAAGGTGATGAACGAGACATTATTATCTTTTCGATTACGTATGCACCCGATGAATCTGGTAAGGTCCCTTCCTTCTTTGGATGGTTATCACAACAAGGAGGACAAAATCGATTAAATGTAGCCATTACTCGTGCCAAGAAACAAATCTATGTGGTAACGTCCATTGAACCTCATCAACTTCCTGTCTCAAACGCAAGTGCCTTAGGCCCTTCGCTGTTACGCGATTATTTAATCTATTCTAAAGCAATTAGTGAACAGGATGAAGCGGGTGTCCAAACAGTGCTTAATCAACTGAGTCCAAACCATCAAAATCAAACTCGTTTAACCCCTCCACCATTGACTCAAGTGGTGATGGATACCTTAAACAAAGAAGGTTATACTTGTCACTATCAGTATGGAATTGGTCAATTTACCATCGAATGTGCCGTCTTTAAAGACGACCAAGTGATTTGTGGGTTTGAATTCGATCAATCGGTTTATCCACGATTAAAAGAGAATGATCGTGGTCGTGATATTCATCAACCCAACTATTTAAAAGTAAGAGGATGGAATCTACACAGACTCTTTGCTTATCACTATTATCATCATCCACAATCATTTTTAGAAAACGTCGTCAATATGGTCAATCAATATCAATCCGTTCAATCATAATTTCTGGTTTTATCCAACTAAAAAGCCCTCTAACGATGATTAGAGGGCTTTTTGTGACTTAATTTAAATCGATAACGTCCTTATTTAAAGAGATCTAAGAATAAATCCCAAAAAGATTTTTCCTCTTCTTTAGAGACGACTTCTTCAACCACTTCAGGTTTTGAAATTGGTTGAGTCATAAACACAAACTGAACCAGTTCTGTGTTTTTATTACGCTCATCCACAAATGAGACCATCTCAAACTCTTCAAATTCATAATCTTCCATCAGTTCTTCAATTTTCTCTGCCATGAGTGTATCAATGTCAGAAGTCCCCTCTTCAAGTTGGTTGGTACCAGAAGAAAGTTGATTGGCACCTGAAGAAAGCTCGTTAACACCCTGTGTGTATTGACTCACACCACTGGAATATTGGTTAACACCATCCTTAAACTCACTGACACCATCACTTAGTTGTTGTAAGCCTGAACTTAACTCTTGAGATCCAGACACAAGTTGTCCTGAGTTTTGATCGAGTTGGCCTAAACCATCGGCCAATTGTTCTAAACCAGAATGGAATTGTTGATATTGAGTATTCAGTTCATTCACACCAGAAATTAATTGACCAATTTGAGAAATCCCAGAGATCATGGAAATCATTGAATCAATTTTCGGTAAGACATCTTGTTTAATATTCTCTTGGAATGGCGCAAGCAAGTTATAAGAATTCTCAATCGCCGTTGCTTGTGCCTGCATATAATTAAGTAATCGATCGACATCTGGATTGCTGGTATCTAAATCAGGATAGAGCGCTAATACATTTTCTCTTTTTAAACTTTCAGCAATTGGTAAAAAGACCGCTGAGCCCAAATCATCGGCTAGAAAAGTTTTAAGATTTTCCAACGCACCCACTAAACTATTGACGAGTTCTTGTTGTTGGGGCGTTAGTTGTAACATCGATGAGTATTCATTCAATGACGAAGCCATTAAACTAATCCCATCTTTTATTTGAGTAGAACCATCCACTAATTGTTGACTTCCAGAAGATAATTCACTCACACCCCCTGTATATTGCTTTAAACCATCGGTTAATTGTAGTGAACCACTGGCACTTTGACTCATCCCAAAATCAATGTCATTTGCACCACTGGCAAGTTGATTGGCTCCACTCTTAAGGGAACCCCCATTTTGACTCAGAATGTTTATCCCACTGGCTAATTGGTTTGCCCCAAAATTCAATTGAGCGATTCCATCTTGAAGTTCAGAAATCCCTCCCGTAAACTCAGAAATATCGGGCATGTCAATCGCCATACTAAATGGTAAAGCTGCTAACTGAATCGGTGCTAATTCAAAATCAGTCACCTCAGCATACATAATAAATTTAGCATCTTGTTTCGGTAATCCAGTAAAGACAATGGTTCTTAAATCACCCGCATTACCAATGGTTGCCTCAGGGGCATCAATATTACTCGCTAGTTTGGAATCTACATTAAGGGTAATATTTAATAAATAGTTATCAAAATAAACAGAATCAATATTCTGATTTTGTTTCGAGGTGATTTCAATTCTTAATTTCCCTGATTGACCACCTAGGTCATTCGCACTAATTTCTCGATTATCTAAGAAATATCTAATTTGAATAAGCCATGGTAATTGAGTGCTGCCAACTAATTCACCATGATAAAAGAATCGTCCTGCATCTAAATCCTCAATTTGAGCTTTAATGCCATCGTACTCAATCGTTTGGTGATTGGTCGTATTGATGACCTCTTTATAAGCGCCATAATCAACGATGGTGCTATCCGCTTGTGTCACATCAAAGGAATTAACAACAAAGAGTGACTCAACACTTCCATCTAAATTAAGTCGGGAATAAACAACCTCTTCCTTATCAATGGTCGTTTTAGAAAGCATTGAAATTTGAAGCTGACTGAGGATTAGAAAGAATGCACACAAACTAAGTAGTTTTTTCTTCATGCTGTTTCTCCTTTCGCTTTGCTTTATAGAATAATGTTGTTTTATCAACAAGGTTGTCAAAATAATAATACATCCCCGGAACAAACAGTAAGACCATCGTTAAACTCAACAATGCGCCTCGACCCAGTGTCCATCCTAATTCTGAGACAATGGTAATGGTTGAAATAATTCCAAGGATAAAACCGGTCACAGTTAGAATAATCGCCGGAGGTAAAATGGATTGAGCACTCTGTTTAATTGTTTTTAGAGTTGCCTCTTTCTTTGGTAATTCTAAGCGATTCTCTAAATAATTTTGAGTATAAAGAACACCATAATCAACCGTGGCCCCCAACTGGACCGTACTAATGATTAAATAACCGATATAGTTTAGTGGAGATTGCGTAAAATATGGAATCGATAAGTTAATCCATATCGACACTTCAATCGCAAGCACTAAGATGATTGGGACCGATAAGGACTTAAACGTTAAGAGAATCGTAATAAAGATTGCTAGTACGGCCAAGCCATTCACCACAATATCATCGGATTGAATCGTTTTAGCCATATCATAGGTAATCACACTACTGCCAACTAAATGCGTATCTTGATCTGGGTAATGGTTTTGGATGGTCTCTCTAACCCGCTCAACTAAGCCAAATGCATGTTCACCTTCTTGGGCAGAGACTACTTGAAGAATTATGCGAGAATAATCCTGAGATAATAGGGACGCCATTTCATTTTCAGGTAAGACTTGATATGGAATATTAGGTCCCACCATGCTGATATAAGACAAGATGGACTTCACTTCAGGATACGATTCAAACTCTTCAATAAGATCGATTTCTGAAGCCCACTGCCCTTTAGGAACCAAGATAACCATCTGAGTCTCTTCTCCATACACATCTTTTACCGCTTGATCATCCAGTTCTTCTCTTGAGAATGCTTGATAGTCGCCCATGCCATACATGAAATGATTCTTACGTTGTGCTAAAAATGCTGGGACCATAATTAAACCAATCATAATCATGACAATCGGAGTAATCTTTAACACTAATTTAGAGAACCGATCAAAGGATGGCAAAAAACTTCGATGGGTTGTTTTATCAATCCACTTCACAAATAAAATAGTGATGCATGGTAGAAATATTAAGACACTTAATAAACTAACGAAGACCCCTTTTGCCAAGACTAACCCCATATCTGGACCGATTCTAAAGCGCATCAAGGTCAAGGCTAAGAAGCCAATAAAAGTGGTGATAGAAGAGGCAAGTAAGGTTGGTAACGAATTGATCGTCGCATGTTTCATGGCTTCTTCAATACTGTCATATTTCTCTCGATAGTCATTGAATCGATGCAACAAGAAAATCGCATAGTCCATTGAAACAGCTAATTGTAAAATGGCTGCTACCGCTTGGGTTAAAAATGAGACTTCGCCTAAGAGTAGATTGGTGCCCATATTAATTAAGATTCCTATCCCAATCGAAAACAACATAATCACGGGTTCAAGCCAAGAATGGGTCGCTAAGATTAGAACGATTAACACTAATGGAACAACAAAAATCATGATCTGACCAATTTCAGATTGGGTGGAGCTTTGAGCCATGGCTAAACTCACCATTTGACCCGCAACGTGACCATCCTTGACAATCGACTGAAGTTCATCTAAAATCGGTGGATAATTATCAGTTTGAACGGTAACCATAAATAACGCATTATTGTCTTTATAATATTGGTTAACCAGCTGCTGGTCACTGACTTGAATCGGCAAGGTCACATCAACATAATCATCGAGCCATAAGACCGAGACCACTTCTTCGACCTCATAAACTTTTTCTTTCATCATTAAGGCTTCGTTAATGCTGGCATCAGGAATCATGATGCTCATATTAAAGATTGTCTCCTCAAATTGTTGAGCCATAATGTCAACCCCTTGGGTTGAGGGCGTATCTTGAGGTAAGTAATCTTGTAAGTCATAGTTGATTTTTACGAAAGACTGTGAAAAAATACTAATTAAGGAAGCAATAAAAAAAAGAATAATGACTAGTTTTTTATGCTTAATGGCAAAACTGATAAATTTCTTCATTGCGACTCCTTTGAGTTAATTATAGACACATGTCTATTTTATTGCAAGAGGTGTGTATGTCCAAACTAAATCGCTCAAGTAAATCGAAACAAAAACTATCAGAAGCCCTGTCTTCCCTTTTAAAGGAGCATGAATTAAATGAGATCACGGTCATCGATTTAGTCGAAAAAGCACAGATTAATCGTTCCACCTTCTATCTTCATTATAAGAGTTTAGATGAATTTTTAGACGATTTAGAAAGCCAACATTATCGCCATCTTCAAGAAAAAATGGATCAGTTTTTCTCCAACGCTTCTTGGCTAGGTTATATTAATCGACCCCATCATGCTCAAAACTTACCAATCTTAGAATTTATCTTGGAAGAAATTTCCTTGAACATCCAACTTCAAGCCTTTATTGATGCACGTAAATATAATTCCGAATTCTTAATTAAACTGATCGATTCTGGTTATCAAAAAGCGGCAGAAAGCTTAGAAAAAACAAACCCTGAAGTGGATAAGGGTCGTTTTAAATATTACTATTCCTTTATCTCATTGGGTTTTGTTGGCATCATTTTTACTTGGATCGAAAATGATTTAAAAGAGTCCGCTGAAGAAATTAGTCGCTTATGTCATCAAATGATCTATAAAAATGTTGAAATTTTACTTGATTAGTTAACGTTCCTTAAAAATATGTTTTTGTTCAATCCGATAACTCACAAAAAATAAACCAGCATCCACTCCTATTTTAATCACCGAGGCATTTCGTGAAATGACACGATAAAGAATCGAAACAAGCACGGCCGATGCGCCCATCTCAAAGATCGCTAACAAGACATATTTAAGGAAACTAATCCGCTGGTTCTCTTTCGAAGAAAAGACAAAATAATGGTTCATCAAATAGTTAAAAATACCTGAAAGAATCCTCGCAATAAACGTTGCGATAACGATTGATCGGGTGTTTTTATTTTCAAAGAAAGACAAGAATAACGTAAATAACCCAATGTCGAGTAAGAAAGAGCTAAACGAGACACTTGAAAATTTAAGAAACGAACCAAATAGGACTTTATAGATTTTATAAGAATCTTTAAAGGCCTTAAAATGGGAACTCGCATTCTCATTGATATAGACGGTATCAATTTCAACTTCAATCAAAGGGATATTATGAATCGAGGCATGCATCAAGACTTTAAGCTCATATTCATAGCGATCACCACTTAAGTCACTAAACTCCCCTATTAAATTATGGGGAAACGCTCTTAAGCCACTTTGAGTATCCGAGATTGATTTTCCATATAATAAACGAAAGAGTGTCCGCGTGATTTTATTACCATAACGACTTTTAAAAGGGACATGTGATTGATTAAAATCTCGAACGCCAATTAAAATGGCATCATCCACTATTGCCTCACTTAAGGTCTGCACATCTTTGATTCTGTGTTGTCCATCGGCATCGATTGTGATAATGCCAGCCATCGTTAAGTCGTGCTCAAGATAATAATGAAAGGCTGTTTTAATGGCAGCCCCTTTCCCCCGATTAAGGGGATGGGTTAATAGAACAACCTCTTCTAATGTATTAAAATCATGTGAAAAAGAATCATCACTGCCATCATTGATGACGATGATTTGATTGAACCCTTGATCTTTTAACTCGCAAATCACCCGCTTTAGAATCTCCATTGGGGGATTATAGGCAGGGATCACAATCGTTGGTTTGTTTTTCATTAATTAGATTATACAATAAACACTCACCAAACAAAAAGAAGGAATTAATCTTCCTTCTTAATCGCTATATGTAACTCATCTAATTGTTTATCACTCACAGGTCCAGGCGCATTAGTCAGCGGATCACGAGCGGATGCATTTTTAGGGAATGCGATAACATCACGGATTGAATCAGAATGCGTTAAGACCATGACTAAGCGGTCTAATCCAAAGGCGATTCCACCATGTGGAGGTGTTCCATAATCGAAGGCGTCGATAAAAAAGCCAAAGCGTGATTCTATTTCTTCTTGTGTAAAGCCAATCATTTCAAAGAACTTGGCTTGCATCTGGCCATCGTAGATTCTCATTGAACCACCCGCCACTTCAAACCCGTTTAAGACTAAGTCATACGCATACGCATTAATCTCTAATGGATTTTCATCCAACTCTTCTAAGGAGTTTACTTTAGGGCGAGTAAATGGATGATGACGAGCAATCAGTGCTTTTGTTTCAGGATCTTCCTCAAACATTGGGAAGTCAACTATCCAGACAAATTTAAAGGTATCATCCTCTTGTACTTTCTCATATTTATCTCTAAAGTGTAATCTGAGTGCCCCTAAGGCATTACAGGCGGTTTCCCACTGATCAGCAACGATACACACTAAATCATTTTCTTTTAAGTTTAATGATGTGAATAAAGCTTCTTTTTCTTGGTCACTGAAGAATTTAACGGCAGGACCACTCAGCTCATTGTCATTCACCTTGAGGGTCACTAATCCTTTCGCCCCATATTTTTTAACCAGATTCGTATAACCATCGATTTCTTTGCGCGTTGAAGACGCTCCATTATCAATGACTAAGCCTTTAATTGAGATTCCCTCTTGATTAAAGACTTGAAACTCACTATTTTTGAAGATTTCGTTTAAATCATTTAACTCCCAACCAAAGCGTAGGTCAGGTTTATCACTCCCAAAACGGTTGAGCGCCTCTTTAAAGCTTAAGCGTTCAAATGGAACTGGTAAGTCTCTGTTTAAGACATTCTTAAAGATTCTGACCATCATCTGTTCCATATGGGTTTGAAATTCTTCTTCACTTAAGAACGAGGCTTCAATATCAACTTGAGTGAAGTCTAGTTGTCGGTCAGCTCTTAAGTCTTCATCCCTAAAACAACGCGCCACTTGATAATACCGTTCAAAGCCAGAAATCATTAATAATTGTTTAAAGATTTGGGGCGACTGTGCTAAAGCATAGAATTCTCCTGGATGAACCCGAGAAGGAACTAGGTATTCTCTTGAGCCTTCAGGAGTAGACTTGGTTAACATAGGTGTTTCGATTTCTATGAAACCTTCATCATCTAAGTAGCGACGCATCTCTTTGGTGATTTGATGGCGTTTGATTAAACGTTCCTGCATAATTGGACGACGTAAATCTAAATATCGATATTTTAATCGAGTTTCTTCTAAGGCATCAGTATCATTTTGAATGAGCAGCGGTGTTTGTTTTGATTTGTTGATAATCTCAAAACTTGACCCAATGACTTCAATATCCCCTGTTGGTAACTTAGGATTAATGTCTTTTCTAGCAGCCACTTCCCCTTCTATTGCGATGAGATACTCTGATTTTAAATCATGTGCTCCCTTATCATCAAAAACTATTTGAGTAATGCCAGTTCTATCTCTTAAGTCAATAAAGACCATTGAACCAAAGTCTCGTTTCTTGGAGACCCACCCCACTAATTGAACGGACTCTCCGATATGTTCTTTTCTTAATTCCCCATTGGTATGTGTTCTATTCACTTTGACTCTCCATTTCTTCTATTTGGCCCCATAAATCACCAAAAATGATTTTTGTTACTTCATTTTCCAGCGCCTCAAAGGAACTGCTAGTTTGCGTTTTATTCTGTGTATCTTTCACATTAACAATGCCTTGTTCTAATTCTTCATCGCCTAAGATTAAGATGACTTTGGCATTGGTTCGATCCGCAGATTTAAACTGTGCTTTTAATGAACGATTGCCTGTATCTAAATCACAGACAAACCCCAACTCTCTTAAGCGTTGAATGATTTCTAACATCTTATAGGATGATTTTTCACTTAATGAGATACCATAGACGTCAATTTCTTTTTCGTCGACTAACTCAATTTGTTCATCTTCTAATGCGAGGATGAATCGTTCTAATCCCATCCCAAAGCCACAACTACTTACCTCTGGTCCACCAAATTGGCTGACTAAGTGATCATAGTGACCTCCAGCAAGCAAGGTTGATTGCGCCGCATCCGAAGAGTTTGGTTTGATTTCAAAAATCGTGTGCGAATAATAATCCAATCCACGAACCAGCTTGTCGTCAATGACATATTGAATCTCAAATTGGTCTAAGAGCTTTTTAACTGTTTCAAAATAGGCTTTTGATTCTTCATTTAAGTAATCACTCATCTTTGGGGCACTGTGCATGCTTGGGTGATCCACATCCACTTTACAATCAAGTAATCTGAGTGGATTTTGTTGATACCGACGGTGACAATCACCACACAGCTCATCTAAGACTGGCTCAAAATGTTCTTTAAGGGCTTGACGATAGTGTTCTCTAGATTGATCATCACCTAATGTGTTGAGATAAATGGTCACATCTTCAATCCCAAATCGGTTTAAGAAAGATAAACCAATTAAGATGGTTTGAACATCAACTAATGGTGAGCTTTGACCAATTAATTCAACCCCAAATTGATGGTGAATTCTAAGTCGTCCTTTTTGAGGTCTTTCATAGCGGAAAACCGGACAAATATAATAGAACTTTTGAAGCGGTTCTGGATCACTATACAGTTTGTTTTCAACATAGGCTCGAATTAAACCGGCTGTCCCTTCTGGTTGAAGTGTTAAGGAGCGACCTCCATTGTCTTGGAAGGTATACATTTCTTTGTTGACCATGTCACTGGAGTCGTTTTCTCGACTAAAGACTTCAGTATGTTCAAAGATGGGCATTCTCATTTCATCAAGATTAAACGTTTTGGCTAATTGTCTGATTTCATCTTCAATGAGTTGCCACTTCTGGGCTTCGAGGCCATAGACATCTTGTGTTCCGCGAGGACGATTGTATTTTGTCATATCACACAGTTCCTTTCTAAAATAGAAAAAGGTGGATGCCAAGGACGCAAATTGCGTGGTACCACCTTTATTTTTAACTTAACTGCTTAACGCGCAGAGACGTGATTTTTTAGATCATCCGATAAAGTGTCTTATTAACTTAACACTCTGTAAGTTTGCATCAACCACTTACTTTCTAAAAGGTAATGTTACGTTCTTTTTCTTTATCCTTGGAATTGAACCTAGTATAACAAAACTAGAATGAGACTTCAACTGCTCCACCATATTGTTGATTGATAAAGTCTCGAATAGTCTCACTTTGTAGCGCTTTGACTAAAGCTTTAGTTTTTTCTGAGTCTTTATGCTCTGATTTAACCGCAATTACATTTGCGAAAGTATCCGCACCCACCGAATCTTTTGATTCAAAAGCTATGACAGAGTCAAAACTTAATCCTTCTTGAAGCGCATAGTTTCCATTAATGACCGAAAAAGCAACATCATCAATTGATTTAGCGAGTTGGGCTGCCTCAATTTCCAGTATTTCTAAATCTAAGTCATTCTCAACAATGTCCAAAACAGTCGCATTGAGTCCAGCTTCTGGATTCAGCGTGATTAATCCTTCTTGTTCCAATAAACCTAAGGCACGTGCTTCATTGGTCGTGTCATTTGGGACTGATATTTTATCCCCTGCTTCCAACTCACTTAACGCTGTTTTACTTCCCTGATATAGCCCAAATGGTTCATAATGAATCTTTGCGACAGCCACTAAATCCGTGTTATTTTCTTGATTAAAGTTCTCTAAGTAAGGGGTGTGTTGGAAGTAATTGGCATCCAAATCACCTGACTCGAGTGCTTTGTTGGGTTGAACATAGTCTGTATATTCAACTATCTCTAATTGGTAACCTTCCTTTTCTAACACATCACTGACTTGTTCTAGAATTTCTGCATGGGGAACAAGCGTTGCCCCAACCCTAATAATATTGGTTTGTGCTTCTTGGTTACCACAGCTAACTAATAAAAGTAAACCTACGAAATAATAAACATATTTTTTCATCTTTCTCGCTCCTTCTAACGATGTTTTTGATTAATTTTTAAAGACCATTTGTTTCCTAGATATTCGATGCTTTGAACCATCAGAATCATACACAGAATGGACAGGACCATGATCAAGGTTTGATTTCGATAATATCCATAATTAATCGCAATCACACCCAATCCACCTCCTCCAGTAAAGCCAGCCATCGCACCATAACCCAAGATTGTGACCATGGCGATGGCCCCGTTTCGAATTAAGGCTGGCCAGGATTCATTTAATATCACTTCCCATAAAATTTGATGGGGTTTCGCCCCGAGTGAGTGTGCCATCTCGATCAAATTCGAATCAACTTCTGATAGCACATTTTCGACCAATCTTGCCACAAATGGAATGGCAGCGACCGTTAATGCGACCGTGGTAGGCCATATCCCAATGGTTGTTTGAACCAATAATTTCGTTAATGGCATAATGAAGAGCATCAAGATCACAAATGGGATTGAGCGCATCAGATTGACGATAACATCTAACACACGATAAATCAGTGAATTTTGTTTTAATCCCCCTTGTTTGGTTAAGACTAATACGATACCTAGCCCACCACCTAAGATAAAGGCGATGACACTCGCAACCAAGGTCATCAGCAATGTATCAATGCTTCCTTCGATTAATAGGTTTAATAATTGATTTGAATTCATAGGTTCTCCTGTATTTGGTAATTGATGCCCTTTTGTTTTAAAAACACAAAGAGTTCATTGGATAATTGACTGACTTGAATTAACATTTGACCATAAACTTTCCCATCGATTTCATTTGTATTGGCCCAACAAATATTAATGGCTTGTTTCGTTGATAAGATGAGTTCTGAAATAATTGGTTCAAACGCATTTTGACCATCAAAGATGAGTCTTAAGAACGGTTGCGTTTTTAACTTGAAATCAACGGGTTCCTGAACAAATAATAGTTTCTTTGTCTTTGGATGTTTAGGTTGACTGAAGATATCATATATTAATCCTTCTTCAATCAGTTCCCCATTGTCTAGTATCGCTACTTTATTACACACCTGTTGAATGACTTTCATTTGGTGGGTAATCATCACAATCGTTAAGTCTAATTCACGTTGCAGTTTCTTTAGCAGTTCTAAAATGGATTGGGTTGAGATCGGATCTAATGCGGAGGTCGCTTCATCACACAGCAGAATTGGGCAATCGTTGATTAAAGCTCTCGCAATGGCGACACGTTGTTTTTGTCCGCCTGATAATTGACTTGGGTATTGATGGGCCTTGTCTTCTATCCCGATCAAATTCAATAATGCCATTCCTTTTTTATCTCGCTCATTCTTTTTGATACCCAACAACTTGAGGGGTAAGACCACATTTTCAAGCACACTTTGTTGTGTTAATAAATTAAAATGCTGAAAGATCATCCCTATTTTTGAGCGGAGTTGATTGAGCTCATTCTCTTTTAAACCATTGACATTGGTTTTATTAACCAAGACTTGGCCTTCATCTGGGACAATTAAGCCATTGATTAATCGAACGAGGGTTGACTTTCCAGCCCCGGACATCCCGATGACCCCATAAAAATCACCTGCTTCAATGGTTAAATTTATATTCTTAAGTGCTTGGACTTGATTAAAACTTTTACTTATCTCTTTAAATTCAATCATGTTATCTCCTTAACCATAAAAAAACAGGAAGGACACTTCCTGTTTAACGTTTCATTCA
>CAZVKL010000002.1:0-91930 GCA_964627845.1 uncultured Erysipelothrix sp. | reverse complement strand
TAAGAACAATATCTATATACCAATAATAAATCATTTAATAATGAAAACAAAAAAACAGTGAAAATACAGACTGATTCTAAGTCTGTTTAAATAATTTGTTGTATTTACCAATACACAACCATTTTGTTATCCTACAAAACTTCCAAAAGGTTACATTTTGTTTATCAATTATCTGTCAGTTCGTTTTCATTGTTCCTACATATAACAATCATAATAAAAGCCAACTTATCTGTGACCAGATTCATTGGCTTTATGTTTGTCATTGAGACTGTTTAACCATTACTTTCCTTTAATTCTTCAGGTTTAATTAAATTAAAGTTTATGTGACAATATCCACTTGGGTTTTTCACTAAATAATCTTGGTGTTCAATTTCTGCCTCATAAAAGTTTTTTAAAGGCTCCACCTCAACAACAATTGGATCAGTATATCGATTCTGATACGTCTTAATTTGATTCTCAATAAACTCTAACTCTAAAACATTCGTACTGTAAATCCCCGAACGATACTGTGTCCCAATATCATTTCCTTGTTTATTAAGAGAGGTTGGATCAATCATTCTAAAGAAATGCTCAATAATCTGATCAAGTGTAATCTCTTCGGGATTATAGAGTACTTCCACTGTTTCAGTATGATTGGTCATCCCTGTACAGACTTCACGATAGCTCGGTGCTTGGGTATGACCCTGAGCATAACCCACTTTCGTAGAAATTACTCCTTTTAATCGTCTATAATATTCGGCGACGCCCCAAAAACAGCCACCTGCTAAATATATTCTATTTTCCATTGTCTGACTTCCTTTCTAAGTATCCTATAGATTTGAAATAATCATAAAGTAAAAAAGAGGATGAGAATAAGACTAAACCAAAAAATAAGACCACCCATAGATTAGTTTGATAAAAAACACTTAAGATTAAACTAATCAATGAGGTAACAATAACCACACCATAGTATATCGTTTTAACCCAACTAAACTTTTTAATTTTATTTTGATCATAAACTGTTGGTTTCAAACTAACAAACAAATTAACTGCCTCTAATTCATTCTTTTGATTCACACGCTCATCCACAAATTTAAGAATTTGAAGATCTTTTCGATTCTTAATTAAATAGTTCATGGCCTCATCATCAATAGAGCCAATTCTTTGACCTTGTTGGTATAAATCATGACCATCAATTTCAATCGGCCCATTATCGACTAATTGTCCAGTTAAATCATTGACTTTAAACTTCATGAGCGCTCACTCCTAACTCTTTCATTACTTCGCTCACAATCATTAGGCCAGCAACATTGACCATATAGCTCAAGCTCGCAATCGGTTTTGCTCTTCTCACTGGAATTTCACTCGAGAAGACTACTTTAATTTTACCACAGCCATTTGATCGACACGCTATCCGAAGCCTTTTAGCCAGTGGGTCATTGTACGTTTTATCTAAACGAGTCACTTTTATTTGAGAAGGATCCAATCGATTCCCCATCCCACAACTACTAATAATTGGGATGTTGTTTCTCACACAATAGTCAATAATCACAACTTTTGAACTTAAACTATCAATGGCATCCACCACATAATCGACTTTAAACGTATCTAAGAAATTTATATTACTTTCATCGATAAATTCTTTTACCTCAATAATTTCAACATCCGGATTAATCTCCGACAATCGTGCTTTTAGAGCCGTTGTTTTATCTTGACCAATCGTTTTATGAGTGGCTTGAATCTGACGATTAATATTACTTTCTTCCACCTTATCAAAATCAACCAATATTAATTTCGTTATACCACTGCGAACAAACGACTCAACAGCAATCCCTCCGACACCGCCAACCCCAAACACACAAATTCTTTGGTTTTGAATATGATTAAAGACATCATCATTAACCAATAACTTTATTCGCTCGAATTGACCCATGTCTCTATCTCCTGTTTCACGTTTTGAATTTGTTGTTGGTCAAAAATATCCACTAATTGACCAGGTAATTGATGTTTAAACCATGTCATCTGTCTTTTTGAGAATTGACGTGTATGTGTCTTTATTTTTTCACTAACATCTTCCAATGTTTGATGATTTAAATAATAGTCTCTAAATTCTTTATAACCAATCGCAGATAAGGCTTGAACATCAAAATTCTTGCCATAATCGGTAACCTGATCAACTTCATCTTTTAAACCTTGTTCAAACATCTGATCCACTCGTTGATTAATTCTATCCTGAAGTGTCTGACGATCTGTCATCAAGTAAATTATCTTAGCATCATACAACATTTCTTGTTTTTGAGATTGATGCAATTCGCTCCTAGTTTTATTAGACGAAGCCATCTGTTGAAAAATACGCAATAAGCGTTGTCGATTATTTACATGAATCTTCTGTGCTTGATGTGGATCAAGTTGAGTCAATTGGTCATGAAGTTGCTCATTACTTAAATGTGAAAAATCATGATGAGCGGCTTCTTCACTAAACTGATAATCATATAACAACGCCTTTATATAAAAGCCTGTCCCACCGACACATATCGGAAGTTTCCCTCTCGCTGTTATTTCATCGATCTTTTCTCGAGCTAATCGTTGAAACAACATCACATTCATCTCTTGTTCTAAGTCTAAAATATCAATTAAATGATGTTTTATCCCTTTATCATCTGTAATTTTTGCGGACCCTATATTTAGCTTTTTATACACTTGGACGGAGTCACAAGAAATAATCTCCCCATTGTATTTCTTTGCTAAGTCAATGCCAAACTCACTTTTGCCTGAAGCGGTCGACCCCATAATTACTAGTACTTTCTTCATCGTGAAAACTCCTTCAATAACTCTTTGGCATCGACTTTGATAAAGGTGGGTCTTCCATGAGGGCAATGGTAGGGTTGTTCACAAAGCATTAAATCATCAATAATTTTTTGAAGTTGAAGATTTGAATACGATTCATTAAATCGAATCGATTGATGACAGGCAATGGTCGCTAACCTTTGATGATTAATCGACACTAAATCTTGATTTGCCTCATCCAATAATAAATTAATATAAATAAAGGGGTCAAGTTTATCCAACCATTGTGGAACACTTCTCACAATAAGGTCTTTGTCGGAAAACGCCTCTAAGATGATTCCAAACTCACTTAAACGCTCAAAGAATTGTTGAGGATCATCAATTTCTTTTAAGCGATTCTCAAAGATTAATGGTAATAATAGTTGTTGTTGATTAAATACAGATTCTTTCAGTTGTTGAGAAACTTTCTCAAATCGAATCCGCTCCATCGAAGCATGTTGATCAAAGATATAGAGCGATGATTCATCCTGAGCCAAGATGTAACTCCCATGATGTTGTCCAATTACTCGAATCGGCTGATAAAATGACGGTTCAATCTCTGGTTCTTGAAACCTAATTGGATTCACTTCATTGACTTCAATCTTAGGGGTGATTCCCACAACTTCTTTCTCTAATTGATAATCTTGATCCAAAAATGAAATGGTCATGGGTTTGTCAAACACAGACCGTGTCATGGTCTTGCTTCTCATCGATGTTTTGAGTGATTGATGAATTGTTTTCTCTATTAATAATAGTAATTCTTGTTCTTTAGATAAGCGAACCTCTAATTTATTAGGATGAACATTCACATCAACAAGTTGTGCATCACTCTCAATATTTAGGACAATCATCGGAAACCGATCAGAGGGCATATACCGTCTAAATTCACGAATTAAAGTTTGAGAAATTTGATGATAGCGAATTAAACGATTATTAAGGAAGAGCTTAATTTGATAACGATTCGATCGATGATGGTGGGGTAATACGTAAATCCCTGAAATCTTAAAATCATAGCTCTCATCACTAAATAAAACTGATTGATTCGCATATTGAGCCCCATAAATCTGATAGAAAACTTCTTTTAAGTCTCCTTTACCTGATGTGTTTAGGAGCATTTGTTCATCATTAACAAACTTAAACGCAATGGAAGGATAGCCCAGTGCTAAATCTTGAACCAACCCAAGGTTACGAACATTTTCATATTGTGGTGATTTTAAATGTCTCAAGCGAGCAGGGGTTTTATAGAACAGTTCAGACACCCAAATGGAGGTCCCTTGATTACTTGGACTCGCAACGATCTCTGAAAAAACGGAATTATCAATCGTTAATTCATGTTGATTAGAAATCGCATTGACTTTTGACACTGAGGCAATTGATGGGAGCGCTTCCCCGCGAAATCCCAGTGTTCTAATTCGACTTAAATCATCAGGATGACTGATTTTTGACGTTGAATGACGGTTAAACGCTAGTTTCAAATCCTCTTTATCCATCCCTTCACCATTATCAATCACACCAATCAGATCGAGGCCTCCATTTTTTGTCACAATCTCAATCTGAGTCGCATTCGCATCGATACTATTTTCAATAAGTTCTTTGATAATGCCTGAAGGTCTTTCGACCACCTCTCCTGCCGCAATCATATTGGTTAAATGTGGATCTAGCTGACTTATTTTACTCATCTTGTTCTCTCTCATTTAATTGTTTCAAATTATCCAGTAATTGAAGGGCTTGAAGAGGGGTCAATTGTTCAATGTCAATCTCTTCTAATTGTTTACTGACTTTTGATTTCACTTGAATTGGTTTTGGTTCGCTTACCTCACTTAAATCCATCGAATTAACCTGAATTTCATTAAGGACTTGATTGGCTTTCATAATAATTTCATGAGGTAGGTCTGCTAGTGCAGCAACATGAATTCCATAGGAACGGTTCGCACTACCTGGCTCCACTTTATATAAGAATGTAATATCTTGGTTCTTTTCTTGTACAAGCACCTGATAATTGACAATGTTTGAATGTTGTAAGGCCAATGTCGTTAACTGATGATAATGCGTTGAAAAGATGGTCGTTGCTTTTATTTTTGTGGCCAGATAATCTAAAATACTACCCGCAATTGCCATGCCATCATAGGTCGATGTCCCACGTCCAATCTCATCAAACAAGATGAGCGATTGAGGGGTCGCTTTTGTGATCGCTTGATTGGCCTCAATCATTTCGATCATAAACGTTGAATGACCTGACATAATATCATCGGAAGCACCCATTCTAGTATAAATGGCATCAAAAAGAGGAAGTTTTGCTTCTTTCGCTTTAACATAACAACCCATTTGTGCCATGATGATTGTGATAGCCACCTGTCTCATATACGTTGATTTACCACCCATATTAGGACCGGTTAAAATCATAATATCTTGCGATTCATCCATCACAAAATCATTGGCGATAATGCGATGAGACTTGGTTGAAAATTCAAGAATTGGGTGTGTTGAATCGATTAACACAATTTCTTTGGATTGGGTGAACTGTGGTTTAATAAAACCAGCTTGATTAGAGATGGAAGCCAATGATGACAGACAATCAATTTGAGCCATCACTAAACCTGTTTCTTTAATTAAATCAACTTCATTTAGAAGTTTTTCATTTAACTCTTTTAACAGTTGTGTTTCAATTTTTTCGATCTCAGAACTGGCAGATAAAATCTTCTCTTCCTGTTGTTTTAGTTCATCACTCAGATAACGCTCCGCATTGGTTAATGTTTGACGTCGGATAAAACCATACTCGTCTTTTATTAAGTGGAGTTGTCCTTTCGACACCTCTAGATAGTAACCAAATTGTTTTGAATAACCGACTTTTAAGTTTTTTATCCCAGTCTCATCTTTTAGACGGTTCTCATAATTTAACAACCAGCTATTTGAATCATTGAGTAGTTGCGTGTATTCGTCTAGTTCTTGGTGAACACCCCGCTTAATGGTTGGATCAGTTCCAATGCTTAGCGGTGGTTCATCGACTAAGATCGCCTCTATTTCATTCGCGATAAAAAGGGTGTTTTCAATATTTAAGTGTTTTAAAAAAGAGGTTTCTTCAAACAAATCTTTAATTTTTTCAAAGGTAACGAGTGATTTCTTTAATCTCACTAAATCTTGAGCATTGCTCGTTTTATATTCAATCTTCGTGCTAATTCGACTAATATCATATAAGTCACTTAATAATTCATTCAATTGATGATGGATTAAATATTCATCGACCAAATACCCAACTTTTTCTTGACGCTCTAAGATATCTTCTTCCTTTAATAAAGGATATTTAATCCATTCTTTTAATAGTCGGGTCCCCATACTGGTTTTTGTTTTATTCAAGTATGAGAACAAGGAATGACTTTTAGAGTTTGAACGAATAACCTCTAATAGTTCGAGGTTCTGTAAAGAAACATAGTCTAATTTCATTGTTTCTTTGTCATTCTGAATTTGTTTTGGGGTAATGCTCTGTTTTTGTGTATATTCTAAATACGCTTCTAAGCGTGATTTGGCCGCTTCTAAAGGTGATTTGTTTTTTACATTAATTTCATGTTCACTGATTTCAATTTCTGTGTTGTCTTCTAGCCATTTTCTTTCAACAGATTGAGGAATTAGAATTTCTTTCACTTGATGTTGTACCAACAATGTGATTAATTGAGAAATTTCTTTTTCAATTTCAAACGTTTTCAATTGGTTAGACGTAATATCGTATAAAACTATATAAAAGTTAAACAAATCAGAGGTAATGCTCGCTAAATGCACCGATTCGTTTTCATCATGATCAAAATTTGTTCCTTGAGTAATTATTTTAGTCACTTCGCGTTTCACCAATCCTTTGGCGATTGACGGATCTTCCATCTGTTGGGCGATTGCGACTTTATAACCTTTTGAGATTAAACGTTGAATATACGAATGAGCCGCGTGATGAGGAACACCACACATCGGTGCTTTTTGATTATTGCCAGCCGCTCGTGCTGTAAGAATTAATTCTAGCTCGTTGGCCACAATTTTAGCATCGTCAAAAAAGAGTTCGTAGAAATCACCTAATCTAAAAAATAGAAGTGTATCAGGACCAACTTCTTGCTTCATATTTAAATACTGTTGTAACATTGGTGATAAATTTTCCATTAAAAAACCTCTTTTTACGTGGATACATTATACCATAACGACCAAGAGGCGTTCTTGAATTATTTAAAGCGAATTTTCTGTTTATCGTCATATTAAATTAATAAAGGCTATAATTACCTGGACTAGCTTATTTCTCATTTCAAGAGATCTAGTGAACTTAACCCTATCATGTATGGGTCAAGAATTGGTTTCTTAAAAGAATTTAAGGAGTTTTCATCTTCTCTTTCTATAATAATCGAACACAGAAAAGGAGAGTTGTATGAAATCTTTGTTTAATAGAATTAAGATTATTTGTATGGTCTTATTCTTAATAGTCACATCTTTACAAATACCATTATTAGCCAATACCCATACCGATCTTGTTGATCTTGGATATCATTGGAACGGATCGGATAATTATGGACGAACCTATAACGGTATATTTGCTCGTTTATATGCAGGAGGGGAACTAGCCTACTGTATTGAACCAGCAATACTGTTTGTTTCAGGACCAAAATCAACGATTACCTTAGCCGATTATCAAGGGATGGAACAAAGTGTTAAGGATCGAATCGAGCTCATCGATTATTATGCCAAACTTATGGGAGCAGAAACCAACAATCATGTTTATGTCACTGCACAGGTCATGATTTGGCATGTGATTGAACCTTCCTTAGTGGTTAATTTTCAGAATGGAATCACGGATAATGATTTTAATACGATTCGCGATCAAATTAATGCCCGAATTCAAAAACATTTAACTAAACCATCGTTTGATAAAACGACTCATCAATTAAAGTTAAATGAGCCTCTTGTTTTAAAGGATACAAATCAAGTTCTTTCCAACTTTACTTTATCTGTCACAAATCCTGATGTCGCAAAATTATCTCATTTAGATAACACACTGACTATCACACCAACTTCGGGTGGAACTACCTCAATTACTGGACATAAAGTTCTTGAAGCCTATACCGGGACTAGTTTAGTCTTTTATGAAGAGGGAACTCAGAATATTGCGAGTTTAAAGTTAAAAGATCAAGTGGTAACCTCATTTAACATCACGGTTGAAGCAACTGGACACTTACAAATATCTAAAGTGAACCAAGACAATCAACCCATTGGTCAAGTGAGTTTTAATGTCTCTTCTTCACAGGATATGAGTGATCCAATACATATTACTACCAATGATTCTGGTTTAGCAGATGTCTCTGATTTAGCCCCAGGCACCTATTATGTCCAAGAAGTAAGTGTACCAGCACCTTATGTATTGAGTGATGAAATAAAGCCTGTAACGATTGAAATAGGGAAGACAACCACCGTTTCATTTATGAATGAAAAAGCCATGGGACAAATCATTTTGACTAAAACGGGGCCTGATCACCAACGAGTTGAAGGGGTGGAATATCAGTTATTCAATTCTAATGATGATTTGATAGAAACAATGACAACCAATCAAGATGGCGTGATAAAGTCATCGATTCTTCCATTAGGTAGTTATAAATTAATTGAAACAAAAATAGGTGCCCCGTATTTGTTGGATTCAACACCAATCCCAGTTGTTTTAAGTTATGAAAATCAAATGGTCTCTTTAGTGACAAGTGAAGTCAAGCATGTCAATGAAGTGGCTAAAGGTAAAATTCAAATTAAAAAATCGGATGCTGAAATACCATCCAATCTTTTAAGTCAAGCTGTGTTTGAAGTACAGGATTCTAATCAAACCGTCGTGGATGTACTAACCACTAACGAAAATGGTGTTGCGACTTCAAAAGAATTAGATTTAGGATCCTATACACTTAAAGAAATAGAAGCCCCTGAAGGGTTTGTTTTAAATGACGAACTCATACCCCTTGAACTTGTTTATAAAGATCAATTAACAGAGCTTGTTATGACTCAAAAAGAGTTAGTGAATGATCCAATTAAAGGGAAGATACAAATTGTTAAAGTAAATGCATCCAACCAAGAGATTCCAGTTGAGGGTGCTGTCTTTGAAGTGCTTCGTTTACCTAATAAAGAGCTGGTTGAGACAATCACTTCTAATAACAATGGGTTTGCTTTTAGTAGTGATCTTCGTTATGGCGATTATGTCATAAGAGAGGTTGAAGCTCCTCAAGCGTTTTATTTAAATAACAAAGAATATCTTGTTTCAATTAAAGAGCATGAAAAAGTAGAAGTTTTGTATGTATCGAATGATTTAGTTGAACTTAAACTGGGTATTCAAAAAAATGATCATGAAACCAATCAACCTCTGGCTGGTGCAGTCTTTGAAATTTACGATGAAGATAATAACCTGATGACGTTTGAATATTTAAATGATAACAACCAAATTGTTAGACAAACTCAATTAGTAACAAATGATCAGGGATTGGCTTATACACAAGGGAAACTAACGCATGGAACCTATACATTAGTTGAAAAAGTAGCACCGGCTGGTTATGTTCGCTCAAAACCTCAAACATTTACTATTACCAGGGAAACTGACACCGTTGATTTAGAAGTCATTGGTCGTACAACACTTAAAAATATTTCCAATCAAAAGACAGAAACTCACATTCATAAACTAGATATCGATGGACACTTCGTTGTTGGTGCGGTTTTAACACTGTATCATCATGATCAAGAAATACTCACGTTTACTTCTTCTAATGAGCCTTTTGTAATCAAAGGGTTAAAAGCAGGAGAAACTTACACCTTGGTCGAAACAATTGCGCCAGAAGGCTATGTGTTGAGTAAACCTGTGACAATTACAATTCAGGAAACATCGGAGTCTCAAATACTTGAGATGGTCAATGAGAAAGAACCTCACTTAAAAACAACGGCTTTATTTGAAAATGGATTAAAAGAATCGATGCCAAAAGAAAATTTGAAAGTAGTTGACTTGGTTGAAGTCAATAATCTTTGGGTCAACAAAGAATACCACCTTGTTGGACAATTAATTGATTATGAGACACAAGAAGTCGTGGCAACAAGTGAACGGTCCTTTGTTGCTGACAATGCAGAAATGATGGTTGAACTAGAGTTTGAAATTAATGGTACTGACTATTTAGGTAAAACCTTGGTTGTTTTTGAAGATTTATATCGACAAGATAGACACTTAGCGTCCCACCAAGACTTAAATGATAAAAATCAAACCGTTCGTATTCCAAAACTATCCACATACGCAACAGATACCAATCACAAAAAAGAGGTTTTACCTCTTGATGAAATAGTCATTGTGGATAATGTAACTTACACCGCATTAGACACCTCACAAGAATATCAGCTTGTTGGTCAATTAGTCTTAAAAGAAAATGAGAAGATTCTTGCTGAGACTGAGTTAAACTTTACACCAGAAACAACGAATGGCCAAATAAGTTTAGAGTTTGCTTTGGATGGGTCTAAGTATCAAAACAAAGAAGTCGTAGTGTTACAGAGACTCTATCTTAATGAAGAACTGATTGCTGAACACATCGATTTAAATGATAACCATCAAACGGTAAGAATCGTTGATCCTCAATTAAAAACCTTTGCTTCAACGAACCAGCGAAATATTGACAACCCGGAAATAGTGACCATTGTTGATGAAGTTAAATACTCAGATCTCATTATTGGTCAAGCGTATCAAATAAAAGGGATTCTTATGGATAAAGAAACAAATAAACCTTTATTAATCAATAATGAGGAGATAACTTCACAAAAAACATTTATCCCTAAGACAAAATCAGGTTCAATCTTTTTAACATTTAGTCTTGATGCTTCTAAGGTTAATGAAACATCCGTGGTTGTATTTGAAAAACTATACTCTCAGAATCAACTTATTGGTGAGCATTCGGATATCAATGACGAAGACCAAACCATTCATTTCCATACAATTAGGATTAATAAAGTTGATGCGGATAAAGAATCGCTTAAATTAGAAGGTGCTCAATTTGAGCTATTAACCAAAGAGGGGTTTCTAGTTAATTCCAGTAAAACCAATGAAGAGGGTATTGTTGAGTTTGTTGTCGAAAAAGGAGAGTGGATTATTAAAGAAACAGAGGCTCCTGAAGGCTATCTGATTAATTCAAAAGATGTTGATGTTATGGTTGAGTCGTCCGTTGATTTAACAATTACCAATCAAAAAATTCCATTGAAGCTCCCAACTTTGGGCAGTAAGGATTCAATTTTAATGACATTGTCTGGATCATCCTTAGTTGGATTAGGGTTATATATGTTTAAGCGTAAAAAAGAAGAGTGATAGTCTCTTCTTTCTTTACTAGTACATTTAATTGCTTTAAGCGTGATATAATATCTGCACGATGACAAACAGACAAGTAAAAAAAGATGAAAAGTTTTATTTTGATTGGATCTTGCTAGGAATTCTTGGCCTTTTTATGGTGGTTTCCTTAGTTGCTATTTATAAGGCGGGCAATCACTTAGGGATTTCCACTTCTGGACTGGTTGCTAGACAAGGAATGTGGTATGGATTAGGCTTTGTTACAATCTTTGTGTTAATAAAGCTAGGTCCTGAAATTTTATATCGAGCGTCACGAATTTTCTATTTTATATTCTTATTCTTATTAGCCTTTCTAGTCCTTGTTAAATACACGCCTGCTTTACATGGGCCTTTAGAATTTTTAATTACAGAAGTCAATGGGGCTTGGGCTTGGTATCAATTACCGGGGGCTGGGACTTTTCAGCCTTCAGAGTTTATGAAGATTTGGTTGGTTTTCATTACTGCCGATGTGATTCATCAACATAATTCACGGATAGGACGATCAAACTTTAAGAATGACTTAAAACTTTTCTTTAAAATAGGTTTATGGGTTTTACCTCCATTAGTTTTAATTTTCTTACAACCCGATACAGGTTTACCTCTTATTATTGTGATTAGTATTATCTTTATGATGTATGTTGCGGGGACAAAAAACTATTGGTTCTTAGGAATCTTAGTTGGCTTAGTGCTTTTATACTTTGGTGTTATTTACCTTTATTACAATCATCCTGATATTCTTGGAAATTTAGTGGGAGGGTCCGGTTCGAATCAATATAAGCTAAGACGTTTCTTTGGTTGGCTTGAATATGAAAAATACGCCCAAACCTGGGGGTATCAATTGTATAATTCGTTAATTGCATTAGGGATGGGTGGACCAACTGGTTTAACTGAATCTAATTTTATTGTCCATATTTCGGAAGCACAAACAGACTTTATATTTTCTGTGATTGGCTCTCAATTTGGTTTGTTTGGATCTTTGGCAGTGATTGGATTATGTTTAATACTAAACTTAAAGCTAATTGTTACCGCAATCACTTCGATCGATTCAAAATCTAAATACATTATTGGTGGAATATTGGGTATCTTTATGTATCAACAAATTCAAAATATTAGTATGATGATTGGTTTGTTGCCTATTACTGGGATTACACTTCCACTAATCTCTTATGGTGGGTCTTCTTTAATCTCTTATATGATCGCCTTATCGTATCCATTTATGGTTTATAGTCATACTAAAAATAATCCTGTTTATGAGGAATCTAGAATGCCAAGTTATGTATCAGAAAAGGTTTCTTAAACGTGAATAATAACTATTGCTTCTTAGTCTTAGAAAATTGACTGTTTTATTTGAGAATGAAATGTCAATTTTTTTTGTTTTATGAAGGTTAATGTTTAAGTGATCATAAATCAACATAGCTCCTTCGAAATCTTGACTCTCAAATGTTATATGTGCTTTTGAATTCAAAACTAGGGGTGAATGCAATGAACGATAATAACGATGGTGTATTCCTGATATTTCTGTTAATTGTAACGCTTGTAAAGTATCATCGATAATTGCCCCTCCAATGGAACGATTGTAGGCAGTTGAGCCTAATTGTCCACTTACACAAAGGCCGTTTCCTCTAAATTCTTCTAGAAATTCATCATTGACGGACACTTTCATCACTTGAGTTTTAATAATGTTTTCGACTCTAGCTTCATTAAGGGCATAAACATGGTGTCTTAATTGTCCATCACCACCATAACAAAGTGCTTGTATCATTGGATGAGAAACAATACATTGAATATTATCTAAATCTTGAACAAATTGTTCAATCTCTGTTGATGTATAGTCTGTGAAGAAGCCAAGTGTTCCAGTATGGATACCCACAAATTTTACAGAGTCTATTTTATCAATGTATTGATGGATCGCATGTAGTAACGTTCCATCACCACCTACCGTAATAATCAGTTCTGGGTTGACTTGATCAGGTTCAAATCCTTTGTCTTTTAACAGTCTTGAAAGATAGGTTGCTCTTTCTAATGAGAGCTCATCGTCACGATGATGAATATAATATTTCATATTTGCCCCTTTCTGCGTTAGAATAGATGTATGAAGAAAAATATAGAGATTGAATTTAAAACATTACTAAGCGAGTCTGATTTCACTCGTTTGAAAGACAGTTATTTTAAAGGCGCTGTGTTAATTGAACAACAGAATCGATACTTTGATACTGTCACTAACGATTTATACGACCGTAAGATGACAGCACGAATTCGTCGAGCTAATAACCGTTCGCTTTTTACATTGAAACAAGTCAATCAAGACAATCAAGTTGTTGAATACGAGATTGAGGATAAAAAACTTCAAATTGACGATCCTCGAATTACAGAGCTATTAGTAAAGCTTAATCTTCCATTAACGATTATTGAAATTGCTAAAACAACAACTGATCGTTTAATCATAGAAGATAATGCTGGTGAGTGGTGTTTAGATAAGACACAGTTTTCAAACGCTGTTGACTATGAACTTGAGTATGAACTGACAAAAGACACATTGGATGAGCGTTCAGGTTTAGACCGTTTCACAGAATTTTTAGAAACCTATGAAATTGTCTATAAACATGGTCCTTCAAAATTTCAAAGAGCGCTTTCATATTGAGCTAAGACTGACTCAGTTAAACTAGAACGACCAAGAACTTCTATTTTTAATGGCGTCCGAATAGTCTCATTAATTATTCCAATTAATCCAAGAACACTATAGTGTTCTTTTTTATTCTGTGTATAAATGGGAATATGGATGGTTGGTGTGTTATTAATAATTGTATATTTTATTGTTGGATTACTCATCAGAGGTTCACCAAACTCTATTTTAAACCGATTGTCTTTAGGATTAAAGAGAGCACTATCCGAAATTAATTGTGAGACTTCATATAAAGTTGCTAATGATTCTAAATGATGAATCACATCATCTTGGCTTTCACTCCATAAGTCTAACCCACTAAATTTCTTCACATCTCTTAGTATTTGCGAGGTAATATTACTCTCACTATCAAAATAGACGAAGCTTTCAACTTGTTTATTTAAGTCATAACCATAATCGCTTAAATAGATTGGACTCTTAAAATAAGTCACATTATCTAAAAACAAACAATTCAGTTTATCAGGTAATTCTTGTTCATCACGCAATCGTGAGATTGAGTTTATAAATTCATCTTTTGAAGCGTATCCTAATTTTTCTTGATATCGATTATATAAGGTTTTCGTTTTTAAATTCTTAATTTGTTTTAACTGACCAAACCCAAGTAATCCTTTTTCATGGCGACGTGTTTTACACAAGAAAAATAATAAATCGTTATGGGCGAAATAACTAAAATTCTTGGTATTAAAACGCCAAAAGACTATTTCACGATGTGAATGTAATCGGTGAAATTCAACCGTATTTCTAGAAATTACATGAGCGATGGATGCCATTAAAAATCATACTTCTTTCTATTTTTCATAGAGCGCGTTAATGTCATTTCATCAATGTACTCTAAGTTCCCACCCATTGGTAAACCTTGAGCTAAAACTGTCACGTTGGCTTTGTCTTGAAGCTTCTTAGCAATGTAGTAGATCGTTGTTTCACCCTCCATCGTTGGATTAAGGGCTAAAATGACTTCTTCGACTTCATGATCAACTTTTTCTATCAGTGATTCAATATTTAAATCTTCTGGCATCACCTGATTAATTGGAGAGATTAATCCTCCTAAAACATGATAGACCCCATTAAATTGATTAATCCGTTCAATTGCTAATATATCCTTAGGATAAGCAACAACACATAACAATGTGTTGTCTCTTGTGTTATCTAAACAAATATCACATAGCTCTGCTTGAGTAAAGTTTCCACAGCGACTACAAGGTTTTATTGTGTTTTTTGTCTCAACAATTTGAGACGATAAATCTTGAACACTTTCTTTACTTAAAGATAAAATATGAAGTGCATACCGCTCTGCTGTCTTGTTTCCTACTCCAGGTAACTTTTTAAATTCTTCAATTAATTGAGTTAATACTTTTGGATACATGTTAATCCTCTACTCTAATTTCACCAAAAACTTCTCTTAACAGCGTTTCTGGATCTTTGACTTCTTCTGTTTCGTTATTTTGAATTGAAAAATCAATTTGTATTTGGTTTGGATCTGGTAATTCTTTATTCTGATACTTCACCATGAACTCTTTAGTGATTTCATTAAAACGCTTTGCGTCAACCACAAAAACTTTTCTTGCTTCTATCACATCATTAATTAGTTCATGAAGTAAATTTTTATTCGTTTCTTCATTTAAAGAGATGACATCGTTTGGATTTTCAACGACCAATACAACAAACTCTTTATTGGAAACACCTATAAAACTATTATTAAGTAAAAAGTTTAATCTTCTATATTTTAAATTATTTAAGTATAGTTTTACACTTCTATACGCTTCCGTATCGTCAGCTCTAAGTTGTTTGTTTCCTAAGACCATTAATTCAATGACTTGATCATCGGATAAATCTTCTTCAGAATTAACTTGTGTTTTATTTATATCATCTGTTTCTTGAATAGTTATCGATTTCTTGTCTACTTCCACTTCTTCAACTTGTTCAAGATTTGTTTTAATTGGTTCTTGAGTAACCTTTTTTAACTCGTTTGATTCTGTGTTCTCTGTGTTCACTTCCATTTTCTCATCTTTATCGACCAATGATAGTTCTAATTGAGTTGGTTTAATTAGATTAATAAGCATGACTTCAAGATAAGATTGATATTGACCATTCAAACGCGCTTCTTGGGAAATAGATAGCATTTCATTTGATAACTTTATTAATAAGTCATTCTGATTTAGCTCCACTAACGCTTTAACAGTCGATCGATTTATATTTGAAACTAACTCTAAATTCTGAGTTAACGAATAAACTAGTGTCTCCTTGCAAAGCGTAATAAAATCAAAGAGATATCGTTTGTAATCGATACTTTTATTCTCTAACTCATCCAACAATTCTAAACCTTTGACTAGATCATTGTTGTTAATTGTTTCAATAAGTTCTTTCTTATCCTGCGGTGTACTAATTCGATAGAGTTCATTGAGGTCATTGAGCGTAATTGTATCCTTGCTGTATGCGATAGCCTGTTCAAGAATTGTCAGTGAATCACGATGCCCTCCATCCGCTAAATTCGCAATTAATTCAACAACACCTTCTTCAACTTTTAAACTTTCCCCCTCTATTACACGTTCTAAATTTTTTATGATTTCTTTGTTTGAAATACGGGTAAAATCATATCGCTGACATCGAGAAATTATAGTTGGTAATACTTTATGTACCTCGGTCGTCGCTAAGATAAAAACCACATGTTCTGGAGGTTCTTCTAATGTCTTTAGTAAAGCATTAAAAGCTCCTGTTGTTAGCATGTGGACCTCGTCGATAATATATACTTTTTTCTTAGCCTGGAGCGGTGCATATTTAACACGTTCGATCAAATCTCGAACATCATCCACACTATTATTGCTTGCGGCATCTATTTCGATAATATCAGGATGTGACTCTTGGTTAATAGCCTCACACATCTCGCAATGATTACACGGTGCATCTTGAGGGTTTAAACAGTTAATCCCTTTCGCAAGTATTTTAGCGATAGTCGTCTTTCCTGTCCCTCTTGATCCTGTAAATAAGTAGGCATGCGCAAGTTGATCACGAGCGATCGCATTCTTTAGTGTTTGAACAATATGTTGTTGTCCTATCACCTCTGAAAATTGTTGGGGTCTATATGACCGATAAAGTGATTTATACGCCATTTCTGCCTCCTTACACTGGTATTATTATATCATGAAATAGAGCGCTTCTTTTTTCTTTTAGACTTAAAATATGACTTTAATATAGTTTCACTTTCTTCTTTTAAGATTCCACTCACTACCTCAGGATAATGATTAAGTTTTGGTAATGAACTAACATCGACCACAGATCCATATGCGCCACCTTTTGGATCACTTGCACCATAAACTACTTTCTTAATTCGGGCTTGTGTAATTGCACCAGCACACATAATGCATGGCTCTAAAGTAACATATAACTCACAGTCTTCTAATCGCCAGGAATCTAATTTTTGATTGGCTTCTTTTATAGCGTTAATTTCGGCATGACTTAAAACATGATTATCTTGCTCACGGGTATTATAACCAGTCGCAATAACTTCATCGTTTAGTACAATGACACACCCTACTGGGACTTCATCTTCACTTTCAGCTTGTTTGGCTAATTCTATCGCCAATTCCATATATTTGTTATTCATGTTCTCACCTATAAAAAAAGCCACTACACACATCAGAGCTAGTGTAAGGCTGCTGTATTCCTACCCTGACCTGGTTAACTAGATAATGTTGTAGTAGCTCTATCATTATATAAAATATTCTAAACAGTTTCAACACTAAAAACTATTAACATATATTAATTTATTATACAACTCTTCTTGAGTTATCTTGCAAATCCCACAAGATCATCTTATTAAACAAACAAGTTAACTTACCATCAGTAACATCCTTATGATGATGACCAAAGTACCACCGTTCAAACAAGTGTTGATTTGAATAAACCTTATCAAGTTCAAAAGCAGGGTGAACTCTGAGCGTTCGTTCCTCCCTTGTTTTAAGTAAATATTTATCACTCGCTTCTCTGATAGGATAGCCAAAGTTCTTCAGAATAAACTCTCTTGGTCCATCATGTGAAACAACAGCATCGACTGGTCCGTCCTCTAACAACCGTCTAATCGCTTTGTCAGAATCTTCTTTGAGTGGTAATTCCTGTTTAAATAACGAGATATCGAGTGTTCTAAAACTATAATCGATTGAATAGCCACCTGGATAAAACCAAAAGGTCTTATTTGCGAAGGTCAAAATCTCACCTATATTTGGTGCAAAGATGTTTTCTCCTATTTGATGCCCTTTGGCATTGTATTTCTCAACAAGAGGTTGTCGCTGAATCCAATTGTAATTTTCATGATTTCCTAAACTCACAACAACAGGGCTTGGTAAATTATTCCAAAATTTATAGACTTCGTCATGAGGCTTAGTCCAACTGATTCCTATATCACCACAATGTATAATTAAGTCTTCTTGTGACATGCCAAGAAATTTCAGTCTTTCAATAGATATTTTACCTATGTCTGTAAAGCCATGTGTATCACCAACAAATAATATTTTCATATTTCCTCCAATGTTTCACGTGAAACATATTAATATTCACAGATTAAATATTAATAGAATAATGTTTTGTTTTTTTACTAAGTTGAGATTATATTATCATTCACATTCGATAGTGTAAATACACTCAAATAATATTAATCGGAAATCAGATAAACTATTTCATTAAAAAAGAGGATTACTCCTCTTTAGTGTTTCACGTGGAACAACTGTCTAAAACTTTAGTCATTCTATTAACGAATATTTCAATATATTCACTTGGGCAAGCAATGTTGACTCTGATAAAGCCATCCCCTTGATCACCATAATCTTTGCCACAAGCACAGTAGATCCCACACTCTTTCAATTTTGTTTGTAAATCATCAACATCAATGTTGCGACAATCTATCCACTGTAGATAAGTTCCTTCTCTAGGTATGACTGTTATATTCTTGTAATCTTTTAAACCATCGATAATTTGTTGTTCGTTAAATTGTAATAACTCGTTTATCTCTTTGACCCATCGATCGCCTTTCTCATAAGCTGCTTGGCATCCTACCAGTCCTAGTGCATTCGCTCCATTATGTGCTTTCTTTCCAATATGATTGCTGACTTCTCCCAATAACTTCTGATTCTTAATAATTAAATTCGCAACATTAAGCGCGGCTAAATTAAAAGTTTTAGAAGGGGATGTACAAGTCATTGTAATGTCACTGACTTCTTTACTAATGTTAGCCAGCATCGTATGTGGATGATCTTCTTTAGAAAAATCACAATGGATTTCATCACTAATGATTAATAAGTCATTGTTAAGAGCGATGTCTGATAGTTTTCTTAATTCTTCTTTCGTCCATACTCTTCCAACAGGATTATGAGGGCTACAAAACAAGATCATCTTACAATTGTTTTGGCTTGCTAATAATTCCAATTTATTAAAATCAATCGTATATTTAGTTCCCTCTAAAGTAAGTGGGCATTCAATTAGTTTTCGATTGTTATTCTTTATAATTCGATAGAACGGGGTATAAACAGGTGTGAAAATTAGCACTCCATCATTCTCATCCGTAAAGGTTTGAATCAATTCCTCAATAATATTGAGGACGCCCGGGAAGGTTAAGACATCTTCTTTTTTAAACTCAAAATCATGATGTCTTATAAAATAATCTGATAGGGTGTCATAGTACTGCTGAGTCGGAAAAGTATACCCAAATGTATTCTCTTCCATATACTCAAAAATTGCTTCTTTTACTTCAGGCATGACTGGAAAATCCATATCCGCAACCGTATAGGCAATTGTTTGTTTGTCATCCTTATAGTATTTGTCATTTGTCATCTTAGAAACTTTATATGAATTGTGTCTACGATCCAATACTCTATCAAAATATCCCATAATTATTTGTTTATAACTTTCTTAAATCCCATATATGGTTGTAATGCTTTGGCAATTTTAACACTTCCATCCGCTTGTAAATTATTCTCTAAATAGGCAATAAGCATTCTTGGTGGAGCAACGACAGTATTATTTAAAGTATGAGCAAATACTTTCCCTTCAGGTGTATCAATTCTAATTTGAAGTCTTCTAGCTTGAGCATCTGTTAGATTTGAACAAGAACAGACTTCAAAATACTTCCCTTGACGCGGTGAATAGGCTTCAACATCGACAGATTTACTCTTTAGGTCTGCCAAATCTCCAGAACAACATTCTAAAACCCTAACAGGAATATCCATTGATTGGAATAATTCTACAGAATAATTATACATCTTTTCAAACCATTCTTTTGATTCACTCGGATCACAAACAACAATCATTTCTTGTTTTTCAAATTGGTGAATACGATAAACCCCACGCTCTTCTAATCCATGAGCGCCAACTTCTTTTCTAAAACAAGGAGAATATGAAGTCATGGCTTGTGGTAGTTCTTCAGGTTTTAAGATCGTATCGATATATTTACCTATCATAGAGTGTTCTGAAGTCCCAATTAGATAGAGATCTTCGCCCTCAATCTTATACATCATGTTTTCCATTTCTTCAAAACTCATAACACCTTCAACAACATTCTTTCGAATCATGTATGGTGGAATAACATAAGTAAATCCTTTATCTATCATAAAATCTCGTGCATAGGCTAATACCGCTGAATGTAGTCGAGCAATGTCACCCATTAAGTAATAGAATCCTGCTCCTGATGTTTTTCTTGAGCTATCTAAGTCAATGCCATTAAGGTTTTGCATAATGTCCACATGGTGAGGAATTTCAAAACCCTTTTCTTCAATATCCCCAACTTTATAAAGCTCCACATTCTCACTATCGTCTTTCCCAATAGGGACCGAATCATCAATAATGTTTGGAATATCCATCATAAGTTGACGAAGTTTTTCTTGTGTTGGTCCTTCTTGTTCTTCAATTTCAGTTAAACGTACAGCGTATTCTTGAACTTCTTCTTTTACTTGATTTGCTTCATCGAATTTCTTTTGACCCATTAATTTTCCAATTTCTTTCGATTTAGCATTTCGTTGAGCTCTCAAATTATCTGCTTTGGTTTTTAATCTTCTAAACTCTTGATCAAGTTCGATAATTTCATCGACTTTCTCAATCTTTTCATCCTGAAACTTCTTTTTAAGGTTTTCCTTGATTAGTTCAGGATTCTCTCTAAATAATCTTATGTCTAACATACATCCTCCATTTTGCATAAAAAAAGATACCACCCAAGGGACGATATCTCGTGTTGCCACCCTTATTCAAATGTTTCACGTGAAACATTTTCTCTACTTCTGATAACGGCAGGAGCCGGAATAATCACTCAAGAGTGGAATTGTAGTATTCAATATTGACTCACACCAACCGTCAACTCTCTGAAATATCCAACTACATTAATCTCTTTCAACGTTTGAAATTATCATATCAAAATTGTCTTTAAAGTCAACCAGCGATTCCCATTGTATGATGTAATTCTTGAGAGAATACAATACCATTGGATGCCTTCTCAAATTGACCTTCATTATAAATGGCTTCCATGACTTGTTTTTCAATTTCTTTATTCACAATAAGCATAATCACTTCTTTTTCAGGTTCAATCGCAACACCAAAGAATTTTTGAGCATCTTCAGAGACTGTACCATGACCCTTAAGAATCGTCGCTCCGTGAGCACCATTTTCTCTAGCTACTCTGATTAAATTTTTAGTTTTTCCATAGTTTGTAATTACGGTAATTAACACATCGTTAGTCATACTTTTCTCCTCACTTTCAGGAAGACATTCCGATTTAGAAAACATTATATGATTCGCTTTCTTCACAAATAATATTCCATGTCCCGGTTCATCTAGTTTAAATATGTTTTTCGCTTCTTCCATAAATTCCATTAAACGCTTTTTCGAAAACATTGCTTGAATATATGAACGATTCGAGTTAGATACTCCAATTGCATTCAAGATTGCGCTATTAACAGTTCCTTTACATGGTTGATTTAACACAAATCCAGCATTATGTTTACGATATAAATTTTCTACTCTATCTGCACGATTATCATTGACAATCATATAACAGATATAAATATCTTTATTTAAAGTATTCATCTATTCCTCCTCTATCCAATTATCGCTATCAACACTCTCTTGTTCTTGAGTTTTACGTTTATAAATAACACCTAATAATTGAATAATGATCAGGGGCATCATTGCGACAACCGCAACTAACCCGAATGCGTCTGTTAAGACATTAGAACCATGCGCTATAGCAGCACCAATACCCATCGATAAGATAAAGGTTGCCGTCATTGGTCCTGTTGAAACCCCACCAGAATCAAATGCGATTCCAGTAAATAGGGTAGGTGTGTACTTCATTAATCCAAGTGCGATCAGATAACCTGGTACTAGATACCACCATAAAGAGAATCCTATATAGATTCTTAACATTGCCATCGCAACTGCGAGTGCAACGGATAAACTTAAACTTCCAAGCATTAACTTACGATTAATATATCCACCAGAAATTTCTTCAACATTTCGATTTAAAACCCAAATTGCTGGTTCAGCAAACACAATTACCAATCCTAAGATAAATCCTAAGACGACGACTAACCAACCATTTGGACTTGTAATTAAATCGCCACCAATTTGTTGAGCAACGTTACTAAATCCAGCATTCACCCCTGTTAAGAAGAAAACGACCCCAAAGAAGTTTAATGCTAACCCTTTTGATAATTGAATTAAGTCATCTTTACTGATCTTGAATATCAATGCATTTAACACAAAGAAGATAATCACTAATGGTGACAATGCGATTAAGACATTTTTGAACTCATGCATTAAAGTCGTCCAAAGAACACCAATATTTGTTGAATACTGGGTCGCTTGTTGTAATTCATCCGCATTAATATCCATTGAAGAGGTAAATAATGCGAGAACTAACATAGCTATGATTGGACCAACCGATGCCATCCCAACAACCCCAAAGCTATCTTCCTGATTAGTATCCGATGCTCGTTTTGAAACAACCCCAATTCCCAATGCCATAATGAATGGCACTGTTAAGGGTCCAGTGGTAACACCACCAGAGTCAAATGAAACGCCTAATAAGTTTGGTTGTAAGTATTCGACGAGTAATGCTAAAGCGAACAAGATTCCATATGATACAGCCAATACTGTTTTTAATGGTTTATTCAAAACAATTCTAAGCATTGCTAAGACAACATATAAACCTGTTCCTATGGAAACAACGCCGACCAATAAAAATGATGCGATCTGACCATTTGTTATTGTTTGTAGTTGATTTCCTAAGACTTGTAAGTCGGGTTCAGCAAATGTAACCATAAATCCAACTAAGAAACTCACAAGAATTAAATATGGGATTGAGTTTTTTGTAAAGACGGACTGTCCAACAATATTACCCATCTTTTCAATACTTTGATCTACCCCTAAATTAAATAATGCCAATCCTAACATTAACAATGCGGTTGAAATTGTAAATAATATTAATAAATCTGTTTCTAACGGTGTGAAGAACAGATGACATATAATTACAATCACAAAAATTGGCAAGACCGAAAAGGCGGTCTCTTTAAATTTTTCTAATAATATCAATACTTTTCCTCCTATTCTATCTGTACTATTGTAACAAAAAAGCGATGAAAATTTAATCTTCATCACTTTCTAATTCTTCTTGAGTCTCGTTTACTACAGCGACACTCGAAACTGTTGTGTCTTTTACATTGATTAATTTGACACCTTGGGTATTACGACCTAACTCACTAACATTACTTAATGAAATTCTTATTAATGTACCCGTGTTTGTGACTAACAACGCATCTTCATCACCTTCAACTGCTTTAAAGCCGACAAGTGGACCATTGCGATCAGTTACTTTAATCGTGATTACTCCTTTACCACCACGACCTGTTAAGCGATAATCACTAATTGGCGTAATCTTACCATAACCATTCTCAGTCACCGCTAAGATCTTTTCACCTTCATTATCAGTGGCCATACCAATCACATGAGAACCATCTACATTAATTCCTCGAACCCCTCGAGCTGTTCGTCCCATCGAACGAATCACATCTTCTTGGAAACGAATTGCTTTCCCATTACTACAAGCAACTAAAATATCATTTTCGCCAGTGGTAGCCTTAACAGCAACCAGCTCATCATGATCTTGTAAACTAATGGCAATCTTACCATTTCTCTGAATACGCTCAAACTGTTCAACCGGTGTTTTCTTAACAAGACCCATCCGAGTCGCAAATAAGACATACATCGCATCATTGCCCTCAGGTATACGAACCAACGATTTAACTCTTTCATCTTTTTCAAGTTGAATAATGTTAATCACTGGAATGCCCATCGACGTTCTAGAAGCAGAAGGGACTTGATATCCTTTTAATCGATATACTTTCCCAAAGTTTGTAAACAACAATAAATATTCATGTGTCGACATCGTCACCAGTTGTTCAATGACATCATCTTCGTGCATGGACATACTACGAACGCCACGACCACCTCTGTTTTGAGTATGATAAGTATCTAAACTTGTACGCTTAATGTAACCATTTAAAGTCATACTAATGACAACATCTTCACGCTCAATTAAATCTTCGTCTTCTAAATCATAGCCTTCATCAATAATTTCAGAACGTCTTGGATCCCCATATTTTTCTTTCATATCTAATAAATCATCTTTAATAATTTCTAAGACACGAACTTCATTAGCTAAGATATCAACTAAATCATCGATTGTTCTGAGTAATTGTTCATATTCTTCCGTGATTTTGTTTCGCTCAAGGCCCGTTAGTCTTCTTAGACGCATATCTAAGATTGCCTTAGACTGAACCTCAGATAACTTAAATCGCTCTTGTAAGCGTTGGTTAGCCTCCTCATCACTCATGGAATCTCTAATGATTTGGATCACCTCATCAATATTATCCAAAGCAACGATAAAACCTTCTAAGATATGTGCTCGCTCTTTAGCTCTATCCAACTCATATTGAGTCTTACGAGTTACCACTTCTTTTTGATGATTTAAGTAATGATTAAATAATTCTTTTAAATTAAGTAATTTTGGTTGACCATTCACCAACGCAACATTATTAACACCAAAACTGGTCTGTAACGCTGTCTGACGATAAAGCATATTCAATAATACTTCCGCATTCACATCTCGACGTAACTCAATGACAATACGAATTCCGTTACGGTTTGATTCATCTCTTAAATCAGTAATGCCTTCAATCACTTTATCTCTAACTAATTGTGCGATTCGCTCTACCAACCGTGCTTTATTCACTTGATAAGGAATCTCCGTAACGATAATTTGTTGTTTTGAATTTTTTTGAGTCTCAATATTTGTTTTAGCACGCATTAAGACAGAACCACGACCTGTCATAAAGGCTTTTTTAATCCCTGTACGACCTAAAATATAGGCGCCGGTAGGGAAATCAGGACCATAAATATAATCTTGCATCAACTCTAAAATTGAAATATCAGGATTATCAATCATAGCAATCAATCCATCCACTGTTTCACTAAGGTTGTGAGGTGGAATATTTGTCGCCATCCCAACCGCAATTCCCATCGAACCATTCAACAAGAGTTGAGGGATACGCGAAGGTAACACCGTCGGTTCTTGATGACGTGCATCATAGTTATCCATGAAATCAACCGTATTTTTATTGATATCACGCATCATCTCCATCGAAATCTTAGACATTCTCGATTCGGTATAACGCATTGCTGCGGCACCATCACCATCAATTGAACCAAAGTTCCCTTGTCCTTGGATAAGTGGATAACGGTACGAAAAGTCCTGAGCCATACGAACCATTGTTGAATAGATCGCACTATCACCATGTGGGTGATATTTACCCATAACTTCCCCAACTAACATAGCTGATTTAGAAAAAGCACGATCAGAATACATGCCTAAATTATTCATCGCAAATAGAATGCGTCGATGAACTGGCTTCATTCCATCCCTAACATCTGGTAGGGCACGAGACACAATCACTGACATTGAATAATCTAAGAAAGATTCTCTCATTTCAGTGGCAATATCACGATGTTCTATCTTATCGTGTTGTTGATCATCAAAATTATCATCAAATTCTACCATTATATCTTTATTGTCTTCCATAAACCCTCCTAAATATCCAAGTTTCTAACGTATTGGGCATTTGTCTCAATGAACTCACGGCGTGGTTCCACATCATCACCCATTAGCATATTGAATACTTGATCAGCCTCAATGGCATCATCAATAGTTACTTGAATTAAAGTACGAGTAGCTGGATTCATGGTCGTTTCCCATAATTGGTCAGCATCCATCTCTCCAAGTCCCTTAAATCGACTTATTTTAACTTTTTCACCAATATCAGATTTTAAAGCATCTAATTGAGCGTCATTATAAGCGTAATGAACTTGGCGACCTTTCGTGACTTTATAAAGAGGTGGTTGAGCAAAATAAACATAGCCACCCTCAATCACTGGTTGTAAGAATCTAAATAAGAAAGTTAATAATAACGTACGAATATGAGATCCATCAACATCCGCATCAGTCATAATCACGATTTTATGATAACGTAGTTTTTCTAAGTCCAATTCATCCCCAATACCACAACCAAATGCGGTTAACATGGAACGAATTTCCTCATTCTCAAATATTCTGTGCATTCTCGCTTTTTCAACATTCAAGACCTTACCTCTTAATGGTAAAATCGCTTGAAATTGTGAATCACGACCATTTTTAGCACTACCACCCGCTGAATTACCCTCAACCAAGAAGATTTCAGACTTAGACGCATCCTTAGACTGACAATCAGCCAGTTTACCAGGCAATGAACTTACCTCTAAGGCCGATTTACGTCTCGTTAATTCACGTGCCTTCTTAGCTGCCACACGCGCTTTAGACGCTAATGATGCTTTCTCAACAATTAAATGAGCGGTATCTGGATTTTCCATTAAGAAACGTTCTAAATGTTGACCAAAAACATTAGAAACAATCCGGCGAACTTCCGTATTCCCTAATTTTGTTTTTGTTTGTCCTTCAAATTGAGGATTAGGATGCTTAATCGAGACAATCGCTGTTAAGCCTTCACGAACATCCTCACCAACAAAAGAATCATCATCTTTTTTAAGTAAGTTTTCTTGACGAGCATAGTTATTAATGACTCTCGTTAAAGCTAATTTAAAACCATCCTCATGCGTTCCACCCTCAGCCGTTGATATGTTATTGGCAAACGTATAGAGATTAGTCGCATAAGAATCATTGTATTGGACAGACACTTCAACAGAAATGTTCTCCTCAATTCCTTCCCCATAAATAATATCATCATGAAGTGGTGTTCTACTTCGATTCATATATTGAACATATTCTTTAATTCCACCTTCATAATGGTAGACTTCGTGTTTTTCATCCTCATCCGTTCTTAAATCATTTAATTCAATACGAATGCCTTTATTTAAATAAGCCATTTGACGAAGACGTTCTTTGATTGTGTCATAATCAAAACGAGTTGAATCAGTAAAGATTAAATTATCTGCTTTAAAGAGTACTTTAGTCCCAGTTTCTTGGGTTTCACCAATCTCTTTTAAAGGATCAGATACATGTCCACCATTCTCAAAACGCTGAAAATGGACTTTGCCATCTTTAAATACATGAACTTCAACCCATTCACTTAATGCATTAACTACTGATGCCCCAACGCCGTGAAGTCCACCTGATACTTTATAGGCGCCTCCACCAAATTTTCCACCAGCATGTAATTTTGTATAGATTGTCTCAACGGTTGAACGACCTGTTTTCTTATGAACCTCTACAGGAATCCCACGACCATTATCCAATACTTCAATGACATCATCATCGTGCAATGTCACAACAATTTTATCAGCATAACCTGCTAAGGCTTCATCGACAGCATTATCCACAATTTCCCATACGAGATGATGCAAGCCTTTGACTCCAGTTGTCCCAATATACATCCCTGGACGCATTCTAACAGCTTCTAAGCCCTCAAGAATTTGAATGTCTTCCGATGTATATGAATGATCAACTTGATTGTTTAATTTATCCATTTAAATCTCTTCTTTCTACTAATTGACCTGCCTCAATCTGATAAATCGTCATCGAACGATCTAATTTGATTTCTTCATCAATTGAGGTAGTCGTGATAATCGTTTGAATATTACTAGGTGTTTTCTTTATAAATAATTGTTGATGATTCTGATCCAATTCAGAAAAGACATCATCTAACAATAGGATTGGTGACTCTTTCTGTTTCTGCGTAATAAACTCAATTAACGCAAGTTTTAAAGCAACTAATACCAGTCTTTTTTGACCCTGTGAGGCCACTGTATTGATATCATGCTTATTCATCAATGTAATTAAATCATCACGATGACAACCCGCATGTGTCACTTTAAAATAGATATCTCTCGCTTTATTCTGAATCATTTTATCCATCATTTTTTGTTTAAACGCTGATTCTGTTGTCACTTCAACCTCTGTTTTCAATTCAAAAATGATTTCAGTTTCACTCTCACTTAATTCATTAAATAAAACTTGAGTTCTCGAATTAAGAAAATCAACCATTTCTTGTCGATAAGAAACAATTTCCCACATGTCATCCACTAATTGTTTACTAAGAATCATTAAGATTTCTTCATCAACATTAGGTTGTTTCAAAAGCGCATTTCTTTGTTTAAGTAAGTTAACATAGTTATTCAAATGATAAAGATATTGTCGAGATAACTTTGTCGCCTCAATATCTAAGAACTTACGTCTTGTTTTAGGTGAATCAGTAAAGAAGTTTAAATCTTGTGGAGAAAAACTAACACAATTAATGGTCCCAATATAATCACTACTCTTTTTTATAACAGTCTCATTGATTTTGATACTTTTCCCCGATTTAAAAACAAGAACCTGACATTGTTTGGTTGTTAGCTCTGTTTCTATCTCACAATTAATTTTAAAATAATCTTGATCAAATCGAATTAAATCTTGATCTGATTGAGTTCTAAAACTTCTTAACGTTGACATGAAATAGATTGATTCTAAAAGATTTGTTTTTCCCTGTGCATTATCACCCACAATAATGTTTAATTGTGGATTAAACTGGCAAGTCAGTGACTCATAGTTACGAAAATTTAACAAAGAAAGAGAGTTTATCTTCATTCAATCTCAATTTCCCGGCCATCAATCACAACCACATCTCCTGGATGAATTTTTCGGCCACGACGGTTCTCAATTTCACCATTGAGGGTAATCTCAAATTCATGCATTCGATGCTTTGCTTCACCACCACTGGAAATATAACCTAAGACCTTTAATAATTGGCCTAGTGTAATCTGATTTTCCTTTAGTTTCACAGTAAAACTCCCATCTATCTCAACTTGTAAATTATACCATTTTTTAGGCCTTTTTACCAATTTGAGAAACGATGGGAATCAACTAAAACATTAATATAAAAATTATTTATTTTTAATTAACTATTTAAACACAAAAAAGAACTACAAACTGTAGTTCTAATCATAAGATCTAACTGGTAAGACTAAGTGAATGATTGAATCATCCACAGGATTAATTAATAAGAATGGTCTCATATCACCCGCAAATTTAATAATTACATCTAAGCTATTTAAACTTCTTAACGCTTCCATCATAAACTTCGTAGAGAAAGAGATTTTCAATGGGTCTCCCTTAAATTCATCAATCTGTAACGACTCCTTAAATGAACCCATCTCTTGAGACGTATTGGTCACCACGATTTCATCAGAAATAATATCAAACTTAACCGTTGAAACCCCTTCTTGTTTAATAAACGAGGCTCGATCTATCGCTCTCAATAATTGTTTCGTCTGTAGAGTCACTTCTGTGACAAACTGTGTTGGAATTAAACGTTTCGTTTCAGGGAAAACACCATCCAATAAACGTGATTGAATCAGGATATGATCAAATTTAAATTGAATTTTTTTGTTATTCAAAGCAACTTCTATTTCATCAACATTTTCAATCAAACGATTTAACTCAGCCAATACTTTACGAGGAATGGTAATATTAAAATCTTCATTCACATTTTCTAATGGAACTGTTTTATGAGCCAAACGATAAGAGTCTGTCGCAATTAAAACTAACTTATTGTCTTGAGCTGAATAATTAAAATTAACACCCGTTAAAACCGGGCGAGTTTCTTTATCACTCGTCGCAAATAAAGTCTGGTAAATAGCCGCATTAATCACATCCGATTTAAGATTAAACTTTAATTCTGGTTCACTAAAATCAATTTGTGGGTATTGGTTGGCACGCATCCCATTAATTTTATAATCAGCGATATTATCGAAGATTTTAACCAACGATCCATCAATTAACTCAAAATGAACCACTTCATCTTCTAATTTTCTAACAATATCCAATAGATATCTAGAATCAATCACCACTGATCCAATTTCATCGATAACCAATTTATTATCTGCATCACTTGAAAATAACTTTAGTTCAATTGATAAATCAGAATCACTCGCTGTGAGAATTATTTGATTTTCAAAGACATCAATTTTAATACCCGATAATTGTGGTAAAGGTGAATTGACCGTAATGGCTTTATTAACATGGGTCAATCCTTGGTAGAATGCGTTTTTCGATACTGAGAAATTCATAGGGAGCTCCTTTTATATACTTTATATTCTTATTACTATTATTAGGGTTGTGGAAACTGGGGACAAATGACAAAATCCATACTAATTACAGACTTATTCTAACATATTTAGTGTTGACTTAACAGTGGATAGATGTGGATAAATTTAACTAGAAACTAATGATTTTTCAATCTCACTAAACGCTTGTCTAAACAAATCATCTGTCTTAAGAAGTTTTTCAACCTTCTCGCAAGAATTTATGATGGTTGAGTGATCTCTCTTACCAAATTCTTCTCCAATTTTCGCAAAACTCCAATCAAGATGGCGTCGATGTAACATAATTGCGATATGTCTAGGAATAGAAATTTGTTTAGAACGTGCTTTAGAAATCAATTGTGATTTGGTGATGCCATAATAGTCACAAACGACCCGTTTAATTTTAGAAGACGTTATTTCTTTTGACTCTTTATCACTACTTTGGCCTCTAAAAGCACTAATGGCAGTTTGTAACGTAATCTTTGATTCATCATTAAAATTAATACCATAAAACAACAATCGATTTAATTGTCCTTCAAGCTTACGAATATCCTTTGAAAAATTAGTCGCTAAATAATCCAAGACTTCTTCATCAATTAGTGAAAAATCAAATGATTGTTGTGTTAATTTTTGTTTTAAAATTGCTTTAGACGTATCAAAAGCGGGAGAATTTACACTCACCGATAATCCTGAATAAAAACGAGAAATAAGACGTTCTTCTAATTCATTAATTTCAGTTGGTTGACGATCACTAGTAATCACAATTTGTTTCTTATTCTGAATTAAGGTATTAAAAATTTGGAAAAAGACCTCTTGTGATTTAAGTTTCTTCCCAGCTAAAAATTGAATATCATCCACTAATAATAAATCTAGATTAGACATTTCAATCTTGAACTTATCAATCGTGTTATTTTGAGAATTAATCGATACTTTATCCACAAAATCAGAACATTGAATATACAATACATTTAAATTATCATGATTTGATAACACATAGTTGCCAATCGCATGCAATAAATGGGTTTTACCTAAACCCGAGTTACCATATATAAATAAAGGATTATAAAGCTTTCCAGGACTATAAGAACAAGCCAATGCCGCAGACTGGACTTCTTTATTACTTGGACCAACAATGAAATTATCAAAGGTATATTTCGGATTGATATTATCGTTGAAAGATTTAGACACTGATTCACTTGATGCGTTTGTTCCCTCATTTTCAAAGACAATACTAACTTTATCAATATCAGGAACTTCTTGTTTAATACAATCTAAGATGAATTCTTTCTCCCCTAACATGACTTCTTTTTGAATAAATGAAACAACTTGAATAATGGCATGACCATCATCTAAACTTCTTAATTTTGTGTCATTTTCAAAAAAACTTCTAAATACTGAATCATCAAATCGCTGACTTTCTTTAATAATTGACAATGTTTTTTTCCAAGTTTGATCTAAGAAAAATTCAACAGTTGTCATAAATACTCCTTACTGTGCATTAATGTTACCTTAAAAATTGTTGAATATCTATTGAAAATGAAATGTAAAAATCTTATCCACAAAGTCACATGACAAATAACGTCCTTATCCACTGTATTTTAGAAATTTATCCACAGTTTCCACAAAATTTATTGTGGACAAATTGTGGAGAACTTTTCTGTGGAAAAAGAATTGTTGAGAAATGTGTATAACTGTGAGTTAATAAAATGGTTATCCACAAATATGTTGATAAATAAAGTCACTAATTACTGGAGTTTCAATACTTATCGACAAATCCACAACCTGTGGATAACTCGCTCAATCTAATTGTTAATAAAGTGTGGATTGTCACATAAACTCAACAATTAAATTGGATGACTGTGTTCACACTTGTCAACAAAACAAAAAGAAAGTTATCAACAATCTGACTTAACAATTATCCACAATTTTAAGTGCACTATCCTTATATATAGGTTTTTAAGAAACAAGAGTTGAAATTTGTACAATATTGATTTTTCACACAGAACTCTAGATTTCTTGACTTTAAAACAACTCCTAGTATATAATCAAAAGGCAATTGCGCGGAAACTTGAAGAACGGAGGTGGTTCTCTTATGAAAAGAACTTATCAACCGAGCAAAAGAAAACATCAAAAAACTCATGGATTTAGAGCCCGTATGAAAACTGTTGGTGGACGTCGTGTTCTAGCTCGTCGTCGTGCCAAAGGTAGAGTTAGATTATCTGCTTAAAAGCTACCACAAGGTGGCTTTTTTCTAATGAACAACGATGAAGAAACAATTTAGAATTCACAAAAATGAAGAATTTCAAAAAATTCTGAAGCAAAGACGATTTACAAAAGCACCCAGCATGGTCATTTATTACCAACCAAAACAAGAACGATATGCGAGGGTTGGCATAACAGTCTCAAAGAAAATCGGGAAAGCTGTTATACGAAATAAGATTAAAAGACAAATCAGAATGATGTGCCAAGAGGTGTTAAACTTTGAAGAAGCCTACGATATGATTATTATGGTTCGATCAAAGTATTTAGAGTTCACCTTTGAAGAAAATAAAGAAACTCTACAAAAACTAGTCAATAAACTGAACAACGAGTTCAATACAGGAGATATTAATGTTTAAAAACAAATCAGCAAAATGGAAGTTACTGCTTCCATCCTTCCTAATATTATTTCTGACATCATGTAAACAAGTTAGAGATGCATCCGGAAATATAATCGAAGAAAACGTCATTCGACTTGGCGATAGTTGGAGTTATGAAGGAATTTTTGAGTCCTTCATCGTTTGGCCATTATCACAACTTATCAACTTCTTCTCTCAATATGCGGGAGTTGTCGTCGCAATCATTATTATTACGGTCTTAGTGAGATTGGCAACTTTCAAACAAACACTTCAATCTCAAATTATGTCTCAGAAGATGCAAATGATTCAACCTAAACTCAATGCTATTCAAGAGAAATATAAAGGTCGAGATGATCAACAATCGCGAATGCAAATGTTTACTGAACAACAAAACCTTCAAAAGAAACATGGCATTCAAATGAGTAAGATGTTCTTACCTACATTATTACAATTACCAGTCATTATGGCGTTATGGTCATCAGTTAACAGAGCCGAATCAGTGCTTAATGGAGAATTCTTAGGAAATAGTTTATTTACTTCGCCACAACAAGGTATGGCAGAAGGAAATCTATTCTATTTTATTATCTTTGGTTTAGTCGTTTTAGTTAATGCGGGGGCAGTCTTACTCCCTCAATACTTAGCGAAGAAAAAAGCTAAACGTTATCCAAACCAAAGACAAACACCACAACAAGGTAAAGGCATGATGTACTTTATGGTTGGTTTAATGGCATATATTGGATTAACACTCTCATCAGCCATGAGTATTTACTTAATTATTTCAAATGGAATTCAAATTGCTCAAACCTTATATACCAACAACTATATGAGTAAAACAGGAGCACTCGATACATGAAAACCTATACAGCAAAAACATTAGATGATTTATTAAACAATGTTGCCACAGAAAAAGGCATTACAACTGACGAATTAACTTATTTTGTGACAGAAGAAAAATCTGGATTCCTAGGTTTTGGTTCATCTGTCACTGCACAAGTCTATGCTAGCGATGATGTCGCAGAATTCATTGAAGATTACTTAATTCAATATTTCAGTAATCTAAATATGGAAGCCAGTATTCAAGTGAGCATTATTGAAAATCAATATTTAGTGGATTTAGACGCTCAAAACAATGCGATTTTAATTGGACGAGGTGGACAAAGCCTTCAAGGTCTTAACCAAGTTCTTAGAGCAGCCACAAACGCAACATTCAAAGGTCGTTTTAACACATTAATCGACATTAATAACTATAAACAAGATCGTTATTCAAAAGTTAGAAATATGGCGAAGCGAATTGCTAAAAATGTTCAACGTTCCAAAATTGATGCAACGTTAGACCCAATGCCTAACGATGAAAGAAAAGCAGTTCATCAAGAACTAACTCGTTTCAGTAATATTAAGACTGAAAGTGTTGGTGAAGGTCGCAACAGACGTTTAGTCATCAAATATCAAAAACAAAACAAATCTAAATAGTATCTCATAAGGGATACTATTTTTAATACTGTACCAATTAGTGTAAAATAGAGTCATATGAAATGTATCGTCGGATTAGGAAATCCAGGAAAACAGTATCTAAAAACAAGACATAACACCGGTTTTTTAGTCATCGATGAGTTATGTGCTTTTTTTGGTGTAAGCTTAGACACAAAAAAGTTTAACGCCCATTATACAAAATTTAAATATCAAGGACAGGATATTCTTTTAGTCAAACCCCAAACCTTTATGAACTTATCAGGTCATGCAGTGATTTCTTTATTAAACTACTATAAAATAGAGAATAATGATTTAATCGTTGTGAGTGATGATCTAGACTTACCCGTTGGGAAAGTCCGCTTCAGACCTAATGGAAGTGACGCAGGACAACGTGGTGTCAGAGACATCATCAAACATCTCTCAACAAAAGAGTTTAATCGCTGTAAAATAGGAATTGGAAACGATAAATTAATTCCAACCGCTGATTATGTGTTAGGTAAAGTGGAAAAAGAAAATCGTGCACTTTATCAAAAAAGTTTACAACATGCCAAAGAGGGAATCATTGTCTGGATTAATTCAGATATTCAACAAACAATGAACCAATTTAATGGAGATCTTCAAATATGAAGTGGTTTTATCAGTATTTACAACAATATTCAGATGCACTCACTCAAAGTGACTATGGATTTTCAAATGTTAGCCTCATTCAAGAGGCTAGTTTAATCTTAGCTTCGCATCAATCAAACCAACAACCTATTTTACTCATTAAAGAAAATCCAATTCAGTCAGAAAAGATACAGACAACACTCCAATTTTTAGATCCAAGTTTAAAGATTGTTCGCTTTGAACACGAAGAATCAATACGAATTGAAGCCATTGCCAGTTCACCAGAAGGGTTTCAAGCTCGCCTAAAAGCATTGTATCAATTACTATTCGAGCCAGTCGATGTACTCATTACTTCGTCGGCTTCTTTTTTACGTTATTTACCACTCAAACAATTAATGAGTGATTCTACCATGACCATCAAAGTGGATGATGTCATCAACTTAGAAACTTTAGGGAAACAACTTATCTCATTAGGATATAAAAGAGTACCAGTCGTTGAACAAGTACTTACATTCGCTCAAAGAGGTGGAATCATCGATGTTTACTCCATCCAACATGATTCCCCGGTAAGAATCGAATTCTTTGATGATATCATCGAAAGCATTCGTTTCTTTGATATAGAAACTCAAAAAACAAGACAAACCTTGGAAGAAGTCACCTTATTTGTGGCGAGCGACCAACTATTAAATGAAACACAAAAAGAAGAAGTGAAAGAAAAAGTAGATAAACTTGTTGATTTGAAACAAGAAGAATTAAGTTTGAAAGTCTTCACTGAATTAGATCAGTTTTTAGCAGGATTCTATAGTCCACAACATTATCAATACTTCTCATTGGCCTCAAATAAGAACACCTTAATTGATTACTTCTCACATGCAATCCTTATTTTATCGAACCTTCAAAGTATTGAGCGAGCCAATAAATTCTTCATCAATGAATCAGTCGAATTTCAACAAGAAGAAATAGAAGAAGACAATCGACTGAGTATCTTTGATCAATTTGTTCCTTTTGAAAGCGTGATGCAACAACATCAACCTGTTATTTTCGATCAATTCCAATCTAAAAAAGAGAGTTATAAACTCCCAATCTATGAAATTTTTCATCCTCAACTACAACTCCAAGAACATCTTCAAAGCATTTCGAAAATAGCCTTAGATAAGAAGGTTGTTTTAAGCGTCACTCATAAAGAAATTGAAGAATTAATGGACGTCTTAACTAAGAACAATCTTCCTTATACCATGATTACATCAAACAAGTTAGTCAATGGACTAAACATACAACTACATCCACTGAATCGTGGGTTTGTTATCAACGATGAAATCTATGTCTATTCATCCTTTGAATTATTTAATACAATTCAAAAACGTAGTCGTTATGACCATCAATTTAAATCAGCACAAAGTTTAACGGGCATTGCCGATATCAAAGTAGGTGACTATGTTGTTCATCGAAACTATGGCATAGGTCGATATTTGGGCTTAGAAACAAAAGAAGTGGACAATCATCACAAAGATTTCTTACATATTGCCTATCAAAATAACGATGTGCTTTTAGTCCCATTAGAACAGTTTAAACTCGTTAGAAAGTTTATCTCATCGGAAGGTGTTCATGTTAAACTCTCTAAACTGGGAAGTAGCGCGTGGGCAAAAACGAAAGATCGCATCAAAAATAGTGTTAATGATATTGCCGATAAATTAATTCAACTCTATCAAGAAAGAAAAAATGCCAAGGGCTTCGCGTTTAGTAAAGACAGTGAATTGTTACAAGAGTTTGAACAAGAGTTTGAATATGAACTGACTCGAGATCAAGAAATAGCCATCAAAGAAATGAAAGCCGACATGGAATCCGATTTACCAATGGATCGATTATTATGCGGTGATGTTGGATTTGGAAAGACAGAAGTAGCTATTCGAGGGGCTTTTAAGGCCGTCATCGACAATAAACAAGTTGTGTTCTTATGTCCTACAACGGTTCTCTCACAGCAACATTATCGAACCTTTAAAGAGCGATTTAGAAACTACCCTGTCAATATTGCGTTATTAAATCGATTTGTTGAGCCAAGCCATCAGAAAGAAATTTTAAAAGATGTTCAAAGTGGAAAGATAGATATCTTGATTGGAACCCACCGGGTTTTAAGTAAGGATGTTAAGTATCATGATTTAGGGTTCTTAATTATCGATGAAGAACAACGCTTTGGGGTTGCTCAAAAAGAACGAATTAAACAATTAAAAACAAACATCGATGTGTTATCGTTATCCGCGACACCAATTCCTAGAACACTTCAAATGTCTCTGGTTGGACTTCGTTCCCTCTCACAACTGAATACTCCCCCAAAAAACAGATTACCAGTTATGACCCATGTGGTTGAAAAGAGCGAAAAATTAATCACGGATTTGATTGAAAAAGAAATGAGCCGACAAGGCCAAGTTTTTTATCTTTATAACAACACCACGAATATTTTCTCTGTCGCATATCGACTCCAACAACAATTTCCTGACTATAAGGTGGGAGTCGCCCATGGGAAGATGCATCGAGCTGAAATTGAACAAGTAATGGTCGATTTCAATAACAATGCGATTCAAATTTTAGTCTGTACAACCATTGTTGAAACCGGAATTGATATTCCTAATGCCAACACAATGATTATTGATCAAGCCGATCGATTTGGTTTAAGTCAGCTTTACCAAATTAAAGGACGAGTTGGACGATCAGATCGACCAGCCTATGCCTATTTATTGGTGAATCCACGAAAACAACTTTCTGAAATTGCGACAAAACGATTAGAAGCAATTAAAGAATTTACGCAATTAGGTTCTGGTTATAAAATTGCGATGAGAGATTTAACGATTCGAGGAGCTGGTGAAATCTTAGGAGGGAATCAATCAGGGTTTATCGATACGGTCGGAATGGATTTATACATTGAATTACTACAAGAAGCATTAGATGAGAAACAAAATCATCAGGTTGTCCCACCAAAAGAGACCGTACTAAACTTAAACGTCGATGGGTACATTCCGGATGAATACACGATGGATTCTGGTCTGAAGATTGATTTATATCAAAGAATCGATAAGATTAAGAATTTAAACCAACTAGAACAGTTTTATCAAGAGACAGCCGATCGTTATGGTCAGTTCTCAAAAGCAATCCTTCTTCTATTAGAGAAGAAACAGTTGGAATTATTCTTAAATGAAGACCATGTCGAAGACTTTAGAGACCGACCACGACAATATGAAATTGTCTTAAGTGAGGCCTTTTCTCAACAAGTGGATGGTATTAAACTCTTTGAAGTGGTCAGCCATATTAACAACACAATTAAGCTTAAATATTTAAAGAATAAAATTACATTAAGCATCCCAAAATCAAGAACAGCCCTCTATGACATGATAGAGTTGCTGAGAAAAATTAAGAGCAAGGAGGTCAGTCGTGCGAATTGATAAATACTTAAAAGCGGCCAGAGTATTGAAAAGAAGAACAGTCGCAAAAGAATTAGGTGATCAAGGTCGTTTAAAAATAAACGATAAAGTGGTCAAAGCAAGTACTGAAGTAAAGATTGATGATATTATTGATATTGAATTTGGTAATCGTCTATTAAAGATAAAAGTTCTTGATATTAAGGCTCAATCGAAGAAGAGTGAGAATCCCATCTATGAAATTTTATCTAGTGAAAAAGTAACTCAAAATCACTTAATGAAAGATAATGAAACTCATTCATGAAAGTGTTAAAATAGTGACGTTAAGGAGCGAAATAATGAAGAAGAAACCAGTAGTATTAATTGTTATGGACGGTGTTGGTCTAAGTGATAAAGACAATGGAAATGCCGTTAAGAACGCATATTTACCTCATTTAAGAGAATTAATGGAGACAAGTCCATTTACCACATTAAAAGCCCATGGAGAAGCCGTGGGATTACCAAGTGATGATGATATGGGTAACTCAGAAGTAGGACATAATGCCTTAGGTGCTGGACAAATTTATGCTCAAGGAGCAAAACTTGTTAATCAAAGCATTGGCGATGGCAGTATGTTTAAAACAGAGACTTGGAAACATCTCACTCAACGAGTTAAAGGTCACAACACGTTCCACTTAATTGGTTTATTATCAGATGGGAATGTACACTCTCATATCAACCATGTAAAAGCCATGTTAACTCACTTAAAAGAAGATGGTGTTAATCGTGTTGCTGTTCACGCTCTAAGTGATGGGCGTGATGTAGGAGCCACATCCGCTTTAGAATACATTAGCGCATTAGAAAATCATATGGCACAACTCAATGATGAATCATTTGATGCCTTCATCGCCAGTGGTGGTGGAAGAATGTTAGTCACGATGGATCGTTATGATGCTGATTGGAATATGGTTAATATTGGCTGGCAAACCCACGTTTTAGGGAATGCGAGACAATTTAGCAGTGCTACAGAAGCTATCTCAACATATCGTCAAGAAAACGAAGGTTTATCTGACCAATACATTCCAGCTTGGGTTGTTGAAAAAGAAGGTCATGCGATTGCGCCAATAGTCGATGGTGATTCGGTTGTATTCTTTAACTTTAGAGGCGATCGTGCCATTGAAATCTCTAAAGCATTTGAAGGGGATGACACATTTGATAAATTCGATCGTATCCGTGTACCAGAGGTCATGTATGCAGGAATGCTTCAATATGATGGCGATTTAAAACTTCCACAGAATTTCTTAGTGGAACCACCTCATATTACTAATACATTAACGGATACTCTTGTTGAGAATGGACTTAATACACTTGCGATTTCTGAAACTCAAAAATATGGTCACGTGACCTATTTCTGGAATGGAAACCGTTCTGAAAAAGTCGATGAAAAATTAGAAACATGGATTGAAGTGGAAGGAGATAATGTTCCATTTGATCAACGTCCATGGATGAAATCAGCTGAAATTACCGATATTGTCTTAGATGCAATGAAAAAAGGAGACTATGATTTTATACGTCTAAACTTCCCTAATGGAGATATGGTAGGACATACTGGTGATTATGAAGCCGCCGTTATTTCAGTTGAAGCCGTTGATTTAGCGATTGGTCGAATTAAAAAAGTTGCCGATGAAACAGGGGCAACACTCATTATCTTAGCCGACCATGGGAATGCCGATGAAATGTATCAACAAAAGAAAAAAGAAACCGATGTGTTACAACCTAAAACCTCTCATACCTTAAATCCGGTTCCATTTATTATTTATAATCGTGATGTCACATTAAAAGAAGGAAACTTTGGTTTAGCAAATGTTGCGGCGACAGTCACGGATTTATTGGGTGTGAATAAACACGATATCTGGGAAGAAAGTATTATTAAAGAAATAAAAAAATGACAATCTATGATATAGAAGTTAGAAAGCCGGATCAAGAAGTTATTAGGCTTTCTACTTATAAAGATAAAACGCTGCTCATTGTTAATACTGCGAGCTATTGTGGTTTCACCAAACAGTTTGAAGCCCTACAAGCGTTGTATCAACAATACAAAGATCAAGGATTGGTTGTTCTAGGATTTCCATGTAATCAGTTTAATCAACAAGATCCAGATGCGATTGAACAGATTGTTGAGTTTTGTTCACTCAATTATAATGTGGATTTTCCAATGTTTGATAAGATTGAAGTCAATGGTGACAATGAACACCCCCTGTATACTTACTTGAAATCACAACAATCAGGTCTTTTTAATGAAGATATTAAATGGAACTTTACAAAGTTTTTAGTCAATAAAAAAGGAGAAGTGGTTAATCGCTTTGCGCCAACAACAACTCCTAAACAAATTGAACCAAAAATCGTAGAGATTCTTTAACTCCCTTTAGTCCGATAATTAAGTGGAGACATCTTCATTCTATTTTTAAACGCTGAACTAAAATAAGAGGTCGTTTCATAACCAACCATCTGAGCAATTGCGCTAATCGGGTGGTTGGTTGTTTTTAATAGCACACTCGCTTCTTCAATTCGCTTATCAATTAAGTAATCAATAATGGATTGACCGCTGTATTCTTTAAAAGAATGAGACAGATAATACTTTGAAGTATGCGTCATTTTAGCCAATGAATCCAGGGTAATCTTTGAGGCATAATTTTTATCAATGTATTTTTGAACAAAGGCGCATTCCAATGAGATTTTTTTAATCTGGACGGTGGATAATTCTAAATTTTGGACCCGTCTTGATAAATTGATTAATAGGATTTCTAATAATTTTAAGACAACTTGTTGATAGTTTTCTTCTTTCTGACTCGCCTCTTTAACAATCGTTTGTAAGTAATACAAAATTTCATGTTTATATTGATTATAATTATGAATTAAGAAATCTTCTTGTGGGAAGTTCTCAAAGTTAATACCAGAAACACCTAAGACAATATATTTGAACTCTTCGTTGTTTTCCAACATCTCCGTATGGTTAACGTTTGAGTTTATAAAAACAATATCATTCTCGACAACAGGATAGGTTTCTTCTTCAATCCAAAACAGACCTTTTCCTTTAGTCACGTAAAAAATCTCAGCAAATGGGTGAATATGAGGAGTTGAATGCCAGTTTGTTCCTGATTCAGCCTCAGTGACATACATTAGATTAACTTCTAAAGGAAGTGCATCGGATTGTTCAAAGTTAATTTTGGTTGATATCATAGAACTCCTTTCTTTTGATATTTTGTTGTTAAACAGATTATAACAAAAATGTTAAATTTTTTTAGCAAGAAAACACTGTAAATAATTACATAATGATGAAAACTTTTATATACTTTTCAGAAAGAAATGATATAATGCCTACATAAACAAAAAGAATGCCAAAAGAAAAGTGAGCACCAACCCTTAAAGTGACTTGTCTGAGACAAATGATTGCTTGAATTTGAGTTTGAATCATGAATCGAGGGTTGATTGACAAGTTTAGTCCTTAGGGATGATTTTTTATCTAAAAATCAAAACCTTCTCTAAGGAAATCTTGGCGGTTCTATGTTTGTTTTTAGAGGGTGATAGGGAATCGAATTTCCTATTCGTTAGCTTAGAAGCAGGGACTAATTTAATTGATGTACAACCGTTCTCTTTGGAAAATGTGAAATCAGTTCATTCATTATGACAAAAACACTCAATTAAGTTAGTCCTAGATGCTTCACCTCTCATGGATAAAACCATCGGTACAGCAAGATTTACCAATATCCTGTAGACTTTAAAGAAGTTTGTGGGGAACGTTTATTAAAAAGTCTGTCACATTCCTTTTCTATTGGTATACTTATATCATTAGGAAAGGAATGTTTTCATGAACAAACCAGTATTAGTAATTATGGCTGCTGGAATGGGCAGTCGCTTCGGAGGATTAAAACAATTAGAACCATTAGGACCAAATGGGGAGGTCATTTTAGATTATTCATTGATGGATGCTAAAAAGGCAGGATTTGAGAAGGTCGTTTTCATTATTAAAGAAGCAATCAAAGAAGACTTTGAAGAAGTGGTCTTAGCTCGCGCCCAAAAATTAATGGATGTTGAATTAGCCTATCAAGAAGTTGATAAAATTCCTGAAGGTTTTGAAGTCCCACAAGAGCGAGTCAAACCTTGGGGGACAGCCCACGCAATCTTATGTGCGAAAAATCAGATTGATGGTCCATTTATGGTCATTAATGCGGATGATTTCTATGGATTTGACGCATTTGATAAGATGTTTGAGGTATTAAGTCAAAGCAATGATGAAAATTATGGAATGGTCGGTTTTGAGATTAAAAAGACTCTCTCTGATTTTGGAACTGTTTCTCGTGGCGTCACAAAAGTATCAAATGATAATAAATTATTGGACGTTGTAGAAATTGTGGCATTAGAAGCAAAAGAAAACGAAGTCGGTTATCAAGAGGGAGATCAGTGGCATCAAGTTGATCCACATGCGTTAGTCTCGATGAATTGTTGGGGATTCAGTCAAGATTTTTTAGATAAGATAGAAAAAGCGTTCCCAAATTATTTAAATGAAGTCTTAAAAGAGAATCCAATAAAAGGAGAAATCTATTTACCGACAATGGTTAAAGAGTTACTTCTGGATAAAGGACAGGATGTGAAGGTATTAAGTTCTAGTGACCAGTGGTTTGGCATCACGTATCCTGAAGATAAAGAGTTTGTTAAACAAGCATTATTAATGATGCATGAAGAAGGGAAGTATTAGGATGAATCCAGAAAATGCGATTAAACAATTTGAAATTGGTGAACTGGAGTCCGTTAAGCCATTTGGTGACGGATTGATTAATAGTTCGTATTTAGCTATCAATACAGATAAGAAACGCTATATCTTACAACGTATTAATACAGAATTGTTCACAGATGTGGACGGATTAATGAATAACATTCAATTAGTGACTGATTTTTTAAAGAAAAAAATTATGGAACGGGGTGGCGATCCAGAACGTGAAACATTAACGGTTATTCATACAAAAGATGATCAGCCATATTATATGGACGATGAGAACAATGCTTGGCGAGTTTATCCATTTATTGAAAACACGGTTGTATATAATCAAGCTCAATCGCCTGAACAATTTTATTTAACGGGATTATCGTTTGGAAAGTTTCAAAATGAATTAAATGAGTTTGATGCGACTCAACTGGTTGAAGTCATTGAAAAGTTCCACGACACAAGACATCGTTATACACAATTTGAGGAAGCTTTAGAGAATGATCCCGCAAATCGTGTGAATGAAGTACAGGATGAGATTAATTTCATCAAAGCACGTAAAGACGATGCGTATTTCCTTTATGATTTACTCGATAAAGGTGAATTACCTCTTAGAGTGACACATAATGACACGAAATTATCAAATATCTTATTAGACAAAGACACCCAAGAAGGCATCGCAGTCATTGACTTGGATACGATTATGCCAGGAATCTTACTTTTTGATTTTGGAGATTCAATTCGCTCTGGTGCCAATACCACGGTTGAAGATGATCCAAATCTTGATCATGTTAACTTTGACATGGAACTCTTTGAAGCTTACACAAAAGGCTTCTTAGAAGGGGCCAAAGACATCATGACAGAGAAAGAATTAGAGTTACTTCCTTGGGGAGCTAGAATTATCACCTTAGAACAAGCGATGCGCTTTTTGACAGACTATCTCAATGGTGATACATATTATGCGATTACACATGATAGTCATAATATTGAGCGGGCTCGTAACCAAATTAAATTGGTCTCTGAAATGGAAAGACTCTGGCCAGAAATCACAAAATTGGTTAAGGAGATCGCTTCATAAAGTTGTTTTTATGGCTAATAACCTTTATAATGGGGGTGTAAAGGAGTGCTTATGAATCAAGAGAGAAGAAACTTATCTAAATCATTCTTGTCGATGGCTATGTCCATTTTATTAGTGGCAGTATCTGCGTTCTTCATCATGAATATTGTTCATACGCATATGGAGACAAATCGCTTAGAGACAATTTTAAATGAGCGGTATGAAGAACTCTCACAACTTGAAAGAGATCAGGTTGCGCTTCAACAACAAAAAGTAAAATTAAGCGACCCAGAGTACATTAAAGAGTATGCTCGTGGAAACTTCATGTTATCTGAAGAGAATGAACAAATCTTCATTCTACCAAGTAAAGGAAAATAACGATTAAAGCACTTCAAATTGAAGTGCTTTTTATATACCAATGTTAACGATGACTGTATCAGAATGTATTTAATCCTTATTCAGTTTTATTTCGTAAGTCACAATCTCTAATTGACGCTTATCCAGCGTTGTAACTTGTTGCATTGATTTAATGAGCTTGCCATTAAAGTGAAGTGGTATTTTAACACTCGCTTTGTTTCGATGGTCAACTGGATACGTTACAGAATGATACCCAAGTGCTTTTGTTAAGTTCAATAATGCCCTCACAGACTCGGTTCCATATTTTTGGTTATGAGCAGATTGCTTCAGCCATATGCCTAATTCTGGGGCCTCCGTATTAAGTTGGTGTAGACCGATTAGCCCTAAAAATTCATTAGTTTGTTTATTTCGAATGGTATAAACATAATCAACATCTTCTCTTCGTTTATCAATCATATTCTCTAAGACATCGATGGTTTCATCTAAGGACTCATGCACATTAGGGTATAAGAATTCGATGATGTCTTCATTAAAATTATCATAAACTTCGTTAGCATCCGAAAGTTTAATCGGCTTAAGAATTAAACGGGAGGTTTCTAATTCACGATTACTAACTTTATTGAGTTCATGTTGAAGTCGATAAGCTAAGGCGATGGTTTTTAAATCTTTAATTTGATGGGTTTCAATTTGATGAATAATTTCATCAAGAGTGAGTTGTTCTAAAATAATGACTTCATCGTCGTCTAAATTTTGACCGACAAACTCTAAATCTTGGGCAAAGTATAATTGAATTTCCTCATTTAAGTAGGCGGGTGATGGAAAAGATGTTCCTAAGTTCATCCAAGTTTTAGCGATTGCGCCACCCTCCTCTAGTAGTTCTCGTTTAATTGAAATATCAGGGTCTTCTTGGGGTTCTTTTTTACCGGCAATAAATTCTAAACCAACCTCTTGTTGAGCATAACGGTATTGTCTTACCATTAAAAACTTATTTTCATGGGTCATGGCTGCGACACAAACCCCACCAATATGATTAACCACTTCCCTTTTGGACTGTGTCTGAGTTTCATGAATCAAGACATCGTCTAAATAAACATCCACTAATTGTCCTTCATATTTAATTTCACGTTTCAATTTCTCTTCGTATAGCTTCATAAAATTCCCCTTTTAACAATCATATCAAATCTAGCGTAGATTGTGATAGTTGACGTTAGCGTGTATAATAGTGACTTGAGGAAGTGCACATGAAAAAAGGATATTTTATATCATTTGAAGGACCTGATGGAAGTGGCAAAACAACAATTAGCTCGAACGTTTATGATGCTTTACAAAACAAGGACTACCCGATTGTTTATACCAGAGAACCTGGAGGAATCCGAATTGCTGAAAAGATTAGAGATCTAATTTTAGATCCTGAAAATACTGAAATGGACGCCAAGACAGAGGCGTTGTTATATGCTGCCAGTCGTCGTCAACATCTGGTTGAAAAGATTCTACCGAACTTAAACGAAGGCAAGATTGTTATTTCGGATCGTTTTGTTGATTCATCATTGGCCTATCAAGGGGTTGGACGACAAATTGGGCTACAAGAAATCTATGATCTCAACATGTTTGCGATTGAAGGACGATTGCCAGATTTAACCATCTATTTGGATATTGATCCACAAGTTGGTTTAAATAGAATTGGGTCAAGATCATTTAAAGATCGCCTAGATCAAGAAGATATTAGCTTTCATGAACTTGTTAGCCAGGGATATGAGAGGGTCAAAGAAAAATACAAAGATCGAATGGTTATTTTTGATGGCTCTTTAAGCATTGAGGAACTAACGAACCAAATCACCACTTATCTTGAAAAATGGATTAAGGAACATGAAGCATAAACAACCGGCACTATATCGCATGATGAAGAAAAATCTTGAAGCACAAACGATGCCTCATGCATTTTTATTAGTTGGAGATGCTAATACTTATGAAGTGGCCCTTTGGTTGAGTGCTTTAATCATGGAACAAAGCCTTGATCAAGAGGTGCTTCTTCAACGAATTGAAATGTTTGAATCAACCAGTATGGTTGACTTTAAACTAATTGATGGCTCTAACGCGACGATTAAAAAAGAAGTGATTGCTCAACTACAAACGTCGTTTCAAAACACAGCTTTAGAACAAACTGATCAAAAAGTTGCCTTAATGCATCATGTTCATAAAGCGACCCCAGAAGCACTGAACGCGTTATTGAAGTTTTTAGAAGAACCTAGTGGTCAAACGACGACTTTTATTTTAACGACGCACAATATTGAGTTGGTCTTACCTACAATTTTATCGCGTTGTATGGTGGTTCATTTAAAAAAGGAACGCCGTCAACAGTTTGATTTTTCTGATCAACACCCGATGATTCAAAACCATTTAAATTCAAAAGTGAGCAGTTCTGAACAAGGTCAAGCACTTTTAGAAGAACAAAATTATCAAAGAGCTGGCAATATCGCTTTAGAATTATTATCGAACCTAAAAACCAATCCTGAAGTTGCTTGTGTGAATTGGCAACTTGATAATCAAAACGATCGGGCAGTTTTAGGTTATGTCATTGAGATAATGTTAGAGCATTGTAACGCTTTGCTGTATAATAGAAATCAATCAAACCCGTTTACACTCAATCAGTTATCGGTTTTGATATCCGTCTTTACAAATATGAGTAATCATTTTAATCCATCGGCGAATGTTTCGTTATTAATTGATGAAGCGTGTTACTCAATCTTGGAGGTCTTTCATGTCAGAAACCTATAATGGGTATATCTTGGTTAAATTTATTGGGAATTCGAAAGAGTTCTCATTTGGAACCAATGAACTTACATATAAAATAGAGGAGAAGGTCGTTGTTGAAACCAAAAATGGTTTAGAATTAGCGATTGTCTCTAAAGAATATCAACCTATGGAAACCATTGGTCACTCATTAGAAGTAAAACCAGTGATTCGTGTAGCGACTAGTGAAGATGTTGCGACCCATAGACGAAATAAAATAAAAGCATTTGATGCCAGAATGCCAATTGAACAAGAAATACAAAAACATAAATTAGATATGAATTTGGTCGATGTGGAATACACCTTGGATCAAAAGAAAATTATTATTACCTATGTTTCAGAACATCGTGTTGATTTTAGAGAGTTGTTGAAAGATCTAACAACCCTTTTTCCATATCCATGTCGTGTTGAATTAAGACAAATCAATCAAAGGGATAAAGCGAAGCTGGTAGGTGGAATTGGTGTTTGTGGTCGTAATTTATGTTGTAAGAATCATTTAAAGAGTTTGGAATCCGTCTCAATTAATATGGCTAAAAACCAACAGCTATCTTTAAATATCAATAAATTATCAGGACAATGTGGAAAACTGAAATGTTGTCTCCGTTATGAAAATGATTTATATACGGAAGCGAAAAAAGGACTGCCTAAAATAAATTCAAACATTACCTATAATGATCAACGCTATCGTGTTTCTGATTTAAACTTACTGAACAAACAAATTACATTAAGTAACAGAGAAGAACGCTTAGTCATGTCTTTTGATGAATTTTTAGGTGAACCACAAAATGTTTAGTCAAAAAAGTTTTGAAAATGATTTATCGACACTCTATTTAGTAGCGACCCCAATAGGTAATCTTGAGGAAATGAGCTTTAGAGCAATCGATGTGTTGAAAAAGGTCGATGTGATTGCTTGTGAAGACACTCGTTTAACCAAGAAATTACTAAGTCACTATGATATTTCAACGCGCCTTATTTCACATCATGCTCACAATGAAGAACAAAGTATTGAGGGAATTTTAAAACTTTTAAGAAGTGGTTCAGATGTTGCTTTAGTCAGCGATGCGGGAACTCCACTTGTATCTGATCCGGGTAATCGCTTAGTCTCTTGTGTCATTATGGAAGGCTATAATGTGGTCCCTGTTTCTGGCCCTTCGGCTATTTTAAATGCACTGATTACTTCTGGACTTCAAACACATCCATTTGTATTTCATGGTTTTTTACCATCGACCATGAAACAATTAAGAAGAACGTTAACGGAATACAAATATTTTAGTTATACGATGATTTTCTATGTTTCAGTCCATAAACTGAGCTCGACACTGAATGAAATGTTAGTGGTGTTTGGTGATCGTAAGGTTTCATTAGCACGGGAGATGACGAAGAAACATGAACACTTTATTCGTGGTCAATTATCTAAAGTAGTTAATGAAGTGGATGATTTAAAAGGGGAATTTGTTTTAGTGGTTGAGGGTAACCCTCACGAAAAAGAAGCGGATATTGATGAATTTGATGTTCAGATGAGAGTGGAAGAGTTAATTAAACAAGGTTATTCGGCGTCTAATGCGATTAAAGAAATCTCGAAAGAGTTTAATTTAAATAAAAACAAAGTGTACCAGGATTATTTAGCGAGGAAACAATCATGATTGAAAAACAGGAATTTACTCTATTTGATCCAAAACCTGAGGAAGATTATTTAAATCAAAAGGCGAAAGACGGTTATCACCTTGTTGATGTGAATGAAGAAGGGTATCACTTTAAGGAGTCAGACCCTTTGGATAGCTATTATTTGGTCGAGTATTATGAAGATCCTGAATCGGTGGATATGGAACTCTATCATAATCAAGGATTTGAGTTAGTGACACAATTTTTTACAAAGAAAGGTGTTTGGCTATATTTTGTAGGACAAAATATAGAGGAGCCCATTCAACGGGTCATGGTTGATCGAGATCGATTAATTGAAAAGAGTTTTAGACGAGTTGAACTCTTCTCAATGACCATCGCGGGTAGTTTAGTTATATTGGCAATCTTTATGATTATCCGTTATCAACATCCTGCTTTTTATCTATTACTGGTGATGGCGATTGGTTTTCTCTACTATGTCTTTACAATTTATTTAAAACTTAAACGATTAAGAAAACCTGAATACATAAATAGAACCAAGGAATAAGGCCTTGGTTTTTTAATACACTTTTTGATTTTTAGGTTTTAAGGACATGATGTAGATACTAATGGTTTTTTTAGTATGGTAAACCCTTACAAAATTTACTAAAATAGGAGTTGTAAGGAGCGATAGAATGAATAACAAATTAAAATTATCAGAGTATGCATTAGGTCTTTGGCGACTGACTGAAGCAGAGTTATCGGATGAAGATTTATTAGAACTTATCAAAATGGCCCTAAATAATGGAATAACAACGTTTGATCATGCAGATATTTATGGGGGTGGTGAGGCACAAATTCAATTTGGGCGCGTGTTAAACGCAAATCAAGAAATAAGAAAACAAATTCAAATTATTAGTAAATGTGGCATTGTTCGCAATAAAGACGATGAGTCTGGGTTAACGCCTTCTCACTATAATACGAGCTATAATCATATTATGGCTCAAACGAAGTTGATCTTAGAACAACTTCAAATTGACTATTTGGATATGTTGTTGATTCATCGTGTGGATCACTTAATGGATTTTAAGGAAGTGGCCAGAGCGTTTAGAGATTTGAAAGACCAAGGTTTAGTGAACCATTTTGGTGTGTCCAATTTCTTGGTGCCACAACTTGATGCACTTATTAAAGAATTTCCAGAGATTGAACTCAATCAAATTCAAATTAGTGTTGATCATTTAGAACACTTTAAAAACGGGGTTCTGGAACGATGTGCGTATCATGATTGTGGTGTGATGGCCTATTCACCATTAGGGGGTGGTTTAATCTTTAAAGATCCGTATCATAATCCACTACTTAAAGAAGAAATGTTGAAAATAAAGGAAGAAATTTCGGCAGAAACACTGGATCAAGTGATGTTGGCTTGGCTAAAGAAACACCCTATCAAGATTGTTCCAATTTTGGGGACGATGAAGGCGAATCGAGTTGAGAGCGCGCTTAAGGCACAGAATCTAGAACTGTCGAATGAACAATGGTATCGCCTATTTGCGATGAGTCAGTTGGAGAGACTGCCATAATGGCAACAATTAAAGATATTGCGAAGAAGGCAGGTTTATCGTCAGCAGCTGTTTCACGAATATTACGTGATGATAAATCGCTATCGGTTAAAGAGGAAACTCGAAAACGGGTTTTAGATATTGCGAAGGAATTGGATTATAAACCTAAGAAGCGTAATGTGGTGATGAATCGCATGGTCATTGGCTTAGTACAATGGATTTCTTCCTATGAAGAGGTTGAGGATCCTTATTATTATGCGCTTCGTATTTCGGTTGAAAACTATTTTATTAATAAAAGAGTGGGAATACGACGCTATTATCAAGAAAACCTAAGGGAATTATTTGAGGACACTTATTTAGATGGTCTAATTTGTATGGGGAAATTCTCATTACAACAAGCTCAAGATCTATCGAGACAATTTCCTAAGATTGTGTTTGTTGATTCAAACCCTGATGGCCAATTATATTCAAGTGTTATTTCTGACTTTAAACTTGCGACTGAAACCGTCATGGATTACTTGTATGATCAAGGTCATACTCGGATTGGTTTTATTGGAGGCCAGGAATATATTGGACCTGCTAGAATCCCTTATGTGGATAGTCGACAACGTGCGTATGAATCAATTACGTTAAATGATGATCGCTTTGAACATATTGAACAACATAAATATGTTAAAGAGTTTAATGGCTTAACAGGGTATGAAAAGATGAGAATAGCGCTTAAAAGTGATGATTGTCCCACCGCCTTCTTTTGTGCGAGTGATAGCATCGCGATGGGGGCCTTGAGAGCCATTGGTGAACAACACCCGGATAACTATAAGAAAATCTCGGTTATTGGCATTAATGATAATGCCTCCAGCAAATTCTTTAATCCACCTTTGACGACAGTTCGGATTGATACCAAACTAATGGGCGAGATGGCGGGACAATTGTTAAGTTTTATGATAGAGAGTGGTGTCATTAACCCTGTCAAGATCACCTGTTCAACCGCGTTAGTTGAACGAGAATCGGTTTACAAGAACAAATGATTTAGTAAACTTTTACCACATTTTAGTCGTGTAAAAGTTTGAAAACTGAAATGATTCCTTGACACAAGCGCTTACATAATTTAAACTTAAAATATCTAGTAGTAAAAATTTACTAGAATTTAGTTCAAGAAAGGAAGAACGAAAATGAAAAAACTACTTAAGGTTTTATTAGTTTTATTAGCTGCATTCATGATTGTTGCGTGTGCTAACGAAACGACACCAACTCAGGAAGAAGAAACTCCTGATACTACGGAAACAACGGATGATACTGAAACTGATTCAGTTGAAGGTGGTCAAACGTATGAAATTGGTGTAGCAATCTACCAATTTAATGACAACTTCATGACTTTATATCGTGAAGAACTTCAAGCTTATTTTGAAGAATTAGGCGAAGAACATGGCAACACTTACAATGTTGAGGTTGTTGATGGTGCTAATGACCAAGCAAGACAAGTTGAACAATTAAACAACTTTGTTGCTCAAGGGAAAGACCTAATTATTGCGAACTTAGTCTCACCTCAAGGTGCTGACACATTCTTACAATCAGCTAAAGATGCTGACATTCCTGTTGTCTTAATCAACCGTGAGCCTGAAACAACAGCTACTATGGAAATTTGGCCAGGAAAAACAACTTATGTTGGGGTTGACGCTCGTCAATCTGGACGTTACCAAGGGGAAATCATTGCTGGATTAGAAAACAGTGGTGATATCAATGGTGATGGAAAAGTATCTTATATTATGATTATGGGTGACACTGAAAACGTGGATGCTCAACAAAGAACTCAATATTCTATTGAACAATTAGAAGAAACAATTCCTACAGAACTACTTGGTGCTAGACTACGTGGTGACTGGGATCAAACAAAAGGTCAAGAATTAGCTGCTAACGCTTTAGCACAATTCGGTGATGAAATTGAAGTTATTTTCGCTAACAATGACGGTATGGGTCTTGGTGCTCTTACAGCAATCGAAGCTGCTGGCCGTACAGTTGGTGAAGACATCTACATCGTTTCAGTTGATGCTTTAGAAGAAGTTGTTAACTTAGTTGTTGCTGGTGAATACACTGGTACAGTCTTAAATGACCACTTTAACCAATCACACACTGCTGCAGAAGTTGGAATCATGTTATTAAATGGTGAAGAAGTTGCTCCATATTACTGGCATGACTATGTGAAGATTGAAACAGCTGAAGATGCTGAATTAATTCGTAAAGATTATCGTACAGAAACAATCGAAGAATCTAACGAACGTAGAGCTCAACTAGACGACAAAGAATTAGACTAGTAAGCTTTAGAACATAAGATTAACAAAATCAAGTGTGCCTAAAGGCACACTTGATTTATTTAAAAGTGAGGTAAAACATGAGTCAGTACATATTAGAAATGAAGGACATCGAAAAATCATTTCCTGGCGTTAAGGCTCTAGACCATGCTCAACTTAAAGTTAGACCAGGTACTGTTCATGCCCTAATGGGTGAAAATGGAGCTGGAAAATCAACTTTAATGAAGAGCTTGTTTGGAATCTATAGTATCGATGCTGGAGAAATCGCGTTTAATAATGAGGTCGTTTCATTTAAAAATTCGAAAGAGGCAATGGATAAGGGAGTGGCAATGATTCACCAAGAGTTACAGCCAATTCCAATGATGACGATTGCTGAAAATATCTTTTTAGGAAAATATCCTAAAAATCACTTAGGGCTAGTAGATCATGGATTAATGGATAAAGAGACCAAAGAATATTTAGATCGAGTGGGTTTAAATGAATCTCCTAGAACATTATTAAATGATTTAACCGTTTCTCAAATGCAGTCAGTAGAAATTGCTAAGGCAATCTCTCACGATGCCAAAATAGTTATTATGGATGAGCCAACCTCTTCTTTAACTTCAAATGAAGTCGAAAAACTATTTTCAATTATTGATGATTTAACGAAACAAAATGTTGCTGTTATATACATTTCCCATAAAATGGATGAAATTCTAAGAATTTCAGATGATGTCACCATTATGCGTGATGGTCAGTATGTTGGGACTTGGCCAGCCAGTGAATTAACAACCGATAAAATTATTCGCCATATGGTTGGTCGTGAACTTAAGAGTTTATTCCCTCCTCGTCAACCTCATTTTACAGAGGAAGAAGTGTTGAGAGTTGAAAACTATACGTCACCAAACCCATTGTCGTTTAAAGACTGTAGTTTCAGTTTGAAAAAAGGTGAAATCTTAGCAGTTGGTGGATTGGTGGGTGCTCAAAGAACTGAGCTAATGGAAGCCATTTATGGAATCAGAGCACATGTTGAAGGAAAAGTATATATTAACAATCAAGAAGTAAAAATTAATAGTCCTCAAGATGCAATTGAACACAATGTGGTGTTATTAACAGAAGATAGACGTGGTAGTGGAATCTTTGGTGTATTAAGTGTTGAAGATAACGTGGCTATTGCCTCTGTTAATAATTATGTCCAACCATCAAGATTACTCGATATGGGAAGAATTAATGAAGTGGTTCAAAAGAGCATTGATGCTTTAGCAATTAAAACTCCGAGCCATAAAACATTAATTAATTCATTATCTGGTGGGAACCAACAAAAAGTAATTATTGCTCGTTGGTTAGCGAGTAATCCAGACATTCTGATTTTGGATGAACCAACACGGGGTATTGATGTTGGGGCGAAATATGAAATTTACCAAATTATTGGGGATTTAGTCAAAACTGGCAAAAGCGTTATTATGGTTACCTCAGAGATGAGTGAACTCTTAGGGTTCTCAGATCGAATCATGGTAATGTGTGAGGGCCGCATTTCAGGCTTCTTAGACTCTAGTAATACAACTCAAGAAGAAGTGATGGCCTTAGCCACAAAATTCATGTAGGAGGAAAATATGTCTTTAAAAGATAGAGTAAAAAAAGTATCGATAAAAGATACATTGATTAATAACGCGTTAATCATTGTTGTTCTAATTATGATTGTCTATGCAGCATTTAATGCTCGTAACTTCGTTTCTTGGAACAACTTAAACAACGTAATGGCAAATATTTCATTACGATTCATTATTGCCTTAGGGGTTTCTGGAATTCTAATTATTCGTGGAACTGACTTATCTGCTGGACGTGTTACTGGTCTTGCCTCCGTTGTAGCGGGTGGTTTGATGCAAGTAGATGGAGCACCAAATGACTTGTTCCCAAATATTGGACAACAACATGTTATTGTTGGTTTAATTGCCGCTATTTTAGTAGCTATGATCTTTGGATTATTTAACGGTTTAATCGTTTCATATTTACATATCCCAGCATTTATTGCGACATTAGGGACTCAAATTTTAGTTTATGGATTAAACTTAATCTTAACTCAATCAAAACCAATTGGTACATTTACCAATCCTGGTGAGGGAATGTCCTTGTTTAATCGAATAGGACAACAAGGATTAGAATTTGGAAATATTCGAGTTCCATATTTATTCTTCTTTGCGTTAATTATTGGAATCTTCATGTCCATTCTGTACAACCGTACTAAACATGGTAAATACATGTATGCAATCGGTGGTAATGAAATTGCGGCAGAAGTCTCTGGTGTTAATACACGTTTTACCAAATTAAAAATCTTCGTCTTAGGATCAATTTTATATGGTATCGCAGGGTTCTTACTAACGGCTAAAACCGGATCAACAGGTGTTAACGCTGGGTTTGGTTATGAGTTAGAGGCAATTGCGGCTTCAACCATTGGTGGTGTTTCTACGACCGGTGGTATTGGTACTGTGGGTGGTGTCCTACTAGGGGTTACCGTCTTTGAATTATTAAAAACAACCCTTCAATTCTTAGGAGTTGAACCTAACTTAGTATTTGTTGCGCAAGGTCTAGTTATCATTATTGCGGTTGCTCTAGATATTCGTAAGACACTCGTTAAGAAGTAAGATGATGACACAACAAGCAATGAATTACGATAGACTGTTCTTTGCTCCGGGGCGCATCAATTTAATTGGTGAACACATCGATTATAGTGGAGGACATGTCTTTCCATGTGCCATAACAAATGGAACAACACTCTGGATTAAAGAACGTGACGATCAACTTTGTCGATTCTACTCTGAGAACTTTCAAGATTTAGGGGTCATTGAAGTGTCGCTCGATGATTTATCATTTAAGAAAGAACACGATTGGGTTAACTATCCAAAGGGCGTCTTTGTTAAATTGATCGAGAAAGGTCATCAAATACCTCATGGACTTGATTTAGTCTATGAAGGCAATATTCCAAATGGTGCAGGCTTATCGTCTTCAGCCTCTATTGAAGTGGTAACCGCACTGATGCTCAATGAAGTCTTTAACTTAGGTTTAGATATGATTGAGTTGGTTAAGATTTCTCAAAAAGCAGAAAATGAATATGTTGGTGTTAATAGTGGAATAATGGATCAATTTGCGATTGGTATGGGCAAAGAAAACCATGCTATGCTATTAAACACGGACACATTAGAATTTGATTATGTTCCGATTGAACTTAAAAATGAGTCCATAGTAATTATGAATACGAATAAACGTCGTGGTTTAGCCGATTCAAAATATAATGAACGTCGTGCTCAATGTGAACAAGCGCTTGAGATTATTAAACAACACAAAGCGGTCAATGAGTTATGTGATTTAACCATCAACGAGTTAGAAGCGCTTAAACCTTACTTTCATGAAGATGTTATCTATCGTCGAGCGTATCATGCAGTGAGTGAGAATCAAAGAACACTCAAAGCGTCCAAAGTGCTTGTTGATAACGACTTAGAAACGTTTGGGAAACTAATGAATGAATCGCATGTATCACTTCGAGATGATTATGAAGTGACAGGGATTGAATTAGATACCCTCGTTGAAGCAGCGTGGGCTCATCCTGGTACCGTTGGAGCGAGAGTGACTGGTGCTGGTTTTGGTGGATGTGCAATTGCGATTGTAAGGAATGAACATCTTGATGATTTTATCCAAACCGTGTCCCAAAAGTACCTTGATACAATTGGTTATGATGCTGATTTTTATGTTGCGAATGTTGGTCAAGGAGCGACTGAAATAAAACAATAAGGACTTAAATAAAGTGCACCCCTAATCTTGGTTACAAGAATGAGGAGGTGCCTTTTTAATTGTTTAAAACGACTTAATAATGTGATAAAATTAATTAACGATAGGGAGAGAGTATGAATAACATCCATCAACAAGTTCGAAAGAAATATAATGAACATCGAAAGGAAATTTTATTAGGGTATTTATTGATTTCGATTTTTGAAATTTTAGACAGTGTCATGCCCACTAAATCAGGGACTCAATCTCATATTGGACTTAATGTAATAATGATTATCCTAGCAATTATTGTAACCATGCTTGCTGGAGCGTTCATCCTTGAGACGCTAAACTTAGTGAGACACAACGAATTTACAGTGAAAGGAATGTTTAATCATTTTCAAGAAAATTGGGGACGACTGTTCACCGTTAATTTATTTTTAGGTCTAGTAGGGATGGGTTCTTTTTTTCTAGCAACATTGATTGGTGGATTGTTTATGCCTAAGAATGATTATCAGTCGCTTCTATTCGCTGCTTCAATTGTGGCTGTAATTGCTGTGTTAATTATGTATATCCTTTATGCTTATTTTTATTGTTTTGCTTTTTATTACATTGACGATGAACCCTTCAATGGACCAATCACAAATTTAAAACTAAGTCGTAAAGATCTAAAGACACATCGAATGGAACTATTTAAATTAGATTTAACTTATCTAATTGTTTTGGCACCTTTTATTCTATTAAATATACTTGCGATGGTGATGAGAAATGAAACATTCATCACTATTTCTAAAGTTCTAAGTTTTCTGGCTTCTTTTTGGGTATTTCCAAAACTGATCATTGTTCGATCCCTGTTTTATGATCGCATCGTCTATGGAGGAGTTCATGAGTAAATCAATCAGAGGGACACAAGATAAACAGAGAACAATTTTTGAACTTAGTTTATTAGCACTCTTTACGCTTATCTTTGCCCTGTATATTTTGTTTCCAGAGATAAAGTTAGTTGATTATTCGTTATCTGGAAATTTAACGTTTACCTTGACGATTAAAGAACTCATCATTACATTTCTTTTAACGTTTGTAATGATTTTTGCTCAGATGGGAGCGTTAAAAATCATTGAAGGGGAAAAACGGTCTATTCCAATTAATAGTCATTTAACTAAAGTGATTCTGATTAGCGGTATAATAGTGGTAGTATATAGTTTATTAAAGTTTTTATTAGGCTATCTTTTAATTGTTTTATTGTTCTATATATTTGGCTATGAGTTTTCTTTAGTCCCTATGATAATGAATGACAAACCAAATGAAGAACTGTCTGACTTATTGATAGAATCACGAAATCGAATGAAATCAAATAAATTTAGGTTATTAAAAATGGATTTTGGTCGGTTTATTCTTGGGTTATTATTAGGAATTATTGTGTTTTATATCGTTGATAGAGGTAACACCGATGGCTTAATGGTTCTAGTACTTGCGATGATATCAATACAAATTCCGAATTTATTGTTAAATAGAGCTAAAATCTATCAATTGACAGAATAGAACGAATTAGTTAATCAAGTGTTTGGAGGAAAAATATGATTGAGAAAAGAAAAATCTGGAGTAAAAATAAACAAGACTGTTTTGAATACACAATGTCCAACCAATTAATTGAAGTTAAAGCACTTAATTATGGTGGGGTCATTACAAGTTTCAAATTATTAGACAAAGATATCAATGTGGTTGTTGCTTATGATGATAAAGCGGACTATAAGAAGAATGAGTTTTATTTAGGTAGCCATCTTGGGCCGGTTGCCGGAAGAATCTGTGGTGGAAAATACACGATGGATGATCAAGAGGTTCAGTTAGAAATCAATGATAATGGAAACCATCTACATGGAGGAAAGTCGCGCTTAGATCAGATGTTCTTTGAAGTCTTTTATGAGGATGATGATCGTTTTCCTAGTTTAGTCTTTATCAAGAGTGTTGACTATGACCAAACTAACTCAGGTTATTCGGGTCAAGTTAAATATATTATTACCCTTAAGTTAGTCGCGAACACATTAATTCTGAATCATAAAGCATATCCAACACAGAAGATGCCAATAAACATGGTCAATCATATGTATTTTAATTTAAGCCAAGAAGAGACTATCTTAGACCATGTTCTAGAGATTGATAGCAGTCATATTCTGGCGCTTGATGAAAACATGTGTCCAACCCCAAATCGATTACCAGTGGTTAACACCGCCTTTGATTTTAGGACAGCGCATAATATTGGGCAACGAATTCGTAAAGGTCACCCACAATTTGAAATAACTCGAAACGTGGATCATTACTATGTATTAGAAGATAAAAAGACGGTGACACTCTTTGATACTAAAACCAGACAAGCACTCAATATCACTACAACGGGTGATTGTGCCGTAATCTATCTAGCGAATTATTTTGATGAGAAGTTTGTCAATGAGACGGGTAAAAAAGCACGAAATCAGAGTGCCATTGCGGTTGAGCCATGTTATTATCCATATAATATTGGTAAAGACCATTTCTATGATCCATTGACACCGTTCGAATTAACAACGACTTATGTTTTGAAGAACACCTAAAACTCAGATTGACTGAGATTATAGTTGATATTACAAAAAAAAGCCGCCTAAAGCGACTTGAGAAACTCATCAGCTTCTTGTCTTGTCTTGAAAATGATGAGTTTTTTATTTTGTAATTGATTAAGTTGATTAATCAACACGTATTTTTGATTCGTATGAAAGTCAATAATGGTTTGAACAAATTCATCATCTATCTCTGTTTCAACCCAAGGAATATCTGATCGTTCTTGTTGAATTCGTCCATAATAGTTATTTAAACAGGTTTGAAGTTCAACATCGAGAAAGAAAATTGTATCACAGGCGTCAATTCTCTTTGTTAGCGTCCGATTATAGTGACCATCAAGGATCCACTTTGTTGTCTGAAGAATTTGATCGAGTTTTTCATCAAATTCGTCTGTAGATAAATGGGTTTTGTCTTCTCTATAAAAGAGATTGTCTAAATGATAAAGCGGAATGTTCGTTTTTTGATGAAGGTGCTTGGCAAAAGTACTCTTACCTGCACCAGGGCTTCCTAAAATAAGAATCTTATTCAAACTAACTTACACCTGTCCCATTTTCAACATTCGGGACTTCAACCACTTGATATTTTCTGTCTATTGATGCGTATAGAATCATTCCACTACTTAATACGCCTCTGAGTTTAATTGGCTTTAAATTGACACAAACTAAGACTTCTTTATTCAACAACTGTTCAGGTTTATAAGTACTCGCGACACCACTTACAATCTGCGTCACTTTATCCCCTAAATCAACGTCAAACACTAACAATTTATCGGCGTTTGGATGTGGTTGTGCCTTGATAATTGTCCCTTTTCTTAACTCAATCTTATCAAAATCATCAATTGTGATTTCTGGTTTATGGTCTAGCTGCTTCATCGGTTTAGGCGCAAGCTTTTCTAAGGTTTCTGCCATATCAAAACGAGTAAATAAAGTCGAAGGTGAATCCGTCACTTTAATCCCACTCTCTAAATGACCAAAGCTAAAGCTCGTTTCGAAGCTTGTTTCTTGCGTATTTAACTCTTTAAGAATTTTAGCGGAAGTTTCAGGTAAGAAAGGTCTTAACTGAATTGAACAAATTCGAATCGATTCTAACAAGTTGTATAAAACGGTATTGAGCTTATCGTGGTTTTCTTCATCTTTGGCTAAAACCCAAGGGGTTGTCTCATCAATGTATTTATTACAGCGTCTTAATACTTCAATAATCTCAGACATTGCCTCTTGAACACGATAATCATTCATCTTTTCTTCAACTTTACGATGAAGGTTATTCGCCTTGTTGATTAAGTCTGCGTCAAATTCAGTGCTAACACCTGTTTGTTTGACAACTCCATCAAAGTATTTATTGGTCATTGACAATGAACGTTTGACTAAGTTACCTAAAATATTGGCTAAATCGGTGTTGATCCGTTCGATAATAATTTCAGGGGTTAAGTGTCCATCACGATCATATGGCATCTCATGGAGCATAATGTAACGGACTGCATCGACACCAAAGACATGGGCTAAATCATCGGCATAAACAACATTTCCTTTTGATTTAGACATTTTTGAATCCCCGACTAATAACCAAGGATGACCAAAGACTTGTTTAGGGAGTGGAATATCTAAGGCCATTAAGAAGGCTGGCCAATAGATGGTATGGAAACGAACAATATCTTTTCCAACAACATGGACATCAGCTGGCCAGTATTTTTTGTAGAGTTCACCATGATTTCCATCCACATCATAACCAAGTGAGGTAATATAGTTCATTAGAGCATCCAACCAAACATAGATGACATGGTTTTCATCAAAGGTATGAATCCCCCAGTCAAACGAAGTTCGAGTGACGGCTAGATCTTGTAGACCAGGATTGAGGAAGTTATTGACCATTTCATTTTCTCTTAATTTAGGAACAATAAATTCTGGATGGTCTTTGAAGTAATCTTTAAGCTTTTGGGTATACTCTGAAAGTTTAAAGAAATAAGCTTCTTCTTGTTCTTTATGGACTTCACCATGACATTCTGGACAAATCCCCTCTTCTTCTAGTTGAGAGTCTGTATAGAAGGATTCACAAGAAACACAGTACCATCCTTCATAGACGGATTTGTAGATATCACCATTATCAAACATCTTTTTAAATGCTTTAGAAACTTGATCTTTGTGGGTTGAATCGGTTGTTCTCATGAATTTATCATAGGAAATATTCATTAAATCAAAAAGATTTTGAATAATGTTGGCCACTTCATCAACATGTTGTTGAGGCGTCACATTTTTTTCATCAGCTTTTTGAGCGTTCTTTAATCCGTGCTCATCGGTCCCTGTTTGGAAAAACACGTCATAACCTTGTTCCCGTTTGAAACGAGCTAACGCATCCGTTAGGACAATTTCATAAACGTTCCCAATATGAGGCTTACCAGAGGTATAGGCGATGGCCGTTGTAATGTAGTAAGGTTTTTTATTCATAAAGGCTCCTTAATCTGTGCACGACCATTATATCAAAAACCACTAAAGAGTGATAGAATGGGCTTATGAAAAAACTAGAAATCTGTTGTGGGAGTGTCCAGGATGTTATTACGGCCAGTCAATTTGATATTGATTCAATCGAATTAAACAGTGCCCTATACTTAGGAGGGCTAAGCCCTTCCTTATCAACTTTACGAATGAGTAAAGCGAAAACAAACGTACCCTTGTATTGTATGGTTCGCTTAGTTCCAGGTGGTTTTGTTTATAATGACATTGAATATGAAACAATGCTTAAAGATGCGAAACTGCTTTTAGAGAACGGGGCGGATGGAATCGTATTTGGGTGTTTAACCGATGATTTGAACATTGATATTGACCAAACAAAACAACTCATCCAACTTGCGCATCAATATCAGAAACAAGCGATATTTCATCGAGCGTTTGATTTAATAACCGATCAAGTGTTGGCTTATCAACAGTTAATTGAGATGGGAATTGATCGGGTATTAACCAGTGGTGGTCATCCAAAAGCAATTGATGCGATTGATCGATTAATTCAATTACATCAAATTAATTCCGATAAATTAGTTGTTGGCTCAGGGCTTAACCCTCAAAACATTGAAGCATTTATATCAAAGTGCCCTGTTAAGTATATCCATGCTAGTTGTAAAGAACACGTGTTTCGACGTAACGGGAATGAAATCGTGAATTATGATTATGATCAAAAAGAGTCAACTTGGGAGGTTAATGAAGCATGTGTAAAGGCGATGGTAAGGGCACTAAAAAAGCACGATAATCCAACAAGTCTTTAGATTATTATGGTAGGCAATATCGAGTCATTAAGGTCGTACGACCGATCTAACCTACAGTTATAAAAAAGTAGATTTCTTTTTAAAAATCTACTTTTAGTAATCGTATGCTCTACTTGTTCTTTAAACAATCTGGACAAGTCCCATAAAAGAAAGTCATATGGGAACGTACTTTTCCACCAAATTCTTGTTCAACCTCTTTGTTGAGCTCGTCTTTATACAAATCGTCAATATCATACATCTTATTACAAACATCACAGTGGAAATGGTAATGTTTATCTAAATTGGCATCATAAACATAACCAAAATCAGGATGTTGGATGCGACTAATGATGTTATTTTCATAGAGCGTTTTTAGATTACGATACACTGTCGCAACCCCAATGGAGGTATCCTCTGCTTTGAGAATGGTGTAGACTTGATCTGCTGTCAAATGTCCATGAGCTTCATGGATAACTTCTATAATACGCTCTCTTTGTTTTGTTGATTTAAAGCTCATTCAATCATTCCTTTCGCTTAATAATGATTATCGTTATTATACGACTTAAGTGAAAAGACTTCAATCAATAGGATTAACACCGTCATAGAATTCTTCAAAGACTTGTTGGTTGATATTGTACTCACGACGCATAATCACACGATTCTCATGAATATACGTTAAGTATACGCGATAGAAAACAGCGTAATTAGAATAGATGTTATCACTCCAATGATTCCAGGAATTTTGATACTGATAAGGATGATTGCCCGCTTGATTAATATGATCATAATATTTTTCGACTAACGATTCATGAAAATCAATGACCATTTGTCTGTCTTCTTCTGTGGTTAAGACACTCGACTCAAAAAGACCAACCCCGTTCTCAACATTTATAATATCGGATAACGTCTCTTTCCCATTAACTAAATTCGGGAAATTCCTATTCAGATTTTTATTCGAATAGCTTGTATCATTCACAGTTAGTAACACGGTGTCAAACTCATTTAATTGAGGGACGTTTCGTGTTAGACCAAAGAAACCAGTATAAACAATTGAGTAAACGACAACGACACAGGACAAACCAATAATGAAGTATCGGGGTATGGCTGTGCCCAATTTATGGAAGCCTCTATTCGCAATGGCGTCAACAACTACATAAATAATCAAACCAAATAAGAGTGGAATAATTAAACTGTTCAAATAACTTTCAGCAAACATAAATGTTAACAATAAGAACAAAGTAAACAATGTGAAGGTAATCGTATTAATCAGGAAGGTAAACCAAGGGAAGACGGATGCCTCTTCTATTTTTTCAACTTTTCGATGACTGTATAAGTAGGCGTTGATGAGGATAAAGATAAAGCCAATGAGAATCCAAAACAATGTCCAGGGTGTAACGATTAATTCATTTACCCATTTCGTGAGACTACTGGTAAATGAGAATAAGGTGTTCAACTGATTGTAAATAACATTTCCCATCCCAAAAAGACGGTTCTCAAAAATTTGATTAAAGAGAAAGATAGTAAAGTATTGACTAACAAACATCGCAATCGCATAGATTAAACCATCAAAGAATCGACCCGCACTAATGAACCCAAACAAGGTGACCCCTATCAAAATTGGGGTAAATAGAATGATTTTAATCAATGAGATCGGTTGAGATATGTTGGTCAGAAATGGACTCAAATCGTGTATCGTCAACACTAAATAACTTAAGAGCCAGTTAAATAAGAATGGTAATAATACAACCAATACCGTTTCAATATAATGAGTAAAGAACAATGATTCTCTAGGGATTGGAAGTGATTGATAGGTGTCCATCTTTTGTTTATGCATGATAAAACCAAATAAGATGCAGGGAACGAGAATACAACTCAGAATAAAAATAACTAGTCCAATATGAAAGTGTGAACTTACCGCGTATTCAATGGACAAAAAACTATAGGATGGGTCGTATAAGTCTAAGCTAGTGAACAAATTAAAGGGCATTGCCAAGAAATAGATTAGACTTAATACAAACATCATTTTTAAATCTTGTTTTAAAAGAAATTGAAGATAGCCTCTATTTAGAGTAAAGGTTTTTCTCATAGGATTTAGCCTCCAGTTTCTTTAAATACAATTCTTGAATTGGCAAATAGAGCTGATGGACAAGGGCTGGATGATAGTCTTTAATTCGTTGTTTAAACACGTCATACTCTTCTTCTAATATGAGTGTATAGACTCGACCTTCTAAGTGTGTGTCCAATGGCTTGAGTTCGCTTATTTTTTTAGGTTCAATATCATAATTAAAACCAACTTGAACTTTAATGAAGCGATCATTATCAGGAATAAGTGAGGATTGTTGATGCAGTTGTCCATCGTCTAAAATGACCAGTTCATCGCATAAATGTTCTAGTTCGTGGATGTTATGACTCGAAATTATGATGGTATGATTTTCAGAAATAAAATGTTGTTTTAAGTAATTGGTTAAATCAAGACGAATATAGGGGTCGAGCCCATCATAACTTTCATCCATTAATAGAAGTTTTGGTTTGAGCGATAACGCAATGATTAAACTAGACTGGCGTTTGAGCCCTTTGGATAATTTATGGATGGGTCTAGTTGGATCAAAATCAAATAATGAGATTAAATCTTGAAAGATGTTCTCATCAAAGTGAGGATAAAAAATCTTATAGAACTTCGAAAGTTCGTGTAAGTTTGTTGTTTTTAGTTCAAAAGGATAGTCGGATATTAAAACAATGTCCTGGTGAGCTGTTTGTTTATTATGGATGGGCTGATTAAAATAGAGGATTTCGCCCTCATCAATGTTGTAGACACACGCAATGCTTCTTAAGAGCGTGGATTTACCGGCACCGTTTTTACCGATTAAGCCATAAATCTTACCTGGTTGTATGTCCCAGTCCACCCTGTTTAAAACGTTTAAATCGTCAAATGATTTGACGACTTTTTTTATTTGTAGCATAGTAACTCCTTCTAATCTATTATACACACTAAAAAGCCCCTTTATGTTACAATTTAGTCATTAAGGAGACAAAATAATGGAATTTAAACAAGCACTTATTAGACAAATAAAAGATGAATTAACCTTTCAACAAGCTGAAAATGAAAAAGGGGATCAAAACTATTTAGATGCCAGTGAATACCACACCCATTTTGTATTAAAACTCAATGATTGGGCAGACAAATACCCTAACTTTATCGATGTCCTATTGGACCAACATATTCAACAGGAAGAAGAAGTGTTTGGTGATGATACGACTCAATTTAATTTAACGCAACAGGAGAAAGGTCGCATTTATTCACTCGTACGTTGTCGTCATATGAAGCGTATTGCTAATGAAGAGTTGAACCAATGAAGTTAGATATACTAGTTGGCACAGTTTTTAAAAAAGAAATCATAGTTAAACCACAACATTTAGCCTCTAAATTTGGTTCGGGTCGAGTCGATGTTCTATCGACCCCTTATTTAGTTGCGTTGATAGAAGCAACATGTAGTGAAGGCTTACAACCCTATCATTCAAATGAATTTGCGAGTGTTGGCGCCGTGGTTAATGTGAAACATTTAAGACCAACTCCCTTAGGCATGAGTGTTCGCTGTGAAGCCATCTATCAAGGAATTGATGAAAAAGGACTCTATTGTTTCGATGCCAAAGTGTATGACGAGGTTGAACTCGTTTCAGTCTGTCAACATAAACGAGGCTTAATTAATGTGAAGCAATTCATGGAAAAAACGATGAACAAACAAAAAGAGCTGTAACGAAGTCGATAATTTGAAAGTTATCGATGAGCGCAACAGCTCTTTTTTATTCAACAGAGACAATCTCAATCGTCTTTGATAAAAAACGAGTGATTGATGTAATATTATGATTGATCAGATAACAATCTATTATAATGGAGTTAATTGATGATGACTGGTAACAAAAAGTCTATTTTTAAAGGAGGACAGCGTATGTTATCGATTTATTTATTTTTTAATGGCCAATGTGAAGAAGCACTAAACTTTTATGAGGCTGTTTTTGATTCACAAAGGTCACAGTTTTTAAAATTTAAGGATATTCCTAAGGATGAACCAAACCAAGACTTTGATCAAGAGCTGGTGATGCACGCTGAACTACCAATTGGTCAGAGCGTTTTAAGAATGTGTGATAACCCATATTCTGACTCAGTCTTTGGTGATAATGTGGTGATTAACTATTCCTCAGATGACCAACAACAAGTTCAAAAGGTGTGGAATCAATTGATAGAAAAAGGCTCAACGGTGGTCATGGAGTTGGATGTCACCTTCTTTAGTGCTCTATTTGGTCAGTGTACAGATCCTTATGGTGTCACTTGGATGGTTATGGACAGTAGTCAATAAATAAGCGTGAATGGCTAATCTATGGTAAAATAGTTCAGCACTAACGAAAGGAGGACTTACGATGGTCGACATTATTGTTGTTGGTGGTGGACATGGTGGCGCAGAAGCGGCTTATGCGAGCGCTAAACTCGGTTTTAAAACCGTGCTCTATACCTTAAGCATTGATACAATTGCGATGATGCCATGTAATCCTTCAATCGGGGGACCAGCTAAGGGTGTTGTCGTTAGGGAAATTGATGCCCTAGGTGGAATTATGGGAGAGATTGCCGATAAGAGCTCTCTACAAATAAAAATGTTGAACTCTTCAAAAGGACCTGGGGTACAGTGTCTAAGAGTTCAAAGTGATAAAGATCTCTATTCTAAGATGATGCAAGAAAAATTACTTGAAACTGAGAACTTAGAGGTTAAAGAAGATATGATCGTTGGTTTAGAAACCAAGGACAACAAGATTGTTGGGGTAGTCACTTCCAATGGATACGTTGCTAAAGCGAAAGTGGTTATTTTAACTACGGGAACCTATATGGCTTCTAAGACGATGATATCAAGCGATGTGGTCGAGGAGGGTCCTGACCATCAACCAACGACGAATTTATTATCTCAATCGCTGTCTAAAGCTGGATTGGATTTATTTCGTTTGAAAACAGGGACACCACCACGGTTAAAAAGAGAGACAATCGATTTCTCTAAAACACTTATTCAACCGGGGGATTCAGTTGGTATGAGTTTTTCTCGATTCAGTGATCAAGATGAACTCATTAAGGACCAATACCCTTGTTATTTAACTTACACAAATCAAGACACACACGACATCATCAATGAGAATATTCACTTAAGCAGTATGTTCTCAGGGGTTGTGACGGGTGTTGGCGCAAGATATTGTCCATCGATAGAGGACAAAGTGGTTCGATTCTCTGATAAAGAGAGACACCAATTGTTCTTAGAGCCTGAAACGGCTGATTATGATTCAATCTATGTTCAAGGACTCTCGTCCTCTTTACCTAGGGAAGTACAGGCGAAGATTCTTAAGACAATTCCAGGTTTAGAGAATGCTGAAATATTGAAGTATGGTTATGCGATTGAGTATGATGCCATTAATCCATTACAAATGTCTCCTTCTCTTGAATCTCATGTTATTGAGAATTTATTTACTGCTGGACAAATTAATGGGACTTCAGGATATGAGGAGGCAGCAGGCCAAGGTTTGTTGGCTGGAATTAATGCTGCTCGCAAACTTCAGAAAAAAGAACCGATTATTCTTAGAAGAGACCAAGCATATATTGGGGTCATGATTGATGATTTAGTGACCAAGGGAACCAACGAACCGTATCGTTTACTAACGTCACGGAGCGAATATCGATTACTAACACGACATGATAATAGTTATCGAAGACTCTCTGAGATAGGCTATGAAGTTGGTTTATTAGACCAACAGAAATACCAATCAATTAAATCGATGTTAGATAAAGTGGATGAATTGATTGCTGTCACAAAAACAATTCATTTGGATAAGGACAGCCCATTACATCCTTATTTATTAGACTTAGGCTATGACAATAATGATGGGTCACTGTTATTTGATGTTATTAAAAGACCTCGAGTCGACTTAAGTCAAACGCTTGAATTATTGAATTTAGATTACCCACAAGAAGTGATTAAACAAGCTCAAATTGAAATTAAATATGAGGGCTATATTGCCAAGGCTCAAAAAGACGCAAATAAACTTAAAGCGATGGAAGATGTTAAGATTATGGACTCAATTGACTATAATCAAGTCAACCATTTAGCGATAGAAGCAAGGCAAAAGCTTTCTCAAGTAAGACCCTTGACGTTGGGTCAAGCGTCTCGAATTTCGGGTGTTAATCCTGCCGATATTGGCGTCTTAGCGATGTATCTTGAAACTCAAAGAAGACAAAACACTTAGTGAATTTAAAAAACTGAGTGTTTTTTTGGATTATTTTCATTCTTAAAACATCTAATAAGTAGAGAGGTTGTTATGAGTGTTAATTATATTGTTTCTAAAGTGTTAAAAATAGAACCCTATCTTTCCAAAGTGGCGTTTGGACTTTTAAAGAATCAAGCCGATGTTGAGGATGTCATCTCCGAGACGACCCTGACGATTATTCATAAATATGATCAGCTTAAGGATAAGAAATTCTTTAAAACATGGGCCACAAGAATTTGTATCAATGAATGTTATCAACATCTTAAAAGATTGAATCGATTTGTTGAGATGGAAGAAGTTGAATCCCATGATCAACCTTACTTTGACTTGTATGAAGCACTTGAGAAACTTCCAACAGAAATGAAGACCATTGTCGTCTTAAAGTATTTAGTTGGTTATACATTCGTTGAGATTGCTCAAATAATGGATTCTTCAGCGACCTCTGTTCAAAGACTTAACAAACAAGCATTGAAACAATTAAGATTGGAGTTAGAAGATGAACAATAATCAACAGTTTAACGAATGGAAGTCGGATGCGAACAAACAAAACAATCGACACATCATAAAAAGCCATCGTCAACACGTCGGTTTTAAGGTGTCATTGTCATTGTTGGTGAGTGTTTTTCTAATTTTTGGGTTGTTAATTAACTTGGTCGAACCCGTTTATGTCTGGGCTCAAGAAATTCCTGGACTGAATTTTTTAGCACAGAGTCTCAAAGTGAATCTGGGGGATGAGATTAACTTAGAACAAGCCTATGTTCAAGACCTAAATATACAACAAGATAATGTTAGGGTTAAAGCGGCGAGCATCGATTCACATAATGTAATTGTCTTTATTGAAACAACCGAAGAAAATCCTCAATATCATTTAAAGATTAACAATCTATCAACAATCTCTGGGATTGGGTCACCACCAATTAAGTTACAAGAAGAGAATTTGTATATGGTTAGTGTTGATTTTTCCCAACATCAAACCATTGAAACACTTGAATTGGTTGGTGCGAATGTCAGTATTGATATTCCTATCGATTCAACGAAGGTTCTTCCAATAAAATCGATTGAAATTAATGAAGAAATCAAAATTGAAGATGCCTCTGTTGTAATCAGCAGACTGGATGTCGGGGCGTATACCTCTCGTCTTATCCTCGAATATAACGATGCGGATGAATATATTTTAGGGGCGCCAAGAATTAAAGATCAACAAGGTGAGCTAATTGGGACATTTATGGATGTGGATTTGAGTAACGCGATGGAATCGATCACACCATTTGAGCTTAATCTATTGTTTTCTCAGAGCAATTCTATTCGAATCAATAAAGGACAGCTTAATTGGGATGGGCCAATCGTCTTAAATTTTGAAGCGTTTGATAAAATCGATACATCTGGAACTTGGCATACATTTGATAGTGAAGAACTCAGTTTCTCTTATATTCCAGAAGCGTTTACCATTATGAATATTGAAAAACCTTCCGATTATACCATTGAATTTGTGGTTGAAAATGAGAATGACCATATATGGTTTTGGTCACCATTCATCTGGGAGGAAAACATTAATGAAGATGCGCTAAGCTGTGAACAACAGTCGTGTACGATTGGCTTGTTAAGGATGGGATCAGATATCGATCGTGAAATCCAATACCAAGTGAATCGTGGTGAAGTGATTGAAGTCAACAAAGAAATAAAAGTCGATTTAGACAAATAATAAAGAGCGAAATTACTCGCTCTTTTGTAGTTTAATAAGGAATTGTATGGATTCTTCTAAGTTAAATTCAGATAAATCATAACCACCGTATTCATTGACGATTTCAAAGTGATGATTCATCGCAATTTCTCTAAGTTGTTGAGGGGTTAAGGGAGTTAGTTCAACACTCGAATAATAAGATTGTTTGTTGATTCTTAAGGTGGTGTTGAAATGGAATCGATCGTTTTTGAAGTAATGTCGTTCTAAGACAACGTTTTTAAGTGGGCTAGTGATTGTTGGTAATTGTGTAATTTCTTGGGTTGATACTTTATGATAATTGATAATCTGGATGAGGAGTTGTCCGTTTGGGTTTAATCGATTATAACAATCCTCAAAGAATTGATTGATTTCCTCTAGATTGCTTAAATGGACTAATGTATTGCCTAAACAGAGAATGCCATCGAAGGTTTCACTCATTCCATTGAGTTGGGCCATGTCCATCACTAGGGCGTTTACCCCTTTTTGTTGAGCGAGGAAAACCATTCGAGCGTCGATATCAATGGCTGTGACTTGTTTGTTGAGGGAGGCTATGTATTGACTCATCATACCGGTGGCAGATCCAATATCTAAGAGCGTTTCTTTGTCATAGACAAATTCATTAAGGACGTGTTTCTTATGGTGAGTCAGTGGGAAGATTAAGTCATAGACATCCGCAAAGCGAGTGTAAAAATGTTGATACAATCGTTTTCTCATTCGTTGATGGACGATGTCTGCTTCTAGAAACTCTTCTCCATAAGGTTCGTATCCTGCTGAACTGTAAAAATTGTAGGCTTGTTTCTGTGCGTGGACAAAAATAATTTCGACTTTTTGTTGATAATAGTAATGTTCGATTTCTTTTAAAAATTTAATTCCAAACCCTTGATGTCTCAGTTTGGGGTGGATGGAAAATCGACCTAATTTGACACTTCCATCGTCTAATCGTTTGCAGCGTGCTGTCCCAACGATGATGTTCTCTTTTAGGACATAACCAAAATGGTCGATGGTTGGATCTCCTAGATGATCGTATTGATCTTGTTCTAATTGGGGGTCGACTCCTTGTTCATCGACAAAGATTTGTCTTCTTAAGTCTAAGACATCGTTTAACATTTCTTGGGTTGTGACTTTGATTGTTCTCATGGTGTTATTTTACCATAAGTGACGTTGGCTTGAACTTTTCTACAACTTAGTCAGTTAGTTTGTTATAATGACAGCATGAACTTTGAAACACAATTAGAACAATTTAAGTTAAAGGATTATCAATTAAATCAATTGAGAACGTATGCTCAGTTTTTAAATGAAAAAAATAAAGTCATGAATCTTACGGCCATCGATGACTTAGAGGGTGTTACAGAGAAACACTTTGTGGATAGTCTTTTAATTGGTGAGTTTTTAACCGATTCAAAAACCTTTTGTGATGTTGGCTCCGGGGCTGGGTTTCCTGGGGTTGTTTTAGCGATTGCCTATCCAGACATTGAGTTCACATTGGTGGAACCAACAGGAAAACGGTGTCAGTTTTTAAATGATTTAACAGACTTATTAAAGTTGAGTAACGTGAATGTGGTTAATGCGAGAGCTGAAGACTATGTTAAAGAGATGCGTGAACAGTTTGATGTGGTTAGTGCGAGAGCTGTCGCAAACTTGGTGATTTTAAGTGAGTTATGTTTACCACTGGTAAAAGTGGGTGGACAGTTTATTGCTATGAAGGGACAGCGTGCGCTAGAGGAACTTGAACAAGCCCAGTTTGCGATTAAGACATTGGGTGGTGAGGTTTTTAATTCTCAAAAGTCGATGTTAAGAGATGGTAGTTTAAGGTATAATATAATCGTTAAAAAGGTTAAGTCAACGCCTCAAAAATATCCAAGGGCGTTTGGTAAAATAAAGAAAAATCCACTGAATAAAAAGAAAGGCGGCTAAAATGGGGAAAATAATTGCGATCGCAAATCAAAAGGGCGGCGTGGGCAAGACGACGACCAGTATTAACTTGGCCGCTGGGATGGCTTACTTAAATAAAAAAGTCCTCTTAATTGATTTAGATCCACAGGGAAATGCGACTCAAGGCTCGGGGACGGATCGTGAACAAATTGAGTATTCGACGTATGATTTATTGCTGAGTGATAAGAGTGTTAAGGAGATTCGGTTAAAACTGAAGACGCCTCCGATGCATATTATCCCTTCAACCATAGAGCTTGCGGGGGCAGATTTGGAGATCTCTCAGATTGAGGCGAATCGAGAAAAACAATTAAAGAAAAAATTAATGGAAGTGAAAGATCAGTATGATTACATTATTATTGATTGCCCACCTTCATTAGGTTTACTTAATACGAATGCGTTGACTGCGGCGGATAGTGTGATTATCCCTGTTCAATGTGAGTATTATGCGTTAGAGGGGTTGACACAAATCTTATCGACCATTCGTTTAGTTCAACGTTTATTTAACCCACAATTAAGAATTGAGGGTGTATTACTGACGATGTTTGATGTTCGAAACAATTTAAGTTTAGAGGTCCAACAAGAAGTTCGTAAATATTTGAAAGAGAAGGTTTATAAAACCAGCATTCCACGAAATGTCAAATTATCGGAGGCGCCTTCATCTGGTAAGAGTATCTTTGAATATGACATTTCAGCTTCCGGGGCAAAAGCCTATGCTGCACTTGCTAAAGAAGTGATTCGTCAAAATGAAGGTTAAGAATAGGAGAAAAATCATGTCAAGAAATGAAAAGCGATTAGGCAAAGGTCTGAGTGCTATTTTTGGTGACGATGCTCAAAACATTTTGGAGGAAATCCAACAAGGAGAGAGTCATCAACTGGTCAGTGATAAGAAAACAATTGATATTAATAAAATTGTTGTGAATCCATATCAGCCTCGTAGAACCTTTGATGAAGATAAATTGAATGAATTGAAAGATTCGATTCTACAACATGGTGTCTTAACACCGATCTTAGTGAGACAGGCTATTCACGGTTATGAATTAATTGCGGGCGAGAGAAGACTGAGAGCGTCTAAAATGGCTGGTCTAGAGGAGATTCCGGCTATCATTGTTGATTTTACGGATGAACAAATGATGGAGGTATCCTTAATTGAGAACATTCAGCGTGAAGATTTAAATGTGATTGAAGAAGCTCAAGCTTATAATAATTTAATTGAACGCTTTGGATATACCCAAGAAAATGTGGCTAAGCGAATGAACAAATCAAGATCGCATATCACCAACTTATTGAGACTGTTGTCACTGCCTCAAGAAGTTATTGTGATGGTTGAAGAGAATGAATTGAGTATGGGTCATGTTCGACCTCTGGTGACCTTAAAAGATGAACAAGAGATTATCCGTTTAGCGAAGAAAGCGAATCGCGATAATTTATCGGTTAGACAAGTTGAACAGTTAGTGAAAGAGCCGAAGGTTAAGCCGGATATTCATATTAAAGTTCAGCCTAAGAGTGAATATCGTTATCCGATTGAATTATTGGAGAAGAAATTCCAAACAAAGGCGACGATTGCCAATAAGAAAATTACCATTGAGTTTAGTGATACAGAGGATTTAAATCGTATTCTTGAGTTGATGGGTGTCTTAGAGGATTTTTAATTATTGGGGTCAATGAAGAATGTAAACAGTTAGGTGTTTCCTAGCTGTTTTTTTAATTGTTGATTAAAATAAAATTCATTTAGATATGCTATGATAATCATACAAGGAAGTGAAAATGTGAAAGAATTTGCCTACGAATTAGTCCCAGGATTAAGAATCATAAAAACGGGAATTGCGGTCTTCATCTGCTTAATAACATTGTATTGGTTCAACCATTTTGAACCGATTCATGCCGCTTTAGCTTGTGTTCTCATGATGAAATCTACGGTTGAAGAATCGACACAGAGTGGTGTACAACGAACAATTGGGACAATTCTAGGGGGTATCGTCTCATTAATTTTAATCAATATCTTACGATATTTTGACATTCCTCACGAATCTATGATTAAACCGATTGTGATGACGTTGGGGGTTGTGGTTGTGTTGATTGTTTCTAAAGCGGCACATGCCGCCTCTTATATTAGTTCAATGGCGGCCGTCGTTTTACTAATCACGATGATTTCCCATGCGTCTGTTGATGATAATACCCTGGTTTATGTGGTCAATAGAGTCTTAGAAACCATCTACGGGATTGGGATTGCGTTATTAGTCAATAAATATGTAAATTTTAGTAACAAGCCAACGATTAAAAAAACCAACTCGGTGTAATACACTCGGTTGGTTTTTGTTTTTTTAGTCGTTGGACCCTTCCTTAGGAAGGATTAGATTTAGTAAGACACCTACAATGGCGGCCAGGGCTGTGCCCGATAAACTTGCTAGTTGAGAGATTGGGAATATTGCGCCACCTAGACCTAAGACCATCATGGCTGAAGCGATTATTAAATTTCTTTGATGAGAGAAATCAACTTTATTGTCGATTAGTACTCTTAGTCCATTACTCGCAATAACCCCATAAAGAAGTAGTGACATCCCGCCTAAGACGGCTTGTGGAATGGTCGTGATGATTGCCTGGACGGGTTGAATAAATCCTAAGATCATTGCGATGAGTGCAGCACCTAAGATAACTCTTGTGCTGGCTACTTTTGTCATTGCAAGGACGCCTGTATTCTCACCGTAGGTGGTGTTAGCGGGCCCGCCTAATAATGCGGAAACGGATGTTGCTAAACCATCGCCAGCTATTGTTTTAGAAAGACCGGGATCTTTTAAGAAATTACGATTACAGATTTTTCCTAGAACGGTATGATCTCCAATATGTTCTGATAAGGTGACAATCGCAATTGGGAGGATGGCTAATGCTTCTGGACCAAAGTAGAAGCGATATTCATTAAATAGACCGTTGGTATTAAAGGGTAAATAAAAATCAGGAAAGGTTAGGATGTGTCCTAACAGTGGTCCATTAAATGACTCGTAGAATGGTTGAAAATCGACTATCCCTAAGATTGCCGCAAATACATACCCAACGCTAATGCCGGTTAAGAAGGGAATGATTTTAAAGACCCCTTTGGCTTTGGTTGAGACAAATGCAGTGACTAAGAAAGTAAAGACAGCGACAGCAATATGTTTAATATCGCCTCCTTCAACAAATCCGGCTTGTGTGACGGCTGTACTGGATAATCCTAAACCGATTACGATAATCATGGGACCAATGACAATGGGTGGGAGTAGTTTATCTAACCAAGCAGAGCTGGTTACTTTTAGGATGGCTGCGACGGCCACATAAATTAATCCAACTAAGAAAATACCTGTTTGAGATGCGGAGACATCGCCTCCCATGGAACTGATTGAATATTGCATAGCGGCAATATAGGCAAATGAGCTCCCTAAATAGACAGGGACTTTAAATCCGGTGATGAATAAATAGATTAATGTTCCGATTCCGCTACAGAATAGTGCGACTGAAACGGGTAGTCCAACTAAAATAGGGACTAGGATGGTTGCTCCAAACATCGCAAAGACATGTTGAAAGCTCAGTAAAAATGTTTTACCTAGTGATGGCGACTCGTGCACATCATACAATAAATGATTTTGAGACATCTCTCTTTCCTTTCCGGGCACAATAAAAGGCCCTATTTAGGACCTTTGAGATAAATGTTTCTTCTCCCTTAGCAAACTCACAGGATTGCCTTAAAAGGACCTAACTGTATTGAGTTTAGCATATTAGGGGGTGCTTATTCAACACCTAAAATATCATTGATATGATTCTTATAAAGAATAGCTTTTGCACCATAGACAGCTTGGATTCCACCTTTCACTTGAAGCACATCAGTTGCTCCAAGGGATTTAAGTGTATCATTGTCAACTTTTTGAGGGTCCTTAACAGAAACTCTTAAGCGTGTAATACATGCATCGACATCTTCAATATTTTCAGGTCCACCCAAAGCATTTAAGATGATTTCAGCTTCTTGACGAAGCTCTTTTTTACCCGTTGCTTTAATTTCAATGTTATCCTCTAACTCTTCTGCACGTCCTGGCGTTAAAATATTAAACTTACTAATTAAGAATCTAAACGAGAAGTAATAGATAGCCGCCCAAATAAGACCTACTGGAACTTGAAGTAACCAATTTGTTTTCGCATTTCCTTGTAGAATACCAAATAATGTAAAGTCAATGACTCCTCCTGAGAAAGTATTACCGATAGAAATATTGAGTATGTCAGCGACTAAGAATGAGACACCATCTAAGAAAGCATGGAATACATACAATAAAGGAGCAACAAATAAGAACATGAATTCGAGTGGTTCTGTAATACCTGTTAAAAAGGAAGTAAGGGCTACACCTAAGAACAGTCCACCATATTTCTTGCGACGATCAGGTTCAACGCTATGATACATAGCGAGTGCAGCACCTGGTAAACCAAACATCATGGTTGAGAATCTTCCGGCAAAGAACCGAGTTCCTTCAGTGAATAAACCTTGATGAGATGGATCTCCTAATTGAGCAAAGAAGATATTTTGTGCCCCAGCAATTTGACTGCCAGCGACTGTTTCAACACCGCCTAGTTCGGTATACCAAAACATTGGATAGATCGCATGGTGTAGACCGACAGCGCCACTAAGTCTCATTAAGAAACCATAGAAGAAGGTACCAATGGCACCAAGTTTAGAGATGGCTTCTCCAGTTGAAATAAGTGCTTGTTGGAAAGGTGGCCATATGAGAAAGAAAAAGGCACCAATAAAGATGGAAGCAAAACTTGCTACGATTGGGACAAAACGAGATCCACCAAAGAATCCTAAGACTTGTGGTAGTTCAATATTGTAGTAACGGTTATGTAACCAGACGACAACAGATCCTACTGCGATGGCACCTATTACACCGGTGTCAATAGATGTTCCCTCTGGGGAGAATAATCCAATTAGAGCAGAAATAGTTGCGCTCATTACAAGAAAACCGACGACTCCTGCAAGTGCGGCTGTGGCTTTATCACGTTTAGCTAGTCCAATACATAAACCGACGCAGAGTAATAATGCTAAGTTCGCAAAGATTACATTTCCTGCAGAGCTCATGACTTGGAAGATGGATTGTAGTACCGTGTTATCCAATACTGGATAGGTTTTGACCGTGGTCGGATTGGATAGTGCGCCACCAATTCCTAACAACAAACCTGCTGCAGGTAGGATTGCGATTGGAAGCATGAACGCTTTACCAATTTTCTGTAGTTGTTTAAACAGACACTCTTTCTCCTTTGGCTTTCGCTTAATTAACTACTTTCGTTGATGATATTCTCAATGTGTAAACTTAAATACGCCTTCTCTCCTTCAGTGAAACTAAGTCCATATTGTTTGTCGATAATTTTAGAGAGTTTATTGGCAATTCGATAGGATTCAGGATATTTACTTTGAATCACATCGACCAGTGGGTTGTGTAAAGATATATTATCTAACGATCTCTTAATCGCAAATTTAATGTGAGTGATGATTCTTTGTCTCATAAATGAATCTTGAGGGATAGTCATGTCCGCTTCATTCTCTATTAAATCGATACAGGTTGAGACGACACCTACAATTAAGGTGCTCACACTAGCAAGTTCGCCAACTCTTGCTCCATGGATATGCATGGTAATAAAACTTGCTTCGGATTCTGGTAATTTAATGTTAAGACGTTGGTTAATCATTTGGACAGCTTCACTGGCATAGGTATATTCATCGGGATACATAAACTTAGTTTCATCGATAAATAAGTTGTTAAGTTCAACATTGTTTTTCATCCGTTTGAGAGTAAAAACAAGAGGGTCTAATAAGGTGATATGAATCTTTTCATCGTATTTACTACCGAACCGTTTAATTAGTCCGCTAAATTCATTTTGTTGCTATACTATTTCAATCGTCGAATCAACGTGTAACTCAGGAACAGATTCAGGGGTAAGATGGACTGCACCAGGAAGAAGCTCTCCCTCAATTTTAAAGTAGAAAGAGACATGTCCTAACTCCAATAAATTCTTATTAGCTAAAGGTCCAACCTCTTTAATATCGTATGCTTTTCCATCAAAGAGTACCTGACCACCACGCTTAAGCGGTTCATCATTGGTTGGATGTGTCGGTTCATGGATGATACAGACTTCACGCAATCCCTCGGGTGCTGAATCATTAAATAAGACTAAAAGTGGAAAACTTTCAAAATAAGCTTGATCCCCTACTTCAATAACATTTGTTTTATACATAATTACCTCGAAATTCAATGTGTGAATTAAGGTTATTCTATCATAATGAACAAAGTTTAGGATTTAAGTGGCATTATTGTCATTTTTATTCAATAAATTAATCTTGATAATTTATTGAATCTAAGATGAGGTTTGTTATAATGAATTCAGCTCATTGTAAAATTGTGGAGGTAGTTCTTTGGAATATCTAGGACTCATCTCATTACTAGTCGTTTTTTGGAGCTTACAAGTTTATTTAGCATATCAACAAAACAAAACGATCATTAAAGAGATTCAAGACATTCAGCGAACCCACCACTCTGGACACTTAGGGGTTGGACAAAGGCGTTCGAAGTTTAATTTTGGATCAGGTGTGATTCTGATTATTGTGACCAATAATGATGGTCTAATCGTGGCAGCTCGCCTCTTAAAAGGGGTTAGCGTTTTTAAGCGATTTAAAACAATGGAATCTATCCTGAATTTTTATGTTTCTCAAGCCTACCTAAAGATAGAGGATAAGAAAATTAAAGAGTCATTTGAAGAGGCAATCAACCATATTAATCTTGAGCGAACCAACAATCAGCTAAGTGAGCTTTCGCTCGTTTAATCGAGCCCAGGAGGAGTCTTTATGGACTTTTTAGTAAATCTGGCCGAAAGTTTCATTGGTGTTTTTAATGCTGGTGGAGAAAATTTTATGGGACTTGTCGTAGGCATTGTCCCAACATTAGTAGTATTACTTACGGCTATTAACGCCTTTATAGGCTTAGTCGGTGAAGAGAGAGTGACTCGCTTTGCCCAAAAATTAACTGGAAACTTCTTTACTCGCTATACGCTGTTTCCACTGGTGGCTGTGTTCTTTGTAACCAATCCTATGGCCTTTAGCTTTGGACGTTTCTTAAAAGAAAAACAGAAACCTGCCTTCTACGATTCGGCTGTTTCATTTGTGCACCCGATTCTTGGAATCTTCCCTCACGCTAATTCAGCTGAGCTCTTTGTTTGGACGGGAATTGCCTCAGGAATTACAGGGTTAGGTTTAAATGTAACCCCACTGGCAGTTCGATACTTCATCGTCGGTTTAATCGTTATCTTCATTAGAGGGGTTCTAACTGAATGGTTAACCCATCGACTATGGAAGCATGAACGCGAACAAGAAGTAAACGGAAGTTTAGAGGAAAGTGTATGAACCAAAGAGTAAAAATTGTAAAAGGAGTCAAGGGCTGGGGTGGCCCGTTGATCTTAGAAAAAACCCAAGGAAAAAACATCGTTGCTTCAATTACCGGAGGAGGCATTCATCCAGTTGCCCAAAAAATTGGTGAAAGTTTAGGTGCTGAAGTTGTTGATGGTTTTAAAAACAAAGTTGAACCAGATAATATGATCTGTGCAGTCATTGACTGTGGAGGGACAGCTCGTTGTGGTGTTTATCCACGCTTAGGGGTACCAACAGTCGATGTTATGGCAGCCACACCATCAGGTCCATTGCATCAATTTATTCATGAAGATAACTTTGTTTCAGATGTTAGTGTTCATAATATATTGAATACCGATGAACAATCCAACATAACAGTGGTACAAATGCCAAAACACACCGTTGAATCAGCGAGAGCTGAAGTGGCCTCTCAAGGTGGGTTCTTTGGATTAATCACAAGCATGGGACGCGTCATTGGTAAGTTTGTCAATACTTTCTATCAAGGTGGTCGAGATGCAATCGAAACAATCATTAAGAACATCTTACCGTTTATGGCCTTTGTTTCAGTAATCGTTGGTTTCATCATGTATACTGATATTGGGAATATGTTAGCCAACCTCGTGAAGCCTTTAGCAGGAAATATTGTCGGATTATTAATTTTATCATTGATTTGTTCAATCCCAATTCTATCACCCGTCTTAGGACCTGGAGCGGTGATTGCCCAAGTGGTTGGTGTTTTATTAGGGGTAGAGATTGCCAGAGGAAACATTCCACCTTCGTTAGCATTACCTGCACTCTTTGCGATTAATTCTCAAGTGGGTTGTGACTTTATCCCGGTGGGTTTAACATTGGCCGAATCGAAGCCATACACGGTTGAGGTTGGGGTTCCAGCACTCCTCTTTACGCGGATGGTGACTGGACCAATCTCTGTCTTAATTGCTTATTTATTCAGTATTAACCTATATTCATAAAAGGAGAAAATCGTTATGAAGAAACAGTGTGTTGTTATTGGATCAGGACCAGGCGGTTATGTCGCTGCAATACGAGCAAGTCAAAGCGGGTTAGAGACAGTCGTCATCGAAGATCAAAACATCGGTGGGGTTTGTTTAAACGAAGGATGTATTCCTTCGAAAGCCTTAATTGAAGCGGGACATTTCTATCAAAACACCCTCACTCGAAATCCTTATGGGGTTAAAGTGGAAGGCTCGCATTTAGACTTTAGTGCGACCCAGTCCTGGAAAGACAAGCGTGTTGTCTATAAACTGACTAAAGGGATTGAGATGCTATTAACGAAGAATAAGGTCGAAATTATTCGGGGTCAGGCACAATTTATTGATGATTCAACGCTTCGTGTCAATGGTCAACAAATTGAGTTTGAACATTGTATTATAGCAACTGGCAGCACACCCATTCTTTTAAAAAATATTGAACTAAGTGAAAATGTGGTGGACTCCAAAGGGGCACTGAATTTTGAAACAGTCCCAAACCATTTAGTGGTTATAGGGGGTGGATATATCGGTTCTGAGTTGGCCAGTGCCTATCGAAATTTAGGATCACAAGTGAGTATTGTTGAAGCGGCCTCAGATATTCTAGTGACATTTGATGACGAAATGGTTTCGTTAGTTAAAAAGAATTTCAAACAACGAAAAATCAAAATGTTAACACAACATTTTGTTCAAGAAATAATCGACCATGGAGATAAAGTAACGTTAAAGGTGAACCACCAAGATGAAGTGGTTGAGATTGAAGCAGATAAAGTATTAGTAAGTATTGGTCGACGTCCTAATTCTGGAAGTTTGAATCTAGAGACGACCAGTATTGAAGTGGACGATAAAGGCTTTATTAAGACTGATGAATATGGAAAAACAACCAATTCTAACGTGTACGCAATTGGGGATGTAACTCATGGTTTGGCGTTAGCTCATAAAGCGAGTTATGAAGCCAAAGCAGTTATCGAAAATATTCTAGGTAAAAAAATAAATATTAAAGATAAAGTTATTCCTGCCATTGCGTTTGTTGAGCCGGAATGTGCATCAGTTGGATTAGAACTTAAAGAGACAGATGATCGTCATCTGATTTCAAAATTTGACTATGCCGCAAATGGACGTGCAATGACCTTAAATGAGAACCAAGGCTTTGTTCGTCTCATTGCCGAAAAAGAAACAAATGTATTAGTGGGTGCACAGATTGTTGGCTTGAATGCATCAGAATTAATTGGTGAATGCGCATTAGCCATTGAAAACAAACTGACGATTAAACAAGTGACACAGACGATTCATGCTCATCCAACGACCAACGAAATGATTATGGATGCAGCTGAAGATCTACTGGGATTACCAATTCACGGTTAACCGAATTTATTGAGAGTGTATCGAAGGGTACACTCTTTTTGATAAAAAAACATCCACGAAGGATGTTAGAGATTCTTGAAGTCATCACTCCAAGTTATTTTTTCGTTTTTGAGACTACCCTCAACAATCTTGATCTTGGCATTACCCGCAAGTTCAACGACTTGAGCATCATCGGTCACGTCTAAATGTTGTTGGTTGATGATGTCATAAGCTTCAATAAGAACGTTTGTTTTAAAGGCTTGAGGGGTTTGTGCCCCCATTAAGCGATCGCGATCGATCGTCTCTTTAACATACCCATCTTCAACAATCTTAATGGTATCTTTCATCTTGATGGCACATAAGACGGCATCCTCATGTTGAATCGTGTCTAAGATTTTGTCGATTAAGGATAAGTCGATAAAGGGGCGATTGCCATCATGGACTAAAACGATTTGTTCATGAACTTCTAGTAATCCGTTGTAGACGGAGTCCTGTCTTCTAGCGCCACCCAATACATGTTGAATCTTATTCCCTGTATATTCGCTAGTGATTAAATCGTAATCATCTTTAGAACAGACTAAGATAATTTGAGTGCAGCGATTATCATCGTTAAAAAATTCTAGTGTTTTTCCTAGAATCGTGTTTTGGTGTTTGTCCATATAATAAAGGACTTTATTATAACCTAAGCCAGCCCGCAATCCTTTACCAGCGGCCAACACTAAGGCAGTATACTTCATATCAGTTGTTTTCATTTGAAATGGATAAGATACGATTATTCATTGAAGATCCTTGAACAATTTTAATTTTCGTATTAGACGTCAGTTCAACCGCTTGGGCATCTTCCATCACAGTATCTTGGTGTTCAAATATTTTTAAATACGCATCTATAATTAAACTCGTTTCAAAAGCTTGAGGCGTTTGAGTAATCATTAAATTAGAACGATCTATGGTTTTAGTCACATAATCATCGCTCACTTCTTTAATGGTATCAGAGACATTAATCGCTAAGATTGCTGCCTTCTCTGTTTCCATCGCTTCTAATAAACGGTCAATGCTGTCAGTATCGACCCAAGGACGAGCTCCATCATGAATTAAGACCGTTTCTTCTTTAACGGCCATTAAACCCAAGAATACGGACTCTTGTCGGGTTGGACCTGCATTAACATGAACAATTTTTTCATGGGTATGACCTAAAACCACATCTTTCATATCTTTAGGGTTGGTCACGATGACGACCTGTGAACAACGCGGGTCATCTAAAAATAACTGTGTCGATTTTTCCAATACAGTCGTTTGGTATTTCTTAAGGACTTTAAACATCTTATCGTAAGATTTTCCTTTTGAGACGCCCTTTCCAGCAGCGATTATTAATGCAGTGTATTTCATACAATTTAAACCTCTAACTTTACCAATAAGTATATCATATTATCTTTTTTCTTTGGTCAAGATATTGTAACTATACAGTTGACTTCTTGTGATATCTTGTTTTTTACTAACATTTAAAGTTTGAAGCAAGACCATTGGTTGATTCTTACTACAGTGGTCGACACTTTATGATATTGTTTAGTTAAAGGAGTGAGATTAATGAAAGTTTTAATTCTCTTATTCGTATTATTAACGAGTTGTAGTCAAGTTAGTGAACCGGCACAACCCGAACCTGATTTTGGAGAACTTAATCAAAATGATGATTTTCAGTTAAAAGTAACCGTCCTTGATCAATCGCATCTTGAAATCACTGTCATCAATCATACCAGTGGCTATATTGAACTCCAACACTCAGATTACATTCAAGTTTATGAAGATGACAAATGGACAAACGTTACTTCGATTAGTATGAGTGAAGGTGATGCTGGTGAATTCATTGGTGTTAAAGAGAATAGCTCTGTAAATTATCCACTCATTTTAAGTGAGCCATTATCTCCTGGACACTATCGCTATATCAAAACAATCTTTCCTCGTTATCAATATGGTTCTTATTCGGTTGAATTTGATATCAATTAAGATAGGAATTGATTTACTTTAAAGCATAATTATGGTAGAGTAACTAGGCGAATAGATAATAATTTATTCCTTGCTCGAAAGGGCCATTAGACCAAAAGGAGGTGTACGATGAGAAAGTATGAATTAATGTACATCGTAAACGCAAATCTTGAGGAAGAAGCAAGAACTGCTTTAATCGAGAGAATGCATGCCATTCTAACAGATCATGGGGCAACCCTTGAAAATGTTGACGAATGGGGTTTACGTGAATTTGCTTATGAAATTAATTTTATGAAGCAAGGGTACTACGTTGTGACAACATTCAGCGCTCCAGACTCAACTGGAATCGATGAATTTGACCGTATTGCGTTAATCAATAAAGATATTGTCCGTCATTTAATTATCAAACTTGATGAAGAGGAGTAATTAGAATGAACAAAGTAATTTTAATTGGACGTTTAACGAAAGATATTGAACTAAGTAAAACCCAAAATGGGAAATCTTATGCACGTTTTACTTTAGCGGTAAATCGTCGTTTCAAATCGAACGATCCACAAGGACAAGATGCTGACTTTATTTCATGTGTCGTTTGGGATAAACGCGCAGAAACAATGTATCAGTATTTAGGCAAAGGCTCACAAGTGGGTATCGAAGGTCGAATTCAAACAGGAAGTTATGAGCGTGATGGACAAAGAGTCTACACAACCGATGTTGTGGTTGAGAACTTTGATTTCTTAGAATCAAGAGCTCAACGTGATAGTGCTCAAAGCCAACAACAGCCATATTTCCCAGATGATTCAAGTTATTCAAGACCGTCAATGAATCAACCACAGGTTGAAGACGATTTTGATTCAGAACCAATCTTAGATATTGCTAGTGATGACCTCCCATTTTAAACTAAATAGAGGAGAAAAATATGTCTTTTAGAAAACAAAGAACGGGTCGTCGTAAGGTTTGTTACTTTACTAAGAACAAAATCACTTACATCGACTATAAAGATACAGAATTATTAAACCGTTTTATTTCACAAAATGGTAAAATCATTCCACGTCGAGTATCTGGTACTAAAGCGAAATATCAAAGACCTTTAGCAACAGCAATCAAGCGTGCTCGTCAAATGGCTTTGATTCCTTACGTTAAAGACTAATTATTAGAGCGAACTCGAGTAGTTCGCTTTTTTATAGGGAAAGGAAAGAAAATGAGAAATCAAGTTAAACAAACCACCTTTGGAGCCATGATGTTAGCCATCGTTGGCGTTTTTCTAACACTCAACACACTGAGTGCTGGATTATTATTAGCAGTGATTCCTTTTTTTGTCCCCATCCCTTATGTGTTTTTTACCAAAGAATATGCTCTTAAAGCAGGACTGGTCCTATGGTTTTCAACCCTGATGTTGGGATTAATGATTACCCCACCCCATTTTGTTGTCTTAACCTTGTTGTATGGAATGATCGGAATCGTCTATGGAGAAGGTGTTCGACGAAAACTCAATGATAAACACTTGTTCTTTACAAGTTTTATCGGCATTATCATCGTCTACTTGGTGACAATGTTCCTTTTTGGGGCAATCTTTGAATTTAATATCTTAGAACAAATCGACCAAGTCGTTAAATTAGTTCGAACAATGAGTGTCGTTGATTCGACCTCACTCACTAGTTTAGTGACCTTTATCTTCTTACTCTCCATCATTTTACAAGGGGTTTTAGAAGCGTTTGTCATCCACATGCTTTGTACCATCTTATTTATCTATCTTAAACACGAACCTGTAAGACGGGTTAAGCTCTCATCAATTCAATATCCAGCCTATTTAGGGGTGATTAGTGCTGGCTTTATGTTACTGATGTTTAAAGTTCAGGATTTTCCACAGTTACAACCAATTCAATTAGCGATAAAGTTTTTAGGAGCCCTTGGATTTTTCTATCTAAGTTATCTGGGTTTATTGGCCTTTTATAAGAATCCTCGTTTTTATAAATGGCGGGTTTATAGTATAATAATGTTTATCTTTACACTATCAATTTTTGCGCCAATTCATATTGGAATTGGTCTATTTACTTCGCTCTCAGGGTATTGGAGGGATGAGCATGAACGAAAGATTTGAGCGACAAATAAATATCCTCATGATATTTTACATTGTCCAACTAGTGATCGTTTTTTTATGCTACCAGTTCTTCCAAGAATTTTTACCGTTTGTCTTATTAATTTTATTAATCGTGAATGCGGTCATCCTATTATCGAATGTCTATTATAATTTTAGGCAATCACGGAGTCGACTTATCTCAATCCAACAAGTCCTTGGTAAAGAAGCTAAAGATGCATTGTTGTTTGGAGATATTGGGTTAGTCACTTTCGATGAAAACTATGTCATTGAATGGATGTCTGAACTTTTTGAAAATTCATCCAAGCGATTTATAGGGGAAAAAATATCAACCTGGATTCCTGAGACGAGTGATTTAATTCGCGGAAATCAAAATGAAATTGTCGTAAATTATCGTAATTATATTCTTAAAATTGCTCGATTTAAACAAGGGAATACCTTGTTTGTTAAAGATGTGACTCGTCAAGAGAATGCGATTCAAGATTATTTAAATAATCGTGTCGTGTTAGGCCTAGTTCATTTTGATAACTATCAAGATGAAACACAATATGATGATGAACAAAAAGCGTCTACCATTGATGTTCAAATCAGACAACCCATTATTAAATGGGCAAAAGACCATGGCATGTTTATTCGTCGAATTCGTGCCGATCGCTTTATGTTGGTCTTAAATGAGCGTATCTTCCAACAATTGGTGAATGAAAACTTTGATATATTAGCTCAAACAAGACGGGCGTCGAGTCAAAATGATTTATCGATTACATTGTCGATGGCCTTCTCAAAGGGAACCAATGATTTCGCAGCCTTAGAAGAGATGAGTAATCGGGCGCTAGAGCTAACTCAGGGTCGTGGTGGTGACCAAGTGGCGGTCAAATCACATAACCAAGAAATACAATATTTTGGTGGTAATACGCAAGCTCAAGAGAAAACATCGAAAGTTAGAGTACGTGTCTTATCTCAAACGATTCGAGATATGGTGTTAAACTCAGAAAATGTTATTATTGCGGGTCATACAAATATGGACTTTGACTGTTTAGGGGCAGCCTTAGGAATGTCACGCATTGTCCAATCGTATAAAAAACCGGTGGCTATTATTACACAATCCGGCGGCTTAGAGGAAAAACTAGAGAAAGTGGTTGAGCGGAATTTCTCTCAATTATCGTCTGCACATGACTTAATTTCAGAGCAAGAAGCGATTTCTTTATTGAAACCATCGACACTATTGATTATGGTAGACCATCATTCAATGGCACAGTCGAATGCGCAAGATGTCATTAATGAAGTCGGTAAGATTGCGATTATTGATCATCATCGACGCACCTCTGATTTCAAATTTAATCCGGCCCTAGCCTATATTGAAACGGCCTTTAGTTCAACCTGTGAAATGGTGACGGAGTTATTTTTGTATCAGCGCAAATCAATTGATCTTACTGAATTAGAAGCGACCATTATGTATGCGGGAATGCTGATTGATACCAACCATTTTAGAGTTCGCAGTGGTTCGAGAACCTTTGAGGCAGCGGCCCAACTTAGACAGTTAAAGGCGAATCCTCAATTGGCGGATTCCTTTATGAAAGATACATTTGAAGAGTTTGAACTTAAATCAGATATTTTATCTCGTGCTGAATTAATCGATAACTTTGTGATTATTAGCTATGACGATAAAATTGTGAGTCGTACGATGATTTCTCAAGTAGCCGATGAGGCCCTTAGTGTGGAGGGTGTTGAAGCGAGCTTTGTTATAACCAATATTCAAGAGAATAAAGTGGGTGTTTCAGCTCGTTCAAAAGGAAATGTCAATGTCCAAGTGCTTATGGAAGCCTTGGGGGGTGGTGGCCATTTCACAGCGGCTGCCATGCAAGAAGAAGATACGGATGTCACAACGGTGACAGCTCGTGTCATTGATGTGATTGAAATGAGAAAGGAAAATGAAAATGAAAGTAATCCTGTTAGCTGATGTAAAAAATTATGGGAAAAAGGGAGATGTCGTCAATGTTTCGGATGGGTATGCTCGTAACTTTTTATTCCCACGAAAATTAGCGGTTGATGCGAATAAACATACCTTAGATAAACTCCAACAACAAAAAGATGAGGCGAAAGCCGCCAAGGACCAACAAAAGAAGGAAGCTCAAGAGTTGGCTAAAAAAATGAAAGAGATGGAAGTTTCTTTTGAAGTGCCAACCGGTGAGGAAGGGCGTGTCTTTGGTTCTGTCTCAACAAAACAAGTGGTTGAAGCCTTTGAAAAACAGTATGGAATAAAATTAGATAAGCGTAAGATTAAGGATTCTAAAGCAATTTCTACTTTAGGGCTTAATCGTGTTGATATTGAATTACATAAAGGTGTAATTGGTCAGATTATCGTTCGCTTGAAAGAGAAACAGTAACATGACCTATGTAATGCCCTACTCAAATGAAGCTGAGCGTATTTTATTGGGTGGTTTAATTGTTCACTCAAAACAAATGGAGACGGTTCTAGAATTAGATTTAAAACCGGAACATTTTTATGTGAAGAATCATGAAACACTGTATCGTGAAATGATTGAGCTCTATCGTCAAAAGAGTGTTTTAGATGTTGTATTATTGGCTCAGTTTTTAAAGGATGGAAATAAACTGGATGCGATTGGCGGTCTAGATTACTTGTCGAATTTAACTTCAAATGCATCGACATCGTCTAATGTAAAATACTATGCGGGTTTAATTTTAGATAAAGCACAATTAAGACACCTGATTGAGAGCACGATGGAAATCTCTAAAGCAGCTCAAGGGTCTCAGGATATTAATCTAATTTTAGATGATGCGGAACAAAAGATTTTAAATATTACTAGAGATCGACGTGCTGGTGACTTTAAAATGGGTGGCCAAGTAGCGCAGGAAGTTGCGAATCATTTAAGAGATTTAGAGTCGGGTAAGATTAAAAATAAAGGTCTAAAGACAGGGTATAATTTATTGGATTATTATACTCGTGGTTTTCAACCAGGGGACTTAATTATCTTAGCGGCTCGACCATCGGTTGGTAAAACCGCGTTTGCCCTCAATATTGCGGCACAATCAGCAATGATCCAAAAGGATAAGTCGATTGCGGTGTTCTCATTGGAGATGCCTGCTCAACAACTCGTTACTAGAATGTTGTCGGCTCGTTCATTGATTCCATCTCAAAACTTCCAAACAGGGAATAACATGAATACCAATTTATGGAATGTATTAAATAATGCGGTGTTAGATTTTAAGAAGACGAAGATTTATATTGATGATTCCCCTTCGACTAAAATGTCTGATATCTTTTCGAAGTGCCGAAAATTAAAGAATGATGATAATTTGGGGATGGTCATCATTGACTATATTCAGTTGATTAATTCGACGGATTTCTCGGATAATCGACAACAACAAGTTTCATTAATTTCTCGTCAACTCAAAGGGTTGGCGCGTGAGTTGGATGTTCCAGTCATTGCCCTGTCTCAACTGTCTCGTTTGACGGTTCAAAGAAAAGATCAAAGACCAATCCTATCGGATATCCGTGAGTCTGGATCGATTGAACAAGATGCGGACATTGTCATGATGTTGTATCGTGAAGATTATGGTCAGTATGATGAAGAGAAGAAGACAGAAGTGGATGGCCAACAAGAGATTGAAGTCATTATTGCCAAGCATAGAAATGGACCAACAGGGACCGTTAAACTTGCGTTTACCCCAGAGGTCAACAAATTCGACAATTTAATTGATACACGATGAAATACACATTATTAGCCTCTGGCTCAAAGGGAAATAGCTGCCTGATTGAGACCAGAGAGAGTAAAATATTAATTGATTGTGGGACGACAAAAAAATACTTGTTGTCCTGCTTTAATGATTTGGGTTATAAGCTATCCGATTTAGATGCATTGGTTTTGACACATAGTCATAGTGATCATATCAGTCAGATCAAGCATTTTTATGAAGTGCCTATGTATTCCCCTTTTCATGTTGAACAAGCTCAGGATGTAACCCTAGTTCATTCACATACTGGTTTTCAGATTAATGATTTAACGTTTTATCCAATTGAACTATCCCATGATAGTGACATAGTTATGGGATACATCATATTTGATGGGTATGAGAAATTGGTGTACATTACGGACACGGGTTATATCAAAGATGAGGATTTGATTCATTGTGTCGATGCTAATTACATTATTCTTGAGAGTAATTATGATCCGGCGTTGCTGTTGAATTCACACAGACCTTATCTCACGAAGATGCGCATTATGAGTGATAAAGGACATTTAAGCAATGAGAAATGTGGTTATTACTTATCACAGATTGTCACGGAGAATACATCTGAGATTGTTTTAGCACATATGTCTTTGGAGGCGAATCATCCGGATGTCGCATTAGCCAGTGTGCGTAAATACTTGGATGAGATTAATTACACTAAATCGCTTAAGGTGGGTCTCCAATATCAACTGATTCGTGGGGGTCAAGATGATTAAGATTCTCTGTGTGGGTAAGATGAAAGAAAAAGGAATGTTAGCGCTCCAACAAGAGTATCTAAAGCGTTTGTCTCGATTTCACAAGGTGGAATTAGTTGAACTAAAAGAGGGAAATCCTTCGTATGAGGAAACTAAATTAATTGATGATGAGAGCTCGCGTCTGTTAGAACAAATAAAACCAACGGATTATGTGGTGATCTTTGATGTGAAGAGTCAACCAATGGATTCGCTTGCGTTCTCTAATTTGGTGGACCAATCACTTAGTAAAGGGAGTGTTGTCTTTGTGTTGGGCGGTTCTTTAGGGTTTAATCAAACTATTCTTGATCGTGCTAATGACAAAATATCTATGTCTAAGATGACCTTTCCTCACTTGTTAGCTAGAATTATGGTATTGGAACAATTGTATCGATCGTTTAAGATTTTGAATAATCAAACGTATCATAAATAGTCATAACAAGAAAAAAGAGCGATCTCTCAAAGTAATATTCATTCATAGTGGTTCTTATTGAAGGTGGTAATCAGTGAATAATATAACTAAAAAGGGGCTAAATATTGTAAATAAGCTTAGAATAGTTTACAATACAACCAACAGGTTAAGGAGGATTTAGTGTGAAAGAGAAAACAGTTCTTGTTGTTGATCCAGTAGGATTACACGCACGCCCAGCTACAGTCGCTGTTAATGCTGCTAGTAAATTTAAGAGTGAAGTAAAAATTACATACAAAGGTCGTTCAGTCAATATGAAATCGATTATGGGTGTAATGAGTTTAGGTATCCCTACTCAGTCTGAAGTTACTATTTCTGCTGAGGGTGATGACGAGGAAGAAGCAATTGCTACAATCGAAGAAGTGCTTCGTACTCAAAAAGTTATCGAATAATTGAGAATTCAACAATTTTAATTTCAAGGTAAATGGTCGTTTCTACGACCTTTTTCTTTTGTCTAAAATAGTATTAATTAAATGAAATAGTGTTTCCCTTTAAAATGAAATCAATAAAGGGGGACTAAATGATGAGTCTGAAAAAGTTATTGATGGTATTAATAACAATGTTGTTGATAATAACTGGTTGTAGTTCAGAGCCTAATGAAACAGAAGATCCTGTTGTGGCGGACCCAGAACCGATTGAGTCAGAACCAGAACCA
>CAZVKL010000001.1:95120-160066 GCA_964627845.1 uncultured Erysipelothrix sp. | reverse complement strand
TAATTTGTGTATAATATCTGTTGTGAAAGAAGGTCCAATGTTTCTAAAACGTATCGAATTACAAGGGTTTAAATCATTCCCAGACAATATCGTGATTCACTTCAATCATGCCGTCACAGGAATCGTCGGTCCAAATGGTTGTGGTAAGTCAAATATTACCGATGCCATTAAATGGGTTTTAGGTGAACAAAGCGTTAAAAACATGCGTGGTTCAAGTATGAGCGACGTTATTTTTTCAGGTTCCAGTACTCGAAAAAGAGTTAATGTCGCCACAGTCTCCTTAGTTTTTGACAATAGTGAGCGCTTAATCGACTCTGATTTAGAAGAAATAGAAATTACAAGAAAACTTCATCGCGAAACGGGTGAAGGCGAATATTACATCAACAAAAAGCCAGTCCGACTGAAAGATGTTCAAGACTTAACATTAGAGTATGGACTAGGCAGAGACTCGCTCTCTATTATTTCTCAAGGAACGGTCAGTCAATTTGCTGATCAAAAGCCAAGTGAAAGAAGAGGGCTATTTGAAGATGCAGCCGGCGTCACAAAATATAAAAAACGAAAAATGGAAGCCTTAGGAAAACTAAGTCGAACTCAAGAAAACATTGACCGTTTATTAGACATTGTTGGTGAATTGGAGAAACAAGTCGTCCCGCTCCGTCGTGCTAGTAAGAAAGCGTTACTGTATCGTGACAAACAATCTCAATTAAAAGAAATCGAAGTGGCTGTTTTAGTCAAAGAAATAGAAAAATACGCAAGCGATATTGAAACGATGAAAGACACTTTAGAGGACTATGATCAAAAAATGGTCTCAATGGACGCAACCTATAATGTCAATGATCATAAGATCTCAAATCATCGTCTTCAATTAGAAGAACTTGATAGTTCAATCCATAAAGATCAAGAATCTTTAATGCTGGTCATGAAAGAAATTCAGCGTCTGGAAGCCCGTAAAACAGAACTAGACGAAAAGAGTAAGTATGTTCTAGAAGTTGGGAACTTAGAAGAAAAGACACAAGAACTGACAAATTTAATGAACCAAGCGTATCATGAATATCAAGATCGATTAACAAGACTCGATGATTTAAAAGCGGAGTTAGACTTGTTAAATCAACAAAACTTGAATAACACCTCTTCTTTAGTCGAATTAAACAGTGAATATGAAAGTGCTCAAGCACGCTTAAACCAATTAAAGAATCGACGAAATAATCAACAACAACTCATAGACAGACCCTTTATCACCCAAGCGGGTATTCAAGCCATCTTACGACACAAAAACTCCTTAGTAGGAATTGAAGATGTCGTCGTGAAATTACTCATCGCTCAAGATGGATATCAACAAGCGATAAGCACCGCATTAGGGGGAAGCTCAAATCATATTGTCACTCAAACAGAAGAAGATGCTAAAAACGCCATCCGATTCTTAAAACAAAATCGAAGTGGTCGAGCCACGTTTATTCCACTGAGTGTCATTAAGCCAAGAACCTTAAGGCATGATGATTTAGTCATCGCTCAAAATATTGAAGGTTTTTTAGGTGTAGGATCTGACTTTGTCGATTATGAAAGTCAGCATGCTCCACTGGCCCACAATCTATTAGGGAACGTGCTCATCTGTGATGGTTTAGATCAAGCCAATACATTAGCTCGTTATTTAAATTATCGGTATAAAGTGGTCAGCTTAGAAGGGGATATCTTCCATATTGGAGGAACAATCTCTGGTGGTCAACAAAAAGAGAATACATCGTTAATGATGGCTCAAAAAGAGATTAAACTAATTGATGAACAAATTGAACAAGTTAATCAAAAATTATTGGACATTGAACAAAGACGAACCACTTTAGAGTCAAAAAACAAAGAATATTCTCAACTGATATTAGAAACTCGACTTGGATTAGCTCAAATAGAACCCATTGTTGACGTAAAACAAGGGAAATATGAAAAGTTAAAAGCAGATTTAGAATTACTCGATCCAGTCGATGGATTCAAAGAAAATGGTTTTAAAGACGAACTGATTGACCAACTCAATAGTAATTATCAAAAACGAGATAATCTAGTCAATCACATATCTCTGAGTCGTGAAGATCGTTTATCACTATCTTCGGCTCAACAAAAACTCTCTCAAGAAAATTCAATATTAAGAAAGTCACTTAACGAGCTCCAACAGCAGTCTTCAAGCGTTCGCGTTTCGGTTGGTAAAGCAGAAACCTCAATTGAAAATGCGATGAATCGCTTGGCTACGGAATATCAAATGACTTATGAATTTGCCAAGAAAGAGCATGCCGATATTGAACTAGGAGAATCAAAAGACTTAGTCAATAGCCTTAGACATGATATTAATAAGTTAGGCTCAATCAATATGAGTGCACCAGAAGAGTACGAAGAAGTAAACACTCGATATGAGTTTTTAAACGGACAACTAAAAGAACTTCAAGAAGCCAAAGATCAATTATTAGCGTTCATCAATGAAATGGACGATATTATGACTTCTGAGTTTAAACAAATGTTCGATAAGATCAATAGTGAATTCAACGAAGTCTTCGTCACCTTATTTGGCGGTGGTAAAGCCAGACTGGTGTTAGAAGATCCCGATGACTTACTCAATTCTGGAATCGATATTGATGTTCAACCACCTGGTAAAACAATTCAAAACATTCGTTTATTCTCTGGGGGTGAAAAATCACTCATCGCCATTAGTGTTCTGTTTGCGATTATGAAAGCCAGAGATGTCCCACTGGTCATCTTTGATGAAGTAGAAGCAGCCTTGGACCAAGCTAATGTCGCAAGATTTGCTAAATACTTAAAAGAATTTTCACATGAGACACAATTTATTGTCGTCACCCACAGACCTGGAACCATGACCCAATGTGACGTTTTATTTGGGGTAACCATGGCTCAACAAGGAATTTCAAACATCTTACGAGTTCAACTCAAAGATGCTCAGAGATTAGCACAAGATGGAGGTGCCTAATGTCATTTTTCAAAAATATTAAAGAACGGTTTTTAAACCGGAGTGATAAACAAGTTTACTCTGAAGGGTTAGACCGTCGAAAATCTGAATTCATCAATAAGTTATTACTACTCTTTGAAGAAGAAACTGAAATTGATGATGCATGGATTGAACGCATGATGGTCGTTTTAATTGAAGCTGACGTTTCAGTGAAGACCGCTAAAAAACTGCTTAACCAATTTCAAATTCAATTAGAAGAAAACCAAATCGTTGAAAAGAAATACGCCAAAGATGTGTTCTTACAAGTACTCAATGATTTCTATGGTCAAGATGCAGCCCAATTACAACTAAAAGAAGGATTAAACGTTATCCTTTTAGTTGGTGTGAATGGTTCAGGAAAAACAACCTCTTGTGCCAAGCTAGCGTCCATGTATAAAAACCAAGGGTTGAAAGTTGGTTTAATCGCCGCCGATACCTTCAGAGCAGCAGCCACCCAACAATTAGGCTTATGGGCCGAAAAGATTGGTGTAGAGTTTTATCAAGGTAATCTGAATCAAGATCCAAGTTCAGTCATTGTCGATGGTTTACAACAAGCCTTGACTTCCCAACTCGACGTCGTGTTAGTTGATACGGCAGGTCGTCTTCAAACAAAAGTGAATCTAATGAATGAATTAGCCAAGATGAAACGTGTTATGGATAAATTTGTGGAGGGTGCACCACACGCCACATACTTAGTCTTAGATGGTAATTTAGGTCAAAACTCACTGAATCAAGCACGTGAATTTGAAAAAGCAACACACGTGGATGGCATTATCTTAACGAAAATGGATGGAACAGCCAAAGGTGGTATCATCTTTACAATTATTGATGAAATGAATTTAAAAGTGAATTACATCGGACTAGGCGAACAAATGGACGATATGAGACCATTCTATCGTGACCAGTTCTTTGAATCCATGTTACAGGTTGAGAGTCATGATTGAAAAAGTCACTCAAATGAATTTGTTATTAGATCAATATGAAACACTGTTAACCGACAAACAACGAATTGTCGCCATCGACTATTATCAACAAGATTTATCCTTGCAGGAGATTGCCGATAATCAAGGTGTGTCAAAAAATGCGATCTACGATTCATTAAAGCGAACCGAACAACTATTATTAGAGTATGAAACTAACCTTAATTTAGTCGCCAAAAACAAGCGACTCAATCAATTGTTTAGTGACATAAAAGCCTGTAAGAACCCAGAAATAGAGAAATTGCTCAAAGCGTATGAGGAGGAAAACTATGAGTAAAATATTATCAATTAATGCCGGAAGTTCATCACTGAAATTTACTTTATTTGAAATGCCACAAGAAGAAATGATTGCTTCTGGTATCGTTGAAAGAATCGGACTAGAAGAAGGAATTTTTACGATTAAATTTAATGGTGAAAAGAAAATAGTCAATCAACCAATTCCTGATCATAAAGTCGCTGCCAAACTTGTCTTAGATGGTTTAGTTGACAATAAAATTGTCGAAGACCTAAACGATGTTGTGGGCGTCGGACATCGCGTAGTTCATGGTGGAGAACTTTATGATAAAACCGTGATTATTGATGAAGAAGTCGAAAAGAACATTGAAGATTTATCTGACTTAGCACCTCTACATAACCCTGCTAACTTAATTGGATATCGTGCCTTTAAAAAAGCACTGCCAAATGCGGTACATACTGCTGTTTTTGATACAGCATTCCATCAAACAATGAAAGAAGAGTTCTATTTATATCCAATCCCTTATGATTACTATAAAGACTATGGTGTCCGTCGTTATGGATTCCATGGAACTTCTCATCAATTTGTATCCAAGAAAGTCGCTGAATTGATGGGTAAAAAGGTCGAAGATATCAATGTGATTACACTGCACTTAGGCAATGGAGCATCCATTACAGCAGTTGAAAAAGGTCTATCTGTCAATACTTCAATGGGCTTTACACCACTCGCTGGAATTATGATGGGAACCCGCTCTGGGGATGTGGACCCATCCATTATTACGTATATCATGGATAAAACAGAACAAACCGCTCAAGAAGTGGTGAACGTTTATAATAAACGATCTGGAATGTTAGGTGTTTCTGGTATTAGTAGTGATGCACGTGATTTAGGTAACGCGGTCCAAGAAGGCAATCCAAGAGCTATCTTAACTCAAAATCTTTATGCCAACCGTGTCGCTCAAACCGTCGGTTCATACTTTGTTCAATTAGGTCATGTTGATGCCATGGTGTTTACAGGTGGAATTGGTGAAAATGATGGCGTAATCCGACAAGAAATTCTTAAACGCTTAGAAGAAGCAATGAATTTAAACATTGATTATGAATTAAATGCGGGTGTCCGTGGTGAAGATACACTTCTTTCAAAAGAAGATTCTAAAACACAAGTATGGCTTGTTCCAACCGATGAAGAACTAGTTATTGCCAGAGACACATACAATTTCTATAATGTTTAATTGGTCGAAACAATTTTTTGAGCTCGTTCAAAAGAGTAACACGATTACTCTTTTTAGACATATCTCTCCTGATGGGGATGCTTATGGTTCTAGTTTAGGATTGAAACACTATTTAATGGAGACCTATCCTGAAAAATCCATTTATATGGTAAGTGCTGAACAAGGTTCCCATCAGTTGTTTTTTGAAGAGAGTGATGTGGTCCGTGATGACATTATCAAAGAATCACTGGCCATTGTCTGTGACACGGCCAATGCTCCACGAGTCGATGATCAACGTTATCTTTTCGCCAAAACAATTGTTAAAATCGACCATCATCCACCCAGAGATAATTATGCTCATTATAATTTTGTTGAAGATCAAATTTCAAGTTGTTCTCAAATTATTGCGATGTTGTTATTGGAGCAACAACAACCTTTATCAGAAATTGTGAGTCGTTATCTCTATGCGGGAATGTTAACGGACACCGTCTCATTCTCCATTAATTCAGTGAATCACTTAACTCTTTTGACGGCATCAAAATTACTAGAGTCGAATCTAAAAGTAGGGGAGATTCATAATGAATTATTTAAACTCTCTGATAATACCTTCAACTACATAACCTATCTTAGAGGAGCCGCCACTGAAACAGAGGAAGGTTTAGTCTATTGTTATATTGAACCTGAAATACTGAGCCGCTTTGATTTAAGTGTGAATCAAGCAAAAGAAGTGGTTAATATTTTTAAAGAAAAAGAGAGTGCTCAAATTTGGATGCTGTTAATTAAAGAAAACACAGGCTTATATCGGACTACCATCCGATCAAGAGACACTAGGATCAATGATATTGCCGCTGACTTTGGGGGTGGAGGGCACCTGCTCGCTGCCGCAACCCGTGATTTAAGTTTTGAACAGACCCAAGAATTAATTGAAATCTTAAATAATCGCTTAAAATCTTAACGGCATGTTAAGATTTTTTCGGTTCATTTGACTGGTAAAGGAGTCCATTATGAAAAAGATCGTCAGTCTTATATTCGTGTTATTATTAGTGGCCTGTCAAGGGGAACCATTTGCCTTAGAAGAGCCCTATAGCGTTGGCATTTTAAGGAGTGGACCACAATCTGAGCTGGTGTATTACGATGAAAATCTCAATGAAATTGGACTACAAGAAATTGATAAATTAGTGGTACCACCTATTACTCGATTTAAGAATGAATTATTATTGTACGGCTTTGATAATGACTTTGTCTTTTTTAAGATGAACACAGGGGATGGGTCACTCCATCAACAACACCAAGTTGGTGGTCAATTAATCAACTCAACCTTTGACCAACAAAATATTATTTATTTACGGTCCTTTAACGGTCAAGCTTTCTTAGTAAAACGTGGGGTTGATCAACAAGAAATTGAATTGACAGATGTAAATCCAAAAAGCATTCATTTATTTAATAACCAAATTATTGTAGTTACAGGTGATCAAAATCAAACCCTACAAGTTTATAATGATGATTTAGAACTGGTGAATGAAATTGAAACGAATCTTATACTGAGTCATCGAAGTTTAGTCAATGAGGATAAACTCCTCTTCCTTGGTAAGAAAAATGATGACGTGGTTCTATTTGAATTAAATGAACTGTATCAAATCAGAACCAGATTAGTTTCAAACGATGCGTCTGATTTAGCAGTCTATAATGATCAATATTTGGTCTTATCAGGATCACCATCAACCATCCACTTTATCGATGCACAGAGTCTAGAAGTCATGAATGAAGTCAAATTAGATGAAACCTTAGGCAATATCCATATCGACGCTGTCAATAATCTCTTATATGGACGTGAAATTGCCCAGGAAGATAACTATTTAGTCAAGTATCGATTGTCAGAACAAAGCATCGAATTCGAGAATAAAGTAGGGACTAATACTCAAAATGAAGAGCAGGTATTTACTTTTATATTCACCCCTTAAATCTTAACTGCTATGGTTAAGATTTTTTAGTATAATAAGAGCATGAACACGCTTTTAGGAGCTCGCTCCACTTATTCATTTTTGAATTCTCTATTGAATATCCAAACATTAGTCTCAACCTCAAAACAACGAGGTTATCAGGCCATTGTACTTTGTGATGTTGGTGTCTTGTATGGTGCCAATCATTTTTATCGCGAATGCCTAAATCAAGCTATCAAACCAATCTATGGCTTAGAAGTACATGTTCTTGACAGCGTTTATTGTGTCATCGCTAAAAATAACGATGGGTTTAAAGAATTGATGCAACTGTCACATTTGATTTCGATAGAGCCATTAACATTTGAACAGTTAGTACAGCACACTAAAGACTGTGTTGTTATTCTAAGTACGGAACGCTCAAAAATAGAACAAGATTTACTACAAGAAAATCACGATAAAGCACTCAATGAACTTTTTGAACTTCAGAAGTATTTTAGAGATTTCAGAATTGGTTTTTCATTGATGGCCTCACCCTTATTTCATCAAAAAAACAAAATCTTTATCAATATTTGCCAACAAAACAATCTTAAAACAGTGGCACTGGAATTGGCCTATTATGAAGATGAAGAAGATCAACAAATGCTTAAGATAACTCAAGCCATTGATCAGAAAGTGGAAATAAGCGATTCACGATTAATCGCTCAACCGTATCATAGTATTTTAAGTGTCCAACAAAGAGAACAACAATATGATTCCTTAACAATTAAAAATACCAATCAATTGGCTTTAGAGTGTCAGGTTGACTTAAGTGAATTTAACACTCGTTTAGTTCAATATCATAATGAATATGATGTTAATTCAGAGGTTTTCTTAGCTGAACTAGCCAAGACAGGTTTGAAGAAGCGACTCGAAACAAACCAGTTACCTCAATCTTACCAACAACGTTTAGATTATGAACTCGATGTCATTTTATCCATGGGGTACCATGATTATTTTTTAATCGTCTATGACTTTATCTTGTATGCTAAGAAAAAGGGCATTTTAGTGGGACCAGGACGAGGTTCTGCCGCTGCTTCCTTAGTGGCTTATAGTATTGGAATTACGGATATTGACCCACTAGAATATGATTTAATCTTCGAACGATTCTTAAATCCAGAGCGTATTTCAATGCCAGATATTGACGTTGATTTTGAAGACAATCGTCGTGATGAAGTCATTGACTATGTTGTCAATAAATACGGGCAAGACCATGTGGCCCATATTATAACTTTTTCAACCTTGTCTCAAAGACAAGTCATTCGCGATGTAGGTAAAGTATTAGGTTGTCATACAAAAACAATTGATGCCATGTCTAAGGCATTAAGTCAATCACCGACTGCCACGCTACAACAATCTCTTAAAGAATCAAAAACATTGCGTGAATTAATCAATACTAAACCTGATGCAAAGCGAGTTTTTGAAGTCGCTTTAAAGTTAGAAGGCTTGCCAAGACAGCGTTCATTGCATGCGGCTGGAATTGTCTTGAGTCAAAAACCATTAAGGGACGTCATCCCAACTGTAACACTGAGCAATGGCATGGCCTGTACGCAATATACAATGGAACAACTCAGTGATTTAGGCTTAGTTAAAATGGACTTTTTAGGTTTAAAGAATTTATCTATTATTTCAGATATTAAGCAGGAAATTCAGCAGTCAGATCCTTCGTTTGATTTAAACACGATCCCACTTAATGACCAGAAAACATATCGATTAATTGCGAGTGGATATACTTTAGGGTTATTTCAACTTGAAAGTGATGGGATGAAGGCCTTAATTAAACAAATGAATCCCACGAAGTTCTTAGATATTGTTGATGCGATTGCGCTCTATCGACCTGGACCCATGCAGAATCGAGCTCAATACATTCAAAACGCTAAAAACCCACAATTAATTCAAACAATCCATCCAAGTGTTGATCCAATTTTAAAATCAACGCATGGGATTTTAATCTATCAAGAACAAGTCATTCAAATTGCCAGAGAATTTGCTGGGTTTAGTTATGCCAAGGCAGATATTCTTCGAAAAGCCATTAGTTCTAAAGATATGGCTGTCATGGAATCCATGAAAGAAGCGTTCTTATTGGCCCAACCAACCCAAATCGCACATGAATTATGGACCTTAATGGAACGATTTGCTCAATACGGATTCAATAAAGCGCATTCAGTCAGTTATGCCAAGATTTCTTATCAAATGGCGTATCTGAAAGCGAATTATCCGCTTTTATTTTATAAAGCACTACTAAATAGTGTGATTGGATCAACGTCTAAACTCAAAGCGTATATTAATGAGTGTAAGAGCCGTAATATAAAACTGTTACCTCCGTCAATGAATTATTCTTACGCGACATTTAAGTTACAAGAGGGGGGCATCCGTTTTGGTTTGTCGATGATTCGATCGATAGGTGTTCATTCAGCAAAACAAATAGAGGAAGTTAGATACAGCAATGGCTTGTTTAAATCGTATATTGATTGTGTCGCTCGGCTAAATAAAATCAAGATTAATCAAACACAGATAGAAAATTTAATTTATGCGGGCGCATTTGATGAGTTTAACCTTTCAAGAGCGACCATGATCCATAATCTTCCTGAAGTACTTAATTATGCTGAAATTATTAAAGTCGAACTAGATCAACAAATAATTCTTGAACCTGATTTGATAGGGGAGCCAACGATCTATAAAATCAGAGAGAATAAAGTGGTCTTATCCAGACAGGAACAGGAAGTCCTTGGCTTTCATCTTTCAACACATCCTGTTATGAGTGTCAAAGAAACACATCCAGCTTTGCCTAATCATCTTTCACAGGCCATCAACACTTCTGGATATTTTAGTTTCTATGCCTCGATTGTCGAGTTTAAAGAAATAATGACAAAGAAACGAGAGCCTATGGCATTCTTAGTTTTAGAAGATGAGTTAAATTCAATTGAAGCGGTCTTATTTCCTCGAGAGTTTCCAAAATACAAAGAAATCTTGAGCACCTCATCGGTCTACTTAGTAAGTGGACAAGGTCAATCTAGTGCCGATGAAAACAAACGAAGCTTTATTATTAAACATTTAGAAAGGGTCACATAAAATGAAAATACTTGTTGTCGATGATGAACTATCGATCCACGATATTGTCAGGGAATATGCGCAGTTATATGGTCATAGCTGTGAGGGAGCCTCAGGAGGCTATGAAGCCATTGAAAAAGTCGTCGTTAATGATTATGATGTCATCATTATGGATGTGATGATGCCTGATTTAGATGGTTTTGTCACGACGAAGAAAATAAAAGAAATTAAAGAAATACCTGTTTTAATGCTTTCAGCAAGACACAGTGAAGATGATAAGCTGTATGGTTTTAAAATGGGCGTCGATGATTACATGACAAAGCCATTCTCAGCCAAAGAATTAATGGCCCGCATCAATGTGATAACCCAACGCTCGAGTCAAAACACAAAACAAACAACCTATCATTTTGATGGATTAACAATCAATACCTTAGGTCGTTATATTGAAATCGATTCTAGGCGCGTGAATCTTAAACTAAAAGAATATGAATTACTTCTGTATTTAGTGAAACATGCGAATCAAGTGTGTACCCGTGACATGATTGTTAACCATGTTTGGTCGGATGATTTTAGTGGCGATGATCGCACAGTCGATACGCATATTAAAATGTTAAGACAAAGTTTAGGCCCTTATCGCCATAAAATCAAAACAGTGAGAGGAATGGGGTATTTATTTGAAACGAATACATAGGTGGTTGCGCTCAATCGGATTTAGAATGTTTGTCTATATCGTTGGTTTAGTACTAGCGCTTTTAACCTTGGTGTATTTGTTACAAATTTTATTATTACCAACCTTCTATCAAAACACCGTCTTAAATCGAGTTGAGGAAGCTGCTTTTCAAATGGAATCACCCATTGAAGCCATTCATAACAATGGTCAATTTGAACAGGCATACACCGATTTAAGAAACTATGCCTATGATAATAATCTCTGTATTTATGCTTTTGATCGTGATTCGATTATGCAACTCGAAATTAATCCAATGGGATCCTCTTGTTATTTGCATTATTTAATTAAGCCCTCGGCTCGTTCATATGATAATCCATCACTCATTATGAACCAATATATTGAAACCTTTAATGAACTAGAAGAAACGTCTTATTATTTTAGAGTGACTCCTAATGATCAGATTTCAAGCCAACTCTTTTATGCGCATAAAATTGATTTAGAGAATGATGCCTATTATGTCTTTATCAATACACCTTATGAATTACTAGAGTCCACCATCGACGTGTTACAGACACAATTTTTCTTTATTATTATTGGTGTATTATTCTTAGGCGGGTTTATTGCGTTTGTCATCAGTCGCTTGTTCTCAAAACCAATCATTAATATGAGTAACTCAGCTAGAAACTTAGCTAAGGGAATGAAGAATGTTAACTTTGAACAAGGGGGCTATACCGAAATTGATAATCTAGCCGACACGCTTAACTATGCAACTCAAGAGATGGCTAAAACAGACAATCTTAGAACGGATTTACTAGCCAATATATCACATGATATTCGAACACCATTAACCATGATCTCGGCGTATGCAGAGATGATTCAAGATATTTCTGGGGATGATCCCATTAAACGGAATCAACATTTAGAGATTATTCAATCGGAAGTGGATCAGTTGAATAAGTTATTAACGGATATGATGACCTTGTCGCAGATGCAATCCGATCCAACCCGTTTGATTGAACAAGAATTTAATATCAATTCATTGGTTAAGTCCATTGTTTCTTCGTTTAAAGTGGTCAGTTCACAACAAAGTGTCATGATTGAAGTGGTTGGAAGCATTAATCGAATGGTATTAGGAGATGAGATTAAACTTAGACAAGTGATCGTTAATTATATTTCGAATGCGATCAAATTCATTGGTGAAGATCGGCTCGTTGTCATTCGATTGTTAGAAATTGAAGAGACGGGCTATGCGCGTGTTGAAGTAGAAGATCATGGTGATGGAATTAAGGTTGAAGACATCAATTATGTCTGGGACAGATACTATAAGGTCAACAAGAATTATCAACGAGCCAGACAAGGAACAGGGCTTGGTTTGGCAATCTGTAAGGCAATTTGTGAGCGTGGAAATTATCCTTATGGGGTTATTTCAGAGGTTGAAAAACGAACGACGTTCTTTGTTGAAATACCGCTGGTCGGATAAATTTTCAGAAATAGCAATTTTTTGGACATTTCTTAAAACTTTGTGCTATAATTGGTTAGCTTATGTTTAAGCAGACGCGTTGTAGTGCATACAACCGCTCAAAGTAGGGTCTGTAAGTTCCTTTGGACACCTTACCTGGCGAGTCATAGAAAAAGTGAGGAGGTGCGATATGTACGCTGTTATCGAAACAGGTGGAAAACAACTAAAAGTTGAAGTAGGCCAAGAAATTTGGGTTGAAAAACTCGAAGCAAATGAAGGCGATGAAGTTGTTTTTGACAAAGTGCTTGTTGTGGGTGATAAAACATTAACTGCTGGAACTCCATATGTTGATGGAGCAACAGTTAAGGCGACTGTTAATAAAAATGGTCGTGGCAAGAAGATTACTATCTTCAAGTATAAAGCTAAAAAAGGATCTACCCGTCGTAAACAAGGTCACCGTCAACCATATACTAAGTTGACTATTGATTCTATTAACGCTTAATGATTCAAGTTAGTGTTAAGAAAGAAAAGGATGCCATTACGTCATTGACAGTAAGTGGGCATGCGTTATTTGATGATTATGGCAAAGATATCGTCTGTGCAGGTGTTTCCAGCATTATGGTTGGATTATTAAATGCACTGGATATTAAAACCAAATACCAAACCGTTGTGGATGATGAAAAACAAGTGATGTTTGCGTCAACATCCAAAATATCCGAGGCTGGACAAATGATATTAGAAGTTGGTTTGATTCAACTTCAAACAATTGCCAATCAATTTCCAAATTACATTACAATTCAGGAGGTGAAATAATGAAATTCACTTTAAATATTCAATTCTTTGCTTCTAAAAAGGGAGTCGGTTCGACAAAGAACGGTCGTGATTCTCATTCGAAGCGATTAGGAGCGAAACGCTCTGACGGACAAGAAGTCTCTGCTGGTTCTATTTTGTATCGCCAACGTGGTACAAAAATTCACCCAGGCATCAATGTTGGTCGTGGGGGAGATGACACGTTATTCTCAAAAGTAGATGGTGTTGTTAAATTCGAACGAGTCGGAAAAAACAAGAAACAAGTTTCAGTTTATCCAGCCGCTTAAAAAGTCTCCTAACCGAGACTTTTTTCATAAAAGAAGGGATTTGATAATATGTTTATCGATCGAGTTACACTACAAATTAAAGCAGGCAATGGCGGCAATGGAATGGCCTCTTTTCGTCGTGAAAAATATGTCCCATTTGGAGGACCTTATGGTGGTGATGGTGGAAAAGGGGGAGACATTGTCTTTGTGGTCGATACCCATAAATCAACCCTATTAGATTTGCGCTTTCAACATCATTTAAAAGCAAAAAATGGTGACAATGGTAAAAACAAAAAAATGCACGGTGCCGATGGGGAGGACTTAATCGTCAAAGTGCCACCAGGAACAATGGTCCGAGAAAAAGAATCGGGTCAATTAATTGCTGATTTAGTCAATCCTGGTCAATCAGCGATTATTGCCCATGGTGGAAAAGGGGGTCGTGGAAACTTCCGTTTTGCGACCGCAAAAAACCCTGCCCCCGATATTGCTGAAGTGGGCGAACTTGGACAAGAATTTCAGATTGAAGTCGAACTAAAATTATTAGCCGATGTCGGATTAGTTGGTTTCCCAAGCGTTGGTAAATCCACGCTATTATCCGTTGTCTCAGCAGCAAAACCTGAAATCGGGGATTATCACTTTACAACCATTGTACCTAATTTAGGGGTTGTTCAAGCAGGGGATAATCGTTCCTTTGTGATGGCCGACTTACCTGGTTTGATTGAAAATGCAGCTCAAGGCAAGGGCTTAGGCCATCAATTTTTAAAACACATTGAACGTTGTCGGTTATTAGTCCATATTCTAGATATGTCAGGATCTGAAGGTCGTGATCCATTAGAAGACTACCAAATTATTATGAACGAGCTCAAAGAGTATCAACACCGTTTGTTAGAACGTGAGATGATTGTTGTCGCAAATAAAATGGATTTAGATGGGGCGCAAGAGAACTTAGAAAAGTTCAAAGTGAAGTACCCGGATGTCGATGTCTATGAAACCGTCACTTTAACTCAAACTGGGACACAAAGATTAGTTTATGCGATTGCAGATAAACTTGAGTCGATTGATTACGACTTATTTGAATCTCAACCCGTTGAGGATGAAGTCGTCTTCAAATATGAAGCACCAGAAAGAGGCTATCAAGTTGAGAAACTAAATGATGGTTTATGGCAATTAAGCGGTGCTAAATTAGAACATGAGTTTAGACAGTTGGATGAAAATTCTGAAGATTCAATCACCCATTTCGCAACACGTTTAAAACATTTAGGTGTTGACCAATACTTAAGAGATCAAGGTGTGAAACATGGAGATACCATCATATTAGAGTCAGTACAATTTGAGTTCATTGACCAGTAGGAAAGATGATATAATAAATTAGGTGATAAAATGATTTCATTTATTAGAGGGGTCATTGATGAGGTAACCACTGATTCAATTATTGTTAATGTCAATGGGATGGGATTTCAAATTGGATTTGCCTCAGCTGACCGAGTTAAGATTGGCGAATCAGTCAAGGTTTATACGTATTTAAATGTACGAGAAGATGCCTTGACTCTTTTTGGTTTCTTAAGTCAACGCGATTTAAACCTATTCTTAAGACTCATCTCTGTTAAAGGGATTGGTCCTAAGGGAGCGATGAATTTCTTTTCAAGAAGTACCGGAGATCGTCTAATTCATGCCATTGAAGATGGTGATGTGAGCTATCTAAAGAGTTTACCCGGGGTTGGGGCTAAAACTGCGAGTCAAATTGTTTTAGATTTAAAAGGAAAACTTGTCGATTCTGACCATAATAAAGGGAATGTTTCTCAAGAATTAATGGAAGCAATCAGTGGACTCAAGAATTTAGGTTACAAACAAAGTGAGTTAAATTCTGTTGAAAAAGAACTATTAAAACACCCTGGTTTAAAAACAGATGAATATATTAAACAAGGATTACAGTTACTATTAAAAATTAAGTAGAAAGGAATGCTATGAGCCGAATGATGGATTCACTCGAAACCGAATTGGATCACCAAGAAGAAGGTCTAAGACCTCATCAAATGAGTGATTATGTTGGGCAAGAGGATTTAAAGACAAACTTAAAAGTATATATTAAAGCTGCTCTTAATCGTCAAGAGGCTTTAGACCATGTGTTACTCTATGGACCTCCAGGTTTAGGAAAAACAACCTTAGCCTATATTATCGCCCATGAAATGGGAACACATATTAAGGTTGTGACAGGTCCATCGATTGAAAGAACTGGTGACTTAGCAGCCATTCTATCAGCCCTTGAACCTGGCGATGTCTTATTTATTGACGAGATTCATCGACTACCCAAAGTAGTGGAAGAAGTCTTGTATTCAGCCATGGAAGATTTTGTATTGGATGTGGTTGTTGGAAAAGATGCAACCGTTCGTTCGATACAAATCGATTTACCACCCTTTACATTGGTGGGTGCGACTACACGAGCTGGTGACTTAAGTTCACCATTACGCGATCGTTTTGGGATTATTTCTAAATTAGAATATTATACCCAGCAAGAGCTCCAACAAATCATTCGTCGTAGTGCCCGTGTCCTAAGTACTGAAATTAATGAAGATGGCATTCTCGAGATTGCCAAGCGAAGTCGAGGAACCCCAAGAATTGCGAATCGATTATTAAGACGAGTTCGAGATTTTGGACAAGTACTCAATAACAATATCATTGACCAAGAAATTACCGGTTATGCGTTAAGTCAATTAAAAGTTGATGAACTAGGCTTAGATGATGTCGATATTCGTTACTTAAAAGGAATAATTGAACGATTTAATGGTGGGCCAGTCGGTCTTGATGCATTAGCCAGTTCAATTTCAGAGGAAACGATGACCCTCGAGGATGTTTATGAGCCTTATTTACTTCAGATTGGGTTCATAAATCGAACTCCAAGGGGTCGCGTTGTGACTCAAAAAGCGTATCAACATTTAAAACTATCGTATAACACTAACTTATTTGAACAAGAATTTGAGGATTAATCTATGAATATATGTCTAACAGCAGGGGGGACGGGTGGTCATATCTACCCAGCCTTAGCCTTGGGGGATGAACTGATTAAACAGGGTCATACCATCTTTTATATTGGAAATAAAGGTAAAATGGAAGAACGCTTAGTGCGTGAAAAACCATACACATTTTTAGCCATCGATAACGAAGGCTTAAAACCAGGTCTAAAAGCAAAGCTGAAAGGAATTACCAGTCAGTTTAAAGCGATTTTAACCGCGAAGAAATACTTAAAAGAAAATCAAATTGACATGGTCATTAGCTTTGGTGGTTATGTCACTTTTCCAGCATGTTATGCGGCTAAGAAATATAAAATTCCTTATTTAATCCATGAACAAAATTCTGTGGCTGGTAAAGCCAATAAAATGGTTCAAAAAGAGTGTGCAGGAATCATTGTTTGTTTTGAAGAAGTCATCAAACAATTTAATCATCCTGACATCCGTTTTCTAGGTAATCCTAGAGCAACCATTGCTGCTGAAGTAGAAAAAGATGAGACATATCTAGCATCATTAGGTTTGTCAAAGACCGGCCCAATTGTTTATTTTGTGATGGGGTCCTTAGGTTCAGAATCAATGAGTAAAATGGTCCTAGATTATTTAATAGATAATCCAATCAATGATTATCAATTTGTAATATCGGCAGGTCGCCAGATGGAATCAATGTCTCAACAATTAAAAGACCATCAGAATGTCTTTGTTTTTGAAAGTGTGGATCAAATTCAATTGTTAAAACATTGTGACTTGGTCATTAGTCGTGCCGGAGCAACTTCCGTTGCTGAAATCACGGCATCCTTAACACCCGCTATTTATGTTCCATCGCCTTATGTTGTGGCCAATCATCAGTATTACAATGCTTTAGAGCTTAAAAATAATGGGGCAGCTCAATTAATTGAAGAGAAAGAGTTATCGTCACAAATCTTATTTGACCAAATTAATCAGTTGTTGAATAACAAAGAACAATTAAACAGCATGCGACAAAACTGTCAGAAGTTTTCAAAAGTCGATGCAATCGAAAAAATTATAGAATGGATCCATGAGGTGCACCATGACAACTAAACAAATTGAAGTATTAAAAGGTTTTGGTGACCTTCAAGAAAATGTGTCTTTATCAAAGTTAACCACGCTAAAAATTGGGGGCGATGTCAAAGCGTTACTCTATCCAAACAATATGTTAGGCCTTTTGGCAGCCGTTAAACTCTGTAAAAAAGAAGGCATTCCCTATAAAGTATTGGGCCATGGATCAAATATTTTAGCGAGTGATGACGATTATGATGGATTAATTATTAAATTAAACCGAACACTTTCTGATGTGTTTTATCTAGAAAACGAAGTCTTTGTTGAAGCGGGGACATCGTTGGTGGCATTATCGGATTTGTCGATGAAACGTTCGTTATCAGGTTTAGAATGGGCAGCGGGGATCCCAGCAACCTTAGGTGGTGCTATATTTATGAATGCCGGCGCTTATAAAGTGTCTATGTCAGATATTTTATCGGAAGTTTTGGTTTTAAAAGACGATCAGTTTGTCTGGTTAACAAATCAAGACTGTCAATTTGGCTATCGAACCTCACTATTTCAAAAAAATCCAGAATGGGTAATTTTAGGGGCTAAACTATCGTTACAACCAGCTCAACAGGAAGAAATAAAAGCAGTGATGGATCGTCGTAAACATCAACGCTTGAGCACTCAACCACTTGATAGTGCTTCTTGCGGATCCACCTTTAGAAATCCACAAGGGTATGCATCATGGCAGTTAATTGATGACTGTGGTTTGCGTGGTTTTGGTATCGGTGGAGCCAAAGTATCTTCCAAGCATAGTAATTTTTTAATTAATACAGGCTTAGCCAAAGCAGAAGATATGTTAAAATTAATTCAGCTTGTTCAACAAAGTGTTAAAAACAAGCATAACATTGATTTACAATTAGAAGTGGAGCCATTTAATTGGAGAGACAACGAGTAACAAATACCTTTCAAGACATTCAACAAGATTTAAGACATAAAAAACAAATGGCCAAACGAAGAAAACGTCGTCGATTTTTAAAAATTGTGTGTGTTTTCTTTACTGGTATTTTGTTAGCTTTTGTGGCGTTTTTATACGACAAAAGTGATTATTCGAAAATTTTGACCGTTGATGTGATTGGCAATAAATATGTTTTAGACCAGGAAGTCGTTGATGAACTTGAGTTTGAAACAGGGGCACATTTTTATTCGTTCTTATCGTCCAGTTTAGAAAAAAAAGTTCCTGAAGATTCCTTTGTCGAGTCAGTGGATGTGATTAAACATTGGTTTAATCAATCGATGACCATCGATGTCACAGAGAAAAAAGTGATTGGCTATCGTTGGAATCAAGAAACCGATATTATTGAATTAATTGCTCATGATGGATCGACCAAAGGCTTATTAGAAGGTCAATTAAGTCATCTTCAAGATTTAGCACGATTTACTGGATTTGATAGTCAAGAATCATTGGAACAATTGGTGGATGGATTAGCTCGAAGTGAACCAATTCTCTATTCAAATATCTCGGAAATTATTCGTGATCCAAGAACATATGATGAAAACTATCTAAAAGTGATGATGGCAGATGGAGTTCAACTCTATACTTCTATTTATTCACTTGAATCCCTTGATGCAACGACGTTTAGAGACATTTTCAATCGTTTAAAAGAAGATCAAAAGTGCATTGTCTATGATGTGTTTTGGCGCTCAACATTTGCGCGGCCTTGCGAAGTAGTCAATGAGATTGAACCCGAAGACGAATAAAGTTTGTAATTCAAACTAATTTATTATAGAATACCAAACAGGTAATAGGAGGAAACTATGTCCATTGAAAGAATGACACAATTAGGAAACATCAATATTTCAGCTGAAGCCATCGCTCAGCTAGCAGGTGGCGTTGTAACAGAATGTTATGGTGTTGTCGGGATGGCAAGCCAAAAGTTTGTAAAAGATGGTTTTGCTGAATTATTAAAGAAAGATAATTACACAAGAGGAATTGTTGTTAGAAAAGATGACAATGGCTTTGAAATTGATTTGTATGTCATTTTAAGCTATGGTGTTAGAATCTCTGAAATTGTACAATCCGTTCAAACCAAAGTTAAATATATGCTTGAAAAATCATTGGAACAATCCTTTGTCAAAGTAAATATTTATGTTCAAGGGGTTAAAGTAGAGAAGTAGTATGATGACATTAAAAGCAGCCGATTTTTTAGCAATCCTTGAATCTGGAGCTAATAATTTAACGAATCAGCATCGTGAAATTGATGCCTTAAATGTTTTCCCAGTCCCTGATGGTGATACTGGAACCAATATGAATTTAACCTTTAGCGCGGGTGTTAAAGAAGTGTTAAATCATAATTCAACCCATGTTGGACAATTAGCCAAAGTGTTTTCTCGCGGTTTGTTGATGGGTGCGCGTGGAAACTCTGGCGTCATCTTATCTCAAATTTTTCGTGGATTCTCTCAATCTGTCGCCGATAAACCTGAATTAGACGCCAAAGATTTAGCCTTAGCGTTTGACAATGGAAAGAAAGTTGCCTATAAAGCCGTCATGCGTCCTGTTGAAGGGACCATTCTAACGGTATTAAGACTAGCCGCTGAAGAGACATTAAGTTATGTCAATCAAAGCAATGAATTAAATGTTGAAGATACACTAAACTACTTTATTACACAAGCTGAAATTGCGCTCAATAAAACACCTGAAATGCTTCCAGTATTAAAAGAAGTGGGCGTGGTTGATAGTGGTGGCGCTGGTTTGCTAGTCATTTTACAAGGGATGCAAGCCGCACTTGAAGGGAAGCCGATTCAATCAGTCGTTTCGAAGACTGAAAGTTCTGCGCCGGTTCAAGCTCAATTTGATCATGAAGAGTTTGGATACTGTACAGAATTTATCATTCAATTAAATGATAAATCAGTTAAATACTTTAAAGAAAATACCTTTGTTAAAGAACTTGAAAAACTAGGGGATTCCTTAGTCGTCGTTCATGATGAAGATTTAGTGAAAGTTCATATTCATACTTTAACTCCTGGTGATGCGCTCAATTTAGGCCAACGTTATGGTGAGTTTGCGAAGTTAAAAATTGAAAATATGGCCCAACAACATGAAGCGATTGTTCATGATAGCTTAACTCAGAATGTAAATGATAAAAAAGGGTATGATTATAAAGAAACAACCATCGTTTCAGTGAGTGCTGGAGATGGTTTAGCAGAATACTTTAAAGAACTAAGAGTTGATGTTTGTGTCTCTGGTGGTCAAACCATGAATCCATCGACAGAAGACTTTGTGGCGGTCATCAATGATCTTAACTGTAAGAATGTTGTTATTCTACCAAATAACTCCAATATCGTGTTAGCTGCTAAACAAGTGATTGATTTAATTGAAGATAAGCATGTTGTTGTTTTAGAGTCCAAGTCAATTCCTGAAGGAATTGCTGCTTGTATCGCATATAATCCTGAAGTAGACATTGAAGAAAATGTTGAAAATATGCAAGAAGCTATCAACAATACCAAATCAGGACAAGTGACTTATGCCATCAAGGATACAACCTATGATTCGATGCCAATTAAGGCGGGTGATTATATGGCAATTTCTGGTAAGAAAATTGTTCTCACCTCACCAAATCAAGAAGAAGCGCTTATCAGTGTGGTTGATGATTTAGTCGAGGATGACTCTGAAATCATCACATTAATTGTCGGTCAAGATGGACTTCTTGATAAAGCCCAAGAACTAGCTGAAGATTTTGAAGACAAATACGATGTAGAAGTTGAAATTGTTGAAGGTGGACAACCAGTATACTCTTATATGGTGGGAGTTGAGTAGTCAATGCTGACTGCCAAACAAAAAGAAATTATATTAAAATATATTCCCGAATTGAAACAGGATAAAGCGGCATTAACGATTTATCCTTTTCGTTACGAAAAAATTGATCGTTGGGATGAACAAACCTTTAGCCAAGATAATTTGATAGGCTTGAGTGCACAGATACTTGAACCAATTAAGACGATTCGTTTTGGAAAAAGAACAATCAGTCGTTTCCAAGTGATGACTCAACATCAAATCATCAAATGTGTGATGTATAATCGCCCATATTTTAAAAATAACTATGGTGATAGAGCAGTGACCATCACTGGTAAATTCAATGAACGTCAAGAACTGGTCATCAACACGCTTAATTTACGCTCACTAGAAGAAATGACGGGGATCTTACCGGTGTATCCGTTGAAAAAAGGAGTCAATCAACATCAAATGAGGACGATTCTAAAGAAAGTCCTAAAAGAACAGTTTGACCAGATTCATCAGATGATTCCGAGTCATTTAAATCAAAAATATGATTTGTTAAGTACGAAGATGGCATTAAAACAAATTCATCAACCTGATAACAACGACCTTTTATTTCAAGCGATTCGAACACTAAAATATTCTGAAGCCCTTCGTTATCAAATGGCACTCTTTTTAGATCGACAATATCAACTTAGTAAGACAAAACCAAAACGGATCATTGATCGAGCACTGATTGAAGAAACAGTGAACAATTTGGATTTCAAATTAACGATGGACCAAACTAATTCAATACACCAACTGTTGGATGATTTAGAATCACCAACACTTATGAGACGATTATTATTAGGGGATGTTGGTAGTGGTAAAACGATTGTGGCTATCCTTGCGTCAATGGCCATGATGAATGCAGGCTATCAAGTCGCGTTTCTTTGTCCAACAGAAGTTTTAGCTCAACAACACTATCAAAGTTTTAAAGAGTATTTTGATGATGTGGCACTCTTAACGGGCTCGATTAACCAACGAAATGAGCTGCTAGAAAATTTAAAAAATGGAACGACAAAAATGATTGTAGGGACTCATGCGTTATTCTCTGAATCGGTCACCTACCATAAATTAGGGTTACTTATTATTGATGAGCAACATCGATTTGGAGTCAATCAGCGTCAAAGCATGCTTGAAAAAGGAGAGGCGGTGGATGTTTTAATGTTATCTGCCACACCAATTCCTCGCACATTGGCAGCCACTTTATATTCTCATCTCTCAATTAGTACGATTGAGACGATGCCTTTGGGTCGAAAACCAATTATCACAAAACTAATCTTAGAAAATTCAATTCGTTCATTTATTGATGAAGTCTTTCGTTATATTGACACTCAAGGACAAGTGTATGTCATTTGTCCTGCCATCGATCAAGAAAGTGAACAACCGACTCGAAGTGTTCAAGAGATACATATGAATCTAGAAAAAGCCTACCCACAACTAAGAATTGGTTCTATTCATTCACAAAAGAGTAGTGACGAAATAAATCGAACATTAGACCAGTTTAAACATCGTGGATTGGATATTCTTGTTAGTACGACTATTGTTGAAGTGGGTGTTCACATTGCTTCAGCCAATATGATGATTATTTATGATGGGGATCGCTTTGGTTTAAGTCAGCTTCATCAATTGCGTGGTCGTATTGGTCGATCGGATCAACAAGCGGTTTGTTATGTTTTAACCCAAACTAAAAACCAAGATTCTCTTGATCGGTTAAAGGTGTTTACACAAGAGACAAATGGATTTAAATTGGCTGAAATGGATTTAATGATGCGTGGAGCGGGAGATTTACTGGGTCAAAGACAGTCGGGTTATCCTCAGTTCACACACCTCGATTTAACATCCGATCTTAAATTATTACAATCTGCCAAAGAAGATGTGTTATTGCTCTTTGAAAATCCTTCAAAAGAAGATACAATATTTATTAGCTGGATACAAAGACAGCATCAAGCGATTATGAATCAAGTATCAATTTAGGAGTAATCATGACATTAACAGAATACTTAAGACAATATGAGATTGAAATTAACGATGAAGAAGCTTTAAAAGTGGCGTTTATTCATACCTCTTATGTTAATGAAAACAAAGAGCTAGACTTGGATGATAATGAACGCCTAGAACTTTTGGGGGATGCGGTGCTACAACTTTGGAGCGCAAATTTTCTTTATCATCAAGAACCAATTATTTCGGAAGGGGATATGACTCTCATTCGTGCTCAACTGGTGAATGAGAAAGCATTAGCCTGTTTCTCTAAAGAGATGAATTTAGCCCAATTCCTAAAGCTGGGTATTGGGGAAGCGAAAAGTGGTGGAAGAAAAAGAGAGTCACTTTTAGCGGACTTATTTGAAGCCTTTATTGGTGCATTGTATCTTGATCAAGGAATTCAAGCAATTGATAAAATTTGTAATCTAACGATAAAGAAACGGTTTGAAACTCTTGATAAAGATGACATAATGGACTACAAAACAAAGTTACAAGAATTTGTTCAATCGGACAGTCGTAAAACAGTCACTTATCAAATTGTGTCTGTGACTGGTCCTGCCAATCAGCCCGAGTTTGATGCAATTGTTAAATTAGATGAATTAGTTCTAGGTAAAGGAACTGGGTCCTCTAAAAAACGTGCCCAACAACAAGCGGCCAAGGATGCCTTAAATAAATTAGTAAAGTAGGGTTTAATGAAGACTTATCAATTATTAAAAACTATCCAATTCCCAAAGCACTATACCAGTGCTTTTAAGAATACTGAATTAATCACGCCTATCTATTCGAAGCGTAAAAATCAAATCACCTTTCAATTTGAAACCTATCAAATATTACCTTTAAAGATTTATCAACAACTACAACGATTATTAGAAAAGTCATTTAATTGTGATTGTCATGTACAAATCAAATCTGAGAAAAACGAACCCGAACATGCTTTAGTGAGTGATTATTTAGAGGTTATTGCCAATAATCATCAACTTCAAAAAACGATTCTACAAGCTTCGACCAAAATTGAAGGACATCAAATCGTCTTTTTAGCCATCAATGAAGGGGATCAAGATTATATCAATCAGGTATTAAGTCTCTTAGATGAACAATTAAATATTTATGGCTTTGAAGTAAACTGTTTCTGTGAAATCGTAGAAGCAGAGGTTAAGTTTGTTGAAACGACCAAGAAAGTCACCCCAACCATTAAACCAAGCATTGAAATGAAACCACAATATAAAACGAAATCAAAACTTGAAGATTATACGATGGTTAAAATAGCGATGCTTCAAGAAGAGATGTTCAATGTTTATTTTGAAGGACAACTATTTAAAATCGATTCAAGAGAAACACGCAAGGGCAATATTATTGCTACCTTGTATTTTACTGATTTAGAAGACGGGATTGAAACAACTTGTTTTGTTGATTCACTTGATGATATTGAAATTAAAGTAGGTCAATGGGCTGCAGTCTATGGGAACTACGTGTTTGACAATTATGCGAAACAGAATACGTTTAAACATAAATTGATTAAAACGATTGAATCGCCACTTAATTATGAAGATAAGGCAGATGAAAAACGGATCGAGTTTCATGCTCACACCAAAGCTTCTGAAATGGATGGGATTAGCGATGTTTCTGATTTAATTAAACAAGCGTATGATTATGGTCATCCAGCGATCGCCATTACCGATCATAGCGTGGTCCATTCCTTTCCCAAAGCACAATCCACAGCAGCAAAGTTAAATGCGAAAGATAAGAATAAACAAATTAAAGTGATTTATGGCGTTGAGATGAATGTTGTCGATGATCATTTGATGATCGTCAATACGGATCAAGATTTTGATTTACAACAACAAACATATATTTTATTTGACTTAGAAACCACTGGCTTATCCTCTCGATATGACCATATTATAGAGTTTGGGGCCGTTAAAGTGGTTAATCAGACGATTGTTGATCAAATTCAATTGTTTATTAAACCACCTGTTTCGATTCCTGCTCGAATTACTTCGATTACCAACATTGATGATGAAATGGTTAAGGATGCCCCAACGCTTAAAGAAGCATTTAAAACAATCACTAATTTTATTGGGGATGGCGTTTTAGTCGCTCATAATGGACTGTTTGACTATCGTTTTTTACAAGCTGCCGCACAAAAATGTAACGTCCCTGAATTGAATAATCCGTTAATTGATACGCTCGCATTAGCTTGGGCGTTAATTGATCAACGAAAATCCTATACCTTAGGTGCCGTGGCTCGTTATTATAATCTTCCTTATGACCAATCGATTGCCCATCGAGCGGATTATGATGCGCAGATTCTTCAACATGTTTTTGCGAGTATGTCCAGTGAGCTTTTTTCAAAAGGGATAAAAACGAGTGCACAATTAATTGAGTTTCAAAATTCAATTAATCCGATTGATAAACTTAGACCTTATCACATGACAGTGTTGGCTAAAAACCAACAAGGGATTAAAGATCTTTATAAATTGGTGTCTCTCAGTCATACTGACAATTTAATGTTTCGCGGTAAATCCACTAAAAAAGAGGATGAAAGTATTGCTGAAGCTCGACTAACCCGTCAACTAATTCAAGAAAATAGACACAATTTATTAATTGGATCGGCTTGTTTTAATTCATATCTGTTTGAAATTGCTAGAACAGGCTCACAACAAGAGTTAGAAACAGAAATGGGATTTTATGATTATATTGAACTTCAACCGTTAAAGAATTATGAGCCGCTTCTGTATAAGAAACAAATTCTTAATCAAGAACATTTAATTGAAATCCTTAAGAATATTTATTTCACAGCCCATAAACTTAATAAGTTGGTGGTTGGGACGGGTGATGTACATTACATCCTTAAACATGAAAAGATATTTAGAGAAATCTATATTAATGCCATGGGAATTGGGGGTGCGAAACATCCACTGTATATTTACGATGAACAACTTCGTCAAACTCAACAAAGTCCTGATCAACACTTAAGAACAACTAATGAGATGTTAGCAGGATACCCTTATCTTTCAAAGAACGAAGTAAAGCGAGTGGTTATTGATAATACGCATAAACTCAATTCCTTGATTGATGATGTGTATCCAGTCCCTAAAGAGTTGTATGCACCAACCATTGAAGGTTCGGATGAAAAACTAACGACGTTAGTTTATGAAAATGCGCATGCCATTTATGGTGAGAATCTTCCTCAAATTGTTGAAGATCGCATTAAAAAAGAACTCAATAGCATCCTGAGTAATGGATTTGGTGTTATCTATTACATCTCTCATTTACTGGTGAAACAATCCATTGAAGATGGATATATGGTTGGATCACGTGGTTCGGTTGGTTCATCGTTTGTCGCAACAATGGCTAATATTACTCAGGTGAATCCATTGGTCCCCCATTATGTATGTCCAAGCTGCCATTATAGTGAGTTCTTTACTAAAAGTGAGTATGCCAGTGGTTATGACTTACCATTAAAAGAATGTCCACATTGTCAAAGTCAATTGATAGGGGAAGGCCAAGATATTCCATTTGAGACCTTCTTGGGCTTTGAAGGGGATAAAACACCGGATATTGACTTGAATTTCTCTGGTGATTATCAAGAAACAGCCCATAATTTAACGAAGGAATTGTTTGGGGAAGATAAAGTATTGCGTGCTGGAACCATTGGAACCATTGCTGAAAAAACAGCGTTTGGTTTAGTGAGCGGCTATTATGAAAATGTTGAGCCCAAAGAGCCAGTACATAATGCTTTCAAAGAGTATCTAGTGTTAGGTGCAGCGGGTGTCAAACGTTCAACCGGACAACATCCTGGTGGAATCATTGTCATTCCTGAAGATAAAGATATTTTAGACTTTATGCCTTATCAGTATCCGGCAAATAACCCGATGAGTTCATGGCTGACGTCCCATTTTGAATATCATGATATTGAACATAATCTGCTCAAATTAGATATCTTAGGCCATGTTGATCCAACTGCCATTAAGTTTTTAGAAGATGTTTCTGGTTTAGATGTTAATAAAATCCCATTAAATGACCCTCAAACGATGTCTATTTTTAATAGTACCGATGCACTTTTAATTGATCATCGACGCCAACGAGATTCCAATGGTGCGGTTGGGCTACCAGAATTTGGAACTCAGTTTGTTCGTCGCATGTTAAATGATACAAATCCCAACAAGTTCTCTGATTTAGTTAAGATCTCAGGTTTATCCCATGGGACGGATGTTTGGTCTAAAAATGCTGAAGCAATTATTCAAAATGGCTATACCTTAGATGATGTTATTTGTTGTCGTGATGATATTATGACGTATTTAACCCATTTAGGGGTTCAAGAAAAGATGGCCTTTAATATTATGGAATCTGTCCGTAAAGGGAGAGGTTTAAGACCTGAATGGATTGATGCCATGACTTCAAAAGGGGTTCAACACTGGTATATTGAATCTGCTCAATTAATTAAATATTTATTCCCGAAAGCACATGCGGTTGCTTATTGTATGATGGGGGTTCGAGTGGCTTGGTTTAAAGTGCATCGACCACTTGATTTCTATGCACAGTATTTTACACTACGTTGTACTGCGTATGAGATTGATACAATGCTAGCGGGTGCAGATGCCATTGAAAAACGTTTAGACAACATCTTAAATCGTCGACAATCCTTTAGTATTGAAGATCGTGTGTCTGCCAAGGAAGAACAACTCATTAATACCTTAGAAGTGGCGTTTGAAATGTTGATACGTGGTTATTCATTTAAGCCAGTTTCGCTAATGGAGTCGCATGCAACTGCTTTTTGGCCAGATCCTAAAGATCCTAAGAAACTGTTGATTCCATTCAACGCGTTAGATGGTGTGTGGGAATCGGTCGCTCATAATATTGTGAGTGAGCGTGATAAACGAGCGTTCTTATCGATTGAAGACTTTAAGAAACGGACTCAAATTACACAGAATGGTTTGAATGAATTAAAGAAACTAAATGTATTGGATCATTTATCCGAATTAAATCAATTGTCATTATTCTAACAAGTATTTTTTGATATAATGAGAAAAAGATTGGAGAATGAAATGCCACAGTTTTCTATCATTGTTCCGGTGTATAATACATTGGAATATTTAAAAGCTTGTTTAACATCCGTTTTATTTCAAAATTATCAAGATTTAGAAGTCATTGTTGTTAATGATGGCTCAAGTGATGATTCGCATATTCTTTTAGAATACTATAGTAAAAATTATCCAGGGATTACTCTAATTCATCAAGAGAATCATGGTCTTTCTCATTCTCGTAATGTTGGCTTAGCTAAAGCAACAGGGGAATATGTGTTGTTTTTAGATTCAGATGATGCTTTAATTCCAAACAGTTTACAAGGGCTGGCTCAATTTCTTGATCAGAGTCAACCGGATGTGTGCGTATATAATTGGATGTCTTTTTATAATGGCAAAACGATTGAATACTATGAATATTTTGCGCATAAGAAATTAAAAAAAATGAAAGCTCAGTCTGGGCGTGATTTCATTTATGAGATGCTTCAAAAGGACAAGTATTGGGAATTATATGCTTGGAACATGGCGTATAAAAAATCCTATCTTGATCAGAAAGGATTCCAGTTTGTTGAAGGAATATTATTTGAGGATATGATTTGGAACTGGCAAGTTCTTCTTGAAGCGAAACTGGTTAACTACTACCCGTTTCATATCCTGTTATACACTCGAAAAAGAGAAGGACAGATTACTCGTGATATTTCATTAAAAAGTGTTCTCTCTCGTGTCAAGGTTTCCAATTATTGGTTAAATCACATCGATCGTTATAATTTGACTCAAAATGAGCGGTATCATTTCTTAGTCAGAATCTCAAATCTTTACCTATCAGGAATAATTATGGTAGGAGCACTGGATGCGCATGAACAAGAAATTGTCTTTGATGAGCTTGAGAAAGGAAAAGAGATTCTTCGCTACGCACCAAATGCCTTTGTTCAATCTTGTCATAGTCTTCTAGGATCATTAGGTTTTAGACGTGTGGCTAAATTAATTGGCAAAAAAAGTCGTGTTTTCTTTCAATTATAAGCGACTTATGTTAAACTATATCTAACCAAGGAGTGGCTCTGCCACTCCTTATCTATTGTCTAAAAAGGAGAAACATGAAACATTTAGAAGCGATTAAAAACAAAATCCTCCCAATTGTAAATCAACATGATTTAAATCTGGTTGACATTGCTTGGGAAAAGATGGGCCATCAGAAGGTCCTCAACATATCTTTGGCTGATGCGCAAGGGACTTTAGATTTAGAGACAGCGAGCGTCATCACCCAACCCATTTCTGATGCTTTGGATGAACTCGACGAATTAGATTTCGAATACATTCTTGATATTGGTTCACCTGGAATAGAAAAAGAATTGTCAAGTTATGATGATATGATTGGGGCATTAAACCAATATGTCAGAGCAACATTAAGTAATGGAGATATTTTAGAAGGAATACTGATTAATGTGGATGACAAGTCTATCATTATTAAGCACTTTATTAAGGGACGTCCAAGTAAACAAGTCCTACTATTTGAAAACATTGAAAAATTACAGTTAGCAGTAAAGGTTTGAGGTAAAGAATGAAACTAGAAAATTTTGAAGCTGCCGTTGCGCAGATTGTCGATGAGCGTCATGTCGATCGATCAATTGTCGAAGATGCTCTGAAAGAAGCCATCGTTAAAGCGTTTAGAAAACAAATTGAAGTGTCAGATGCACTTGCTGAAGTGGTCGTAGAGAATGAAGAATTAAAACTCTATCGTCTTTTTGAAGTGGTTGAAGAGGTAGAAGATGATGCGCTTCAAGTTCAACACGATGAATTAGAAGATGGCTCAACCTTACAAGTTGGTGAATTTTTACGTGAACCTCATTCAATTGACCAATTAGGTCGTGCTGCTGCGCTCTTAGCGAAACAAGTTTTAAAACAAAAGATTCGTGAAGCGGAAAAACAAGCGGTTTATGATGAATACATCGATATGCAAGATGAAATGATTTTTGGTGAAGTGGAATCGGTTGAAGAACGCTTTGTGATTGTTAACCTAGGAAAAGCACTGGCTGTCATGCCAAAAGCCCAACAAATGAGTAATGAAATCTATCAAGAAGGTCAACGACTCCGTGTCATGATTAGTGAAGTGATTCGTGACACTAAAGGCGCACAGGTGATTGTCTCGCGCGCTGATCCAAATTTAGTCAAGCGTTTATTTGAAAAAGAAGTCCCAGAAATTTATGAGGGCGTTGTTGAAATTCGTGCCATAGCTCGTGATGCTGGTGAAAGAACGAAGATGGCTGTTTATTCTAATAATCCAGATATTGATCCAATTGGTGCCTGTATTGGTCCACGTGGTTCAAGAGTTCAAGTGGTTATTGAAGAATTAAAAGGTGAAAAAATTGATATTTTTGAATGGTCAGAAAACACGATTGACCTTATTAAAAATGCGTTAGCACCTGCGGTTATTACGGCTATTTTCCCATCTCAAGAGAGACGTGGTTTGGTTGTCGTAGTGGATGATAAACAATTGTCACTAGCCATTGGTAAGCGTGGTAAGAATGCTCGTCTTGCGGTTAAATTAACCAAAGAACGCATTGATATTAAATCGGTTTCTGAAGTCGAAGAAATGGGTCTTGATTATATGGCGCTGATGGAAGAATATCAACGAGATCTTGATATTAAACTGGCTCAAGAGAAGGCCAAACAAGCTCAAGCGCGCTTAGATTCGTTGGCTAAACTTCAAGAAGAACAAGCGTTACAAGAGGCACAAGAACTTCAACAAGACACAGAAGGACTTGTGGTTCGTGAAGAAGAAGTAGAAGATTTACCTACAACTGAACCGGTTGATCAAGAGCCTGATGTTGAAGAAATTGAAGCGATTGAAGAGCCAGACCATGAAGATGAAGACTCTACTTTCGCTGATGACATTGACGTTCAACCAGAACCTCAACCAGAAGAAGTGAAACCTGAGCCTAAGAAAGTAAAACGAACCATTCGTCAACGACAAGAATATGTTTCTAAATTCGAAGAATTGGCCGATGCTTCTCGTTCTCAACAACAACAATCATCAAAACGCAAGAAACGTCGTTCAAGTGAAGAAGAGATGAAGCGTGTTAACACAGCTGAGTTATTGGCTGAGTTAGAATATGAAATTAAACCGACTTATTCAGAGGAAGAACTCCAAGATCTCGATTACAAAGATGATGAATGGTATGATGATGACATTGATTTTGATGAGTTCGATGAGTTCTACGATAATTAATGACTAAGAAAGTACCGTTAAGAAAATGTGTGGTTTCCAATGAGATGTTCCCTAAAAAAGAACTGCTTAGAATCACAAAAAACAAAGAGGGAGTCGTCAGTGTTGATACGACTGGAAGAGCTCATGGTCGGGGAGCTTACCTCAAAAAAGATGAACAAGTTTTAGATAAAGCCATAAAGAACAAGGCATTGGAGCGAGCTTTAGAAACTAAAATTAGTGATGAAGTGTATGAAGAAATCAGACAACTTCTTAAGTAATTTAGGACTTGCTAAAAAAGCCAATGCCATTCTCAGTGGAGAAAGTTTATTTAAAAATTTAGCTAAAGTAAAGTTGTTGATTTTAGCTACGGATGCCAGTGAAAAAACAAAAGAAAGAGTTTATAAAAAGGCTCATTTCTATCAGTTGGAGGTAGTCGAAAAGTATTCAAGTCAAGATTTATCGAATGCTGTTGCATTGAGAAATCGCATGGTAATAGGTATTACCAATCATGACTTTAGTAAAATGCTAAGAATTAAAGAAGAGGAGGACATGTATGAGTAGAAAACCAAGAAGAAGACCTAATAATAAACGTCGCGGGTCAAATAAAAATAAGAAACAAACGTTTAAACCAAGACCCGAAAAAGTAACCCATATTACATATCAAGAGGGGATTACAGTTGGTGAGCTCGCAAATAAGCTTAATAAAAATGCCTCAGACATCATCCGAGTTCTATTTTTACTAGGTCATGCAGTCACAATTAATGACTCAATTAGTGATGAATTAGTTGAACTGGTCGCAATGGAATACGATGTTGAAACTGAAAAAGAAGAAGTCATTGATGAAAATACACTCGAAGACTTAATTGAAGACGATCCTAAAGATTTAGTCGAACGGGCACCGATTGTCACAATTATGGGACATGTTGACCATGGTAAAACAACCTTACTTGATACAATTCGTTCAGCTAAGGTCGTTGCGGATGAATTTGGTGGAATTACCCAACATATTGGTGCTTATCAAGTAAAAGTTGATGGAAAAAAAGTAACATTTTTAGATACGCCAGGTCACGAAGCGTTCACAGCGATGAGAGCTCGTGGAGCCCAAGTGACCGATATAGTTATTATTGTGGTTGCGGCCGATGATGGGGTTATGCCTCAAACAAGAGAAGCAATTGACCATGCTAAAGCTGCCAATGTCCCAATTATCATTGCGGTTAATAAAATGGATAAACCAACCGCAAATCCTGAGTTTGTTAAGACTGAATTAATGAACTTAGGAGTCATTGCTGAAGAATACGGTGGAGAAACAGTCTTTGTTGAAGTGAGTGCTCTAAAAGGAACTGGTGTTGATGAATTATTAGAAAATGTACTGGTGCTTGCTGAACTTCAAGAATTGAAAGCGAATCCTAATCGTTTAGCATTAGGGACCGTCATTGAAGCTCGTTTGGATAAAGGACGTGGTCCTGTCGCAACGTTATTAGTACAAACGGGTACTTTAGAATCAGGCCAATCCTTGGTGGTTGGTACAGCCCATGGTCGTGTTCGTAAAATGGTGGATGATCGTGGTCGTGAGATTAAAAAAGCAGGACCTGCTACTCCGGTTGAAATTATTGGATTATCAGATGTTCCTGAAGCAGGGGACTTATTTAAAGTCTTTAAAGAAGAGAAGAAAGCTCGTTCAGTGGCGGATGATCGCTTACAAGATAAGATTGAAGTTGAGCGTAAAAAATCTTCAGCCATTACATTGGATGATTTATCCGCTCGTTTGAAAGAAGGGGAGATCACTGAAATTCCTGTTATCTTAAAGGCGGATGTGCAAGGATCGGCTGAAGCCGTTAAAGATGCATTGGAAAGAATTGATGTTGAATCAATCCGTGTTAATGTTATTCGTTCAACGGTAGGCGCTATTTCAGAATCAGATGTTATGTTAGCAAGTGCTTCTGGTGGAATTATTTATGGGTTCAATGTGAGACCAAGTGCTCAAATTCGAAATAAAGCCCAAGAAGAAGGGGTTGAAATTAGACTTCATAACATTATCTACAAAGCGGTAGAAGAAATGGAATCGGCTATGAAGGGAATGTTGGCGCCTGTTTTTGAAGAACAAATTCTTGGACAAGCAGAAGTTCGACAAACCTTTAAAGTATCTCGTATCGGAACGATTGCGGGATGTATGGTGACGGATGGTAAAGTGGTTAGAGATTCTTCCGCAAGAGTTATCCGAGATGGTGTCGTCGTCTATGAAGGTCGTTTAGGCTCATTGAAACGTTTCGAAAACGATGTTCGTGAAGTACGTGAAGGCTATGACTGTGGATTGACCATTGAAAACTTCAACGACATTAAAGTAGATGACATTATTGAAGTCTACGGTGATGTGGAGGTTCCACAAGAATGAGTAATAAAAAATTAGAGAGAATTGAATCTCAAATTAGAAGAGAAGTATCAAATATTCTTCAAAATGAAGTAAAGAATTCTAAATTTGGTTTTGTGACCGTGACGGATGTTGAAGTGACCAGTGATTATAGCTTCGCCAACATTTATGTCTCTTTCTTAAATACCAAAGAGATTAGTGCTCAGGATCGACTTGAAGAAATTAATCGAGTTAAAGGATTTGTTCGTTCTCAGTTGTCTCAACGTCTAAAGATTCGTAAGACGCCTGATTTAATTTTTAAAATTGATGATTCAATCGATCAAGGGAATCGCATCGATGAGCTAATCGCTCAAATCAAACAATCAGAAGATTAAGCTAAAAAGTGTTGTTCATTCAACACTTTTTTCATAGAGTTTAAGAACACTTGTTATTATTTATCAAATAATCACTACGTTACCAAATATAGTCTAATCTTTCTTTTTTAAAATTTAAACGTTACTAACTTAATTTGTGTTTAATATTTTAGTCTTATATTCTGCAAGGATAGAAAAAGGAGAAATGATGAACAGATTCATGGTTTACCTAGGAAGTACATCTAAGAACCAAACTTAATTAAAATCAAGTTAACCCGATGGTAACCAATCAATTGTTTTAATCGATTTGGCGGTGAATGTTCGACGAGTGAAATCGAAAAAATGTGGATAAAATTATTGACGTTGAAAAAGAATAGATAAAAAAAAGTTGAAGTTTAAGGGCTTCAACTTTTTTTATAGATATTTTCTCAAAAACTCTTGGGTATAGGGATGACTTGGATGATTAAAGATGACATCTGGATGATTGTCTTCAATAATGACACCATCTTTCATATAAATGATTCGATCCGATATTTCTTTAGCGAATCGCATTTCATGGGTCACAATAATCATTGTAATGCCTGTATTGGCTAAATCTTTGATAACTTCTAATACTTCATCAACCATTTGAGGATCTAAGGCAGAGGTGGGTTCATCAAGCAATAATACTTTAGGGTGCATACTTAATGCTCTGGCAATCGCAACACGTTGTTGTTGGCCACCTGAGAGTCGGTTCACATTTTGATTTATGTAATCAATCATTCCCACTTTCTTAAGATTTTCTAAAGCAACGTCAATGGCTTGTTTTTTACTTCTTCTAAGAACTTCAATTTGTCCAATGATACAATTTTGTAGAACTGAAAGATGATTAAATAGATTAAAACTTTGAAAGATCATTGTCACTTCACTGCGATAATGATTTAGGTTGAAGTTTCTATCTTTAATATTGGTGTCATTATAAATTACATCACCCTCATGAAAGGATTCTAAACGATTTAGACATCGTAACAAAGTTGATTTACCACTTCCAGAAGAACCAATAATAGAAATGATTTGACCTTGATCCACTGTTAAATCAATGCCTTTTAAAACTTCATTGTTCTGATAGTTTTTCTTTAATTGTTTAATAATAAATTGTGACATTACTGGATTACCATCACTTTCGTTTGATTGAGTTTACGCTCTATTAATCCCAATAGTCGAGTCGTCGTAAAGGTCAACACAAAATAGATGACTAATAGAATAAACATTGCTTCACTAAACTGGTATGTTCTGCCTGCATAGCTCATTCCTTGATTAAACAGTTCGTTCATAGAAATAACATTTAATACGGAGGTATCTTTTATGTTAACGACAAACTCATTCCCTATGGATGGAAAGCTATTTCTAAGTGCTTGGGGTAAAATGATTTTCCGAAACGCCGTTTGTTGAGTCATCCCAATGGCTAAAGCAGCTTCTCTTTGTCCTTTGTTAACTGATTGGATGCCTGCTCTTAAAATCTCAGCCATATAAGAGGCTGTGTTAAATGAAACAATAATCAAGCTGGCAGTCATTGGTGTCCAATTAAGGATGCGATACAAAGAATAGTATAGAAAGACTGCTTGAACCATCATGGGTGTCCCCCGAACAAATTCAATATAAAAATTTGTGAAGAGGATACTCAATTTTTTAAGTGACTTTACAATCGTTGAATCATGATCATTTATTTGAATATCTCTTAGCATCGATAAAACAAAACCCAGTAATAATCCGACGATGGTCCCAATTAATGATACGATTAATGTGTTTTTAATCCCTGTTATAAAGAGTTGTTGATTTTCTAAAAATATATTTAACGCATTTTGTAACATATTATTGATGAGGACTTTCTATCGCTTGTAGCATCCAAGTGTCTCGTTGTGTTTGATCAATCGTCTCTAAAATCGAATTAATATCAGAAAGTAATTGCTCATCGTCTTTTCTAAGTGCAATACTGACTTCAGTGGTGACGTCTTGGGTTTGAGTAAACCCGAGTCCCTGTTCAAATTCAACCATGACAAGTTCTGGGTTACTGGCAATAATTGATTGTGCCGTTGGCTTTTCGGCAGGGGCACCATCAGCAGCACCACTAATAATTGCATTGACAATTAATGGATAGGTTCCTAAAGGATTTAAGTGATTTACTTCGTCAATTTGATCAATAATGGTGTCATAGTTTGTTCCCAGTTGCCCAACAATTCTGGCATTTCTGAAATCGTTAAGCGAAGTGGCTTGACTATACGAAGAATCCTGATGAACAATCATGACATAATCAGAGTGATAGTAGGGTTGAGTAAAATTAACTTGTTGTGCTCTTTCAGGTGTATAGCTCATTCCGGCAATAATCGCATCAATTGAACCTGAGTTTAATGCTGGAATTAACCCTTCCCAAGCAATTACTTTAATCTCTAAATCCATTTCTAATTGTTTGGCTAATTCTTTTGCGACACTCACATCATATCCTTTACAGTAACCATTTGAACCTTTAATAAAGAGGGCCTCATCATCTTGTTCTTGTTGAATCCAGTTAAATGGGGCATAGTTGCATTCCATTCCGACGGTGAGTGTATTGAGTTGTGAGTCATTTTGACTACAACCAATAAGGAATAGGGATAGAATAGTGATTAATAAGGTTTTTTTAAGCATGTTTGTTGCTCCTTTCAAAATAAAAGACCAGGCTAGCCTGGTCAGTCTTAAACTTAACAACAAACTAGCTCCTCTTCCTTAGTGGAAGGAGTGTTATGAGTGTTTCTCATAACCCCATCAAAGAATTGCGCCCAATTCTTTAATTCGGCAGTGATTGCCTTTCAGCTCAGTCACGGTTTGCCAACTCGTGAGCTTACTCATCTACACTGCTACCTCTATGCATCTTTTATAAAGGGTATTTTACTCGTTATAAAAAGATTGTCAAGTAAAAGCAATTATTTGTTATAATATAGGCATGCATGGAATTCTTTGTATCAACAAACCAAAAGGTTGGACCTCCTTTGATGTCGTTAATAAAGTTTCTCGTTTTTATCGCACAAAGGTAGGGCATACAGGCACCCTTGATCCACAAGCGACGGGTGTTTTAGTTTGTTTAGTTGGTCTTACCAAGGCATTGCCTTTTATCGATTCAAAAACAAAACGTTATCAAGCAACATGTCAGTTAGGGTTGAAAACAGATACTGGAGATATTTGGGGTAAAACAATACAGAAACAATCAATTTCACCGGTTACGAAAGAACAGTTAGAAACGGTACTGGTATCATTTATGGGGCAAAGCTCACAGCGTGTTCCAATGACCTCTGCTAAAAAAGTGAAGGGAAAGAAGTTAATCGATTATCAACGTGAAAAGATTGAGGTTCAACAACAATATACGAATATCGAAATTTTTGATATTAAGTTATTATCAATCAGTGAAACCAGTTTTGAGTTTGAAGCATTAGTCAGTCATGGGACTTATATACGGACACTGTGTGAAGATATTGCTCAAAAGCTTAATAATATTGGTACGATGAGTTCGCTCGTTCGAACAGAAAATGGTCCATTTAAATTGAGTGATTGTATTGACATAGAAGACCTTGGTCAACGTGATTTAATTCCAATTGCAAAGGGCTTAAGTCATTATAAGTCACTTGAGATTGATGATATTAAAGCAATTTACAATGGGAAAAATATTAAACATGAGTATATAGATGATCAAATTGCCATTACACATCATGATGAAATTGTGGCCATCTATCAATATGATGATCAGATTAAAGAATATAGGAGTCAACGAGGATTATGGATGTAAAGATTATTAGAGTAAACATGGATGAGATTCAATCGATCAATCAGCCTTTATCGGCTTGTATTGGTTATTTTGATGGGCTTCATGTTGGTCATCAAAAACTGGTTAATAAAGTGTTAGAGAACAGTGAAAAAGATAATTTAACACCCGCTTTAATTACATTTGATCCTGACCCAATTGTGGTTGTTAAAAAGTTTGATAATGTTAAACATATCATGACATTAGAAGATAAGATCCATGAAGCAAAACAACTTGGGATGCATGTCATTGTGCTCTTAGAGATTGATGAGAGAATGATGAAGTTAAGCCCTGATCAATTTGTTAAGTTGATTCTTAAACCACTCAACATCAAGAATATTGTCTGTGGCTTTGACTTTAGATTTGGCTACAAAGGGCAAGGGACTGCACAAACCTTATTAGACTATGAGGAATGGTTTAGTGTTGATATTATTGAAGAGGTTGACTATCAACAACAAAAAATAAGCAGTACACGTATTATCGAAACTTTAAAAGCTGGGGATGTTCAAGAAGTTAAATTATTGTTAGGTAGACCTTATACTATCTCAGGAGAGATTGTTGCGGGAAATCAGAAAGGCCGAGAAATTGGTTTTCCTACCGCAAATATGAAAGTGAATCCTGAATATCATGATGTCAAAGAGGGTGTCTATATCACCAAGATGTATGTCCATGATACTTGGTATCCTGCTATGACCAATGTTGGTCATAATTTGACATTTAATACCAGTGAACCAATAAGTGTTGAAACGTATATACTTGATTTTAATGAAAAAATTTATGGACAGACTGTTAAGCTAGCATTTTATAAGTTTTTAAGAGAAGAATTGAAGTTTGATAATGTCCAACAACTTATTCATCAAATGCAACAAGATAAAGTTGATACAATCGACTTTTTTGAAACGACTCAGAACTGCTAAGCGGATGAAATAAACACTGAAATAGTGTATGATATTAAAGAGTGAGGTGACCTTATGGCTCAAGAATTTGCGGAAATAAAATTTGAAACTAAATTAGGCGACGTTAATATACATAAGAGTGTCTTTGAATGGATTGCTCGAATTAATGTCCAAGAAATTGAAGGCGTCAACATTGTCGATGGTAGCTTTAAAAAAGGCATTAATTGTGAGTTAAGTAAGAATGGCTTAATGAAAATTGATGTTGAAGTTCGATTAAACTATGGAACAAATGCAGAAAGAACGTCTCGTTTAATTCAAGATAAAATCGTTGAAGCAATTAAACAAATGACGGATGTTCATACAGATGAAGTCAATGTCAATGTTGTTGGTTTTCAATTTAATTAAGCCTACGGGCTTTTTTATTTTTTAAAGCGATTACGAGTATGATAAAATAAGAGTTACAGGTGGGAGATAGTATGACACGACATCAAAAACGAGTGGACGCAATGATTTACTTATACCAAACATTACTTCGAGATGATATTGAGCATGACTCTGATCAAGAAGCTTTTTTAAGTTTACATGAAGACTTTCAAAAAGTAATTAATTATATTTTTTCAGATAAAAAAGAATTAAGTGAATTAATTGATGATGAACTCAACGATTGGGAGTTTAGTCGACTTGGTTTTATTGAACAAGCCATCTTGCTATTAGCTTGTGGTGAGGCAGTCATCTTACAAACCCCTAAAACGGCACTGATTAATGAAGCGGTAGAAATGTCCAAAAGCTATGGTGATCAAGATGATACCTACAAGTTAATTAATGCAACTTTAGATAAGGTTTTAGATATATGAGTCAAGCTTTAAGTATCAGTCAAGTTGTTTCAACCATTAAAAAGTCACTTGAGACTCATCCGATACTCCGTGAACTTGAGTGTGTGGGTGAAATCTCAAATTTTTATAAAGCCTCTTCAGGGCACTGGTACTTTAGTTTAAAAGATTCAAGCGCAAAGATTGACTGTGTGATGTTTGCTTCAAATACACTGAAAGTCAAAACAAAGATTCAAGAAGGGGATGAAGTACGCGTGAATGGATATGTGTCTGTTTATGCTGCTTCTGGCAAAGTACAAATTGTTATCAACCAGTTATCTTTAGATGGTCAAGGGGCGCTTTATCAGAAATATCTTGAGTTAAGAGATAATCTTCATAAGAAAGGCTATTTCAATCAAGAACATAAAAAAGAGATTCCTGCATACCCATCAAGAATTGGAGTCATTGTCGGTGCCCAATCAGCTGCTCAAGCAGATATACTAAAGACACTAGACTTGCGATGGCCATCTGCGAGTGTGGTGATGTATGAGTCGTTGGTTCAAGGGATCCTTGCGCCAGCACAACTTATCTCTCGATTAAAAGAAGCGGACCAAGACCAATTGGATGTTATTTTACTTGCGAGAGGGGGCGGCTCATTGGAAGATTTGTGGGCTTTTAATGACTTAGAACTTGTCATGGCTATCTTTGAAGCGAAGACCCCAATTATCACCGGTGTTGGCCATGAAATTGATGTAACACTAGTCGATTATGTGGCGGATAAGCGAGGCCTAACACCTACGGATGCAGCCGTTATTGCGACACCTGATCGAAGAGAAGTAAAAAACGAAATCGCGTTACGAGCGTCTCAGTTAAATCGTTTAATCACTAATAAAATTAACTCCAATCGATTAGCGGTGAATCATTTAGTAAAGCAGAGTGTCTTAAGTAGGCCAAATTCGCTTATTGTTGATAAGGATTACCAGTTAAGACAGAATCGTCATCAACTCAATCAATTTTTACATCATTATCAGAATCTCAGTTATCGATTTGATAAAACGCAGAGTAAATTATTTGAACAAACACGGTTACGAACCTATCAAGGTCATCAGTTTCTATCATCGTTAAGTCATCAGATTAAACGTAAAATAGAAATGAAACAGAGTTCAACAGAGAGAATCTATTCTTTTTTACACAAAGATTTATTGAATATGCGGCCAACACATAAGCTAAGTCAATCAAATCAAAGGATTAACGGCATTATAGATGACTCAATAAAGTTACTTAAATCGAAAATAGAAAAGGCACAGAATATTCAAGCATTAAGCCACCAAGAATTAACCTTGAAATCACCGTATCGATTGTTAGAAAAAGGATACATTATAAGTTATCAAAATGATCGATTAATCCGATCGATTCAAGATATTAAACGCAATCAACCGATTAAATTAGTCTATCAAGATGGACATGTAGAAGTGAAAGTGAAGGAACAAAGATGAGTGAATTTAAATTTGATGAAGCAATGAAACGCTTAGAATCCATTGTAAGCCAATTGGATAATCCAGAATTACCATTGGAACAATCAATTGAATTATTTGAAGAAGGCTTGAAGCTTTCACAAGCATGCCAAAAACAACTGAATTCTTATGAAAAAAGAATAAACCAAATCGTAGAAGATTATTCACAGGAGGACAGTCATGAAGAAATTAATTGATGAACAACTACAAGAAATATTAGGAAATTATGAGTCTTCAGAAGTTAAAGAAGCGGTAGCCTATTCATTATTGGCTCCTGGTAAAAGGGTTCGTCCATTATTAATGTTAGCCTTAATTAAAGATTATGGTCATGATCCTTATCTAGGGGTGGATGTCGCTTTAGCCTTAGAGTTTATTCAAACATATTCAATTGTTCATGATGATTTACCTGCCATGGATAATGATGATTACCGTCGAGGTCAATTATCTAATCATAAGGTCTATGGTGAAGCAAATGCCATCTTAGCCGGAGATGCTTTATTGACGGGAGCATTTGAAGTTTTAATCGGTTCAAATTATAGCGATAGTGTAAAAGTAAAATTAGTTGATTTATTCTCGAAACGTGCGGGTCTTAATGGAATGATTTTGGGTCAAGCAATCGATTTAGAATTAGAAAATAAAGACGTTGAAAGTTTAGAGAAGATTCTTAAAATGTATGATTTAAAGACAGGTTGCCTATTAGCCACCGCTTTAGAGTCAGCCGCAATTCTAGTTGGCAAAGACAACGACCGTGAAACACTACGTAATATTGGTTATAAATGCGGAAGAGCTTTCCAAATTCAAGATGATATTTTTGATGTAAGCAAGTCATTAGAAGAAATTGGTAAAACAACAGGTTCTGACGCAAGCAATCAAAAAGTCACAGCACTTAAGTTTATGAGTTTAGATGAAGCGCATGAACTAGTATCTAATTTATATTCTGAAATACGAGCAGATTTAGATAAGTTAAAACTAAATAATTCTGAGATATACAACATGATCGAATACTTAGTTAATCGTCAAAGTTAGAGGAAATTATGGATTTAGTCAAGATAGAGTCACCTGCATTTTTAAAAACATTAACTCTTAAAGAACTTGAAACATTAGCTCAAGAAATAAGAGAGTTTTTAAGTTCACATGTGAGTAAAACGGGTGGATATCTGGCTTCAAATCTGTCATCAGTTGAATTAACGATTGGGTTGCATCGAGTCTTTAATTCACCAACAGATAAGATTTTATTTGATCCAGATAACCTAAGTTATACTCATAAAATAGTTACAGGACGGGCTAGTTTGTTTAAAACACTTCGACAAGTCAATGGCATGTCGAGTTTTCAGTCAGCTTCTGAATCAATCCATGACCCATATGAAGCGACAACAAAAGGGCAATCTTTATCGATCGCTTATGGATTAAGCATGAAAAATGAAGCGGATCAAATTATTTGTGTCATTAGTCATAATACATTAAATAAAGGGATTGTCTTTGAAGCGTTGAATCATATTAGTTCATTTAAAAAGAAAGTCATTATCGTAATTAATGATTATTCAGATGAAGCAGGCGTCAGTGGTTTAACAACAAGCTTAAAAAATCTTGCGCTCGCAAAACCGATTACTCAGTTTAAAGATGATATGTCTTCTTTCTTTGAAAAGGGGAATCTGATTACTAAGCCAATAAAGAAATCAATTAAGGGCATCACCAGTACATTAGGTAAAACAGTAACATCGACTAATTTATTTACTGAATTAGGTCTTCGATACATTGGACCTTTTGATGGACACAAAATAAGCGATGTAAGTCGTGTGTTTAAATATGCTCGTGATTATGAGGAACCAATTGTGGTTCATTTTAAAACAATAAAAGGAAAAGGGTATCAAGAAGCACAACATGAATTGAAGGGGCACTGGGTTGATTTAAATGATTTTGACCCAAATACTGGCAAACAGGTTATTAGCTTGCCTGATGGTTACGTTCATAGTGAAGATCAAGTGATTGAATCCTTAAAGTTCATGGCTGATACAAACCCTCGTTTTATGGTCGTTAATACAATTGATTATTTAGAAGACAAACTTAAATTTGTTAAAGGGAAAGTCTTTAATATTCATCATGCGATTTCACATGCGTTTTCGTTTGCGTCTGGTTTATGCATACAAGACTTGAAGCCTGTTTTGATTTGTGAGAGCCAAGACTTACTGTCTGTCTATGAAACCCTCTTAAGTGAAACATCGTTAATTTCTTGTCCAATGATTATCATTGCTTTAAAGTCTGGTTTCAATGAAATTGATGGAGGTCTTCAAAAAGGAATTTATGATTTAAGTTTATTCTCTAAGTTTGATCAATTCGTGATTGCTCAACCGAAAAACAATCAAGAACTTCATCATCAATTATTATTAGCACAACAGTCGTCTAAAGTGACTTTGATTCGTCTTTTAGATTATAACAAGTCAAAAGCAGTGTTTAATCAACCTCCATTTCTAATAGGACAATGGGAAATAAATAATTTAGAAGTTTCAAATCCTAGTGGCATTATCCTTACTTATGGCTCTAATGTCGAACCTTATCTTCAAAAGATTCAATCGAATCATTTAAAGTTATGGGTTGTGAATATGCGTTACGCTAACCCACTAGATGAAGATGCCTTAAGTTTTTGTTTACAGACACAAGCTCCAATTTTCATCGTCAGTGATGATTTTATTCAAGAATCATTACTATGTAAAATTGATGAATTAAAGAAACAAATGTCTTCAAATTCAGAAATTAAAATCTACCAACCACAGTCTCAACTTTATAAACACGGTCCTGTCTCTACCTTACGAAAACAAGCAAAAATTGACAGTTTAAGTGTTTTAAATGACATACTTAATAACATCGAGGTGAATAGCGATTAATGATTCAACAGCTTTCTGTTCAGAATTATATTTTAATTAAAACTCTTCAATTTGATTTCAAACCATCAATGATGGTGGTAACAGGGGAAACTGGTGCTGGTAAATCAATTTTTATTCATGCGTTATCGTTAATTATGGGACAACGCTTAAATAGAGAAATCGTTGGTCCATATGACTCGAAAGCAATTATTGAAGCGGTTTTTACTTTTACCCCAGATTCCAATGCTTATCATCAATTGGTAGAAGCAGGGTTTGAAGTTGAAGATGAAATGGTCTTCTCCCGAATTATTAATGATAATGGTAAATCGTCTTATCGCATTAATCGTGAGTTAGTGCCGTTAAATCTAGTGAAGTCAATTCTAATAGAGGAAATTGATATTCATTCTCAGTTTAATACACAAGGATTATTAGACGAGAAGAATCATTTAAACTATTTGGATCAATTAATCGATCATGGTTCCTTAATTGACGATGTTAAACAAAAGTATGGTCAATATAAGGATTTAATCCATCAAAAGAATCAATTCTTAGCCCATCAACTTGATGAATTTGAACTAAATCAGCTAAAAAATGAAATTGATCTGTTAGAGGAATTAAACTTTAGTGGTGAGGAAATCGATTCAATACAACAAGAGCTTAAGCGGATGAAAGAGGTCGAATCATCTTTGGCATCAGCCTATGAATTATCAGACATCTTTGATGAAGTTAACTATGAATCGTTGTACCCAGTTTTAAATTCAAGTCCTAATAACGAAATCAATGACTTAGTTTCTTCGGCTTATTATCAATTATCGGAAGCACACCAAAGTATTAAACATGCCATTAGCTCTGCCGATTTTGATGAAGACACTTATCAACAACTAAATGAACGCGCTTATCTTTATTCCAGTACGATGCGCCGATTAAATCGTTCAGTTGAGGAAATTATTAACTACATTGATGAGTCCAAAGAATTGATTGCGAATCATTCGGATCATCAAAAAACGCTACAACAGTTTGATAAGAAAATTGAAGAAGCACATCAAGCCTATTGGTTAATGGCAAATAAGTTAAGTGAATTGAGAAAAGCGATGAGCATAAAACTGTCAAAAGAACTAGAAGCGCATAGCCATGATTTAAATCTTCATCATTTTAAGTTTAATGTTGAATTTTCGGAGATTGAAAATGAGCATGGAATCGATCAAGTTCGTTTTTTAATTGCGTTAAATAAAGGCCAAGCACTAGCGCCACTCTCTCAGGTTGCCAGTGGTGGCGAACTGTCTCGAGTAATGTTGGCCTTAAAAGTTATTTTTAATCGTCATCAGACGCCAAAACTAATTGTCTTTGATGAAATAGATTCAGGTGTGTCTGGTCAAGTGGCTCAATTAATGGGCCAAAAGATGGCGAAGTTATCCCAAGAACATGCGTTATTGGTCGTCACTCATCTGCCAATTATAGCGGCGTTTGGTGATAGCCATCACTTAGTCTATAAGAAAGATGTTGAAAAATTTACTGAGGTCTATTTTAAGGAATTAAATTTTGATGAACGTATCGAACAATTAGCACTGATGTTATCGTCACAAATAAATGAAACGAGTTTAGAGGCGGCAACTAATTTATTATCTCAAACAAAGGATCTTAAAAATGAATCCTAAAGTCTTGTTTCATATTGATTTGAATGCTTTTTATGCGAGTGTTGCTCAGAATAATGATCCTTCTTTAATTGGGAAACCTTTGGTGGTTTCACGTAATAAAAGTGGGTCGGTGGTGACGACGGCCTCGTATGAAGCGAGAGCGTATGGGGTGCACTCTGCAATGCCATTGGCGATTGCTCAACAAAAAGTTCGGCATTTAGTGGTCGTTGAGCCTGATTTTAAAGAGTATCGAAGAGTATCGACGCTTTTTATTGACTATTTAAGAACGATCACACCACTGGTTGAAGTGTTATCCATTGATGAGTGTTATATCGATGTGACCCAACAAATTAAAGAGTTTGAGAAACCTCTTGATTTAGCGTTTAAAATTCAAAGAGAGTTGAAAGAAAAGTATAATTTGTCTTGTTCAATTGGGGTTGCACCGAATCGTTTTCTAGCAAAGATGGCTTCAGATTTCAAAAAACCAATGGGAATTAGTGTCTTGAGAAAACGAGAAGTGAAGCGTAAACTTTGGCCTTTACCCATAGAAGATTTTTATGGGATTGGGAAAGTCACCCAAGAAAAACTGAGGAAGATTAACATAAAGACAATAGGGGACTTAGTGAATACGGATAAGCATCTATTGGAACCGATTCTTCATAATCAAATGGATTCTATCTTAGATAAAGCACATGGAATTGACAGCGCTGAATTAGAAATTGATGCGGATGTTAAATCGATTTCAGCATCAAATTCCTTGTTAAAAGGGGTGGATGACTATGAAGAAATTCATTCGATTATTTTTACTCAATGTGAAGATATTGTTGAAAAGTTGACTAAGAATAATGTTATGGGAGTTACATTAAGCGTTACAGTTGGCTTCGATCAAGCGAAACCAATGTCTAAATCTCAACGCAATGAAGGAGGGTTTTCAACATTAGAACAATTGTATCAAAGTGCGTTGCTTCTTTTTGATCAATTTGAGTTCAAAGGATCCGTTACTTTTTTAGGCGTAGCGTTAAACAATTTAAAAACAATTGAGGAAGATGAAATCTATAATTTATTTAATTATGAACAAAAGGAACATTCTGTCAATGACATCATTCATAAAATCAATGATTTCTTTGAATCACCCATATTACGAAAAGCGAGTGATGATAAATGAGCCAAAGAGTTGTTGAACAATACAAGAATTATTTGAAATTTGTCTCACATTATTCTCAAGCAACGATTGATAGCTATCTTAATGATTTAGAGGTGTTTTTAAATGAAGTAAAGAATCAATACATGGAGCTTTCATCGAATCAAATACAAGATATTTTCTATGCTTGGTCTAAGAATATTTCAAATGCTTCCTTAGCGAGAAGATTAAGTGCAATTCGACAGTTCTATCAGTTTCTTATCTCGACCAATGAAATAGAAGTTGATCCGACACTGCATCTAAAAGTAAATCGTAAGGATAAAAAACTACCTGAATATCTTACATTAGAGGAAGTCGTTCAGCTAACAAGTTTTGAATTAAAAACATATGATGATTTCCTTGACAAAGCCATCATTGAAATATTGTTTAGTTGTGGTTTAAGAGTGAGTGAATTAATTACGTTGACACACTCCAGATATTATAAACAAGAAGGCTTCTTTAAAATTATTGGGAAGGGTGCTAAAGAGCGAATAGTTCCTATTGGAACACGTGCTCAGCATGCTTTAGAAGACTATTTGGTGAAAGTGCCTAAAAAATCAACAATAACCGTGTTTGTTAATATTAAATCACTGCCATTAAGTCGACAAAGTGTTTATAATAGAATAAGAAAGCGTCAAGTTCAAACAGAGCTTCGTAAAAATGTGACACCGCATATGTTGCGCCATAGTTTTGCGAGTGCGCTTATAAATAATGATGCTGATCTAAGAGTGGTCCAAGAGTTACTTGGTCACGAAGTTATTTCGACAACTCAGATTTACACTCATTTAGAGAGTAAATCTAAAAAACGAATGTATGATCAGTTTCATCCAGGACAATTATTGAAGAAAGGAAATCAAGACAATGAGTGAATTTAAACGTGTCATTACAATTGTAATGGACTCAGTGGGGGCTGGAGAAGCTCCAGATGCCGCTGAATTTGGAGATGTGGGTTCAGATACCCTTGGGAATATTGCCCGTCATGTTGGAGGAATAGAACTACCTCATCTTCAAGAAATGGGACTAGGGGTTGTCCATGATGTGAAAGGCGTAGAACCACAACAAAACAAACACCATGCTTATGGAATTATGCATGAGGCCTCTGCTTCTAAAGATACCATGACTGGCCACTGGGAACTTATGGGATTATATGTGGATACACCATTTCAAACATTTACGGAGTCAGGCTTTCCACAAGAGTTAATTGATGAATTGGAAGCAAGAACAGGACATAAGATTATTGGTAATAAGTCTGCTTCTGGAACTGAGATTTTAGTCGAATTAGGTGAGCGCCATATGGAGACAGGGGAGATGATTGTCTATACTTCTGCTGATTCAGTATTACAGATTGCGGCTCATGAAGAAACATTTGGTTTAGAAGAATTGTATCGTGTTTGTGAGATTGCCAGAGAACTAACCATGAAACCTGAGTGGAAAGTGGGTCGTGTTATTGCTAGACCTTTTGTGGGTCCAGATGCCAATAATTTCACAAGAACTGCCAATCGTCATGACTACGCTTTAAAACCATATGGTGTTACAGCCTTAGACCATCTTAAAGAGGGGGGATTCGATGTTATCAGTGTTGGTAAGATTGTCGATATTTTTGATGGTGAAGGAATTACTGAATCACATCGGACTAAGAGCAATGAAGATGGTATGAACCAAACGATTCAGTTAATGGACAAAGATTTCAATGGTATGATGTTCGTTAATCTTGTTGATTTTGATGCACTTTGGGGTCATCGACGCAATCCTGAAGGATATGCCCAAGGATTAATTGATTTTGATAAACAATTAGGTGATTTAAAAGAATTGATTAGAGAAGATGATCTTTTAGTCTTAACAGCTGACCATGGTAATGATCCTACCTTTGCTGGGACAGATCATACTCGTGAAGTAGTACCACTATTAATCTATTCACCTAAGATTAATGGACCGATTCATTTAACCACTCGCGATACCTTTGCTGACTTAGGAGCAACTATTTGCGATAACTTTAACGTTAAACCAACATCATCAGGGAATTCATTTCTTGATGTACTTGTGAAAAATTCACAATAGGAGATTAACATGTTAGTAAACTTAAAAGTAATACAATTATTGAGCGACGATTTTGAAGATTTAGAATTATGGTATCCAGTATACCGACTAAGAGAAGCTGGTATCCAAGTCGATTTAGTTGGACCTGAAAAAGGAAAAAAATACACGGGTAAATATGGTGTCCCAGCGGTATCTGATTACAGTTTTGATGAAATCGATCCGAAAGATTATGATGGCATTTTAGTACCAGGTGGATGGTCACCAGACTTGCTCAGACGCTTTGATAAGGTCTTAGAGATGGTTAAGTATTTTGACCAAGAGAAATTACCTATCGGACAAATTTGTCATGCAGGCTGGGTCTTAGCATCAGCAGGGATTCTTAAGGGTATAAATGTGACCAGCACTCCAGGTATTAAAGATGATTTAACGAATGCGGGAGCAATCTGGCATGATAATGGTGCCATTGAAGATGGTCATATCATTTCAGCACAGCGCCCAGTCAACTTACCAGAGTATGCACCGTTATTAATTAAGGCATTTGAGGCTGTAAAGAAGTAATCTAAAAATTACATAATATACATTATGCGAAGTAAAGGATATCGAATGATATCCTTTTTTTAGGGTTTGATCAGAGGCAATATTCGATAATAGAAATAGATGATCGAACTAACCAAACTGATTGAGATAAAACCTACCCCCATTATGGTTTAAACCATGGAAATACAGGACCTAATAAGATGACTCGTCTAAGTAAATTAAAAAACATGGCAACTCCTTTCATTATTTATAAAGGATTACTACCATGTTTCCTATAAAAAATCTCGATTAACGAGCTTATCTTCTTCGATTACCACCCATAAATAAGAGTACAATACGAATGATCGTTATAATGGTTCCTAAGAATGCGGCAACGTATGTAAAGGCTGCTGCATTAAGCATTTTTTTAGAATCATCAATATCATCTGGAGCGACTAAATTCATTTCTTGTAAGTTTACAAGCGCTCGTTTAGAAGCATCAAATTCAACTGGTAATGTAACAAGTTGGAATAGTCCAACGACACCGTACATGGCTATCCCTACCCAAAACAGTGAGTATCCCCAGCTGGTGTATAAGAACATGGATGAGATTATCACGAATAACATACCAAGATTTTGTGAAATGATTGTCATTGGTAATAAACGATTCCGTAGTGCAATAAACGAATACGAAGTGGCATGTTGTATTGCGTGGCCTACTTCATGGGCAGCAACAGAAACAGCTGCAATTGAGTTGGTATTATAGATGTTGCTAGATAGACTAACAATTTTCTTCTTTGGATCATAGAAATCAGATAATTCTGCCCCTTTGCCAGGCACAACTTGAACATCATGTATCCCATGACGATCTAAGATTTGTCTAGCGATTTCAGCCCCTGTTAAATTTGTATCTGCTGGAATTTGTTTGTATTTAGCATAGACAGATTGTACGCGTCCTTGAGCAAACATGGCAATCCCAATTGCGACCATAAATAAGAGCAATTGAGTCCCATCTAAATTATATAATCCAAATAAAAGTGGATAAAATATCATATTATTTTCCTTTCATTTAAAAAGATAAGAAGCTAAGCTTCTTATCGTTTGTTATTGATTTCGTCTTTAAGAGCTTTAGAAACTCTAAATGTTAATGCTTTAGAAGCAGGAACTTTGATTTTCTCTTTAGTTTGAGGGTTAAAACCATCACGCTCAGGACGATCTTTAACTTCAAAGCGTCCAAATCCAGCGATATCTACCTTACTTCCCTTTTTAAGTTCATCTTTAATTTCTTCTAATAGTACATCGATGATTTCAGTAGCATCTTTTTTAGTTACATCTAAACGAATTGCTAATGCATCAGCTAATGCTTTCTTATTGAATGTTCCGTTCATATTTTATTCTCCTCCATTCATACACTTATAATATCAAATTGTTCATAACAATTCAATAAAATGCACTCTTAATAGGCTTTATGACAAATTTTTCTTTCTCATATTTAGATGAATGGGTGTGCCTTCAAACTCAAAAGCTTCTCGCAACCTATTTTCTAAATATCGTTTATAAGAAAAATGGCACAATTTTGGATCGTTAACAAAGAAAACAAAGGTTGGCGGAGCAACAGCAACTTGAGAGGCATAATAGATTCTTAGTCTCTGTCCTTTATGTGTGGGTGGCGGTGTAAAACGTTGTGCATCCATGACGACTTCATTAACAACCGAGGTAGGAATACGAGTCTGAGAGTTTAAATATACTTTTTCTATCATAGGTATAATAGTATGGACTCGCTGTTTCGTTTTAGCTGAAACAAAGAGAATGGGTGCATAAGAAAGATATTGAAATTCTTGACGAATATGCTCAATCTTCTGATTCATAGTGAACTCATCTTTCTCTAGGCTATCCCATTTATTAAAAATAATAATAATCGGTTTTCCTTCATTGTGTGCATACCCTGCTACATGCTTATCCTGCTCACGAATGCCTCGCTCACCATCAATGACAAAGAGAATCACATCAGCACGCTCTATAGCGCTTAATGCGCGTAGAACAGAGTATTTCTCCACATTTTCATAAACTTTACCACGTTTACGAATACCGGCAGTATCAATCGCAACAAAATCTTTCCCATCGACAACAAAAGGCGTATCAATAGCATCTCTGGTTGTTCCTTCTATTTCAGAAACAATGGTTCTTTCTTCGTTTAAGATTGCATTAATTAATGAGGATTTCCCCACATTAGGTTGACCAATTATCGCAAACCGAATCATTCCTTCATAGCTCGGTTTAGAAATAAAGTCATCAATATGACTTACGACACGATCAAGCAAGTCCCCTACCCCAATTCCATGTGAGCTAGAGGTTGGGACCGGATCTCCAAAGCCTAGACTATAAAAATCATAAATATTATTTATGAGTGTTTTGTCATCAATCTTATTAACCACCAAAATCACTGGTTTGTTTGTTTTCTGTAACATTCTAGCAATAAAGTTATCATCATCGGTTAACCCTTCACGTCCATCGACAACAAAAAGAATACAATCTGCTTCCTCAATTGCTAAATCAACCTGCATCTTTATTTCTTGTTGGAATGGTTGATCTTCGATTTGAAGTCCACCTGTGTCAATAAATCGAAATTGTTTCGTTAACCATTCGGTTTTCCCATAGATTCGATCTCGTGTTACTCCAGGAGTATCTTCGACGATTGAGACTCTTTCACCAATGATTCGATTAAACAAGGATGATTTGCCAACATTTGGTCGCCCTACTATAGCCACAATTCCATCAATCATGAACTTTTCCTCCCTTCAACATTTACTTTACTGTTTATTATTTCTCCAATGGCATCAACCACTTCATCAATAGACAAATGGCTGCTATCTAATTCGATGGCATCTGCCGCTTTCTTAAGCGGTGATTCTTTTCGATGACTATCTTGATAGTCGCGTAAGATCAAATCACGTTTTATTTGTTCTAAATCTGCTTCTAAACCTTTGGATAGTAAATCTAAATAACGTCTCTTAGCCCGCACCGACACTTGGGCAGTTAAGAATATTTTAACTTCAGCATCTTTCAAGACGACCGTACCAATGTCGCGTCCTTCCATAATGCAATTCTTTTGTTTAGCAAGTTCTTGTTGAGCCAGCACAAGCAGTCTTCGAACTTCTCTTAGTTTTGAGACCGCAGAAGCACCTAAAGAAATCGCCTCATGTCTGATTAAAGTGGTGACATCTTGATCATCCATAAAAATTCGTCGGTCTTGAGTCATTTTTATATCCGTCGACTTAATTAAGTCGACAAGCTGTTGTTCATCATCCAAAGCAATCCCATTTTGTTTTGCTTTAAGCGCAATTACACGATACATAGCACCTGAATCAATATGTAAAAGGTTAAAGCGCTGTGCAACTTTAAGCGCAATAACAGATTTTCCAGCCCCACTTGGGCCATCAATAGCTACATTATACTTCATTAAATTATCTCGAATATTCTCAAAAAGACATAGCCAAATACAGCTAATAATATTACTAATGTTGTAATCAAAACGGTTAATAAAATATTCATGGAACGGCTTGTTTTATCAATCTTGGATTCCATGTCTTTAACGACTTCTGATTGTTGATCTAATTGTACTTTTAACTTTGTGGTCGCTTCTAATAAATCACTCGGTGCATATTCATCTAAGAAGTCTTCTTCACTCATTTCATTTTCAGCTAAACGAGCCACTTGCATCATAATTGTTTCTTCGAAAGAATCCTCTTGCGCAACTGGTTGAGTTTCTAATTCAGTTGATTGAAACTCCATGGTATGTTCAAAGTCATCTTGTTCAATGTGTTCTGGCTCTAACTCAATTTCAGGCTCAACTTCTTCTTCCTCTTGAATATATTCAGGTTCCAAAGTTTCAATGAGTTCATCTTCAAAAACCTCCACCTCGTCTAAATCCTCTTGATCTTCTTGATGATAAAGATGTTGAGCTTTAAGTTCTCTTAATAGATTTGACTTTGTATCATGATCGACCCGATACCCTTTTTCAAGATTGTATTGTTTTGCTTCATCGATAAAATCAGCTAAATAATTACTTCGAAAGGAATCTGTATCTTCGATCATTGATTCACTGGCTGATTCCAACAAATGATCCAATTTCTCATTATCAACTGGATCAGAATCAGTACTACTGACATCAAAAGTCTCTCTTCTTAAATGAAGCGGTTGATGTTCTTGATAAGACGATACATCCATATTTTCAAATTGCTCATCATCAAGACGATGCAATTGATTGGCGAAAGGAGATAATTCCTTTGTTTCTATTTTATTGGAAGTTTCATTCATTATTTCTTCACGTAATTTTTCATACTTTTTTACTCTAGATCTTCTTTGACTCATATTACCACCTCAACGTTCATATTATAGCATATAAACCCATGAAAAAAGTCACTGAACAGTGACTTTATCGTTTCAATATAGGTGATATATGAGGGTATATGAGCGTCGTCACAATGGAGGTCGATATCCCTGTGATTAAATTAAATGGAACTATCGTAAAGAGCATGACGGTCTCTAGACTATTTACCAATGGATTGACAGCAGCAGCCATATCCACAATTTGTTGAATTTCCCAACCTAAGACATTGGCATAAAGTGGAAACATCACAAAATAATTACTGAGGGTCGCAACACTCGTTAAAGCAATAACACCTAATATCATTGCAATGATTGCGCCTCTAAAGGTACGATCATGACGATAATAAAATCCTGCAACCAAAACTAAGGCACCATTCACGATTATATTGGAGAACTCTCCAACAAAAGAGGTATTGGTTCCGCTGATTAAGACTTTAAGAATATTCTTTAAGATAACAATAATAAGTCCTTGAACAGGTCCCATGGCAAAAGCACCAATTAAGGATGGAACTTCAGCTAAATCAAAATCTAGGAATCCTGGAGCGAATGGAAGTGGAAATCGAAATTGCATAATGATGGCAGATAATGCGGCTAATATTGCAATTTTTGCAATATTCTTTAGTGACAGTACATTTTTGTTCATTTTCTTCTCCTTCTGGCTAGACTAAAAAAAGTCCTAACCTTCAGGACTTATCAAGAAAAAAGACATTTCTTCTTTCATCCAGACTTTACTGTCGCCACTTGAATTTCACAAGTTCAACACCTAAGGTGCTCGCTGGGTTTACAGCCGGTCGGGAATTTCACCCTGCCCTGAAGATGTCTTTATTATAAGAAATAGTTAAAATTCTGTCAATAAGAAAACCCATATCTTAAACAAGACATGGGTTTCTGTTAGGCTCTCGAAGAATATTTACCATCAGCGGTAGAAACAAGAATCGTTTCCCCTTCACTGATGAAAAGAGGTACTTTTACTTCTAAACCAGTTTCAACAATCGCATTCTTTAATGCATTCGTAGCGGTATCGCCCTTGACAGCAGGATCTGCTTGAGTAACTTTTAAAGCGACTTTATCAGGTAAATCTATACCAATAATTTCACTGCCATAGAAAGTAATCGTGACAGTATCATTCTCTTTAAGAAATTGAAGTTCCCATTCCAATCGAGATTTTTGAATTTCAACTTGTTCATAACTTTCTAAGTCCATAAAGACTAAAGCGTCTCCACCATCATATAAATACTGCATATCCTTTTTATCTAAAATGGCTTGATCCACTTTGTCCCCAGCAGTATAACCCAGTTCAGTCATCGTACCAGTTCTTAAGTTTTTCACTTTAACTTTGATATTCATTTGAGAACGAGCCGTTTTATTACGAGTGATATCTAAGACTTTATAAAGGTCACCCTCTTCAACAAAGCTCATTCCGAGTTTTAAATCATTTACTAACATAAGTTCCTCACCTTCAATAATCATTGATATTATACGATTTTAGAGTCATTTTTTCAATGTCTAAACTCGCATTGATTCTAAATGAAGATGGACCACTAACATTAACTAAATAATCTGTTTCATTTAAGACAACAAATTCAATGGTGTAATAATTAAAACTAAAATAACTATCCAAAGGATTCGTTCTTAATTGTGAGACAATAAAATAATGTAAATCCGTCATATCTTGAGCCAACCGTTCTGTTTCAATCTGCTTCCTTTTATAAGCTTGATGATGTCCTAGTTCAACAAAAAAACTAGAAACAAACATTAATAGGACTAATGTTTGAACAAGGATAAATCCTGCTCTAGGGGATGGTTTTAAAACGGTAAGATTCTTGATTAATGGTAAGAATAATCGTAGCGTTCTCATAGTTAAAACTCCCCTCTTTTACATCAATTAATAAAATCTCATAACCTGGCTTTTTAACTAAACGATTTTGGTCAAAGATTAAACAATAGTTATTATCGAATTTTTCATAACACAGCGATGCTTCTTCTAATTGGAAATGCGAACTCACAGTAAACTCATTTTGTAATTGTAGAAAACCGATTCTATTTTGATCATAATAAGGTAACGTCTCACGATATAAATAAAATCCTTGATAAAGTAGAATGACAATTAAGAGTAAGAATGATGAAAAGAATAACGCTAACATGGCCTCCACCATTGTAAATCCTTTTTTCATGAAATACTCAACAAATTAAATAAGAGTGTCGCAAGCAAACTAATAATAAAGAGTGAGAGTAGAATTTCGATTAAAATAAAGCCTTTATTCATCAAGAAGTCGCCCCATTCCTAGTTGGACAGTGTACTGCTTGTTTTTGACCTGAACGGTTTGTGCTTGATTGACATGACCTAAAGCATTAAAACTTAACTGGTTAACATTTGAATTATACTCGGACTCTAACACCATCCGTTTCGCTTTAGCAATGGACTGTAATTGAGTGAGTAAATAGTCGTTCTTGAATTGGCTAAATTGAATACTAGGAACAACAATGGACGATAAAGTAACGCTTATAGAAACGATAAAAATAACCATTAGCACTTCTAAAGTACTAAAGCCTCGTTTATTGACTAACCGCAATTCCATTCACAATACTAATTGATTGACCATTCTGACAAACGGTTTGTTTCTGTGTCAAGTAACCACCCGATACTAACTCACTCATCGTTGCGCTTTGTGAATCATGATCAAGCATATACTGGATAATGGCTGCATCCACCACCTTGGTTTGTGCATCACAGCCTTTTTTACTAACACTACCCACTACATTTTGGATATTTGGGACAGTCAATAAGAATAAAATGGCAATAACGGTCATCACTAAGACCATTTCTAATAGTGTAAAACCACTTTTTTTGTTCATACTTCTCCTTTCAAAAATTGCCTAATAAAGACATAGGCGCTAATAGTATTTGGTACATCACAATAATTAAAAAAGCTAAAAATGTATAAGTTAATAGTTTCAATATGGTTCCAATTTGTTTTAATTTTGATTCGATGACTTTTTTACTGGTAGATAGGTACATGGTGAGATAATCAATACTTTGGTTACTTTGAGTCCCAAGTTGACTGACTAAAATAAATTGTTTTTCCAATAATGGATGATTAATACTTTCAATGAACGTTTTCCCTTCTTGAAGTTGATACGAAATGATGGTTGCTAACCAAGCATTCAGATATGATGTTTCTGATTCTTTAATCAACTCTAAAGCCAGTTTAGTTGGAAATCCTTTCGATAAAAATAAGTGAAAACTATACGCAAATTGATGGGTATAAATGTCTTTAATAATCGAGAACCAACGAACCTCTTTAATGATATTAATAAATATTTTTTGATGTTGACGTTTCCATAACAACACGGCGATCATCATGATCAATAAATTAAAAGAGGTTAAGATTAAAAAAATCACTCGAAGGATGAAATAAAAGATATTTAGTAAGGTTGTCTGTAAGTCAAACAGTTCAACAATACTAATCATTGAGGGAAATAAAAACACGATAAAGAACAACATTAAACCATACATTAAGCTATATAGTATTAATGGATAGGTCAAAATCTTTAAGATTCTCTGTCTCAAATCTTTATTAAAAGATCTTGATTCAAGTGTGTATTTTAGTAAGTCTTGAAGCGATAAGTATTCACTTAAAATTTTGTATTGAAGTTGATTTTGATATAAGTGTGCGACATAGTGTTCAAGGGTCGGTTCTTTAATATCAAGCAAAGCTTGGGTATCACTAAAATCTAAACCAGCCTTGAGATACGCTAGAAGAATTTCAATCTCATGTTGTTTTCTATCCGAGAGATTGGTTGATTTGTTGGTTGTTAAAGATTTCAAGAATTGCACTTCTTCTCTGTTGAACAACACCTAATTTTTGAAAAACAATATTTAAATTAATCATTTTTAAATCATCCTTAGAACATCCAAAGTCAAGTAATCTTTGAAGGGTTTGCTGAGCACTCGAACTATGGATCGTGCCACAGATCATATGTCCGGTTAGACTCGTTCTAATTAATGCTTGTGCTTCACTAGGACTTCGTATCTCACCTATAACAATAATATCTGGATCATGTCTTAGTAATTGTTTAATGCCTGCTTGGAAATCAAACTGATTCGCTTCATTAATTTGAATCTGCATCATATTAGAATATAAACACTCAATTGGATCCTCTAACGTATAGATGCTTTTATGATTTAGCTCTGATAAAGCTGTAAATAAGGTCGTGCTTTTACCTGAACCAGTTGTTCCAGAAAATAGAATTAATCCATTATCATGGTTTAATAATTTTCGAATTAGTTGGATTTTGTCTTTTTGTAATGATATATCGTCTAGCGCATTAATCTTTGATAAATTTAAAATTCGTAATACACCACTTTTTGCACTGAAGGTTTCTAATGCTGAAAAGCGACAATGCCATTGTTGATCCAATACCATAATTGAAAACACACCAGACTGGGGTTTCATTGAGGCAGCTAGATCCAGTTGTGCTAAATATTTTAAGTAATGATACAAAGCTAAATCAGCTTTACGAACTGTTTTTTGAACTAGACCATTGAGCGTTCTAAATTGAATTAAGGAATGCTGTGAAGAAAAATTAAAATGAATATCTGTTGCTGCGCTCTGGATGGCATCTTCTAATAATACTTCTAACCGTTGTTCAACGATGTTCTCACCTCCCACTTCTTATTAAGGTGAAAAGTGGATGACTCCTAAATAAAAAAAGTGCAAATTGCACTTAATTGTTTTCTCTTAAATATGGATTGTATTTCTTTTCAAACAGTAACTGTGTTGTAGGTCCATGGCCACAATAAATTATATAATCATTTTCTAATGAATTAAAAAATCGAAGTGTTTCTCTCATTTGATTCATATTACCACCAGGAAGATCAGTACGACCAATACTTCCTTTAAATAAAACATCACCACTAAAGACAGCGTCTTGGTAAAACAAACTAACATGACCAATCGTATGGCCTGGAGTCAGTTTTATATTGAATTCAAACGAACCAATTTTCATTATTCCTTCTTCTAAATGACTTACTTTAGTATTCCAAGTAAATTCAGGATCGATGAAGTGAGCACAGTTTAAATAGTTATCGGTTAAATACGGTTCATCCAAAGGATGAACGTAAACAGGAACATCAAAATGTTTTAACAGTTCTTCAACCCCACTTATATGGTCATGATGACCATGCGTTAAAACAATGGCCTCAATATCGACTCCTTCACATTTCTTTAAAATGCGATCGATGTTGTTTCCACTGTCTACACTTGGGTCAAATATAATTCCCTTATTCTCTGCAATGAGCACATAACAATTCGTTTGAAGTGGATTCATCACAGCTGTTTTTACCGTATAAGAATTATTTCTTCTCACGGTGAAGTGTCATTTTACGTTCTCTAGGGCAATACTTTTTATACTCAACACGATTTGGTTGGTTCTTTTTATTTTTTGTATAGATGTAGTTTTCTTCACCACATTCAGTACATTTTAGTGTAAATTGATCTCTCATGGGTATCCCTCCTTTAAGTGCTAAAACATTATACCATAAATATCATTAAATCAACTAATATGTTGGTTCAATTTCTGGTTCAATCAACTGATTATTTTGAGCATAGTGATTTATAATATTCTCAACGACTTCTAAACATCCATGTTCTATAGGAACTATCTGGCGTTCATTATTTGTATAATGAGGCGCAATACAAGAAATCGCAATCTGTGGATTATCAAATGGCGCATACGCAACCATTGTGTTGGTAACGGTCTTATGATTAATACCATCTTGATAAAGAAAATCTTCAGCAGAACCAGTCTTTGCGGCAGTTTCTAATTGAGCATCATTCAAGGCTCGACAATACCCGTCTGTGACACATTGTCTAAATCCTTGTTGGACACGACTAATCGCCATTGGATTATCAATCGCATTTAAAATCTGAACATCATTTTGATAATTTATCGTATCCGAAACAGTATCATACGATTCAGAAGCCAGCCTCATTTTATATCGATATTCACCATTGGCAATTGTTGAAACATACTGATTAAGTTGCATGGCTGTATAAGAATCATATTGTCCTATCACATAGTCAAGTAAATAACCTGGTAATGTCGAATTCGATTGAAAGCCTCTTTCCTCCAATGGAACATCTAAACCAGTTTCAACCCCTAAACCAAATTGTGAAAAATTAGAGCGTACTTTAGGAAACGTATCCGATTTCAAGTTAAGTGGTTTATCATACTCATACTCCCCTTCTCCTAATTCTATCGCTGTTTTAAACATATAGACATTACTTGAATGAGATAAGGCTCGGATATCATCCACTTCACCTAAAACGGCTGATGATGATTTTAAACTCGTCCCTTGAATTTTTATTGGCTCATCAAGTACTAACTCTCCAGGAGCAAATACCTCTTCATCAAGAGCTAAATAGACAACCGCTCCTTTAATACTAGAACCTGATAGAAAAGCATTTAAATAGGTTCCATTAGGGCTGTAAATAATTTCTCGATCATCATCCACAATAATACCAACTGAAGCTAATACATCGCCATTATTTGGGTCGGAAACAACCACAAACATCTGATTAAAAAATTCATGATAACCATTATACGCTTTGTCTAAGACAAAATCAGAGACAATCGTTTCAATGTCATTTTGATAAGCGGTATCAATGGTTAATTTAAGGGAATCTCCTTTTCGACCAGTATTGATTTCATTAAGATTCACTAAACCAGATGGGGAGTACGTTAATGAATATTCAGTCCTTACCCCAGCCAACAAGCTTTCATATTTTTGTTCTAAACCACTTCGACCAACTCGATCATTTAATCGATAATTAAGTGCTTGCATGGAGATAGAATTATCACTCAACAAACCTTGACGAGATGTGGTGATTTCACCCAAAATCGGACCTAAATGATGACCTTCTGTTGTGTAACGATCCCAGCTAGGACGAACAACAATACCACTAAAATCCAATGAACGTTCCAATAACTGTGTCACTTCTTGATGAGTCACATCCTCTTTTAAAATAATATCTAGATCAATCCGTGATCGCATTTTTATCAGAATGAAGAATTCTTGAAGTTGTTGTTGTGTAAGAGAATTATTGATTAAGCTCGGTGTGATTCGTGATAATTGTAATTGATATAAATCTGCATTAGTAAGCGCTCCAGCACTAAATTGTTCAAGTTCTTGTGGTGTATTAAGCTTACTAATCTCTTCAGGATAATAATAAATATAAGCATCTTGTTTATCTCGATGGGTCATCGTAGAGATATCCACTTCGAACAATTCAACAAACTTTTTTGCTTTTTCAATTCGTGTTTCTTCCGTATCTGTCTTGGGTGCTAAATAAACAAAATTGAGTTTCTCTTGATTACTTAATAAAATATTCCCATTTCGATCGACTATTTCTCCTCGATTTGGTAACTCAATCCGCGTTTCGTCAAATTGAGTTAAAGCAATCTGACTGTACTTATCATGTTGGGTAATCTGTAAATAGATTAAACGAGACGCAATAAAGAGCATTAAAATTAAGAACAATCCAAACAATATAATAAAGCGAGGATTAATTTTTTTTTGAATGCGCTGTTGTTTCTCTTTTTGTAATGATTCATTTGCGAAAACATCATTACTCTCTTGTACTCTTAACAATCTTTTTCTACTCATAGTGTCATCAATAATTATAACTTATTTTGTGGTAGAATGGTAACGACTCATAGGAGGATTTATGTTCACAAGAATAACGACAAGACCAGTACAAGTCGGTCAATATACAATTGGTCAACAGGATAAAATCATTATTCAATCAATGACCAATACAAAAACCAAAGATGTTGAAGCGACCGTTCATCAAATTAAATCACTCTTAACCAATGGTTGTGAGATTGTTCGTGTCGCCGTTTTAGATATGGAAGATGCCAAGGCCATTAAAGCGATTAAACAAGAAGTCAATTGTCCCATTGTTGCCGATATTCACTTTGATTACCGTTTAGCCATCGCATCCATAGAAGCGGGTGTTGATAAAATTCGACTAAACCCAGGGAATATTGGTCCAAAAGAAAATGTGATTGCTGTGGTTAATAAGTGTAAAGAATACAAGGTTCCGATTCGAATTGGAATAAATTCAGGTTCATTAGAAAGAAGATTATTAGAAAAATATGGTGGACCATGTGCACAAGCAATGATTGAGTCTGCTCAAGACCAAGTTTCATTACTTGAATCCCTCGATTTTAGAGAAATAATCTTATCTTTTAAATCCAGTGAAGTGAAGTTAACAATCGAGGCCTATAAATTAGCGGCCCAAACCTTTGAATACCCACTCCATATTGGTGTCACGGAAGCTGGAACAACCCTCTACTCAGCCATTAAATCAAGTGCTGCCTTAGGTGTCCTAATTTATGAAGGATTAGGTGATACAATACGGGTCTCTGTTTCAGATGATCCCGTTGAAGAGATGAAAATAGTTAAACAACTGTTAAAAGCATTTAACTTAATGGAAGACGTTCCTGATTTAATCTCATGTCCAACCTGTGGTCGACTTCAATATGATATGTTGCCATATGTTAAAGAAATTGAAAAATTCTTAGAATCGATTAATTCTAACTTAACAGTCGCAGTCATGGGATGTGCAGTTAATGGACCTCAAGAAGCTTCACGTGCAGATATTGGTATTGCGGGTGGCAAAAATGAAGGATTACTTTTCAAAAAAGGAAAATTAATTAAAAAAGTCCCACAAGATCAAATTGTTGAGACTTTAAAAGATGAAATATTAAGAATGATTGAAAATTAATCTTGTTGTTTTGCTTTAGAACGGGCTTTGGCTCGTTCTTTTTTCTGTTCATTAATTTCCCTTTGAATCATTTCACGACGTTTTTTACGGTGTAAATCAGCAATGGCCTGTTTTCTTTTCTTTTTATAATTTGGTTTTACTTTAACTTTTTTGCGATTCAGAATTTGAGTAATCTCAGGATCGATTTTTTTATGATACGTTTTCTTTTCATAAAAGTTACGCGCATCAACCATCGTTTTTTCATCAATCTTTTTGTAAAGAAATTCAATTCCCATTGATATCAGTTTAGAAACAGCTTGACGATGACTTTGATCCACTAAAACAATGGAAGTTCCCTCTCGTCCTGCTCGTGAAGAGCGTCCTGCACGATGAAAATAAAAATCTAAATGAGATGGTAAACCAACAGAGATAACATGACTCACATAAGGTAGGTCTAAACCTCTAGCCGCAATATCTGTCGCAACCAACGTAAAATGTTTTTGATCAAACAGTCTATTCAGTGTTTGTTTTCGTTTACGAGGCGATAAATCACCATGTAGTTCTAAAACATTAACACCATATTCTGATAATCGATCAGAAATTTCAGCCGCTTGTTCTCTGGTATTACTAAAAATAATACAACCAGACATTTGAACTGAAGCCATGACTTCTAAAATTGATTGCACGACATCTTTTTCAACAGCTTGAATTAAAATGTGATTAATCTTTGGGTTGTACTCACTCTTCTCTTTGTTCACAATTGTTTGAGGATTTGTCATCGCTTTTCTCACAAAAGCTTGGAGTTCATCAGGGATTGTTGCTGAGAAAATTAAAAATTGAAATGGTTGATTAATCCGGTTAATCACATCCGCTAATTCATCGATAAAACCATATTCCCAAATCATATCGGCTTCATCTAAAATAACATGTTTCGCATTTTGAGCTAATAACATACCAGAACTAAATTCATCTTGAAGTCGCCCTGGTGTCCCAATCACAATATGAGCTTCTTCAACATTCTCTAATCGATCTTTCCCCCCAATCAATAAAGCAAGTGTCAATTTATCATCGACTTGTTTCATGTCCGTTGCGAAACGATGAATTTGCATCGCCAATTCCCTGGTTGGTGCGATGATAATTGCTTGAGTATAATTCTTGCTTGTATCAATTTGGTCCATTAATGGAAACAAAAAAGCATGCGTTTTACCAGAGCCAGTGGCTGATTGGACAATTAAATCATCATGATTCATGATTTTTTGATAAGTAAATTGTTGTATTGCAGTCAATTCATTAAATTCTAAGAACTTAAATAATGATTGCGCTTTTTCTTGTAATAGTTGTTTCATACGATGTCATCCTTTGCATCAACATTATACCATAACCAAAACTATGGTATATTATCTACACGGAGATAGAAAATGGAAATTATAGATATAAAACCTAGAGGATACTGTAAAGGCGTCATTCGAGCCATAATTCTTGCGAAGAAGGCTCGTGAGACCCACCCACAGACCCCTATTCATATACTTGGATCACTGGTCCATAATCACTACATTGTGGAAGCTTTAAAAAAGCGAAACATAATGACGGTTAATGATCCACGCAAATCAAGATTACAACTCTTAGATGAAATACAAGATGGAATCGTTATTTTTTCTGCGCACGGTGTGTCAGACAAAGTTAGACAAAGCGCTCATGAAAAAGGTCTTCAAGTTCTCGATGCAACCTGTGAAGATGTCTCATCGACTCATGATTTAATCCAAGATGCTATTAATGCAGGCACACAAGTGATTTATGTGGGTAAAGACAAACATCCTGAAGCGCTGGCAGTCACTGAAACCTTTGATCAGATTCACTTTATTACCAGTATTCAAGATGTCAATTTATTACATTTAGATGTTAGTAAACCCATTATGGTGACCAATCAAACAACCTTGTCAACGTTAGAAATCCAACAAATACTACAAGCAATTGTTGATAAATATCCACATGCCGATGTTAACAATGAAATTTGTTTTGCAACGCGTTCTCGACAAGAGGCAATTATAAAACAACAAGATTTAGATGCTCTGATTGTGGTTGGGGACCCTACATCCAATAATACGGCAATGCTAGCCAAAATTGGCGCAAA
>CAZVKL010000001.1:44270-95020 GCA_964627845.1 uncultured Erysipelothrix sp. | reverse complement strand
TGGTTGGGGACCCTACATCCAATAATACGGCAATGCTAGCCAAAATTGGCGCAAACCATGGCATTCAACATATCTTTAAGATTGAATCCCTCCACCAACTCGATATCTCCCAACTAAACAATGATTGGAGAATCGGAATTACTTCGGGAGCCTCCACCCCTAATTACTTAACCAATATGGTAGTCAATTATATGCGTGAGCTAAACTTAGCTAATCCTCATCCATTCCCACCGATTGAATACGATCGTATTCTTGATTAAAAAGTTGATAAATCGAGTTATACTCATTATTTTTAATCGTTAAAGATTTATAATATCGAGTTAGATGTTCAATCCATTCTGGATAGAGAACATCTTTTTTTAATTGCCCTAAATACATCTTATCAAGTGTATAAGGTAGATTGTCGTCAGTGTAGATAGCGCAAATCATCACATAATATTTATCATCATAGACAAGTTGTTCTTTGATAATTTTATAGCCGTTGTTATACAAATATTTTCGAAGCAGTTCTACTTTAGAATGAGGACTGAAGATAAGTTGATTTGCTTGTTTAAAGTTATCTGGCGATTGTTCAATAATGTTAATAATTGTTTCAGCACCTAAACCTGCGACAACGATGCAATCCGCTTGTTGTTCAATGTTGGTTGCGCCATCGGATAACACTGGAGTAACTTTATCCAGTAATTGATGGGTCTCAATATTTTTAATCGCTTTTGAGATTGGACCAGGTTTATTATCTGCTGCAATCGCATACTTGGCTTTATTCTGTTTAATCGCCTCAATACAGAGTAAAGCATGATCACTCCCTATATCTAATAATCGATGACAAGGTTCAATCATGCTTAAAATAGACTGTAATCGTTTAGAGAGCGCCATTAGCTACGATCTAGGAAGTCTTTGAGACGTTTTGAACGAGATGGATGTTTTAGTTTGCGGAGTGCTTTCGCTTCTATTTGACGAATACGCTCACGAGTCACATTGAACTCTTTGCCTACTTCTTCTAGAGTTCGAGTTCTTCCATCATATAAACCAAATCTTAAACGTAATACTTTTTCTTCACGCTCAGTTAAGCCTTCAAGGACCATATTAATTTCATTCTTTAAGAGTTCGTTATTCGCATATGAGCTTGGTGAAATAATATCTTTGTCTTCAATAAAGTCACCAAGATGAGAATCATCTTCTTCACCAATAGGTGTTTCTAATGAGACAGGTTCCATGGCTATTTTTTGGATATCTCGTACTTTTTCAGGGGTGATATTGCCCATCTCTTCAGCGATTTCTTCAGCGCTAGGATCTCTTCCTAATGTTTGTACTAAGTTTCTTTGAATACGAGTCAGTTTATTAATCGTTTCTACCATATGAACTGGAATTCGGATGGTTCTAGCTTGGTCAGCAATAGCTCTAGTGATTGCTTGTCTTATCCACCAAGTGGCATAGGTTGAAAATTTGAAGCCTTTGGTATAATCAAATTTTTCGACCGCTTTAACTAATCCCATATTTCCTTCTTGGATTAAATCTAAGAAAGACATACCTCGTCCTACATATTTTTTAGCGATTGAAACGACTAAACGTAGGTTGGCTGAGATAAGAATACGACGTGCCTCTAAACCATCAAAACGTGTCATATTACAGTTTTGAATATACGATTCTGCGGCTGCATCTGAGTCATAATAATTGAATAAGAATTGAACAATGGTCTCTATTGGTGGTCTTTCATCTTCTTCTAAATCAGAGAAATCATCTTTTTCAGCATCATCAACCTCATTATACATATGATAAAGAAGCTCTTCTGCTTTTAAACCATCTTGAATACGTCTCGCAATTTCTGGTTCATCTTCTGCATACAATAAATTGACTCGGCCAATTTCTTTTAAATAGATTTTCACTGGATCATTGATTTTTACATTAGAAACATTAATGGATTTGTTTTCATAAGAGGCTAAATCTACCGTATTGACAGATTCATCAAAAGGTTCATCCCCTTCTTCACCTGTAAAAAAATCATCACTATAATCTCCGTCATCCTCAGCACTTTCTTTATCGACCTGATCAACGACTTCTGTTTCATCGATTTCTTCTAAATCATCTGAAATTTTAATTTTATTTTGATTAAACCATTCAAATAAATCTTCTGTATCATCATCTGTTAAATCTAAATGGTCAATGGCATTATCGACCTGTTCTTGGGTTAACTTTTTCTTTTTGGAATAAATGTTTTTAAACTCTTTCTTGACATCATCAAGTGTTTTATATTTCTTTGCCATATTCATCTCCTTGTAGTAGTTTATCACGTTGTTGTAATAAATTTGTTTTCTCTTGAAGTAATTCTAGTTTCCGATTAAGATCAGAAGTTTCTAGAATACGTTGGTCATTAATTTTTAGAAGATTATTTATATCCGCTAATTTCACAGAATTCATCGCTTCACTTAATTGAGACGACGATTTAGGATACTGGTATAAACTTTCTTCACTAATCTCTAATAAGAGTCCTTGTTGAATCTGGCTTAAATTTAAATCTAAGCAGTCGGCTACTCCTATTGTATCACGAGAATTGTATAAATTGGTCATTAAGAGTGCTAAATCATTTGCTTGAGGATCGATTAAATACCCTAGATTTAGCTTAAACTCTTGAGCAAAATTCTTTCCATCCAAAATATGAGCTAAGACATCTTTTTCAGATTTAAGAATATGATTGGTAGATAAAGGTTGATGAACTTCTCTTGTTCGATGTTGTGGTTCAGGACGCTTAATTTGATTTAACTGTTGAAGAACCATCTCTTTATTAAACTGCGTCACTTCAGCAATCTTTTGCACAAAATAATTTTGATCAAGTGTATCCTCATTAATGAGGTGGGCCACACAAAATTCAAGAACCCGTTTACGTGCATTATAGGAGGTTAAGGTATATCGTTGGCTGGCAAACTTTATAACAAATTCCATCCAATGCATCGGTTTATCAATCATCTCCACGAGTGTTTCTTTGGAATGTTGATTCATAATATCATCAGGATCAAGCTTTGTGTTGTTATTAATAATACTTACATCCAAGCGATTGCTACGAAGTTGTGAACCAATATTAATCATGGCTGCTTGTCCAGCATCATCACCATCAAAGGCTAATATGACAGCACTATTTAGTCGTTTGATTAAATTAATCTGAACATCACTTAATGCCGTTCCCAATACTGCCACGACCTTTTGAAGATTCGCACGATAAAACGCAATCACATCCATGACCCCCTCAACAATAATGAGCGGTTTTTCTTTTAATAAAGGTGCTTGAGTCTTGGGATAGTTATATAAAACATTTGATTTTTGGTAGATCGGATTCGTTGAACTATTTATGTATTTTGGTCCATGATTATCAAGCGCTCGGGCTGTATAAGCGACAATCTGATTCTTATCATCTGTAATTGGAAAGACAATGCGATGATTAAAGACCTCGCTAAGACCTGAATCATGTCCTTTGGCTAAATTAATGGTTTCAATCTCATCTAGTTTATACCCCTTTTTAAGGAGATACTGAGCTAATGGAAATTGTGGATCAGCATAACCAAGCTTAAACTCATCAATTATCTCATTATCTAAATTTCGCTTAGTTAAAAACGATTTGACATGATCGTCTTTATTGTTATTTAAAGTATATTCAAGGTAACGCTGCGCTTCATCCATTAATTTGTAATAACGGGCAATCCGTTGATCAATTTGTGGCTTGACTGTTTCAATTGAATAATCACTAAAGTCAAAACCAATTAACTCCCCTACTTTTTGGACCGATTCAATAAAAGAAATTTGTTCATATTTTTGAATAAAACTGAAAACATTGCCACCTTCACCACAAACAAAGCATTTAAAAATCTGTTTATCAACATTTACAGAGAGCGATGGATCATGGTCATCATGAAAAGGACAGATTGCTTTAAAGTTACTGCCCGCCTTCTCTAAAGGAATATAGTTTGATATAACATCAACAATATTAACCTTTTCTCTAATCTGTGTGATTTCTTCTTGAGTTAGTCTTTTCATTCAACCATTTTTTTAATTTTTGAGATTAGTTGATCCATTGGAATTCTTTCTTGTTCCATTGAATCTCGATATCGAATGGTGACACTATTATCTTCTAATGTATCAAAGTCCACCGTTACACAAAATGGTGTCCCAATTTGGTCTTGACGACGATAACGCTTCCCTATCGAACCACTCTCATCATAGTCAACTAAGAATTCAGATGATAATTGTTTATACACTTCCTTGGCTTGTTCACTTAATTTTTTAGACAATGGCAAAATAGCAACTTTATAGGGTGCCACTTTCGGGTCTAATTTCAAAACAACTCTAGAATCATTTTCCAATTGTTCTTCTTGATAGGCTTCGCATAATAATGCTAACATTAAACGCTCCACACCAACAGAGGGTTCCACACAATAAGGAATATAACGTTCGTTGGTTTCTGGATCAAGGTATTCCATGTTTTCTTTAGAATGCTCTTGGTGTTGTCTTAAGTCATAGTCAGATCGATCGGCTATCCCCCATAATTCATCCCAACCCCAAGGGAATAAATATTCAATGTCGGCGGTCGCAATTGAATAGTGCGATAGCTCATCTTGGTCATGATCTCTAAATCGTAAGTGTTCTGCCTTTAAACCAAGTTCAATTAAGAATTCCATACAAAGGTTCTTATAGAATTCATACCATTCTAAATCAGTTCCTGGTTTACAAAAGAATTCGAGTTCCATTTGTTCAAATTCACGCGTTCTAAATATCATTTGTCCCGGTGTAATTTCATTTCTGAACGCTTTACCTATTTGTCCAATTCCAAAAGGAATCTTTTTTCTAGATGAGCGTTGAACATTCTTATAGTTAACAAACATTCCTTGAGCGGTTTCAGGACGTAAATAAATGGTTGAACTTGATTCTTCAGTAACCCCTTGGAAGGTTTTAAACATTAAATTAAATTGACGAATGTTGGTAAAATCATGTTTACCACAATTTGGACAATTAATATCGTGTTGGTCAATATAGGCTTCCATTTCTTTTAAATCAAATGCGCCAGCATTTACTTCTGGAAATTTATCTTCTATTAATTTATCGGCTCTGTGACGTGTTTTACATGCTTTACAGTCCATTAGAGGATCCGCAAATGTATCGAGGTGACCAGAAGCCTCCCATACCTTTGGATTCATTAAAATAGCCGATTGAATGCCGACGTTTTCAGGTATTTGATGAATAAACTTCTTCCACCATAGATTTTTAATCGAATCCTTAAATTCAACACCTAATGGTCCAAAATCCCAAGTGTTTGATAAACCTCCATAAATTTGTGAACCAGGATAGACAAAACCTGTCTGTCTTAGATGCGATGATATTGTTTCAAAATTTTTGTTAGACATAAATCCTCCTACAGTAAATCTAAATAAAAATGGTAGCCATTTAAATGAAACGATGTATGATATTCAAAATAGTCGACGATTAAGCCAACTATTCTTAGATCAATATGGGCATTGCTTATTATACTATAATTTGAGGGCTTTGCCTTAAATAGTTGTCTAATAAGTCTTAATTCTTCAACATTGTAAATACTTTTAATCGGTCGATAGATCATTCCACCCGCCTTAATATCAAAATGATTCACTTGGGATTGATTTGTTTTCACATCTCCATCCACAAATGGCTGTAAGCCCATCTGATTTAGACAATCAACTAAGAATAGACAAAGTACTAAACGCTCATTATCAAAATCATTGAATGCTTCAATGGTCCACTGATAAAGTGAATAACTAAGGTGTTGATGAAATTGTAAATAGATACTATTAATAATTTGGGCCAAAGCCACGACTTGCATATTCTGAGTTAGTTGATGATATGCTTTCTTCGTGACAATTTCGATGGGTGTAATGAGTGACACTTTATCTTTAAACTTAAACTGATACAAATGAAAGGATAAACCACTCGCTAAGCGTTTTGAACCTGGTTTAAAATACCCCTTATAGATAAAATGTTTTAAACCAGAGTCCTTCAAATAGACCCACATCATGGCATCCGCTTCTTTGTAGGTTTTTGTATTTAAGATATAGCCCTCATCAATGACCTCATTCATGATTATAGCCAAGTTCCTTTAAATGATGGCTTTTATTTCGCCAATCCGGTTCAACAGAAACAAAGAGTTCTAAATCAATTTTACGATTCAATAAATTTCTTAATTCTTTGGTTGCCATGACTCGAATTTTTTTAATCATCGACCCTTGTTTGCCAATAAGAATTGGTTTTTGACTAGCACTCGACACAATAATCTTGGCATAGATTGTCATGTCATCCTTTTCTTGTTCGATCGATTCAACAACCACCCCTATTTGATGTGGCAGTTCTTGTTTCATCATATACAGAATCTTTTCTCGAATGATTTCGGAGATTTGAAAACTTAACGTGTAATCAACCTCATCCTCTTCACTAAAGAATGCTGGTCCCTCTTCTAATTGTTGGAGTGTTAACTCGAGTAAAGTCGTAATATTATCATTTTCTAAGGCAGAAATAGGTATCAGCTCATCAAATTTAAATGACTCATTTAAATAATCCAACAAACTAATTAATTGTGGTTGATTAATTAAATCAATCTTATTAATAATGCCAAAAATTGGGATTTCAGAATACGATTGTTGAATTCTTTCTAACACTTCAATTTGTTTTTTACGCATTGGTTTTGTGGCGTCGATTAAGAAGTAAACTAAGTCTGCTCCTTCAATATTGGAATATGATTCGCGATTTAAAAAACGACCAAATTCATCTTGAGGATCATGAATCCCAGGTGTATCAATAAAGACGATTTGGTAGTTCTCATCATTTAAAATACCTCGAATCGCATTTCGAGTTGTTTGTGGTTTGTCTGATACAATCGCAATTTTCTTATTAAATATTTGATTTAGAAGTGTGGATTTCCCTGTATTTGGTAAGCCTATTAATGCAACAAAGCCAGACTTAAAACTCATACTAAATCCTTTGGTCCAAATTGAAGTGGAATTAATTCATCGATGTTTGTATCGAGATGTTCGTGATGATTACTCAAAAGAATCGGTGCATCTTGAGGTAATAATTCACTTAACACTTGACGACAAATACCACATGGACCAGCTAAGATATCCCCTTCAGTGACAATCGCAATTGCCTCAATATCTTCTTTTCGATAGCCTAATGAATATGCGGCAAAGACAGCATTTCTTTCGGCACAGGACGTTGCCCCAAACGACGCATTTTCAATATTGGCTCCATGAATCATGTTGCCATCATTTAATAAAATACAGCTACCAACCCGGTACTTTGAATAGGGCGCATAGGCATTTTCGAGGGCTTTGAAGGCCTCTTGTGTTAAAAAAGAATAATCTTTCATAGTGTTATAACTCCTTTTCCTAAAATTATGATTATCATTATTATAAATGAAATGATTGATATCGTTAAGACAGCACCTGCACTAATGTCTTTAATATGACCCACTTGTTTATCATTGAGGTTGGGGATTGCATCTAGAGTCTTTTCTATGGCGGTATTAAGCAATTCTGCACAAATGACACAACCGATACATAGTAAGATAATCATCCATTCCAATGGTGTTAAATCAAGCCACAAACAAAATAGAATGGTTATGAGTGCTAGTAAGAATTGAATTTTTACGCCAGTATCGATTCTAAAGGCATAGGTCATCCCATTGATGGCGTTTTTAAATTTATTTACGAGTCGCTCCAATGTTATCCAAAATCCTTTCTTGTAAATCAAACATTTCTTTTTCTTGATCACTTGTATGATGGTCATAACCTAATAAATGTAATAGTCCATGCGTCACTAAAAAGGAAAACTCTCGTCTCAATGAGTGTCCATAGTCGTGTGCTTGGTTAATAACGGCTTGAGTATTAATAAAAATATCGCCTAAATGCTCTGGGTCTTCATCATCAACAAACGTTAAGACATCAGTTGATCGATCTAATTCTCGATAGTTCAAGTTCATTTGATGCATCGCTTCATCGTTAATCAGTATAATTGCGACACTTTTAGCGAAGCGTTTGTCATTGGTTAATTCTATAATCGATTTGAAGACTTCTTTGACATAGCCAGCATAGTTACGCCATTTAGGTTCTACATCTTGGTAGATAATTGTATAATTCATCACTTTTCTCCAACACAATTATATCATAGAAGAACAATGAAAAATTAATGAAGTCATTGTTAACATTTGTGTAAGAATTTGTTAAGATAGGATTGATTGTTAGGAGAATCTGTATGTCAATTTCAAGTATTCAATGGGAATTTATATTTGGCGGACTCGCCATTTTCTTATTTGGCATTAATTTAATGGGAGATGGTCTTACCAACTTCGCTGGAAGTAAAATTCGTGATTATATCGATAAATACACTTCCAATCCATTTAAAGCTATCTTAGTCGGTTTAGTCTTAACAGCCGTCTTACAATCATCCTCTGCAACCACTGTTATTGCTATTTCACTGGTTCGCGCGGGCCTCATGCGCTTAGATCAAGCGATTGGGATTTCGATGGGAGCGAATATTGGGACAAGCATTACGGCTGTCTTAATCAGTTTTCAAGTCGAATATTTCGCATACTTTATTATGTTAATTGGGGTCATTATGACAATGGCTGCGAAGCGTAAAAAACATACCTACTTAGCGCACATACTCATTGGCTTTTCACTTATCTTTATAGGTTTAACCATGATGGGGGATGCACTCAAACAATTACAATATCTTGATGGCTTTAATGATATCATTTTAAGTATTTCATCTCAGCCAATCATTGGATTGATTGGTGGAACGATTATTACCGGAATTGTTCAATCATCCAGTGCCATTGTTGGGATTATTCAAAAACTCTATGATACCGAAGCAATTACACTAATTGCTGCAATTTCATTAGTCTTTGGAGCGAATATTGGTACCTGTGTGACATCATTAATCGCAGCTGCAGGTGGATCTTTAGCAGCTAAACGGTCTGCACTGTTTCATTTAATGTTTAATGCTGTTGGTTCGATTATCTTCATGATTTTCTTAATTCCTTATACACATTTAATTTCTGCCCTGGTTGATTTATTTAATTTAAATAACTTGATGGCGATTGCGATGGCACATTTCTTGTTTAACTTCATCTCTACCCTTTTATTCTTACCATTTGTTAACCTATTTGTTGCTTTGATGGAGAAACTACTTCCTGGTAAAGAGGCTCATTCATTAAGTGATGTTGCTATTGAAGAATTTGATGAATCAATGATTACAAATTTTACAGCCGGTGCTTTGGAAGTTTCCAAACGCTCAATTTTAAAAGTTGGTGAATTAGTCGTAAGCTCGATTGAAGCAAGCCATCTTTATATTCAAACAAAAGATAAAAAATATAAGCAAACGGTGGTTCAATTGGAAGATATTGTGAATGCCTTAGATACAAAGATTACCAATTATTTATTGAAGATTGCTAAAACAAATTTATCTGAAGAACTTTCGATAGAATATGCGACCAACTTGCAAGTTATTAAAAACTTAGAACGCATCTCAGATTTATCGACCAATTTAGTCGAATTCTATGAAATGATTTTTGAACATAAAGAAGATTTAACACCAACCGCAAAGGATGAGTTAAGACAATTCTATGATTTATTAGTTCATAACTTGAATTCCGCTTTAGAGATTTATCAAACAAATAACTTCTCATCTTATCAGACATTAACGGAAGATGAAAATTATATAGACTTACTTGAACATCAATTTAGAGAAAATTTCTTCCAACGCATTACTGCGGATGAGAACATTGCGGATGTAGCAGGATCTGTCTACATTGATATCTTAGGAACATTAGAGAGAATGGCGGACCATTCCTATAACGTTGCGACCAATACTGTTCATCCTGTTAAAGTCCATAACATTCCTAAAGAATTACATGTCTAATTAAAAAAGAATCTCGTATTGAGATTCTTTTTAATTGACTCATCCAAAATCAATGTGTTGTCCTTTGCTCTTGTAAATTAAGGATTCACAGATGTTTTTAACATGGTCCCCTGCTCTTTCTAGGGAACGAAGCATGGTAATTAATCGAACAGGATATTTAAACTCATCAGGATTCGCATGAATTTTCTCTTCGATAAAGACAATCGTATCGATAAAGGCTTTATCAATGCGCTCATCCTCATCTGGAATGCGATAAGCCGCTTCAACATCATTATTCTTTAATGCTTCATAGACACGATCGATTTGAAATAGAATTGCATCAATAATCTTATTGGTAAGGGTCGTTAATTCCTCACTATGATCTTCATTATTTTTTATCACATAACGTCCAATATTCTTGGCATAATCACCAATTCGTTCGATATCGGTTGATAACTTAATCCCTGCAATAATACTTCTAAGATCTTTGGCAACAGGTTGTAATAAACTTAACATCTCAGTGGCTTGATGATTGATGTCTTCATCTAAATGATTGACATATTCATCCATTTCAATCAAATTTAGTGCGATTTCTTTATTTTGGTGGGTTAGTGCTTCTTGAGCTAACGAAAACATGTTTCGTACTTTCTTGAGCATAAACAAGAGTTGGGATTCATAATGTTGTAGTTCATCTTCTAGTCTCATAATTTCTCCTTATCCGAAACGTCCAGTTATATAATCTTCGGTACGTTTATCTTTTGGTGTATGGAATAATGATCGTGTATCGCCTGTTTCAATTAAATCGCCTAATAAGAAAAATGCGGTAAAATCAGAGATTCGGGCTGCTTGTTGCATCGAGTGAGTCACAATAACAATGGTATAATCTTCTTTTAATTCCTCAATTAATTCTTCAATTTTGGCTGTCGCAATTGGATCTAAGGCTGAAGTTGGTTCATCCATTAGAATCACATCGGGTTGAAGTGCAATCGCTCTAGCGATGCATAACCGTTGTTGTTGACCTCCCGATAATCTGAGTGCAGATGAATTAAGTCGATCAGCCACTTCATCCCAAAGTGCTGCTTTTTTTAAAGAGGTTTCAACCACTTCATCTAATACTTTTCGATCTTTGATTCCTTGGCAACGTAATCCATACGCAACATTATCGTAAATACTCATTGGAAATGGATTTGGATGTTGAAATACCATCCCTACTTTGGTTCTAAGTTCGACCACATCCATATCTTTTTGATAAATATTTTCGTGATTGAAATTAACTTCTCCCTCTATTCTAACACTATCGATGAGATCATTCATTCTATTTAGACAGCGCAAAAATGTTGATTTACCACAACCTGAAGGGCCAATAAAGGCAGTGACTTTGTTTCTCATAATATCAATATCGATATCTTTTAAAGCATGATTATCCCCATAATAGAGATTTAATTTATTTATTTCAAATACATTCATCTATGCATCCCACTTTCTATTTAAGCGACCAGTAATGACTTTGACAGTTATATTTAATCCTAATACGACGATTAAGATAATGATTGAGATCGCACTCGCTAATTCAAAATTTGGTTGTTCTCCACCCATGATGGACCATATTTGTACGGCTAAGGTCGTTGCTCCTTGTAAAATTCGTGGATTATCAGAAATAGCAGTTCCCATCGTATATATAAGTGCAGCAGACTCGCCAATGACACGAGATACCGCAAGTAAAACGGCTGATATAATTCCAGGGAGTGCCGATGGTAAGACGACTTTAAAAATTGTTTGTGTTTCAGTGGCACCTAGTGACAATGAAGCATTTCGTAAACCATCAGGAACAACAATTAAGGATTCTTCACTTTGACGGATAACAATTGGCAACAACATTACCGCCATAGTAATTCCCCCTAGCAGTATACTGAGCGTGTTTGCTCCAAGTAAAGCGGTGATTGGGAATAAAACAGCAACGCCCATCAGACCAAAGATAATACTTGGAACCCCTGCTAACATTTCAATGGAAGATCTCATAAACTGCGTGATTTTACTATTAGGATTCGCATATTCATGAAGATAAATTGCGGCTGAGATACCAATTGGTAATGAAATTAAGAGTGAGATACCAATGAGGATTAAGGTCGAAATCAGTGATCCCCAGATTCCACCCCCAGGTGTTTGATAGAAAATTGAAACAATTTCTTCGGATGAATCAATGGCTTGAGCCACTTCAAAGGCATCTGTTCTTGCTTGTGATCCAACATTGACACGATCCCCATCTTGTAACAGGGTGACACGCGTTAGATTATTTTTGAACATATTGCCAACCGGTTGTTCAAATTGTTCACCACGGGTCATGATGATGGCATTGTCAAAAGCATTGTCTGGTGCGATATAGTCAATGGTCACTAACGGATGTCTATTTTCATCGAGGGAATTGACGAGGGCTACACCTAATTTTTGTGACCAGGCAATGTTTTCATCTAAATCAGCTGGTCTTTCAAATTCAGTTTCGGGTAACTCTGTAAATTCCGCAATATAGTTTTGTGACCAATAATCGTTACGAACCATCTCCCAACTTAAACTCGAGAATCCTCGAGAAAAAATAAAGATAAAGACAGCGATTAAGACACTCGTGGCTAATCCAGCACTTAAATAAGTAAGTATATTCGCGAATAAATCGTTTCGTTGACGTTTGATTTTATTCTTTTTAAAATCGATGACACGTTTATTATTACTCATGATCCAGTCTGTCCTATTCTAGCTTTTACTTTATTGATTAAAAAGTTTGTAAACAGGATTAAAATCATTAATACGATTCCAACACTAAAGCGTATGTCGTAATCAAGACCGGTCGTTTCTTTTAATCCAGCAAGCATGGTTGAGGTTAATGTACGAGTAATATCAAATAAATTAGTTGTTGGACCATACATTTTGTTTCCAGCAACCATTGAAACGGCGGTTGCTTCCCCAAAGGCACGCCCTAAACCTAAGATTAAACCAGCAAAGATTCCTGATTTTGCTGAAACTAAAACAACTTTGAAATTAGTTTGTGTTGGTGATGCCCCTAACGCAAGTGATCCATGTTCTAATTCTTTTGGCACCGCTCGAATAGCTGCGATCGATAACATCGTTATCGTCGGATAAATCATGATTGCGAGTAATAGGATGACAGCGAGCATTGAGTTACCACCCCATGAACGATTTCCTGTGATATCAGCAAGGTTACTGACTAATCGTACGATGACACCACTGGCAAAAACACCGTATACAACGGATGGTATGGCGGCTAAAAGTTCAACAACGGTTGTCATCACTTCTGATAGTTTTTTGGGTGCTATCTTCACAATGAATAAAGCAGATAAGACAGATAATGGAAATGAAACAATGGTCGCGCCAATGGAAGAGACAAGTGTATTAATGACAATGAATAGTACGCCATAAATGGCTGAGTCCTGTCTCCAGACTAAGCCTGTTAAAAATTCTCCTATATTTTGTTGTCCATATTCATAACCAGGTAAAAAGACTTGAATCCCTTTACTGAGTATAAAGACAAAAATTAAAATGATAAAGATTGCGGATAGTAATCCGGCTAATCGAAACAAAAATCGAAAGATGTTGTCGATAAGCATTTTTCGTTTCTTATATCCACTTGGTGCATTTAGATTTATTCGACTCATAAACTCTCCTTAAAATCGTGAAAAACTAAGCCATGTTCAGTGGCTTAGTTAAACTGGTCATTAAATAAACTCTATTGTAAACTTTCCCAAGTGGTTGTCGACCCATCAAAGATTGAGACGACTTGTTGAGTTGTTAACGATTCTGGTGCGTGTGTGTTGTCTTGTGAGACAACGACCACGACTGCGTCTAAACAATAGTAGCCAGTTCCAACGACAGCTGATTCATCGATATCTTCCGAACCATCTTCTTTAAATGTTCTAGAAGCAAATCCGATATCAGCATAGTTTGCGCCACCTTTTTCTTCACCTAAAGTCCGTTTATATCCATCACCTGAACCAGTGTGATTCATTGTAAATCCAATACCAGTGGTTGCTTCAAACGCTTCTAAAGCGGCTTGTAGTGTTTTCTCGACAGAGGTTGAGCCACCTGTATTTATCGTTATTGAAGAGACATCCCCTTCTAAGACAGGGTGATTAGCAGATAAGTCTGACCAAGGTTGACCATTATTTACATCCACGATTCCACCTTCTGCTTCTACTGCTTCTAGCCCTTCTGTTGAATTCATTAAGAAATCAATAAATGCTGCCACTGCTTCTTCAGTTTCATCCGAAGCGAAGTCCCCTTTGGCACGTGTCACAAATGAGAATGGGCGTGATAATGTATAGGATTGATCTAATACGTTTTCAATGTTGGCTTCAACATCATTGTATGCAACGGGACGTAAGTTATTTGCTTCAAAGTCAGTCGTTAATGAAACATATCCGATGGCGACTGCATCACGACCTACTTGTCCAGCCATGTCACCATTTCCTGTCGTTTCAACAGCATCCATGGTTAATGCTTCTGAATCAAGGCCAATACCATCGTGGAATGCTTCACGTGTTCCAGATGTAGAGTCTCTTGTAAAGACATCAATTAAGGTTTCTCCATTGGTTGTAGGTGTTTCTTGAGTTGTTGATCCATTGGTTTCAGTTGGTGTATCTGATCCACAGGCAACTAATAACATAAGAACGAATAATATTCCTAATAATTTTTTCATATCAAATTCCTTCCTTTCGTAGACATCCGCCTACAGAATTAAGTATAGGAAGCAATTATCAAGATATTATGATGGAATTGTTAAGAGTCTGTTAACTTTGATTAGAAATTGTGACAACGATTTCCGTTCCTTCTTGAGGCACACTAATAATGTCAATTTGTCCATGATGAGCATCGACAATGTCTTTAACAATGCTTAACCCTAATCCTGATCCACCCAAAGGCCTTGTTCTGGATGAATCGATTCGATAAAAACGTTCAAAGAGATGATGAATATGCTTGGCCTCAATGCCGATCCCTTCATCTTTTAATTTCATTTCAAATTGGTTATGACTAAGGTTTACTTCTAAGGAGATTTTCCCTTTGTCTGAATAGGTAATGGCGTTGGCTAAAAGGTTTGTAAAGACTTGATGCATTTTATCATAGTCTAAATAGACGTGTTTTGGAACAAAGTCATAAATAAAAACCAACCCTTTATTTATGAACTGATTTTTTAAACTATGATAAACGTCTTTGACTAAATCAGAAAAATCAAAACTTGAATAGTTCAGTATAATTCGATTACTTGATAATTTAGATAATTCCAATAAATCAGACACGATATTTTGAAGTCGAATGGCCTCTTTATTTATTTGTTGATAGAATTCCTTCGATGTTTTTTCGTCAACATTTCGTGTACTTAGAATTTCACTCATCCCTAAGATCGATGTAATTGGCGTTTTTAATTCATGGGATGCATCCGCAATAAACCGTTTTTGAGCTTTTTGGGTTTCCATATAAGCAGTGACATCATTAAATAAAAGCATGGTTGAGATTTGTCGATTAAACGTTAAGTGATTAGAAATTAAGACGTACTCTCGTCCATTAAGAAAAATGTTTTGACGAGTTGAACCACTGCTTAATAAGGCTTGATTAATGGCTTTCTTAATTGAATGTTCAATATCCTTTAAATCCGTCTTAAAGGTAGGAAATATTTGTTTAAAACTTAAGTTTGAAACAAGGATATTTAAATTATTATCAATCACCACCAATGGAACAGGTAATGAGACCAGTAATTCATCCAGTTGAGAGAGAAGCATCATGTTTTGGATCTCTAATTCAACGATCCGATCTTTTAATTCGGGTTGTTTCTTGGGTAGAAATAAATATGAAATTAGTATAAACGCGATTAATACGACGGTTAATATCATTAACTCTTCTTTATGGTCAAAAGAAAATGGGATAATACAAAGTAAAATCCCTAAGAGTACTAAACTCACTTTAATATGATTAAATTTTGAGAACATAGCCTACTCCGCGCATTGCTTCAATTGTGAAATCAGCATCTTCTAATTTGGAGCGTAATTTAAAAATATGCACATCCACAATGCGAGTATCCCCGTCATAATCAAAATTCCATATTTCATTTAAGATTTGTTCACGTGATAATACATGATTTTTATGATCCACTAAATAGAGTAATAAATCATATTCCTTCTTGGTCAGGTTAATGATGGTATTATTTACTGATACTTCATGTAAATTACGATTTATGTCGACATTCCCTAAGTCGTTTTGAAATGAATCATCTGTCACTAATCGTCTTAGATGTGCAGTAATGCGAGCTTGAAGCTGACGTGGTGAAAATGGTTTAGTGATATAATCATCGACACCGGCTTCAAAACTTTCTAAGATATCGGTTTCTTCATCTTTGGCAGTTAACATAATAATAATGCTATTTATCTTAGACGCTCTTAGTTTTTTAACAATGGATAAGCCATCCTTAGATGGAAGCATCCAATCAACAATGATGACATCAAAGTGATTGTTTAAAGCTAATTCTAATCCTTCTAGCCCATCACTTGCGCTTTCAACTTCATAACCACTGACTTTCAAATCATAGCGAATCAATCGTCTTATACTGTCTTCATCTTCTATGATTAATATTTTTATCATTCTACGCTCCTTGATATCGTTTTAAAATCTTCGAGACTAATGCATGCCGGACTATATCTTCTAATCCCAGTTCAAAAATACTAATTTCTTTAATATTCTTTAAAATTGAGATGGCTTCTAATAATCCTGAATCACTTGGATGCTTTAAATCGATTTGTGTAATGTCCCCATTAATGATCATTTTGGAATTAAAACCCATACGAGTTAAGAACATTTTCATTTGAGCTTTCGTCGTATTTTGAGCTTCATCTAAAATAACCATGGCATCATCTAGGGTACGTCCTCTCATATAAGCTAGTGGGGCGATTTCAATGATTCCTTTTTCGATATACTTTAAGACTGATTCTGACCCTAATAAAAGATTGAGTGCATCATAGAGTGGTTGTAAATAAGGATCAACTTTCTCTTTTAAATCTCCAGGTAAGAAGCCTAAGGATTCCCCTGCTTCAACAGCTGGTCTCACTAATATAATTCGTTTAATTTTATTTTCTCTTAGTAGTTTGACACCATAGGCTACCGCTAAGAACGTTTTTCCTGTTCCTGCTGGACCTAAACTAAATACCATATCATGATCTTGCATGGCATTTACTAAATTTTGTTGACCTTTTGTTTTAGGATAAATGTGCTTTCCGCTCACAGTATAAGTGATTGGTTTAGTGCTTATTTGTAATGGTTTATTATTCATACTGAATTGTTTGATTTGACCTAAAGACAGTTCATCATTCTTTGTCAGTGCATCAATCATTTTATCAAGAACAAGTTGTACTTGATTAATGATTTCTGGCTCACCAGTGATGACTAATTGTTGTCCTCGAGAAAACAATTCAATCTCAAAGTAGTTTTCTAAATATTGTAAGTATTCATCATTAGGACCATGTAGTTGGGCTAATTGAGTATTATTTAAGTTTAAGTCAATCTGTTTTGTTTCTACCAAATTTTTCACCTCTTTTTAAGATTATCACGAAATTCAAAAAAAGACCACATTCAAGTGATCTTCAAATTTAACGTTTACGTTTATTTTTGCGTGCTGCTTTACGTGCCGCTTCAGATTTTAACTTACGCTTCACACCAGGCTTCACATAATACTCTCTCTTTCGTGCTTCAGCAAGGGTACCATTTCTTGAAACTTGGCGCTTAAAACGTCTTAGCGCGTCATCTAAAGCTTCATTTTCTTTTACAACTACTCTAGGCATCTCAACCCTCCCTTCACACAAGCATACCAATTATACAACTTTCGTTGAACTCTGTCAAAACATATTTATTGGTGTTCTAAATCTTATTTTAACCTTGCATAAGCTCGACACCACTACTTGTGCCAATTCTTTCTGCGCCTGCTTCAACCATTTTAACAAGATCGTCATAGGTCTTAACACCACCTGACGCTTTAACTTTAATGTCTTTTGAAACATGTTTTCTTAATAAGGAAACATCTTCAACTGTAGCACCTCCAGTAGAGAATCCAGTTGATGTTTTAATATAATCTGCCTGAGCATCACTCACACATTGACAAGCATTGATTTTATCTTGTTTTGATAATAATGAGGTCTCAATAATAACTTTGAGTAACATGCCTTCAGGAATGGCTGCTTTAATGTCTTTGATTTCTTGGGTCACTTCGTCTAGTTTACCTTCTTTAAGTTTGCCAATATTAATTACCATATCAAACTCATTCGCTCCATCTTTGAGCGCTTGTTTGACTTCTTCTACTTTAGCATGGGTATTACAGGCCCCTAAAGGAAAGCCAATAACGGTGGCGATTTTAACATCCGTATCCTTTAGTTCTTCAACGCACACTGGCACAAAGCTTGAATTAACCATAACTGACGCAAATTCATGTTCTTTTGCTTCTAAACAAAGCTTTCTAATTTGGTCACTGGTTGCCTCCGGTTTTAATAATGTGTGGTCAATGTATTGATTCGTTTTGTTCATAAGTATCCTTTCTTAGCTCTTCTAAAGCATCCATCACGATTTCATAATCAGTTGGGTGCGCAATGACTTGGTAGCCGATTGCCATCGTGTTCTCATTTCCTTTACCCATTATCACAATTATATCATCTTTGGTTGCCGATTGAATGGCCAAATGGATCGCCATTATCCGTGATTCAACAATAATATAAGGGTTACTAAAGATTCCAGAAGCAATCTCCATACATATATCAGAAACCTTCTCATCACGCGGATCATCTTCAGTTAAATAGATTAAATCACTGTATTGATCAGCAACCTCTCCCATAATTTTACGTTTCGATTTATCACGCTTACCAGCTGAACCAAAAATCGAGATAATTCTTCCATTAATGTCTAAAGTTGATTGAGTGAATTCAAGTATTTTCTCCATCGAATCAGGTGAATGCGCAAAATCAATAATCACTTTGAAGCCAAATTCTGAATTAACAACCTGCATTCGTCCACCAATATCAGGGATATTCTTTACTTTTTCAATCATATCTTCATATTCAATCCCATGAATATGACTGACGACCATGGCTTGAACTAAATTAAAAATATTGTATCGACCTAACAAGTTGGTCTGATAGTTATAAACATCCTCATCGATGGTCAAGCTGAATCGACTATGATCCATATCTACTTCAATATTAGAAATATAGACATCTGCTGAAGCGTCTTGACTTGAGATTGAAATGACAGGATTTACAATTTCTTTAGCTAATCGTGCTCCATATAAATCATCAATGTTAATAACAGCTTTCTTAGTATAATCAATTTGTTTAAATAACTTTTTCTTAGCTTGATAATACGATTCCATATTAAGATGGTAATCAAGATGATCCTGAGTTAAATTCGTAAAGATACCACTTTCAAATTGAAGTCCTTCAATACGACCCATATCAATTCCTTGTGAAGAAGTTTCCATGGCACAAATTTTAACCCCTGCCTCTACCATGTCATTTAGATGTTTTAGATTCCCAACCAACGTGTTGGTTGTTAAAGCGGAATCCAAGACTAAATCATCATAAAAGACGCCTAATGATCCCATATAGCCCGCTTTTATGTCTGGCTCTAAAATATGATTGACTAATATCGCTGTTGTCGTTTTCCCATTGGTGCCTGTGACACCAATTAATTTTAGTTTTGAACTTGGATCATCATAGAAACGATTCACTAAAGTCGCGTAATTTTCATTTAGTTTGGGATCATGGATATACAGAATCCCATCTTTTTTATTCTTAAGTTCACGCGTATGCACAATCACAATCGCACCATTTGAAATGGCTTGATTGATAAAGGCATGCCCATCATGAGTTAAGCCTTGTAACGAAAAGAAGATACTATTTTTAACTTGATGACGAGAGTCATCCATCACATCTTCTAAAATTATCTCTGGATAGATATCGGTTTGAAATAATTCATTAACACTAATCATTATTTTCTCTTTCTATTTGCTGAAGCGAGTAATCGTTTAATTTCTTCTTCATTAAGTAGTCGATAAGTCCCGGAAGCTAAATTACCCAGTTGTAAAGGGCCTAATCTGAATCGATGTAACTTCAAGACATCATGATGTAGATATTCCATCATTTTGCGTATTTGTCTGTTCTTACCTTCATATAAAGTCATATCAAAATGTGTCACCTTTTTCTCAGCGTCGATTCTAACATTATTTATTTTTACTGGTCGATACTGTTCCTCTTTTGTTTTAAGTCCATTCTCACACAGTTCAATATCTCGTTTTGTTAATGTCCCGCGAATTTTAACATGATACTCTTTAGATACCTGTGATGAAGGATGAATAATTTGTTGAGAAAATTCGCCATCATTGGTCACTAATAATAATCCCGTCGAATGATAATCTAGTCGGCCAACAGGATAAAGTCTTCGATGATCCTTAATTAAATCAACCACGACTTTGCGGTCGCGATCATCACTGCTAGCACTTAAAACGGAAGTGGGTTTATTAATCATATAAACAACTTTGGATTCAAACTTTATCGGTTTGTTATTCACTAGAATCGTATCATTCTCATCAACTTGAGTTCCTAATTCGTTTACAATCTTTCCATTCACTTTAACTTCATTATTTAAGATCATTTCTTCAGCTTTACGCCTTGACGCAATCCCTGCCTGGGCCATTACTTTTTGTAATCGTTGTTTCATTAAAATAACTCCTGCTGACTTTCTTCGTCACTTTTTATTTCTGGCAACTCATCTAAGGAAACCATTTGGAAGGTGTCTAAGAACGATTCTGAAACACCATATAAAATAGGTCGTCCAGGTGTTTCTAACCGACCAGTTTCTTTAATGAGATCAGCCGCCATTAATTTTCTTAAGGTGATTTCACTTCCAATACCACGAATCTCTTCAATTTCTATCCGAGTAATCGGTTGTTTATAAGCGATGATAGCAAGGGTCTCTAACGCTGATTGAGACAGTTGTTTAATCTTACTAAGATTCAAGTATTTAGCAATCAATTCAAACAACTCAGGTTTTGTAATAAAGTGATACTTATGACCATAATCCACTAATTCTAAAGCAGAATTCGAATCATTATGCTTAACCATCAGTTGTTCTAATGCTTGTTTCAAATCATCTTCCTTTGCTTCAGTGATAGTAAGGAGATGTTCAAAAGAAATTCCATCGTCTGCTGAAATATAGATTAAACCTTCGACTTGTTGTTGTAATTTTTGCATCTAAACTCCTTTTAAAGCAATTTCACTGGTGCTTTCATTTATACTGTATATTAATTCATTCATTAAAATCATATCTAACACTGCTAAAAAGGTGACGATTTTAAACTCCAAATTGTCTTCTTGTTCAAATAGATCGGACAATTTGAATGAGTCTTTCTTATTCTTCATTTGATAACGAATGGCTTCAATACGATCATCAATCGAATACTCCGTTTTAGTATACGTAACTTGTGCCATCTGTGTTGCCCGTTGTCTGGCAATCACTTTATTCATCGCCTTAATCAAATCATAAATATCGTGTTGATAAACAACTTCTTGTTGATTCTCTTGTAAGAAAACAGATGAAGTGTTAAAGAGATTAACTTTTTGTTGACGTTCTATGAATCGTTTCGATAAATCCAACGATGCCTCTTTAAAGCGTTGATACTCCAATAACCTTGAAACAAGTGATCGAGGATCATTGAGCTGTTCTTGATCTTCTTCAATGGTTGTCGGTCTTGGCAATAAGCGTCTTGACTTTAATTCAATCAGGGAAGCCATTTCACTTAAGTATTCACTAGCAACAACCAGTTGTTGATCTACTGCACGATGAATAAATGAAATATATTGATTGGTCAAAGTCACTAAATCCAAATCGAAAAGATCTAACTTGTTCTCCCTAATCAGAAACAACATTAGATCTAGTGGACCTTCAAATTCATCGATATTTACTACAAATGACATTAGCGAGTTTGACCCTTTCGCTTACAGTGATATAATTCAAACGTTTCAAAATTTATAATTTCTACATCAAATTCATGAATTGTAAATTCTGGAAAATATGTATCAGCAGGACCATTATAATCAATCATTGAAAGATAAAATTCATTCGCATATGGCAATGCTTGTCGATAAATAGTCTCGCCTCCACAAATATAATAAACCTCGTCACTCTCTTGGTGATCTTGACAAAACTTTTTAAAATCCGAAATATGATGAACTCGATCATTCTCAATCGGATTTTTTGATACTAAGTAAACTTCTCGATCAGGGAGTGTGGTTGGCAGATTCTCATAGGTGACTCGCCCAAATACCACTTTTTGATGAAGCGTTAAGTTCTTATAAAAATGAAGGTCTTCAGGATTATGCCATGCCATGACTTTATTTAGACCAAGTTGTCCTTGCTTTCCAATCGCCGCTACTATAATTAACATTAGACAGATATCTCCGCTTTAATCGTTGGATGATATTGATAGTCCTCTATTTTTATGTCTTCAAATTTATACGAATCGATTGTATCATGGTGATTTAATATTTTTATCTTACATAATGGATAAGGGTCACGAGTTAACTGAGTCTTAACTTGATCAATGTGATTGTTATAAATATGGGCATCCCCAATTGTGTGAACAAAATCCCCAACCTCTAGTTTACATAGATCTGCTATTAAATGAACTAATAATGCATAACTCGCAATATTAAACGGAACACCTAAGAAAATGTCACCAGAGCGTTGATATAATTGACAACTGAGTTTCTTATCATTTGATACATAAAATTGCATCAACAGATGACAAGGAGGTAGTGCCATTTGGTCTATTTCAGAAGGATTCCAAGCACTTAAGATAATGCGTCGTGAATCAGGATTATGTTTAATCAAATCAATCACATTTTGAAGTTGATCGACACCATTAAAATCACGCCATTGTTTTCCATAAACAGGACCTAGTTCCCCATGTTTTTGTGCGAATGCATCATCCTCTTTAATTTTATTGATGTATTCTTGCATGGTTTCATTTTGATAATCTTCACTTTGAGTAAAGCGTTCATAAGCCCATTCATTCCAAATTCTGACATTGTTTCTAACTAAATAAGTAATATTCGTTGAACCCGAAATAAACCATAAAAGTTCATGAAAAACAGCTTTGTAATAAAGTCTTTTTGTGGTCATCATTGGGAAACCATCTTGAAGATTAAAACGCATTTGGTGGCCAAAATAAGAGATAGTCCCTGTACCGGTACGATCTGATTTTTGTTCACCAAAGTCCAACACTTTTTGACATAAATCTAGATATTCTTTCATATTATCACCAACAAAATTATAGCATAAACAACAAAATGAAGGGAGAGCATCCCTTCATTTAGCGAACAATTGATACATTCTCTGCGATGATCTCACAGTTGTATCGTTCGATTTGATCTTTTGTTGTGTAATTATTGGCTTGAAGACGTCCACGAACAGCAATAATGTCACCTTCTTGACATGTATCAATGACCGTTTCAGCAACCGCTCTCCAGATTGTACAGGCATAGCGCTCAATCTCTAACTCACCATTTTGGTTTCTGAAGTTCTTTTCAACATCAACTAAAAGTTGAGCCATCTTTAATCCAGAAGCGGTTGTTTTGATTTCTGGTTTCTCTACAAGCTTTCCAATTAAGAAACAAGCGTTCATTCTTTCCCCTTTCTTGCATAACTGCTAAGTATGTTATACAAGAATTTGAGACATTCCTAAGCCGTTTAGGCAAAAATTGTCACTTTAGTGGCATAATTGGTAGTTAAACTCAAAATAAAGTCATTTAATTCATCAATGGTAATCGATTCTAAGACTTCAATCATCTCAAATGGATCTGTTCCTAGCCAATGTGCTCTAAAGTTATTAATCGCAAAACTTTCAAAATCAGAAAAATCAGATATCGCTTCGCCAAGGTATCGTTTCTTTAATTGAATCAATTTATCTTCTTTAACTTCTAAATGATTCATCTTATCTAGAATCAGTTCATTCAGCAATGATTCCTTATTCGTTTCAGCAATAAATTCAATATAACCATAATCCAATCCAAAATCACTTTGATAGACAAATAAGTCGTTAATGTAACCTTGATTTAACCACTCTTGATAATCCGGATTCAATTTTGAGAAGTTTAAGTCCAGAATGAGTTGTGCCATGATATTTGATTTGATCATCTCTAAATTGGAATCAAATTTAAGGTTTTGTTTAAACGCAAACACATGTTTAGAAGCATTGACTTTCATATCGATCTCAAAATACTCTCTTGAGACCTCTTTAGGTTCATCAATCAAAGGGTTATTTACAGTTAACGGGACACTTGTTTGTTTTAATCGTTCATTATTGTTAATAAGCTCTAGTATTTCTTTTGGTTTCATCGGGGAAACAATCGATAAGACAAGCTGCGATGGATGGTAATTCGTGTTGTAAGCAAGTTCCAATTCTTCTTTTGTTATAGCTAGAACATCTTCTTTTGTCCCAGCAATATCATATTTTAGTGGGTGATGATGAAACATTGATTGATAAGCTTCCATTGATAATCTAAAAAATGGCATCTCTTGATACATTTTCAGTTCTTCAATAATGATTCCTTTCTCTTTTTGAACCCCACTCTCACTAATATCTAAATCTAACACAAAATCCAACAATGTGTTTAATGGCTCATCTAATGCTTGAGTGGTTGAGAAATAGTAGACTGTCTCACTATAAGAGGTAAATGCATTCGCGCTAGCCCCCATATTTGTGAACGTCGACAAGATATCTTCTTCAGGTTTCTCAAATAATTTATGTTCTAAAAAATGAGCAACACCACTGTGATATTTTACTTCTTTTCCATTCACAATCTGTGTCAGATGTTTGGCACCAAAATTCGTACCCAATAAAGCCACATGATTTCTAAAATTAGGTTTGTGAACCAAAATCACTGTTAACCCATTGTCTAAAGTCACTTTATTAATGGTTTCATCAAATCGTTTATTGTAATTCGTTTCCATAATCTATTCCTTTTAATTGGTATTGTAACACTAAAAATAATTGACTAAATGCTTGAATAACCATTTCTTTGGTCACTTGTTGATAAGCTTGTTTATGCTTATCGACATCAAACGATAAACCTCTATATTCACAATCAAAAACAAAGTTAATAATTGCGTATTCATCATCAAAGATTGAGTCAAACGTTGAGATTAACATATTCTTGGCTGAATCGATCTGTTGTTGTGTAAAATCACCCTGCATCATTCGGCTAACTTGTTGTCTCATTAAGTCCGATGCTTTTTCAATATTGCTCTCATCTAAAGAAGTCGTTAACAACATTAAACCATCAAAGGCAATAATTCGACTACCAACCGAATAACAAAGTGAATGTTTTTCTCTCAATTCTTGAAATAGATGAGACGTAGGTAATTGACCTAAAATCAGATTACCAATTCTTAATGCGTAATACAGTGGGTCAAAAATTGAGATTGAGGTTTGATAAGCCTCAATTAAAGTTGCTTGTTGAAGCGGTAATTGATCGATTTGTTGACGATAGGTTTCACTAGAATATAAACTAAATTCCGGTTGATATTCAAGTGGTCGATGATACTGAAAGACAATTCCTATAGAATTGATAATTCCTTCTCTAAAATTACCTCCAATAACCATTTGTGCTTTCAATGTAAGTATGACTTTTTGATGAAATTCGAGCATCTCTTTGACGGTGATGCCTTCTAAATCTTCGATTCTACCTTGTGCATTTAGACCTAGTGGTAATCCTTCGCCTAATATGCTTAATGAATTATGAACCGCTAGATTCATGGGGTTTTCTAAAGAACGATTAATTTTGTCAGCCACAGAGCGTTTCGCTTCATCCAATGTCTCTTGATTAATCAGTGGTTGATAAATTAAGTCGGCTAGTCCCTGTAGCTGTTTGGCTTGAAGTGGTTCATCAACAAATCGTTCTGAGATACAGCTTAAACGAACTTCTAAGACTTGTGTTGGTCCATAGCCAAAGGTACGGGATGAAATACTAGCCCCATATAAATTGTCTCTAAATCCTTGCATCAATGCTTTAGAGGGATATTTCTTATTTCGATCTTTGATAAGTTGTGCTAGTAATGCTAGTTTTGTATTTTCAATTTCCTTAAACGGTTGAAAAAAGCGAACCGCCATCACACAGTTCTTATAATAGGATGCTTCAATGGCCACCCCTTGGATCGTTTTATTAAATCGTTGAATATTCATTTGATACCTCGCTCCCCTATTTTACCACAGTTTAGTGTGATTTTACTTCGTGCAATTACTTCTAAAAGAATATATAATAAAACCATGGAGGACTCTTATGCTTAAAGAACATGTAAGTTTGTTAGCTGATTTTTATGAATTCAGCATGGCTTACGCCTATTATAAACAAAATCGACAAAATGATATTGTTTATTTTGATTTGTTTACCCGTAAACATCCCGATCAACACGGTTACATTATTTTTAATGGATTAACTCGGGTAATTGAAGCCATCAAGAATTTTAAATTTACTGAAGAAGAACTTCAGTATTTAAGAGATCAAGGCTTTGATGATGATGGTTTTATCGATTATTTACGAAATGTTGATTTGAAATTGGATATTTATGGTGTCCCAGATGGAACAGTGATGTTTAAAAATGAGCCGTTACTGACCATTCGCGGCCCTATTATTGAATGTCAATTAGTGGAAACCTTATTCTTATTGTCTGTAAACTATTCGACCTTAATCACGACCAAAGCCTCTAGAATTGTTCATGCCTCACAAGGAAAAGCAATCTTAGAATTTGGAGCAAGACGTGCTCAAGGGTATGATGCGGCCGTTGAGGGTGCACGATGTGCCGTTATTGGTGGTTGTGTAGCAACTTCAAATACCTTAACAGGATTTAAATATGGTGTGCCAGTCACAGGTACTTTGGCTCATTCCTATGTACAGCTCTTTGACACGGAATATGAAGCATTCTTATCGTATGCTAAAGTCCAGCCGGATAATTGTATCTTATTAGTCGATACGTATAACACCTTAAAATCGGGGGTGCCTAATGCCATTAAGGTTGCCGAAGAATATCTAATTCCAAATGGGCATCGATTAAAAGGAATTCGCTTAGATTCAGGTGACCTAGCTTATTTATCTAAAGAAGCTCGTAAGATGCTCGATGATGCAGGTTTACATGATTGTCAAATCTCGGCATCCAACTCACTAAATGAAGATGTGATTGATGACTTAATTGCTCAAGATGCTAAAATTGATGCCTTTGGGGTTGGTGAAAACCTCATTACTTCATCTACTTCCCCTGTCATTGGAGGCGTTTATAAAATTGTAGCCGATGAAGAAGATGATGGATCAATTAGACCACTAATCAAAATATCTGATAATGTTGAGAAAGTAACCAATCCTGGTTATAAACGAGTGTATCGTTTCTATGATAAAGAAACGAATAAGGCCATTGCTGATTACATTGCCTTGCATGATGAAATGGTTCCTGAAGATGAATTGGTCATCTTTGATCCAGTCTCCCCTTGGAAACGTCAAAAGATTTCCAATTATACACTTAGAGAATTACATATTCCAATCTTTAAACAAGGTGAGCTAGTCTATGAAGTTCCTAGCTTAGAAGAAACCATTGAGTATACTCAAAAAGAGCTTGATAGCATGTGGGAAGAAGTCAAACGTCTTCGTTATCCTCACCAATATTATGTTGACTTAAGTCAAAAACTATTTGACTTAAAGAATCATTTAATTGAATCAAATCGTCAAAAACATATACCATTAGATTAAGGAGATAAAAATATGAATAATACAACGAAAAATTTAATTGCCATTGGAATTGTCGGATTAGCAGGATATTTATTCTTAAATATCGATGATACTGCTGCAAAAGCTCAAAAAGCCCAAAAGAAAGCTCAAAAAGAACTTGAAAAACAAGGAAAGCGTCAAAAGAAAGCGAACCGTAATAAATCACTGATTGAAGTTCTAAGAACAGCAACCCCATTACTAAGTCCAGTGATGAATGTTGCGATTGATGAGTTTAAAGACTTTAGAGCTAGACAAAAACAACAAGTCCTATAATTAACCCAAAGTAAAAGAGAATTCTGAATGAATTCTCTTTTTGTATGTCGATTAACGTTTACCTTTATCAAATGGTTCCCCAAGTGAGGCAGGTGCTGCTGACTTCTTAGAGGTTAAGACAAGGACAACCAGGGTTGCTACATAAGGTAGGATTTGATAAACCACTGGTGGGATACCTAATCCAGCAAGGAATGGAATTCCACTATATGCCGCTGAGATTGTTTTCATTAAAGCAAAGAAGACAGATCCCATAAAGATATAGATTGGTTTCCATTGACCAAAGATTAATACCGCAATAGCCAAGAACCCATACCCTGCAACATCCGCATTGAAGTTAGTAGAAATCGGTAGGATATAGATTAATCCACCCATACCAGCTAAAATACCAGAAATAAGAACCCCCGCATAACGCATTCTCTTAACGCTAATACCTGCGGCATCAGTTGCTTGAGGATATTCTCCAGCTGAGCGAAGTCTTAATCCAAATCGAGTCTTATAAATCACAATTTGAGAAATAATCAAGATCGCTATACCTAAAAAGGTTGTAAAGTATGTTTGTCTAAAGAAGAATGGTCCAATAACTGGGATATCTCCTAAGATTGGTACTTTCGCAATTCTAAATTCATTGAAGAATTGAACTTGTTGAATACCAATAATTGAACGTGCCATAAAGATTGCAAATGCTGGCGCAAATAAGTTTACAGCTGTCCCTGAAATAGTTTGGTCAGCAGACATATTAATGGACGCATAAGCATGAAATGCCGAAATAATCATTCCACTTAAGGCCGAAATTAATAGTGCCGCAAATAATAATGGATAACCAGAAAGTGCTTCTGATTTTTGCATAAAATTAATAAAGAGTGTTCCAGTAAAGGCACCAATAATCATGGTTCCTTCCATGGCGATGTTAATAACCCCTGAACGCTCTGAATACATTGCTGCTAAAGCAACAACTAAGAGTGGAATCATAAACATCATCATTTGTTGGACTAAGAATACTAAATTATTCATTGACGACTGGACCCTCCTTCACTATTTGTTCTCGCTTACCTTTTCGTTTACTTAAAAGTGTATTGAATAAAACTGATAAAGCAGAAATATAAAGGATAACTGCAATCATCATTTCGATTAATTCCGGAACAAAACCTAATGTTTGAATCGCAAATCCACCAAGTTTAATATAGGACATAAACATAGCAGAGAAGATGATGCCAATTGGATTATTAAGTCCTAGTAAAGCGACCGCAATCCCATTAAATCCTTCAGGAGCTAAGGTATTAACCACTGTGATATGACGTCCTGTAGAAGCTAAGAATGTTAATGCCCCTGCCATTCCTGCTAAAGCTCCAGCAATTAACATAGAATAGATAATGCTTCTGTTTTCATTAACACCAGCATATCTAGATGCAAAACGGTTTAAACCAACGGCTTTTAATTCAAAACCAAAAGTCGTTCTATTTAATATAATATACATAACTATCGCAAAGAAGATGGCGATAACAATTCCACCATTGGCAAATGATCCTGGGAAAATCTTATCTAATCCAAATCCTGGAATTGTAACACTTGGGCGAACCGTTTGGTTACGAAGAGAATCATAAATTCCCCAAGAACGAATTAAATAGTTCACCAGATACATCCCAATATAGTTCATCATAATGGAAGTAATAACTTCGTTAACATTTCGCCAAGCTTTAAGCCAACCAACTACAAAGGCCCAAAGTGCACCAACAAGAGCTGCCATTAAGATTGACACAATCCATAATAATGGTGCGGGAATAAATGTCCATTTTACAGCAACATAGATTGCGATAAAAGCACCAACAATAAATTGTCCAGAAGCACCAATATTGAATAGTCCGGTTTTAAAGGCGAACCCTACAGAAAGACCGGTCATTAAGATTGGTGTTGAATAATACAGTAAATCACCAAATCCTTTTGAAAGACCAAAATTGAATGGTCCTTTAAATAAACGGATGGTTGCTTCTAAGGCATTACTAGGATTTGATAAGAATAGTACGATGACTCCAATTATCATCCCAATAACAATTGAAATAACTGAAGGAAGAATCGGTCTTATATCAAACTTTTTCTTACTTTTTACTTGTTTAGTTTCCATAAGACACCTCACTTCTCTTGGCACCAGACATATAAAGCCCTAGTTCTGTTTCATCTGTTTGTTGAGGATTAAGCTCCCCTACTGTTTCTCCCTCATACATCACAATAATGCGATCAGAGATACCTAATACCTCACTTAATTCAAGTGAGATTAATAAGACAGCTTTTCCTTCATTACGCGCTTTAACTAATTGAGAGTGAATGTATTCAATAGCACCAACATCCAGACCTCTGGTAGGTTGAACCGCAATTAGAACATTGTGATCTCTTTCCATTTCTCTAGATAAAATTGCTTTTTGTTGGTTACCACCAGACATAGAACGTGCCTTGGTGATAGGTCCTTGTCCTGAACGAACATCATATTGAGTAATTAGTTTTTCAGCATAATCACGAATTGTATCAAATTTTAAGAACCCATTGTTATTAAAAGTTGGTTCAAAATAATTTTGAAGAACCATATTTTCTTCTAAAGTATAATCTAAGACCAAACCATGTTTATGTCTATCTTCTGGAATATGAGATAAACCATGCGTATTACGATATCGAATTGATTTATTAGAAATATCTTCGCCATTGATCGTAATTTGACCAGTAGCATCTTTAATTAATCCTGTAATAGCATAAACCAGTTCAGATTGACCATTTCCTTCAATTCCAGCAATACAAAGGATTTCTCCTTCATGCAAGTCAAAGGAAACATTCTTTAATTCCTTTTGACCAAATCCCTTTGACTCAAGGGTCAAGTTTCTAACAGATAAGACTTTCTTACCTAAAGGACGTGGTTCAAGGGTAAAATTTAAATTAACTTTACGTCCTACCATCATTTCTGACATTTGTTCAACACTTACATCTGCAACATCGACAGTACCAATATACTTCCCTTTACGTAAAACAGTGACTCTATCAGAAACTGCTTTAATTTCATCTAATTTGTGAGTAATAAAAATTATTGATTTTCCTTCACTCACCATTTGTTTGAAAACAAGCATAAGTTCATCAATTTCTTGAGGGGTTAAAACAGCTGTTGGTTCATCAAAAATTAAAATTTCATTATCCCTAAATAACATTTTAATAATCTCTACTCTTTGTTGCATACCAACAGAAATATCTTCAATAAGTGCATCAGGATTTACATTTAGACCATATCGATCAGATAATTCTACTACTTTTTTTCTTGCATCTGATAGTTTTAATAATCCGTTTTGTGTATCTTCAACACCTAAAACAATATTTTCTAATACAGTAAAATTTTGAACTAGCTTGAAGTGTTGGTGAACCATCCCAATCCCAAAACGATTCGCATCATTAGGATCGTTTATCTTCACTTCATTACCATGGACTTTAATAATGCCTTTTTCTTGAGTATAAAGCCCAAACAAAACAGACATTAATGTAGATTTTCCTGCACCATTTTCACCAAGTAAGGCATGTATTTCACCTTTTCTCAGTTTTAGTGTTACATCATCGTTGGCGATGATTCCAGGAAATTCCTTGGTAATGTTCAACATTTCGATAACATTTTCCATCTCTATCTCCTTAATCTTTACGCCTATTATAACCGATTTAACGCTACATTTAAACAACTAAAAGCGTTTACTGTAAGCAATTTCATTGTCATAATAAAAGGTGTGAAATTCACACCTTTTTGAACTAATATTTCAATAAAATTATTGTACGACTTCGATTGTAACTCTATCAAATTCTAAAGTTGAAGGATCATCAGTAGTCTCAAGAGTTGGGATGTTTGAAGCTAATCCATCTGCATCATCAATTAATGCTTGGTAAACTGCTTCATAATCAGCTTCTGTGAAAGTTTCAAAACGGCTGAAGTCATCAGAGATTTGAACCCCTTCATGTTCAACACCAAGGTTTAGAACTTCTCCACCTTGCCATTCACCTTCAAAGGCACCCTTAACAGCATCATAAACTGATAGTTTAAGGTTCTTCATAGCAGAAGTTAATACTTTTGGACTTTCATCTTTTTGGTCAATGTCGACACCAATCATCCATTTATCAGCTTCTTCTGCAGCAGCCATAACTGAGTTACCAGCTCCACCAGCAGCAGCGTGAATGACTTCAACACCTTCGTTATACCAAGATCCAGCCATTGTTACGAATTGTGGATCTGGTGCGAATGAGTTAAGGTAAGTGTATTTAAGGGTTACATCAACACCCATTTCTTGTGCAGCATAATCAGCACCAGCAGCATATCCGTATCCGAAACGAACAACTGCAGGAACAGCCATACCACCCATGAATCCTAAGTTAGTAAAGCCTTCTTTAACAGCAGCATAACCAGCTAAGAATCCAGCTTGTTCTTCTTTATAAAGAATTGACACAGTGTTGTCAGCAGTTTCTTCTACATAAGCATCGCCTTCAGCACCATTATTTGGTGTAGAGTCAACTAAGACAAATTTTACATCTGGATATTGTTCTTGAGCTTGAAGAACAACATTACCAAATAAGAAACCTGGAGTAACAATAATTTCTGCTCCAGCATCAACTGCTTGAGAAATTGCTGTTGTATAGTCAGCATCAGATTGGTCTAATGGTTGAATATAGTTAGCTTTTACACCAGCTTCTTCAGCATACATTTCTAAACCTTCCCAAGAACCTTGGTTAAATGATTTGTCATCAATTGTACCAACGTCAGTGATTAGGTAAAGACTTGAATCTGTTAATTCACCAGTAGGTTCATCAGCAGTTTCATCTTCAGTTTCTTCTGTATCATCTACGTCGGTAGTTGGATCAGTTTCAGTTGTGTCTGGATCCGTTGTTTCATCTGTACTTGGTGTAGGTTCAGTTGAACAAGCAACTAATGCGAACGCTAATACCAAAGTAAGAAGTAATGTCCATAATTTTTTCATATTTCCTCCTTGTATGGTCATAACTCTATTTTAAAGAACTGTGTCTTTAAAGTCAATTTTATTGTTAAGATTCTGTTAATTATTAAGTAAGCAATAAAATGTTTTATACTAAAATATCATCATCCTCAACTTGTGGCTGAGGTTTTATATAAACATCTCTAGGCTTACTGCCAGCAACAGGACCAATGATGCCCGCTTCTTCTAAAGCATCAATCATACGAGCAGCTCGATTATAGCCAATCCCAAAGCGACGTTGTAATAATGAGGTACTCGCTTTTTGTTCACTAATGACATATTCTTTGACTTCTTCATATAATGGATCATCATGTGATTCAACAAAACCAGCATTCCCCTCTTTGCCTTCCATATTCATAAAGGCATCATCATAGCGCGGTGACATTTGGCTCTTAGCCTCATTAGCAATGCGTAATACCTCATCATCAGAAATAAAGACACCTTGAATACGAGTCGGACTAGGATCACCTAATGGATGATAAAGCATATCGCCATAGCCAAGTAATCGTTCTGCCCCAACACTATCCAATATTGTTCGAGAATCAGTTCCACTACTGACCGCAAAAGCAATCCGACTAGGAATATTCGCTTTAATAACACCCGTAATAACATCAACCGATGGACGTTGTGTCGCAACCACTAAATGAATACCAGATGCACGAGCCTTTTGAGTGATTCGTTGAATACTCGCTTCGACTTCCTTGCCTGCAACCATCATTAAATCAGCTAATTCATCAATAATAACAACAATATGAGGCATCGGTGTGAGTAACAAATTGGTCTCAGCCATTTGGTTATAACTCGCAATATTTCGTGCACCCTCCTGAGAAAACATCTCATATCGATTATCCATAATTTGAACCACCACATTTAATGCTTTGGCCGCTTCAACGGCATCACTCATCACAGGAGCAATTAAATGTGGAATATCATTAAAGACTTGAAATTCGACTTTCTTAGGATCGATTAAAAGTAATTTCACCTGATTTGGTTTGGTTCTCAGTAATATTGTCGCAATCATCGAGTTAATTGAAACCGACTTACCAGAACCAGTAGCACCCGCTACTAATAAATGAGGCATCTTATTTAGAGTACCAAACATGTTTTGACCCATTAAATTTTTCCCTAACGCAAATAACAATCGCTCATCTTTAAGTTTACTCGGCACATTATCAAGTAACTCAATTAAACGAACTGGAGTCATTTCAATGTTTGGAATTTCAACACCAACCGCCGTCATACCTGGGATTGGCGCTTCAATTCGAATTTCTTTGACAGCCAACTCCATCATTAAGTTATCCTGTAAGGAAGCTAAGCGACTAACTTTTACATTCGAATCTAATCGAAGCTCAAACTTTGTGACTGAGGGTCCTATATGGGTGTTAACCAAGGTTGTTCCAATCCCAAATTGTTCTAAAATAGTGACCAATCGCTCCCCTTTTGAAACGGCCGCATTTTGATTGGCTGAAGAACGTGTTGGACCACTAGGTCTATCTAACAAATCCAGGGAAGGCAACTGATAATTCACATTCTCTTCTTCAGAAACAACCGATTCAGTCTCTTCTGTAACCGTTGCTTTCTTTGACTCAATGGGTTCATTACCTGCATCAATAAACAATGATTTCTCTTGTTTTTGTTTCTGTTCATTTTTAAGTGCTTGAGCCATATCTATTGGTTCAAATTCAGGTAATGGATCAAAATTAATCACATCATCCAATTTAGAAACATCGCTAGGTTCTTTCAGTTTCTTAGCGACTGGTTTCTTAACTAATTTTTTGACAGGTTTCTCTCTTGACCAAATCGTTTCTTGAAGTTTATTCACTTTAGAATACATTAATAAGATGATTCCACTTATTGCCAATAAGATCGTAATTAAGATTGAGCCAGCTCGATCAAATAACCATGAAAACAAACTATAAAAGAGTGCTCCAAACAATCCCCCTTGAGCAGAGGCAGTTCGATTAAAAATATTGTCAATGGATTTAAAAAATTGATCAAAAACAGACCATCCTTTTAAGTTATTACCATTAATGAGCACCAAAAAGACCTCAAAGGCTATAAATATCAATACCAACCCTAATAGCATTCGTGTATTGACTTTGAATTCTTGTTTATACAAAATCCAGATAATACTTCCTATAATCAACAGTGAGAAGAATAAAATTGGCCAATCCCCAAAAAGGACTCTAAATACTGACGAAATAATGGTACCAAATAAACCAAACTCTAAAAGTCCTATCAATGATAGGACGATTATACTCAGAGCAACAATCAATCCAATCGCTGGTGAGAGTTCTCCTGATTTTTGTTGTTTTCGTTTCGTTGTTCGTTTCTTTTTACTCATTAAGCATTAATCTCAATAATTACTGGTAGAATCATTGGTTTCTTTCCTGTCATTTTTAAGACATATTTACTCATTTGTTCTCTCGCTTCATTTCGTGCCGAAATATTTTCATAGCGATTCTCTTGTACTGCTTTATTGATAACATTTTCTAGAATATGACCACATTCTTTAACTACATAATCCGCATCCTTGAGATAAATCACCCCACGTGATTGAACATCTGGCCCACCTAATATCTCTTTAGTTTGATGGTTGATGACAATTCCAACAATGAGCGTTCCATCAGTTGCCAATATTTCACGATCTCTAAGGACCAGTCCGGTTGAGTCCAACGATTCTTTTCCATCGATTAAAACATCTTCAATATCAATGAACTCGCTCAACGCTTCAATTTGACCATCCTTAAACTGAGCAACTTGGCCATTGTCTAAAACGATAATATTGGTGGCATGATAACCACGGTTAAGTGCTAAATTAGCGTTCTCAATTAATTGGCGATATTCACCTTTAAGTGGGATGTAATAGGTTGGTTTAAACATCGTAAGCATCATCTTCAAATCTTCTGAAGATGGATGCATCGTAAAGAATTGTTCACGGGATAAATTAACGACACTCACACCGTCTTTAAATAGTTCATTCTGCATGCGGGCTGCATCGCGTTCGGTTCCAGCAACTACTGGCGAAGCAATGATGACTGTATCGGATTGTTTTAATAAAATTGAAGCATGATCGCCTGTCGCAATGGAATGCATTAATCTAAAAACATTGGGTCCTTGATCTGCTACAACGATAATGACATCATCTCGATGATTATTAAATTGATTTGGATGCAATTCGATTTTATCTGGTAACTGATAGTATTTAAGCTTCTTAAGATAATTGATATATGGTCGATGATTATCATTTGCAAAGAAAATCTTCTTCTTATATTTGATCGCAAGTTCAAATACTTCAATCAATCGAAATAAGTTTTGTTGATATAAAGAGATTACGACTCTACCTTCGCTGGCTTCAATGATTGGCTCTAACGCTGATTTCACACGATGTCGTGGTGATGTAAAACCGACTCGTTCACTGTTTCGAGATTCGGTCATCAACATATAGACCCCCTCTTTTCCAATTTCAGCAAACTCAGTGATGTCACAATCAAAGGATGGTAAATTTTGATCAAAGTCAATGATGTATTCACTTGCGTGGACTATATAACCATGTTTTGTTTTTATGGCGATCCCAATTGTGTCACAAATTGAATGAGTTAAGCCAAAAGTTCTAATTTCCAAACCATTTAAGTTTAGTTTGTCTTGTCTTTTAATCGGTTTTAGGGTGTATTCATTAATTTGATGTTGACGCATCATATCTTCAATGATGAGCGAAGTAAAAGGCGCAGTATAGATTGGAACATTACATTCTTTAATAAAGTATGGTAATGCGCCCATGACATCATCATGCCCATGCGTGATGAAAATTCCAACTATCTTATCTTTTCGTTCGACTAGATACGAAAAATTTGGAATAATGATTTCTACTCCTAAGAGTGAATGATCTGGGTATTTTAAACCAGCATCTATAATAACAATCTTCTCGTCTACTTCAACTATGGTTAAATTACGACCATCTTCATCCAATCCGCCTAGGGTCATTACTTTTACTTTTTCCATTATATTGCCTCCAAAACTTACTATATTATTATACACTAAAAAAGCAGTTATTCTACTAACTGCCCTTTTAAAAACCAAGTTTTAACTTCATTTATCTTCACTTTAACAATACTTCCTACTTCAGCCTGCTTAGCACTGAAGTTCACTAACTTTTGTTGGGGTGAATAGCCTGTAAAAATAGTTGGATCCTTTTTAGAGGGACCTTCCACTAATACATCAACAACTTCATTGAGATATTGTTGATTGTTTTGTAACGAATATTTTTTAACCAATACATTTAATTCAGCTAAACGTTTCTTTTTTGTGTCCATCTCAATACTGTCTTCTAAGAGGGCTGCTGGTGTCCCTGTTCGAGGACTAAAAATGAATGTGTAGGCATTATCGTATTGACAATAGTTGAACACATCCAATGTATCTTGGAATTGTTCATCGGTTTCATTTGGGAACCCTACAATAATATCGGTTGAAACAGACACTCTTGGAATTGTTGCTTTAATCTTGTCAAACACTTCAAGATAAGATTTTACTGAATAACGACGTCCCATTTTTCTCAATACATCGTCATTTCCACTTTGAAGTGGTAAATGAATATAGGGCATGATGTTATCATATTTTGCGATTGTATCAATCATTTTATCCGTAAAATTCCAAGGATGTGATGTCGTAAAACGAATCCGTTCTATTCCCGTTAAAGCAACTTGTTCTAATAAATAAGCAAAACCATCCTCGATTTTTAGATCTTTACCATAAGCATTGACATTTTGACCTAACAACGTGACTTCTTTATAACCATGTTGTTTTAACTCATTCACTTCTTCAACAATATCATCCACTAAACGAGAGCGTTCTTTACCTCTGGTAAATGGTACGATGCAATAGGTACAAAATTTATCACAGCCATACATAATATTGACCCATGCTTTGATCTTATTGAATCGTTGCGCGGGTAAATTTTCAATAATATCGCCTTCTTTTGAAAAAACTTCAACGGTTCGCTCTTTAGAAAAATGAGCATGATACAAAAGATCTGGTAAACGATGTAGATTATGAGTCCCAAAAATTAAGTCAACTTGGGGATATGTTTTTAAAATTTTATTCACTATCACTTCTTCTTGAGTCATACAGCCACATACACCAATTATGACATCAGGATTACTCGTTTTGATATGTTTAAGAGACCCAATTTCACCAAAGACTTTGTTATTGGCGTTCTCTCTAATGGAACACGTGTTTAACAAAATAACATCCGCTTCTTCTGTCTCTTGCGTTAAGGTATATCCCATTGCTTCAAGAATTCCTGCTAATGTTTCTGAATCACGTTCATTCGCTTGACAACCATAGGTTTTAATTAAATATTTTTTATTATGACCCAATGTTTCTTGTTCTGGACTTAAATTAAAATTATCATATAAGATGTGAACATTATCTTTTCTTTTTCGAGCATCTTCTAAATTTGGTAATATCCAATCATTTCTCATTTTTATCTCCAATGCCTAAAAAAACCAGGTTGCCCTGGCATTTTAGGTTCTTTTAAACTTTAAATTGCTTCAATTGCCCCGACAGGACATGTTGGGATACAAGCTCCACAGTCAATGCAAAGATCTTCTTGACATTCTGCTTTCCCGTCGTCATTCATGAATAATGCATTTGTTGGACAAACATGAACACATGCTTCACAACCAATGCAGGTTTCTTGATCTACTCTTACTGGCATGGTCATCATCCTCCTTGTCGAATAAAATTATACCAGTATAACTTTTTAGAATCAAGACCCTTTTTACATTATTTTCACACGATGTATATTCACAGCTCGATTATTCTCAATTGTAATAATCACCGCGCTCAAATGTGCTGATCCTGAGGCAACCTTATAATGGGTTTTCTCACCCGTCATGTTCAGTAATACTTCTTGGACGTCCCTTCCTAAGATAGAATGGGTAACACCTGTCATACCCACATCTGATATATAGGCACAACCATCTAAAATCATTTCATCCGCTGTTTGTACATGGGTATGTGTCCCTAAGATTGCGACACAATCATCTTTAAATACATGTAAGAATGTTTGTTTTTCAGCTGTTGCTTCAGCATGTAAATCCACTAGATGCATGTCCGCCTTAACAGCTTCTAAACTCTCTTTAAACGCGTCGATTGGATTTTGACTGACATTATTCATAAAAACTTCACCCATAATGGAGTGAATCGCCAATGTCCCCTCTTTCGTTTTTAGGATTAAATGACTTTTACCGATGTCAGTTGGAATCATGTTCTTAGGTCTAATTAATCTGTCACACGCATCAATTTCATCCAAAATAATTTTCTTTGAAAACGAGTGATTACCTAAGGTGATCGCATCAACGCCTAAGCGAATAAATTCTTGATAGATTTTGGGTGTAATGCCTTTTCCATGAGCCGCGTTCTCCCCATTAATAACAAGTGTATCAAATTGATACACTTGTTTTAGTTGAGGTAATACTTCTCTTAATTTTTGACGACCTGCTTTACCAACAATATCGCCAACAAAACACAATTTCATTATTTAGCAATCTCTTGTTTTCTAACTTCTCTGACGACCGTCACTTTAATATGTCCAGGATAGGTCATTTCTTCTTCAATGGTATCTCTGATTTGACGAGCCAATAGTGTTGCTTGTGCATCTGAGATTTTATCTGGAACAACCATGACACGAACTTCACGACCAGCTTGAATGGCGTAGGTTTGTTCAACACCTTCAAATCGGTTTGAAATATTTTCTAATTGTTCTAATCGTTGAATGTAGTTTTCATAACTTTCAATACGAGCGCCTGGTCTTGCGGCAGATAATGTATCCGCAGCAGACACAAGATTTGAAATCAGATGTTCTTTAGGTGAATCACCATGGTGACTTTCAATCGCGTTAATCACGATTTGATTCTCTCCATATCGTTTAGCAAGTTTTGCGCCAAGTTCCACATGGGTTCCTTCAATTTCAAAATCCAATGCTTTACCAATATCATGGAGTAATCCAGCTCGTTTAGCCATGTTCTGATTTAAACCTAACTCGGCTGCCATCATTCCTGCCATATGTGCCACTTCTAAACTATGTTGTAACGCATTTTGACCATAAGACGTTCTGTATTTGAGACGTCCAATATGTTTAACAAGTTCCTTATCAATACGATGGATGCCAAGTTTAAAGGTGGCTTCTTCTCCGGCTTTCTGAATTGATGCATCAACTTCTTTAGAGACTTTATTAACCACTTCTTCAATACGTCCTGGTTGAATACGACCATCTTTTATTAAGATTTCTAATGCTTGTCGAGCAATTTCACGTCGAATTGGATTGAAACATGAAATTTGGATCACTTCTGGCGTATCATCAATAATTAAATCAACACCTGTTGCGGCTTCGATGGCGCGAATGTTACGACCTTCTCGACCAATAATCCGTCCTTTCATGTCTTCATTTGGAAGTTGAATGACTGAAACTGTTCTTTCATTGACTTCATCTTGAGAGAAACGATCAATGGCTTGAGAAAGAATGTCTTTGGCTTTAATTTCAGCCATACGATTTGCTTCATCTTCACGATCTCGGATAAGATTTGCGATTTCATTATCCATTTTCATTTCAACTTTCTGAAGAATCTGTTCTTTTGCTTCATCGATTGTTAAGTTTGAAATACGTTGTAGTTCGATAATTTGAGAATCAATGCGTTGTTGTAGATCCTCTTCCATCTTTTCTAATTGAGAATATTTTGTATTTAATTGTTTTGTTCTATCTTCTAAGTTCTTTTCACTACTTAAAAAAGCTTTCTCGCGCGAAATTAGTTGATTTTCACGACGATCAAGACGAGATTCAATATGACTTAATTCTGATTTTCTCTCTTTGTTTTCTTTTTCAGCTTGTAATTTTAACTCGTAAACTTGAGTTTTTCCCTCAAGTTGTGCTTCACGGACAATTGAATCCGCTTGCTGTTTTGATCTCTCTATCACTTCGTCAGCTTCTTTACGAGCTTTTAATAAATTGAAGTGATTAAGAACCATCGATAAGACAATTCCAAGTATAATACCAATAAATCCAACTAGGATGGGCATATATGCTTCTGGCATAATATCCTCCTATTAATATAATAAAAAAGAATGTTATGATAAACATTCTAGGATAATTATAGATTATTTGTCTGCATTGTACAAGTAACTGACTTAATTTTCAGGATGAACAAAGAGTCTTTCTCTTAACTGAGCTTTGATGTCTTCAAACACCTCTGGATTGTCTTTTAAGAAAGTTCGAACCGCTTCACGACCTTGACCAATTCGCTCCCCTTTATAAGAATACCAAGCACCTGCTTTGTCAATGATTTCATGCTCTGCACCCAAATCAATAACTTCACCAGTTGCTGAAATACCCTCACCATAAACAATTTCTAAGACGGCAAGTTTAAAGGGTGGTGCTACTTTATTTTTTACAACACGAACATTAACTTTGTTACCAACGACTTCAGTCCCTCTTTTGATTGACTCTGAGCGACGGACATCCAAACGAATTGACGAATAGAATTTTAAAGCACGGCCACCCGGTGTCGTTTCAGGATTACCAAACATAATCCCTACTTTTTCTCTAAGTTGGTTAATAAAAATAACAGTGGTATTTGAGCGATTCATAACGCCTGCTAATTTACGCATTGCTTTTGACATCATTCTTGCTTGTAGACCCACTTGTTGGTCTGACATTTCTCCATCAAGTTCTTGTTGAGGGACTAATGCCGCAACAGAGTCAACAACGACTAAATCAATTGCGCCTGAACGAATGAGGACTTCAGTAATTTCAAGTCCTTGTTCCCCACTATCTGGTTGAGATAAAATCAAATCATCTATATTGACGCCTAAGTTCTTAGCATAATTAGGGTCGATCGCATTTTCTGCATCAATAAAGGCCGCTTTTCCACCCATTTTTTGGGCTTCAGCAATCGCATGTAAAGCTAAAGTGGTTTTACCACTCGATTCTGGACCAAAGATTTCAATAATTCTTCCTTTAGGATAACCTTTAACACCTAAAGCATAGTCTAAGGCTAAGGAACCAGATGAAATCGCATCGATATCGACTGCAGCTCGGTCTCCTAATCGCATGATGGATCCTTTACCGAATTGTTTTTGTATTTGTTTTAGAGCATCATCTAATAATTGATCATTTTTCTTTTCGCTCATTGTGTCCTACTTTCTACTAAATTGATTCTAAAATTAACTCTTTGGCACTGTAGACATATTGAATTCCCGAGATGACTGAGATAATGGTTGCCCCAACAACCAAAATCATATCCATCGGAATGTTTAGTTGGCTAAAGCCAATATTCTTAAGTGCAAGCATGATTATCGCAAACATTTGAAGGACCGTTTTTAACTTCCCAAGATTACCTGCAGCAATCACCGTTCCTTTGCTGGCTGCTAACATTCTTATACCATCGACAATGATATCCCTAAAAAACATCAATAAAAAAAAGATTGGATGAATTTGGTTTGAGACTGTAAAGAGATAAAACATTGTATTGACTAACAGTTTATCCGCAATAGGATCCATGAATTTACCAAAAGTGGTGATTAAATTGTGTTTACGAGCAATTTGACCATCGAGTAAATCCGTAATCGATGCCACACAGAATAAGAATAAGATGACCAGTTCATTCAGTGTGAACTGGACATCGAAAAAACTCATTGTTGAATTAAATAGCGGGTTAAAAAATAAGAGAAGAATAATCGGGATAAGGATTATTCTTAGCGTCGTTAATTTATTTGGTAAGTTCATCTATTCACCTTCAATATGGAAGTTTACCAGAATTGGAGCTGATCCTAAAGTAATTGGATCAAGTTCAATGGCTGTTTCATCAACAAAGAAAGTTGAACCGACTAAGTTACCAAACTCAAATGAAACTGTCTGAATTGTTCCATCTAAAGGAATAACTATTTCTTGACCTGCGCCATAGACACCTGTAGCAGGATCTGCGACAGCGGTTCCATTAATATAGGCTTGAATCCATGTATCACCAGTAAATCGAATAATAAATTGACTTTCATTGGTCACATTACTAATTTGATAGTTTGATGCATCCGTCATAGTCGATGTGATCGGTTCTACTGGTTCTGGTTCTGGCTCAGGTTCTGGTTGAGGTTCAACGACGACTTCTGGCTCAGGTTCTGGTTCACCTTCTGGTGTTTCAATATCGACGACATCAGGTTGGTTTGGTTCTGATGTCAAGCGTGGTAATACCAGTTTAAAGAAACCAAACAGTAGTAGTGCGACTAATATCGCAATAATAATAAACATAAAGACCGTTTGATTTTCTACTTTTTGAAACTGAATTGATCGAGCACCTTTTGCTTCTTTATAATTTGATTGTTGATTCTTTATACGTCTTTGAATATTTTCATTGGAAGCTTGAGTTGATTCAATTTTTTTGATGGCTTGTGTCTCATAATAATTATTGAGCACTTTTTCGTAGTCATCTTTTATTTCATCAAAATCAAGATAGACGGCTTGACAATAATACTGAACGAAGAATTTTAAATATGACAAATCATGACGAAAATAGTCCAAATCGCCATCTTCAATCGCTTTGATGTGGACTGGTGAGAGTTTCGTTTTGTCATGAATATCTTCTATACTATAACCAAGTTCGAGACGCCTTTGTTTTAGTATTTCACCGATTGTTTTCATGGGTCACCTCTAACTATATATAATTAACAAAAAACTTATAAGCCATGTTCTGTCCTTTTTACAAAGGGGTAATCATTTATCTACACAACGTGTTTTTTCCTTATTTGAATTAACTTGGAAAAATTCCCCTACCAATTTTGGGTTTCTCGCTTGTGGGGTTTACCCGTTCCACTTATATATTTCTATATAACTACGTCTCTGTGGCACTTTACGTCCTTAACCATAGTGAATCACCTTAGGTTAAGGGGTCGCCGTCATCCTTAGATGCCTTAACTTATTTTTTCGTTAAGCACAATCACTACCATCATCTCAGATGGTGCGAGCATGGACTTTCCTCTACAAGGCAAGCTTGCAGCGATTACCAAGTTTTATTGTTGATTATAATCTTTATTTAGTACAATCTCTTCAAGACGAGCAACGCGTCTAATAATATCTAATGTTGATGGTTGAGTTGTTCCTAAAGCTGCTTCATTCGAAGCAATCTTTGCTTTTAAATGCTGATTTTCTTGTGAAAGCTCAGAAATAATATTCTCATAATGTTTGACCAAACCATTTAAACGGTTTACTTCATTTTCATATGAGTCATAATCTGACATAACATCATCTAAAAAACTGTCGACTTCATAAGAACTGTATCCTTTAAAATCGACTGGGAACACCTTATTTTCAATTTCATCTAAATTTAGTTTTAACTTTTCCATGTCGCCTCTTCTATTTAGTACCATTAGTATAATACCAAAAATCACATCATTTTCCAAGTACATTTGTTTCTTGGTGGCCTAAGACATAGTATAGTATTAAAAGCTTAAAATTGATATAATAGGAGCGGTGATAAATATGATTGGCTACCCTAATGGAAAGAAATCAAAAGTGAACATGGACAAACCGATTAACAAAGGTAATCTTGGTCAATCACTGGAAGATGACTTAAATAGAACAAACCAATTTTATGCCGCTCATCAAATTGCTTTGGTTCATAAAAAGCCAACCCCAATTACGGTGGTGGAGGTGGATTACCCAAAACGATCTGCGGCTAAGATCACTAAAGCTTTCTATCAACTCCCTTCGACAACGGATTACAATGGTGTCTATAATGGGAAGTATATTGATTTTGAAGCGAAGCAAACTAAGAATAAAACACGGATTCCCCTTTCGATGATACATAAGCATCAATTCGAGCATTTAGATGCTGTCTTGTTTCATGGAGGATTTAGTTTCCTAATTATTCGGTTTACCTCACATCAAAAGACTTATTTAGTTGATTACTTGGTATTAAAATCTTTTCTTAAGGAAACGTCTTTAAAATCCATTCCATATGAGTGGATTGTAGAGAATGGACATTTAATACCTTATTCGTATTTGAAACCTTGTGATTATATTGAGGTTTTAAAACAATTACTATAAAGGAGAATGAATCATGACAAAACCTAAAAAAAGAAAGTTGTATATTGTCCGTAAGACACTCGCAACTATATTATTATCGGTCTTAGTCATATCAATGATAGTGGCAGGTTTTGCGCTAAACATGGTCAAAGGTATGATTGCGGAAAGACCAGAACTTGATATCGCACGCTTAGAGACCCCTGAGTCGACACTGGTGTATGATGCCAATGGTGAACTCTTTGCTGAGATTGGATTGAAGCTAAGCGATAATATTGCGTACGATGATTTACCAAATGTGGTTGTTGATGCATTTGTGGCGATTGAAGATGCTAAATTCTTTGATCACGAAGGATTTGATTTAGCTCGTTTTACGAATGAATCGTTACAAACCGTGAGACGATTCCTTAGTGGAGGAAGCTTTGGTGCTGGTGCTTCGACAATCACCATGCAAATTATTAAAAACTCGATTTTCTCAGATGATGATAATTTAGCGCCAGAGACAGTTGATCGTAAAGCACAAGAAATTTCATTAGCGATGGACCTTGAGGAAATTTCGACGAAGGAACAAATTATAGAGTTCTACTTAAATAAGATTAACTTTGGAGTCCCTAAATCAAGAGGTATTGCGAAGGCGGCACTGTACTACTTTAACAAAAGTGTGGGTGAATTAAACCTTAGTGAAGCGGCCTATCTTGCTGGGGTCATTAATGAGCCGACGAATTTAAATGCCTATAACCATTTACAAGCTGGGACTGATCGTCGTAATGTCGTATTAGACTTAATGCTTCGACATGGTTACATCACTCAAGAAGAGCGCGACATGGCTGTTTCAATCAAATTAGAAAATCAGCTTTGGGGCGACGACAAATACTATGGTGATATTCAACCGCATTCAGAATATTTAGATGTTGTGATTGAAGAAATGCAAGATGTCTATGGAATTGATCCTTACTTACAAGGGATGAAGATCTATACGGCGCTTAACCCTTCTCAACAAAATCTCATTGAATCGATTGAAGATAACAATTATGAGTATTACTACGATGATAAAATTGATGCGGCTTATGTCACATTAAATAACCAAACCGGTGAAATTATTGCGATTGGTGGTGGGCGTAAGTTTCCAGAACAAGACAGAGTTCAAAGAGCGTTCAATAATGCCTTATCACTGACTCGACAACCAGGGTCTGTCTTAAAACCAATTCTGCCTTACTCGCTATCGTTTGAGTATTTAGGTTATTCGACCCAACATGTTATTGAAGATGGTCCTTATGCCTATATTGGTAGTCCTGTCTTTGTCTTTAATGCAAACGGACAATTTGCTGGTGATATTACATTGGAAGATGCTGTCATTAAATCGTTGAATATTCCTGCGTTAAAAACAATGGATGCCTTATTATCAGGAGATGGCATTGGTTATGAACGAGTGACAAACTATTTAACGAGTTTAGGGATTGATCCTCAAACCGCACAAAATGTAAACTCTGCCTATTCAATAGGTGGTGGATTGTTTACGGCGACCCCACTTCAAGTGGCTGGGGCCCATGCTGCGATGATCAATAAAGGTCAATACATACGACCACATACAATTACTCGTATTGAAATCGAAGGTCGTGACCCTATTTATCCTAACTTTGAACCAGTTCAGGTTATTTCGCCTGAGGCTGCTTATTTAACGGCCACGGTCATGAAGGCGGCGGTAGATGCTCCGTTTGGAACGGGTACTGCTGCATCCATGAACCAAAGACCTTATCCCGTTTATTCAAAAACTGGAACATCTGACCATGGCGATGAATTTGAAGCCTATGGTATCAGAGAAGGAACAACCAAGGATGCTTGGCATGCAGCTTCTACCAACCAATATACCCACGTGGTTTGGAATGGATTTAAGCAGTTTATTAATGACGATGGAACACCAAACTTTATTGCTGATCCATGGCCTAATGCCCAACAAGTTGCCCAACAAAGTAACTTATTACTAGATAATGCGGAAACCTTTCATGAACCAACAGCCATTGAAAGACCTGCTGGCGTTGTTGATATCAGACATGTATTGGGTGTTTATCCATATGTTGCGCCTGTATCGGGCATGAACCAAGAATATATTGCGAATGGATTAATTATTGATAAATTCTCTCGTTTAGATACATTGAAAGCGGCTGAACTGGCTAACCTATCATCACAGAGTGTCAGTTTAGGAACCTTTGATCGTTCTGGTTTAGAAGTAAATGTTCAGATTGATTCTTATCCAGATGATGTTGCAGTGAGTTCACAAGATAGAACAAAGGTAATGACGGCGACGAATTCACTTGGTGAAACGATGACTCGTACTGGCAGACAATTGTTCCATCCTTCTTGGATGTTTGGATCTATTAATTATGGAACTGAAATTACACTCAATGGGAATGTCGTTGAGACGGTTATCGATTCTAATAAAGATCGAACGATTAAAGTCTCGAATGCACGTTCAAATCAAAACTTACAAGTTTGTTCCTTCTATACTTGGAGCAGTCGTCAGGATAGCCGTTCGAACCAAATTTGCGAGACGATTAATACTGGTAATCAAATGGTTGAAATGCCAGACTTTGTTGGAAGACCAATTGCTGAGGCAGAAGCTTGGATTACAGAGAATACTTCAGCTGGTATTACACGTCGGGCGATTACACCAAACTCACGCGATCAATTAGGAATGATTCAGTCAATTTCACCAAACTACGCTAATCAAGAAGTAAGTCAAAGCAATCTAGATCGAGCGAACTTCACAATTACTTATTATGATGGTGAGGTTGTCAATCTACAGTCCTATGTTGGTCGAAGTGTTCGAGTCCTTCAAAATGACTTAGGACGTCTGTTTACCCTTTCTGGTCCGACCGATAATCCTAATGCACGGATTACATCGATTCTAGCGGATGGACAAGCGATTAGTACCTTTAATATAAGTGAAGTTTCAACGATTACATTTACGGTTGAACAAGCACAGCCAGAGCCTACACCAGAACCAGAACCAAATCCTGGTAATGGTAATGATGAAGGTAACGACTAAAGCCTAATGAAAAGAGCTTCCACTCAAGGAAGCTCTTTTTTTAATCTCTTCGTAATGCCTCAATAGGACTCAGATTTGATGCTTTGATGGCTGGTAGTAACCCAAAGATTAATCCGATAAACATTGAGAAGAATACTGAGATAATAATAATTGGGATTGAGATGGCGGTTGGCATGTCGGTCAGTTCAGAGATAACTTTAGATAATCCAATTCCACCTAAGACTCCGATTAAGCCACCAATTAAGGTAAGGACGGCTGCCTCGGTTAAGAATTGACTTAGGATATGTGACTTTCTAGCGCCGATCGCTTTTTTAAGTCCAATCTCTTTTGTTCTTTCAGTGACAGAAACTAACATAATGTTCATTACGCCAATCCCCCCTACTAAAAGCGAGATACTGGCAATCCAGACTAATTGTCTATTGGTTGAGGTGGATAATTCTTGAAGTCGTCTTGCCTGTTCTAAGAGATCTTCCGATTTGTACTTTATATCTAATTCTTCTTGGACTGTTAATGTATTGTTAAGTAGTTCTTCCGTTTTCTTACCAGCAATGGGCATATCATCTGTTTGTCTGGCTTGGATAATGAGTGATTGAGGTTCATCAAATTTGTAGATGATTGGCCATGTATTTAATGGGATAAAGATATTTCCACTTTGATTTTGATGATACATTTGATAATCAGAAAAACTGTTAATAGTCGGTTTAAATTGAGTATTTAACTTCGTGACGCCAACAATGGTAAAGGGTTCACTTCCGATCATTAATTTTTTACCTACAGCTGTTTCATTTGAGAATAAGCTGTTGGCTGCGACATCATCGATGATTACAACCTTATTGAAGTTTTTGTATTCACTCTCACTAAAGAAAGTACCTTCTTTAATACCATAGTTGGTTACATTAAAGTAGTTTTCGTCGACCCCTAATACTTGTCCAGTAAATTTTGTTTTCAAGTATGATACATTGTCACTGTACGTTCGATTCTGATAGATAGAGGCAAGTTTTACCTCGGGAATTGATTCTATATCTGATTTTGTCTTTTCACTTATTAGGGGGACTCCTTCTAATTTTTCACCCCATTGCGGGTCATACTGATAATCACCCTGGTTGAGTTGAACTTTGACGGTGTTGTTTCCAGCGCCGATTAAATTTTGTTTGATTTGATCACTGGTCCCTTGGATCGTTGAGACAATGGCGATAATTGCCGCAATCCCAATGATAATGCCTAGCATGGTTAATAAGGATCTTAGTTTATGGGTCCAGATTCCGCTAAATGCGAGTTGAATATTCTCTAACATCACTGACCTCCTTAATAACCGTAGAGCTCTTCGAGTGAGCCTTCTTCGACACGATTACCTGGCTTAGCATTTTTATCATATGGGAAGGCGATCATCTCTTCTAGACTGATTTGATGATCGAGTATCTCTGTCATAGAGCCATATTGAACACGGCCTAATTGAACTTCTCGTTTCACTAATCGTCCCTCTTGGGCCACTAAAATATAAGGCTTATCTTGTTCTGTATTAATAAAGGCGTTCATCAAGTAAATGGTTTCTAAATCAAAATCAATATCCGTTTGTTGTGGGGTTATCTCCACCCAAGAAAACTCTTTTAAGGCAGCTGATTTATCAACATTTAACTTAACTGGATAAACAGATACGTTTGGATCAGGATTGTAGAACATCATATTGTTAGATGAAGGATACTTGGAAATAGAAATGACTTCCCCTTCTGACATGCTTTGAGTATCATATGACATGACATTCATTTTGTCTCCAATCTTGATTGTTTCTAAATCGTATTCATTGATGGTTGTTTCGATAATAAAACTTCCTGAACTTGAAACTTGTAGGAGTTGATTGCCACTTGTTTTGGCTTCTTCGACATCGATGATAGGTCCAACAATCCCATCTAATTTTGATAAAACAAAATTATTCTCGATTTCCTGTCTTAAATTATTTAATTCCAGGCTTGCTGTTTTTCGATTTAGGTCAGCGTTTCTTATTTCGCTTTCCTTTTCATTTCTCATTCTCAGTATTTCAGCGGCAGTATAGGTTATTGTTGGTGGTTCTTCAACAATTGGTGGGAAGAATGGTTCTTCAAATCCAGGATCGTCAATGATTGGTGCCTCATCAACAGGTTCCTCTATGATTGGTTCAATAGGATTGATAACCAGTTCGATTAATGAGAATGATTCTAGTTGATTAAAAAACTTAAATGTTAGTGATAATAGTAATGGTTGTTCTATATCATCGTTTAGGTATTTAACTAAAGTGACGTATGTTTCGCCTAATTCATTGATATAAAGATCGTCGATTTGACGCAGATAATTTGAATCAAATACTAATTCTGGCACATACAAGACTAAATACGGTTCTTCTTTGGTCCCCTCACCACCCAGGAGGTATTTCAGATTATCATTTACTGGCTCTTCAGGTTCAACCGGTTCTTCAGGCTCTACTGGCTCTTCAGGTTCAACCGGTTCTTCAGGCTCTACTGGTTCTTCCGGTTCAACAGGCTCTTCAGGCTCTACTGGCTCTTCAGGCTCTACTGGTTCTTCCGGTTCAACTGGTTCCTCAGGATCTATAGGTAACTCATTAAGCT
>CAZVKL010000001.1:0-44170 GCA_964627845.1 uncultured Erysipelothrix sp. | reverse complement strand
ACTGGTTCTTCCGGTTCAACTGGTTCCTCAGGATCTATAGGTAACTCATTAAGCTTCTCAAAATGTAGTTTATCCTCATTAAACAAAAATGAAACAACAGGTTTTAGATCATTCTGATGACCCTTATAATCATTAAAGACGACTTCTAAATCAAGTTTGTTTTCTAAAGAAGTTTGTTTGTAAGAATGACGGTCATTGTTTAAGGACGTCGTATCCTTCATAAGAATTGGCACGCCCGCCCGATATGAATTAATCTCTGCCAGTTCTTTATTCAATCGTTCTAATTCTAATTGATACTTTTGAATTTCAAGTTCTTTCCTAACTAACGTAATTTCAGACAAAGTCGAATCATACGTCAATAAGATATCTCCTTTTTTAACAGACTGTCCTTCACTGACTAATATCTCTTTAATTTCTTGCGTAGAACTCACAAACACAGGTTGAAGTTGGTCCGTCATCACCACACCTTGAACCATGTTACCCATATCCATCATTGGTGGCGAATAAACACTGGAAACCGGATAAACTTTTGACGGTGCACTCGACTGATTATTTATAAGATAGGTAACTGAACTAACCAGTATCACAAGAGCAATAATGCTAACAACTATTTTCTTCTTCAAGATAACACCTCCGGTTCAATTGAGATTTCACCATCTAAGATCGTATAAAGTTTACGTGCTTCACTCGCCACTTCACGTGCATGAGTAATTAATACAATCGTCGTTTTTTGATTTCGATTAATCTCTTTGAACAATTCCATAATTGCAACACCAGAGGCTTGATCTAATGCCCCGGTAGGCTCATCCGCTAACAAGATGCTTGGATTTGTTACCATGGCCCTCGCAATCGCAACACGCTGTGATTGACCTCCAGAGAGTTGATTAGGCTTAAAATGAATTCGATCCTCAAGGCCTACATCAATCAGTGCTTGCTTAGCACGCTCAAATCGTTTGTTCTTCGAAACACCTTGATAAAGCAGTGGTAAAGCAACATTTTCTAGAGCACTCATTCTAGGCAGCAAATTAAACTGTTGGAAAACAAAACCAATCTTCTTACTACGAAGCGTTGCCATTTTGTTCTCATCCATTTTAGAAATATCTTGACCCTCTAAAAAATACGATCCAGCGGTTGCCCAATCCAAGCAACCAATAATATTCATTAATGTCGTCTTACCGCTTCCAGAAGGTCCCATGATGGCTAGAAAATCACCCTCATCAATCGTTAGCGAAACTTTCTTGAGAACTTTTACATCCAGTTTACCTTGTTGATACGTCTTATCTATATCTCTCAGTTCAACAATCATTTAATCGTCCTCCGAAATAACATTCACTTTCGTGTTCTCTTGTAATTCTTCATGAGGAAGAATGATGTAATCATCAAGTTCTAAACCAGATAAGACTTGAAATTCACCCGTCGCCTCATTCATCTCGCCAAGTTCAACCGGTTGTTTCTTAGCTAACCCATTATCTGATTTAAAAACAAAGACATTTCCTTCTTCATCATAGTTTATGTATTGAGAAAATATCCAAACCCCTTCTCTTTGGTGTGATTGTCCTTGATCAAGCTCAATATAGACATGTTGACCTAAAAATAACTCATCCGTATTATCTAAAGAAACATAGAAAGGATAACGAGAGGATTGATCCAACTCAGAGGTAACAAAACCTTGGTTATCTCCTTGTTGTGGACTATTCATCTCAATACTTTCTATGACCCCAGGCCAAACTTTCGAATCATCAATTCGAGAACGAACAAAAACAGGTTGCCCTTGAGAAATTTGGTGTAGATTCATCTCATTCACATTCCCCTTCACTCTAAAATTACCCGTTTGAAGAATTGTTATAAACGCAGTCGAAGGATTTGAGTATGGATCCGCTCCCTCAACCGCAATACTTTGAACAATCCCTTCTAAACCCGCAACGACAGTAGCATTGGCCAAAGATTCATTCAGGCGATTTAACTCGACCTGTTTAGCCCCAATATTATAATTTGTCTCATTAATTGACGCTTCAAGTGTTTGTATCTCAATCGTATAGGAAAGTTGTTGAGATGCCGGCGCAGCAGCCCGCTCATTCACAAGATTTGTTATCTGATTCTGAGCGTTAATATTTTCATTATTCATCCGCTCAATTTCTAACTGCGCTTTTTGAACTTCAATTTTCATTGCGTCTGTATCATAATTAAACAGGACCGTATCTTCTTTAACCTCATCCCCTTCACTAACAAAGATTTCCTTCACCACTTTATTTTGATCTTTCTGAATTTCTTTGGTTTGTTGCGCAACAACAAGACCACTAAATGAATTCAAACGATTAACACTCTCATTCATCAATGTCGAAATCTGTCTAGCATCAAATTGTGAGGCAGAACCAGGACTAACCGTACAAGCACTAAGCAGTCCACACATAAGCCATAGGCCAACTTTCGAGATTATTTTCATACACATCCTCCAATAAAAAAAGACTAACCTTATATGGATAAAGTATAGTCTTCTTAGAGGTTAAAGTCATTATTTCAAGCGATTTGTGACAAATCTGTCATCATGTTTATAATAATAGCAAAATGATGTAAAAGGACAGCGATGACATTCTGGATTTTGACTCTTACAATGGTATCGACCAAAGAAAATAAGTAAGTGATGAAGTTTATTCCATTTGTCCTTGTCAAACTTTCTCATTAGTTTTTGTTCCACTTTTAACACATTATCATTTTGAAACGCTAAGCGTAATCGTTTTGAAACACGCTCAACATGCGTATCCACCGCAATGGCTGGTACACCAAAACAAACACTTAAAATTACATTGGCACTTTTACGACCAATCCCACTCAGCGACATCAACTCTGCTCTTGTTTTAGGAATTTCACCATTAAAGTGTTCAATGACTTCATTCGCAAAATTAACCATGGCTTTCGCTTTATTTCGATAAAGACCTAAGGTTCTAATGTATGGCTCAACTTCTGTAGCAGTCACTAAACTTAAAGAATAGACATCTGGGAAACGCTCAAATAAGGAAGGGGTTACCTTATTCACCGCAATATCCGTAGTTTGAGCACTTAGCATCACCGCAACACTCAATTCATAGGCATTACGATGGACTAATTCACACTCTGCATGTGGATACAAACGCATTAAATGTTCAAAGATTTCATCACTACTCATTCTTTGAAGACTCATTTAACGCCACCCTTTCTACATAACTCATCGATAATTTTGACTGTATCATCGCCTGTCTGAGTGCATAAATAATTTTATCCGACTCCACTTTATTCTGAAGTTGAGACAATGTTAGTAATTCTTGTTGCGATAAAAGTCGTCCAAAGCTATCTTCAAATAAGTGCAACAATTCATTTTTATCCATTTGGTCTTCAAACTCTTTATTAAACACCCCATCAATATTAAACACAATTTTACGTTTATATGATCGTATCTTTAAATATTGTTTCTCAATTAAAACCTGTAAATCTTTATCAATCTGCTTAAAACTACGATTTAAATGTTGTTGTAATAATTCATGGGTAATATCTTCATTGAGTTGATTCTGCGCATCAATCACCATCAGAATTAAACATTGATCAGCATTGATATCCAATCGGTTAAAATTATTTAACAACCAATCACGACGATTAAAGTGTAATTGTTTAAACCACATATTACTCACTCTCTCTTTCAAATATTAATTCTAGGCTTTCTCTATCAAACCATCTCTCTGATGATTCATTTTTAATCACATATATGATTTCATCTTGGGCATAACCATACAAAGCAGTTGATGATTCTGTCAACAATGAAGGTGGAATTGACGTTTTAGGGATCGAATCTAACTCATCTCCTTGTGAGTTTAAAACAATCACGTTATTTTCAACTTCAACAAATATATACCGGTCCTTATAATTAAATTCATTAATAAAAACTGCTTCTTGATGATAATCAGAAACCAGCTGATCAAGTCGATGTTGATGAGCTCGATGTGGCGCAATTAAAAAATAGTAGACATTATATCCAATAACTAAAAGGATCAAGAGAATTAAGCCAATATTTTTTAACGTGTTCTTAAAATCTATCTTAGCCATTTATGAAGAAATAACATACAAGCATTTGCGCTTGAACGAGACGCCAGAGGTAAATATTTCTCAAAATCAACATGACTTTTTGTTGAATGAACAATATCCGATAATGAACGAATAACAATAAAGCTGACATCCTTCATGGAACAAACATGCGCGATAGCACAGGCTTCCATCTCAACACAAATCGCAAATGGAAAACGCTCAACAATTGAACGAAGTTGTTCTTTCTCAGAGACAAACTGATCACCCGAAACAATTTGACCAATCCAGTTTCTTATTTTTAGCTCATCTAAGGCAGCCTTCATCTTACTAACATTATCGGCATCCGCACTAAAATCAAAATTATCCAATCCTTCTAGTGGGTCATTATAGTAAAAAATTAAATCATGATATCTAAAACTATTCCCAATAACAATATCGCCTACTTGTTGACCAGGTTGTAAGCCACCAGCAGAACCAATGTTTATTACGAGTTCAATCTCATAGCGAGCCAAGATGGAGGTGGTTGTATAGGCCGCCTCAACTTTGCCAATCCCACTTTTAATCACCACGATATCTAACCCTTGGTGTTTTGCTAAATAGTGATGTGGTTTTTCATCATTAATAAATTTGACTTCATCAAGTAAATCCAATAATGCCTCAACTTCTTTGTCCATTGCTCCAATAATCGCAATCATAGTGCCTCCTTTTTCGTCATCACCAAGACTTTCTCTTGATCTTGATCGATGGATGTTTCAATTTGTTTAAAACCAGCTAAGTTCAATAATTCAACGATCAATTCGACTTGATAAACTCGCTGAAGTATATTCTGTTTAATTGTATCATCGTTAATATAAAAAATAAATTGATGACTTATGATATCCTGTTCACTTATGATGGACCACTGATACTGATAATCACCCATATTCGCTTCTTCAATAAAAGGTTCTTTAAATTCTTGAAGACGATTGATTGTATGCATGTCAAAAATAAAGCGTCCACCAGGATTTAGACTTGAATAAACTTCATTAAAGAATTTCTCTACATTCTCTTTTTCAATTAAGTAATTGAGGGAATCTCCTACACAAAGAACCGTATTGAGATTTTTAAACGGACTCAAATCAAGCATATCACCAAGGACTAAGTTCTTCGCGCCCTTCTTTTTAGCTAGCTCTAACATTTGTTGATCCAAATCAAGCCCAGTCGCATGAAAGTCTTTTTGAATCTCAATCAACAAGTCTCCAGAACCACAGGCACATTCTAAAATCGGTTCATTTAAGAGCGGTTTTAGTTGACGATAAAACAGCTTCGAAAACTTTGGATCTGCTAAGATTTCATCATAAACGTTCGAGAGATTCATGACTGACTAACGTATCTTTCCATAATTTTTCTAACTGATATAAGTTACGCTCCTCTTCCAAGAATAAATGAATAATGATATGCCCCGCATCAACAAGCACCCATCCCGATTTATCAGAACGATCTAACGGTCGATAATTCAATCCATTTTGATCTAAGTATTCGAGTAAATAATCAGCAGTCGCACCCAAGAGTCTTGGATTACTAAAATGAGTCACAATCATATAATCCATGTACGGTGTGACTTGTCTCATGTCTAATACTTTAATATCTTGTCCTTGTTTTTCATCAATAAAATTAACTAGTTTTTGAATTTCGTTCATTCTGTTTCCTTTCAAACATTTCTTTGGCGATTTGTCGGCAAAGTTCAAACCCTATATCTAAATCTTTTTTGGCTAAATCAATGATCTTCTGATTGTGTTTACCCTTTCGATTTGGCTCACACTTATCCGCTATGAATAAAATCTGAGAATATGGCTTATCATCATCACCCAAAGTATGATGATAAAGAGCATCATAGAACGGCTTGTCATCAACATGCATTAATTGTTGATGAAGTTTCGCAGACACAAACCCATGCCAGATTGGACTGGCAATTTCCTGTTCATCTTCTGTCAGATATTGTTCCATTTCTTGAGGCTCCATTTGTTTATATAAATCATGAGCAATCCCTAAGCCATAAGCCATTTGTTGATCCAAATGATGAGCCTTTGCTAAGTCTTTCGCCAAGGTTGCTACCCTAATACAATGATCAACCAACGACCCTTTCAAATGTGTCCGTAAACGATCCTGTGCATAATAACCATTGACTGCGATCGATCTCAAAATTTTTGGATGAGTTTTGAAATTCTTATGTTCTCTAATTTGAGTCGAGCTAACATCGATTTCAGTCGCCTCAATCTTAAGATGTTCTAACTCGATTGGTTCATCATAGCCATCCCTAGGGTAAATTAACAAGGTCACTTCATTGAGTATTTGTTGATACTCAAACCACTTCGTAAATTGTTGTCCTTGATCAGTCCCAATTAAATAATAAAACTGATATTTTGGATATCGTTCTTTTAGTGCTTTAATGGTCGTGATGGTATAGTTAGGAATCGGTAAATCTTTTTCAATAAGACAAGATTTTAGGGATGAATCATCCTCTATCATCCATTCAATAAACTGGGCACGAGTTTCAAAATTCAAACTTTTATCATTTTTAAGCGGCGCTTGATTCGCTAAAATAAACCATCCCTCATCCGCATTCACTTGTTTCATCGCTTGTTTTAGGATGTGTTTATGGCCATCATGAATTGGATTAAATGAACCTCCTAATAAAACAACGCTTTTAAGGTAAGTCATAGATTCTCTCTTTAGAAGGTTTATAGAAAATAAGTGTACGTCCTATTTTAAACACAAATTCACAATGACAACGACTTAAAATATCGAGCAGTGCTTCCTCTGGCGTAACGGATGTATTTTGAAGTAAACTCACTTTCACTAGTTCATGCGCTTTAAGTGCTTGGTTGAGCGTAATAAATGAATTATTACTCAAACCATCTTTTCCAATTTGTAGAATTGGTCTTAAATCATGTGCTTCTTTTTTAAGGTATCTTTTTTGTTTGCTTGTTAACATTATAGTAACGCCTTTCTTGTATTAATCATAACACTTTCTTTAAAATGAGACTCAGTCTTAACTTGAGAATTATGAACAGTAATAAAACCAAGGTGATAAATGATTATATCTGTGGTCGGGTAATTTAAAGTCAATCGTTTGTTGATTAATGCTTCATGATTAAGCTCATTAAAGTCTTGACTGATTCGATCAAACTGTTCTTTCACTTGGGAAGTTTTGGTACGATGGATTAAGATGTTCTCTGGCAAATAACAGGTAATCGAATATTTATCAGCATACGAAAAATTGAAATAACCAAAGCCATCAATAATTAAACTTTGATCCCCTTTTAGTTGTAACGTCACCGGTTTGATTTTCTTTTGAGACAGTGATTTAACCTTTTTAGCAGATAATTTCTCTAATAATCCTTCTTGTATTGCGATTCCAGCACTATCGTATAAATTCACGATATCACTCTCGACTTGAACTAAATCCAATGTCGTCCCTGGTAAGGCAGACACACTCAGTTGTTTCTGATTTGATAATTCATTGATGACACTCGACTTTCCAACATTGGTGTTACCAAAGAAGACAACTTTGTCTTTGTTTGTTTCTTGTTTTAGTTGATTAAGTCGTTCGATATTAAACGCTTTATTCATTTTACCAAATTTGCCAGTGACTAAAACATCAACAATATTTAGATGACTCTCGTTGATAAATGGCATTAGCGCTTCTTTAATCTTAGCAACTGACATGGTTTGAGGTAAAAGTTCCCGTTTAGTAACCAATAGCACCACAGGCTCTTTGTTCAACCATCGATGCAATGAATTAATCTGAGATTCTTCAAGATGAAATAAGTCAATCACCCAAACATTGAGTGCTTTTAAATCTGATATCTTTTGTAATGTATCAAAAGGATCAACTTTAAATTGATTCACTTTACTTAAATCTCCATAGTGTTGTAGACGAAAACATGATTCACAATAATCATTCTCAATCTTTTGGGTGTATCCACCTAGTTGTTTGTCTTGTGTTTGAAGTACAACACCACAACCGTGACATTTTTTCTCCATCTCAAACAATCCTTTCTAGCATCATCCTTGAATGATACACAGCTTTCCCATACAATAATGAACATGGAAAAAATAAAATTTGAAGCAGTCACACTTAGTATAGATAGTGTGCTATATGACCTAAATACGTATAAACAACAAATATATGCCAAGATTATGGAAAAACATGGTTTAGAGGTCCACCCTTTCTTCTTTGAGTTATTACTGGATGGAGGCTATCAACAAATAGAGAGAGCCTATATTCATTATAACCAATACCGACCAATTCGTTTAGAAATGGAAGAAGCTTATAAAAATCAATTTGAATTTGATTTAGAAAACCATCATCTAAAACCGCATCCAGAAAGCGTTAAATTTATCGAGTGGTTAATGCAGACAGGTGTAAAAATTGGCTTAGTCTCAAGTTATCCACAACAACAAGCTCAAGAATTAATCAGACAATACCCGCTTGATTTATCAGACTATCTGATTGTGGCTGGTAATGAAGTGTTGGAGGGCAAACCAGAGAAGGACCTTTATTCAAAATTGGCGAAAAAATTGAAGGCAGACCCTCATTATACACTCGCCATCGAAGCCAGTGTCAATGGTGTGATGGGTGCTTATTTAGCCAATATGATTAGTGCTTATGTCGAAATTCATAAACTTCGGGTTGAAAAAGCGCAGAAGTTCTCCAACTATCAATGTGTTAATCTCGAACGAGCGAAATCATTAATCTAAATCAAAAGCAACTTGTTCCAGTTTTGGGGATGGGTTGTTTTTTTGTGGGGCAACCTCAATGGATGCTAACTCGAGCTCTTTAACAATAAAGTCTTCTTTGCTAAATTGTTTTGAGAAAGTCTTGGTTGAATCCATTAATGTCACATCTTTAAAGGCAACTTGGGGTGCCTCTGTTGTATATATCCCTAATAAGTCATTTAAATCACCAGACACCATTTGTTTTAAGTGGTTAGGGTTTGATTTGACTCGCTTCGCAACCAAGACCCCTTTAGCTGGTCTAGTTGAAACAGAAAAATCAGTTGATTTAATGCGTTTGCTTTGGCCATCTTGGGTTAAGAAAACCAGCTCTGAATGCCCGTTTGAGATCAGTGCATCAACAATTTGATCATCTTTGGCCAAATTCATAGCTTTGACACCAGCCGCATTAAGCCCTTGAACTGAAATCTGATCCAGAGGATATTTTACTAAGAATCCCTGTTGACTTAATAGACTGATTTCTTGAGCATTGACAGAGGTCAGGACTGCACTCACTAACTTATCACCTTTTGATAGTTTGATAGAACGGTATAAGCGATTGGTCCGCACAACTTCAAATTCACTTAATGGTGTTTGTTTGATCTTGCCATCTTTAGTCACTAAGGTCATGGTTGAGTCCGTTTCAAAGGATTTAATCATAACTGCTCCAATGATTTTATCTTGTCCACCATTACTAAACAATGAACTAAAATGAGTTCCTACATCTTTCCATCGTGATTCATTTATATCATGAACACGAATAATGAAATATTGACCCGATTCAGTAAAGGCTAAGACATTATATAGATTCATCACATTTCGTTGACCAATTAATGTATCGCCTTGTTTAATGCTTGAGTAATATTGGTCTGAGGCACCATAAGAACGTAAATTAGATTTCTTTAAGTATCCATCGTTGGAAATAGAGACATACACTTCTTCTTCGGGAATCAGCGCTTCTTTATCGATGACAATCTCAGCTACATCTTTAACAACTTTTGTTTTTCGTGGAAATTTGAAATTCTCATCCAGTTGTTTAAACTCTTTAACCACTTCACTAATTAAAATGTGGTGATTATTCAAGACAAGTTGTAAGAAATCAATTTCATTTAATAATAAAGCAAATTCTTCTTTTAATTCAACAATGTCTGTATTGGATAAACGATATAGTTGAAGCGTCACAATTGCTTCTGCTTGTGCTTCACTAAAATCAAATCTCGAAATGAGATTTTCCTTACTATCTTTCTTGTTTTGTGAGCCGCGAATAATCGCAATCACCTCATCTAAATGTGAGATGGCTTTAATCAGCCCTTCTAAGATTGTGATTCGTTTTTCTTTCTTAACAAGCTGATAGTGTGTTTTCTTTTTAAAGACATCAACTCTAAATTCTAAGTAAGCATCCAGTATTTCTAGTAGCCCTAAAAGTTGAGGTCGATTATCCACAATGACATACATATTTGGATTGTAATAAGATTGAAGTTCAGTTTCTTTGTATAAAATATTAAGAATGTTTTGAGCATCAACATCTGGCTTAAGATCAACCACTATTCTTAATCCGGTTCTATCTGACTCATCTCTTACTTCTAAAATATCATCAATGTTTTGATTAATACGAATATCGTTAATGCGCTTAACTAAATCCGATTTCTTGATTCCATAGCTAATTTCACTGACAACTAATTGAGTTACTTTTTTTCCTGGAACGATCTCTACTTTACAGCGCATCACAAAACGACCTTTACCGTTTCGCATAAAGTTTTCGATGTCTTTTTGACCTTCAATGAGTCCACCTGTTGCGAAATCAGGACCTGGAATTAACTCGGCAATCTCCTGAAAACTACATTGTGGATTATTTAAACGGTAGATACACGCTTTTAACACTTCATTAAAGTTAAAGGAAGGAATTTCTGTGGCGTATCCAATCGCAATTCCCATTGACCCATTCACTAGAATATTACAAAAAGAGGATGGCAAAACAAGCGGTTCTAATTGAGTATCTGAATAGTTGAGTGTAAAATCAACTGTTTCTTGATCAATATCGGATAATAGATAATCGGCAATGGATGATAAACGACTCTCCGTATAACGCATGGCGGCAGCACTATCACCATCAATGGAACCATTATTCCCTTGCATATCGATCAGTGGTACACCCATTTTCCAATCCTGAGACATGTTAACCATGGCCTCATAAACAGATCCATCCCCATGGGGATGATAATTACCAATCACATTCCCAACGGTTTTAGCTGATTTACGATAGGCTTTTTGGGCTGTATTACCATCTTCATACATGGCGTATAAAATTCGTCGTTGAACCGGTTTTAAACCATCTCGAACATCGGGTAATGCACGACTTTGAATGACCAGCTTTGAGTAACGAGCAAAACCATCTTCCATTAATTGGACTAAGGACGTTGAAATTGGTTGTGTTTCAACCACTTGATTAACTTTCTTAGCCATTATTCAATCCCGTCAAAATCAACATGCTCATTGATCCAATCCCTTCTACTGTCTGCGTTATCACCCATTAGAATATTGATTGTTTTCGATGCTAAGTGGGCATCCTCAATCGATACTTGATATAAAACACGCGTTTGAGGATTCATGGTTGTTTCCCATAATTGAGAAGCGTTCATCTCCCCTAAGCCCTTAAAGCGTTGTATTTCATAGTTTTTCATTGATTCTCTTAATTCTTGAAGTTGCGTTTCCCCATACACATAATGTTCTTGTGATTTATTGTATATCTTATAAAGTGGTGGTTGAGCCAGATAAACTTTACCCGCATCGATTAACCCTCGCATAAAACGATAGAAGAAAGTCAGCAATAAGATTTGAATATGTGCCCCATCGGTATCGGCATCCGTCATGATGATGACTTTCGCATAATTGGAATCGTCTGCTTCAAATTCTGGACCGACCCCAGCACCAATACAATGAATCAGAGTATTGAGTTCTTGATTATTATGGAGACGTTCTAAATTTGCGCGCTCAACATTTAACACTTTTCCACGTAATGGTAAAATCGCCTGAAAACGTGAATCTCTTCCTTGTTTTGCGCTCCCTCCAGCTGAATCTCCCTCAACTAAAAACAATTCATTGCGTTTTGTGTTTTTAGTTTGAGCATTGGCTAATTTACCGGATAATTCAGCTTCTTGTTTGCGTCCTTTTTTCCCTTGACGGGCTTGTTCACGTGCTTTGCGAGCCGATTCTCGGGCCGCGGCTGCTTTTTGAATTTTCTTAATGATGGAAATTGAAAAATCTCTATTCTCTGCTAAGTAATAGGTTAATTGTTCAGAGACAATCGATTCAACCACACTTCTAGCAATGGGTGTTCCCAATTTTCCTTTTGTTTGTCCTTCAAATTCCAATAAGTTTTCTGGAATTGATAATGAGACTAACATCGTCAATCCTTCACGAACATCATTGCCTTCAAAGTTTTTATCTTTGTCTTTTAACAGGCCGTTCTTTCTAGCAAATTCATTGATCACTTTTGTAAGGGCGGACTTAAGACCCACTTCATGGGATCCCCCTTCTTTGGTTCGTACCAAGTTAACATATGAATAAACCGCTTCGTTGTAGTCATCGGTATATTGTAGAGCAACATCGACTAAAATATTGTTTTGTTCATCATGTATCAAAATTGGTTTCCCAATTTTTGTGTGATCTTCCGTTAAGTAGTTAATGAAGCTCTTTATACCATCTTCGTATAAATACTTTTCATGGATATCACTGCGTTGATCATGAAGCTTAAAGGTAATGCCAGCAAGTAAAAAAGCGGACTCCATCATCCGTTGTTTAATATAAGATACTGAATAGTCGACTTTCTCAAAGATTTCTTTATCGGCTAAGAATCGAACCTTCGTTCCAGTTTTATTTGTTTTACCAATCTTTTTAAGTGGACCAATCTTAGACCCACCTTTTTCAAATCGGATTTGATATTCAACCCCATCTTTATAGGACGTCACTTCAACAAATTCACTTAGAGCATTAACAACTGAAGCACCCACCCCATGAAGTCCGCCAGAGGTTTTATAGCCTCCAGATTCTGAGAATTTTCCTCCCGCATGAAGGATTGTATAGATGACTTCGATCGCAGATTTTCCAGAACTGTGTTTATCTACTGGAACACCTCGACCGGTGTCGATTATTTCGATGGTATTATCTTTCTCAATTGTGACACTGATTTCTTTACCAAATCCATTGATTGATTCGTCGATCGCATTATCTAAGATTTCCCACACTAGGTGATGCAATCCTCTAACATCGGTTGATCCAATGTACATCCCAGGACGTTTTCGAACGGCTTGAAGGCCTTCAAGGATTTGTATCGAAGAACCGTCGTAATTTTTTTGACTCAAATTGTCACCTCTTTCCTGCTTAATTATACTTTAAAGAGCGCTTAAAATAAAGGCTACAATCATTCTAAACTGTGTCTAATTGTGCTATTATCAATTGTGAAGGAGTATCGTGTATGAACTTAATATGGACTTTATTTGCTGCTTTAGGTGGTTATTTATTTGGGAGTGTCCCATTTGCCTTAGTTATTGGAAAATTATTCTATAAAACTGACATTCGTCAACATGGCTCAGGAAATTTAGGCGCATCGAATGCGGGTCGCGTTTTAGGAAAAGGTGCCGGTATCAGTGTAACAGTGCTGGATGTCTTAAAGGCCTTCTTTGCGATGACTTTATTTCATTTTATTCAAGATAATCATCTTGTGACCTTAACTGCTGGCTTTTTTGCGACGATGGGTCATGCCTTTCCACTCTTTGCTGGGTTTAAAGGTGGTAAATCCGTCGCAACTTATTATGGTTTTTTATTAGCTGTTTGTATTTATCTAATTCAAAATGGATGGCCATTTGTGATTGGACTTCTTATTTATTTTTCATTACTAAAGATGTTTAAAATGTCATCATTATCTTCGATGGTATCAACTTTCGTTTCATCAGTTAGTAGCCTATTCTTTGTGGGTGGCCAATACTGGATCACGATTGCGTTAGTACTGGTTTCCCTCTTTATTATTTATCGTCATAAATCTAATATTGAGCGTATTCGTAATAAGACAGAATCTAAGATAACTTGGATGTAGAAAATACTTGCAATTTGGTGTGAGCCTTGTATAATATCTTCATTGCGATGAAAAGAAGTAGTAAATCTTCCTCTTCATTAAAGAGACTTGATGGTTGGTGTAAATCAAGATGAATGAAGATTGAACGTGTCTTTGAGCTTCTAGGTCGAAAGTTGAGGCCTGGACGTATCTCTACGTTATCGAGTTGAGGTCACAATTGTGACAAACTAAGGTGGTACCACGTCATTTCGTCCTTTTTAAGGACTTTTTTTATTTTTGATGTCCTTTATCATCTTTTTTTTATTTCATGGAGGTTTTATGAACATTGATTTTTCAAAAATATCACAATACATCCCCTACTTATTAAATGGGATTTGGACGACATTAGGCTTAGCACTAATTGCCAGTATTGGCGGATTGTTGCTTGGTTTAATTTATGCACTCATTATGAAACAAAACAACTTCGCTTCAAAAATAATTAAACAAATTGTTGATATCTTTAGGGGTACGCCTGTTCTGTTTCAATTATCATTTCTACATTTAGCACTGCCTCAAGTTATTCCCGCTTTGACCTTTACACCATGGGTTTCAGCCTCTATTATCTTTATCTTAAACTCAGCTGCCTATATGTCAGAAATTATTCGCAATGGGATTGAACAAATTTCGAAAGGTCAAATTGAAGCGGCACATTGTTTAGGTCTGAATAATCGAGATATAACTAAAGATATTATTATTCCTCAAGCATTTGCCAACATCCTACCGGCATTAATTAACGAATACATTACGCTAATTAAGGAAACATCAATCGTCTCATTTATCGGCTTAACAGATCTAATGCGACGCTCAACCATTATTCAAGGAACCACCTTTCGTTACTTCGAATCCTTAATTATTGTTGGTATTTTATATTATGTCATCAATAAATTCATAAGCTTATTGGGTACGAAACTAGAAAGAAGGTTCAGTTATGATTAAGGTATCGAATTTAAGTAAATCATTTGATCAAAAAGAAATCTTAAAAGAAGTAAACATCACATTTAACGATCAAAGTTGTACCTGTATTATCGGCCCATCAGGGACAGGGAAATCAACCCTTCTTCGATGTATTGTTGGTCTTGAAAAACCAGATCATGGTGAAATTATTGCTAATGGAAGTAAACTTTTGTTCAATAACAAAGATTTATTTGAATACCGACAACACTTAGGTGTTGTGTTTCAAGATTTACATTTATTTAAACATATGAAGATTCTTGAAAACATCACTTACGCACTCGTTAAAACAAAGGGGTTGAAACAACTGGATGCGAATTTAAAAGCGATTAGTTTATTGAAATCATTTAATTTAGAAGACCAAGCACATAAATACCCTTCTCAATTATCAGGTGGACAAAGACAAAGAGTTGCCATCATCCGTTCTTTGGCGTTAGAACCATCCTTCTTATTATTGGATGAGCCTACTTCCGCCCTTGATGCTGAAACAATCCTTGAACTTGTTGATATGCTTCAAGCTATCAAACAACAAACAGGTCTAATCATTATCACTCATGATATTAACTTTGCCAAAAGAATTGGTGATGAAATTGTGATGATGGATCAAGGTCAAATTGTTGAACACACAAGTACGTCCCAGTTCTTTACAAATCCAAATACAGAAATAGCGAAACGCTATATAGAAAGTCAAATATTATGAAAAAAATCCTTTTACTTACAATTTTATTATTCCTTAGCGCTTGTACCTCAAACCAAAATGAAACGTTAACCGTTGCCACCTCTTCAGGTTATCCTCCCTATGAAATGATTGATTCCAATGGAGAACTTATCGGTTTTGATATTGATTTGGCGAACTTAATTGGTGAAAAACTAAATAAAGACATTATCTTTAAAGATATGAGCTTTGATGGGGTTATTGCTTCTTTATCGACCAATCAAGTTGATATGGCCATTGCTGGACTATCCCCTGATCCAAAACGTGAGGCGCTTTTTAGCGATGCTTATTACCTAGATCAAGAATCACCATTCTATATTGTCACATTAAATGATTCTGGTATTTCAGAGTTAAGTGATATTGAAAGTAAAGTCGTTGGTGTTCAAATTGGGACCATCCAAGAAACAGCAGTCAACCAACTTAAAGATCAATATCAGTTAGAAATTGACGCAAGAGATGCTTACAATGTTATGATTCAAGAAGTTTTATTAGGACGGATTGATTTTCTAGTGATGGAACCACTTGTTGCTCAACAATATTTTGAAGAATATCCACAGTTAACCCTTTTTGAATTAAATGAGCCAAGTTTAGATGAACTAGCTGGAAATTCAATTGCGCTGCCAAAGGATTCTGAATTATTAGAGGATGTTAATCAAATCATTCAAGAGCTCAAAGAGGATGGCACATTAGATGCGTTAATAAAAAAATGGTTCGACTAGAACCATTTTTTATAAATAGTCTTATACTATTTCATTCAAATGTCATCAACATGCTACTTCAAAGTATTAAAATTAATTTTACATTCTCTACAAAACTATTATGACTATTACTCATTTTCTACTTGAACCTTAATGCTCCTTTTATTATTTTTTAGCTTGCCATTTTTTGTCCCTATCCACAATAATTACGGATATTATGATTGTCATTATGTATATTAGACTATGAAGCATTGTGAATAAACTTAATGATTTATTATCCGAAAATAGACCTGCATTAGGTACAGTAAATCCAACAATCACTAGAATAGAAATGGTTATTTTTCAGTTCATTATTTCTCTTGTAGAGTATACTAACGCAATGATAGCTCCTGATAGTATCATTAAATTTATTGTTTCTATGATGAGATGGTTATTCATATTTCTTATTTATAATCCTTTCTAGCATCATTATCTAACCTTTCAATATTATATACTTATACTAATAGATAACAATTTCACTCTCATAGATTTGATCGATCTGCTGTTGCGATAAATCATACACATCCCTTAAGCTAATTAACACAGCAACTTGTCGTTGTTTCGCTAAGTCAAAATTAGTTCGTGGTTCATAGGCACTAGGCGCCGCAATGACACCGGCTAAGAGACTAGATTGAGCCCAATTGAGTTCGCTAGGGTCTATCTGATAATAGCCATTAGAGGCTTGTTTAATGCCATGATAGCCCTGTCCAAAAAAGATTGAATTGAGATAAAGTTCAAGAATTTCATCTTTTGTATACTGATCTTCCAAATCATACATAACAAATACTTGGATCACTTTTTCTTCCAGTGTCTGTAAATGGTCAAAATACAATAACTTACCAACTTGTTGGGGAATCGTTGATCCACCTTGAACGAATTCGCCTTCTTGAATATTCGTTGATATCGCTCTTAAAAATGCGCGCATATCAAAACCATTTCGATTGTAGAATCGACGATCTTCTGTTGCCACAACTGACTTAATCATGGTCTCGTTAATTTCATTAATCGTAACGAAATCGGGATTAGACTGAATTTGTTGAACTAATTCATTTAAAGGTCTATCCGCTTTGATTTGTTGATACTGATAAAAACAATAAGAAAGATAAAGTCCAAGTATGACCATTATGACGATGAATATTCTTAAAATAATTTTTAACGATTTTTTGACCATAAGCTTTCTTCAATTTCTTTTTTTGTCATTTCCCTTAACTGGCCAACAGCCAAGTTTTGATCAAGTTGACATTGACCAATGCTTAGACGATGTAACTGAGTCACTTCATTGTTAATCGCGTGAATCATCCGTTTGACCTGATGATACTTTCCATCAGTGATTCCTAAGATGATTTGAGTCTCTGAAATGACTTCAAGTGTCTTCGCCCAAACAATCCCATCTTCTTTTAAATCGATCCCCTGAGTTAATTTTTTAACTTCGTCACCTAACTTATTTTGACAAGTCACCAAATAACGTTTAAGGATTTGATTGTGTTTGTTGGTAATTTGATGCGCATACTGTCCATCATTGGTTAAGATGATGAGTCCGGTTGTGTCCTTATCTAATCGACCAATTGAAAACAAATCATTTGGTACCAAACTATCAATATCATCATAAATCGTCATTTGATTGGACTCATGTGAACTGATTCGATTACTAGCTTTATTCATCATGTAATAAACTTTAGAGTGATACGTAAAACTCAATTCATCGATTTGGATAAAATCATTCTCTTTGACATCCATTCTCTCATCAAATACTTTTTGATGATTAATTAAAACCCCTTGTTGACGAATTCTTTTTTTGAGTCGAGAGCGTGAATCAACATCGTAAAGTGATAAGACTTTATCAAGTCTAGCCATTAGTTGTGCTCAATTAAATAGTAGTTCTTCTTACCCTTTTTAACGATGCTTAACCGCTGATCAATCGCATCTCCTTTTGAAAGGCGTTGGTCAAATTCAGTGACTTTCTGTCCATTTAATTCAAGCGCATTTTGGGTGATAAGTTGTCTGACTTCCCGCTTTGATTTAATCAATTGATGGTTAACAAGCACATCAGCTAATAATTCATCTTGTGAAATTTCGATTTTAGCGGCGTTCGAGAAGGCAACTTTTAATTGCTCACTATTGAGTGAAAAGACATCATTATTAAACAGAGCATCTGTAATCATTAATGCATTCTCCAAACCTTCTTGTTTATGAATCATTTGAGTTAATTCTTGAGCTAATGCCTTTTGTGCAAGTCGTTTTTCAGGGGCTTGTTGGTGCTCATGAAGAATTGATTGTATTTCTTCAACTGATTTAAGCGACAAACGTTTCATAAAATCTTCAATATCGGCATCGGAAGTATTAATCCAAAACTGATAGAACGTATACGCATCGGTTAATTCTGGGTTGATCCAAACATTTCCCCCTTCCGATTTCCCAAATTTTGTTCCATCTGATTTAGTAATTAATGGTGACGTAATTCCATAAACATTAACTTGATCACCATGTTTTTTACGAATTAAGTCTGCTCCAGAAATTAAGTTCCCCCATTGATCACTGCCACCTATTTGAACTTGACAGTTGTGATTTTCTAGTAAATGTAACCAATCCATGGCTTGAAGGATCGTGTATGAAAATTCAGTATAGGATATACCCGTATCAAGTCGAGATGAAATGGTCTCTTTAGCAAGCATTGTATTGATACTAAAGAATTTGCCTGTATCTCTTAAAAATTCCAAAAGATTCACTTGTCCAAGCCATTCTTTATTATCTAAGACAGTGACTGGTTCTGATAATAAGCGCTCAATTTGAACTTTAATACTTTTAACATTGTGATCAACCTCTTCAAAAGATAATAATGAGCGTTCAGCACTTTTGCCAGATGGATCACCAATCATTCCTGTCGCACCACCAATTAAAGCAATTGGATGATGACCCTCATTTTGATAACGTTTAAGTAAGATAAGTTGTTGTAAATGACCTACATGCAACGAATCAGCTGTTGGATCAAATCCACAATAGATGGTCATCGGTTGTTTCATACGCTCTAACAAGGCTTCTTCATCCATAACATCTTTGACTAAGTGTCGCCATTTAAGTTCTTCTAAAAAATTCATTTCATTCTCTCCTTTTGATAATAAAAAAGGCTCTCTAAGGACGCATGACGCGTGGTACCACCTTAGTTTGCCACTCTTGTTTCATTAACGCTGAATCACGTTTTACTTTCATAAAAAGCTCGAAGGTGTATCCATTAGATTTACTCATAACTCGCACCAACCGTTATGTCTCTGAAAGTTAAAGTCTAATGCGCTTCTTCTCATCGCTGTTATAGTTTAGCACAAAACTTATTGTTTTGTTGATTTTCTCGGTGTATATAAATAAGAGAGCTCAATTTCATGATCAAATGTGTTCTCATTCTTTAACATTTTCGTTAATACACGCATCGCCACAGCCCCTAAGTCATACGAAGGAAGTGAGAAAGAGGAAATTTGTGGACGAACCATCGAATTATACTTCGTATCAATCACACAAATCAATTCCATTTCATCCGGAATCTTAATACCATTCTCTGCTGCCGCATTAATGGTTGCGAGTGCTTGAGAATCACGATACGCAATGACTAAGTCATAACGATTCTCTTTAAAATGCTCCGATAAATAGGCATACGATGTATGATATTCACTAGGAATCATCATAAATCCATCAAATTCTTTCCCTGCTTCTTCATACGCTTTAGAAGCACCTTTAACCATAAGTTTACAAGCTTGATTGTTCTTTCTATCTTGAATAATCCCAATTTTATCTAAGCCACGACTTAAATAGTCTTTTACACGCTCATAAACCGCCTGCTCAATATCAACATAGACAGATGTAATTTGAGGGGCCGAGACTTTATGATTAATCACTACCATTGGAATATTGTATTCAATAAGATCTTTTGTAATTTTGTCATTGAGTTGGTCATTATATATGACTACACCATCCACTCTTGACTTTATAATGGTTTCCACAATATCCGTAATATCACTGATTCCTTCAGTCGTTGTTTGAAGCATGATGTTGTATTTATAAATACGTGCAACATCTAAAAGACCATTAATAATATTCCCTGTGAAGTTAAAACTTGCTTCAGGAATGACTAAACCAATGGTGGTTGTCTTTTGAAGCGCTAAGCCCTGAGCTAATGCGTTGGGTTTGTAACCTAATTTTTCAATAGCCGCTTCAACTCTTTCACGAGTGTCCGCGCGAACAACATCGACTCCATTAATAACTCGTGATACTGTCGCTAACGAGACATTGGCTTCACGAGCAACATCATAAATAGTTACACGTTTCATACTTACTCCTTCTAGAAAAATCCTTTAACTTTTTGTTGAATTGTATACATAATATCTTTCATTTCATGTTTTAAATGATAAATATAATCTGAAATATCTTTACCTTGATCTAACTTCTCAATTTGAGCGTGAACGTCCTCAAACAATGCTCGATAATCAGCCTCAATTAAAGGAAGACTCGATTGGATATCTTCTAGAGTACGAGATAATAATAATCGCTCTCTTGTATTCGATAATTTTTGATTAAGCGTTTGAATTAATACTTTCTTAAATTGTCGACTCTGTAAACTGTATTCTCTTTTAGATAATTCAGAAACAACAATTTCACTCTGATATTGAATCGACTCAAATAAAGCTGTTACCGATTCTTTAGTTTGATTCATTTTTGAACAACACGGCCTGTCGCTTTGTTAACGACATTTCTTAATCCACCTACGGTATTCTTACCAAATCCAACAACGGACCCAACCGCTTTGTTGCCAGCCTTAAATCCAGAATCAACCGTGTTTGAAATGGTCTTAACCGTTTCAATCGTTGGATCTAAATCAGCGAGTTTGTGGTTAACGTCATTTAACGCAATATTCACTAAATCAACGGAAGAATTAACTTTATTGACCGTCGTATTTAGTTCTTTAAACATTTTCATTAAATAAAATAATACGCCTGCCAAAACGACAAGGACTAACACAATCGCAAATGGCATGACTTGTTGAAAAAATATTTTAAATTGTTCCATAAATTCCTCCTATGGAATAATTATAGTCGGATATGAAAATGTTTTCAAGTATTTTGAGAGCGTTAACACCATAAAAAAACCTTCATTAAACGTCTTTGAAGGTCTCTTTTAATAAATCTTTGAATTTGTAAATATCTTTAGGTGAAACAAAGAGGTAAACTGCATTGCCCTCCAATGATAATTGATGGGCCCCTTTTTCATTGTTCTCTAAAATAGGGATTTGATCTGCCTGTTTGCCAACAAATTGTTCAATTGAATAGTCAGGATTTTCATGATAAGCCGACTCAGGAAAATCTAACACATAGGCTTTATCCGCTTTTAACAAAGCGTCTTTAAACTGTTGCTCAAAGTATTGAATACGTGAAATACGATCAGGCTTATACACAACCACAATCTTTCGATCAGGAAATCGTTGTTTCGCGGCATCAATGGTCACAGAAATTTCAGTTGGATGATGGGCATAATCATCAATGTAAACATGTTCTGGAAATTCCTCAATAATAAAGCGACGATTAACGCCTTTAAAATCATTAATATGAGCAACAATTGTCTCTTTATCAAACCCTAATAGAATTGCGATTCCGATCGTTGATAACAAATTATGAATGTTATGTTGGCCAATGATATCCACATCGTATCGACCCCACTTTTCATTCTTATAAATTAAATCAAAATGAGTTTTACTGGATTCAACCTCAACATTTTCAACGTATAAGTCATTGTCTTGATCAGAACCATAATAGATGGTCTCTTTAGAAGCTGTGTTTAATTGACGAATTTGGTGGTCATCCCCAAATAACACTAACCCTTTTTTTACTTGATTAACAAATGTTTGAAACGAATCAAAATATTGTTTCTCACTCTTAAAGTAATCCACATGATCTAAATCGATGCTTGTAATAATCGCATAATCTGGATGATAGAAATGGAAATGATCTTTATATTCACAGGATTCGACCACAAAATATTCAGATTCCTTAAATAATTGCCCATTACCATCCCCAATTAAATAACCCGTTTGACTTTGGGCATTCAGTAATGTTTGAAGCATGCCCGTCGTAGTTGTTTTGCCATGTGAACCCGCCACCGATATGGAGGTATGTTCACTAATTAGTTTCGCCAGATAATCATAATAATACCAATAATTAATTGACTGATTGTTTAAGACCGCTTTTACTTCAGGATGACTCTCATCAAAGGATGCACCAATAATGACATCACGATCACCCTTGATGTTATCAGCAGAAAAAGGAAGAAGTGGAATGCCACGTTCTTCAAGTTTCTTTTGAGTAAATAAATATTGTGGGACATCACTTCCAGTCACAGCCATGCCTAGATCACTACATATCAAGGCTAAGGCAGACATACCGCTGCCCTTGATACCAATAAAATGTATTTTATTCATTATTCGAATCTTCAATGATTTGATTCTCACGGCTTTGAAACTCTTGTTTATCGACTTTGACATCAAAAAGTGTAAATTCTAATTCATCCGATGATTGCATATTCAACATCTCTTCAAGAGACATGTTCACCGCAACCGATTTGCGTCGACGAGCACCTGATTTTGTTTTAGTCGTGACAATTTCTTGTTCACCAGTCAAAATACCATACATAGGCGAGATAATCTTATCATCATCTGTTTTTGCTTCAGGACGAGTTAATGTTTCAATTTGTTGACTACGATTGTTTTCCTGTTCACTCATGCCAAACATCGGACTAATAACCGCTCTTGGCTTATAATATTGAGGATTCTTCGCAGCCACACGCACTTTAGGTTTAGGTCGAGCCACTGGAGGTTTAGGTTTCGATTCTTCTTTTTTAACCTCTGGTTTAACTTCAGGTTTAACTTCTTCAACTGTCTCTTTAGACTCAACCACTTCTTCTTCAACATCAATTCGTCTAAATTGAAAATCCGATATTGGTTCTTCATGGATTATTTCATCAGGTTCAACAGATGTTTCTTTATTAATTGGTTGTGTTTTAATCAAATTCTTGTTATTTTCCAGCGAGTCATTGGTATAAAGAAAATCATCCTCCTCTTGAGGTTCTAATTCAACCGATTCATCAAAAATAAGTTTTTTCAATTTTTCAAACATAGACACTTTCCTTTTCTCATTTAATTAGTTGTATCATACCATAAAACACCCTAATTAGTTGATTTATCAATTCTTAAATCATGACTAAAAGTCCAGACACTCCGATAGATGGGCTGTCCTTTAGACATAAAGCGTTGTTCGTATTCTGTTAACGCATCAAAGTCATTGGTTTCTCTACGAAAATTGACACTAAAATCACGACAAGTCGCTCCAAATTGGGACAATGACAGGGTCGAATATTCAAAAAAATGTTCATTATCCGTTTTAAGATGTAACTCCCCCTGCTTTGATAGTAATTTTTGATAAATTTCTAAATAGCTTGGATACGTTAGTCTTCGTTTAACATGCGCTTTCTTAGGCCAAGGATCAGAAAAGTTTAAATGAATTACGTCAATTTCATTCGGTTCAAACCATTCACTGATTTCTTGAGCATGATCGATGATAACACACACATTCTTTAAAGGATTTAGACTGAGTTCTCTAAGAATATAAGCACCAATTAAGGGCATTCGCTCGACCCCAACAAAGAGTTTATTAGGGTACTTCTTCGCCATCTCAATCACATATTGACCTTTTCCAGAACCAATCTCAACATGCAACGCATCAAAGTTTTGTTTCCACTTTCCCTTAAATTGACTTGGTTCTTTAATATAGAAATCAAATTCTTGTTCCAATAGTTGGGTTTGCCAATCTCTTCTTCGATGACGCATTAAATCACTTCCTGCGCTAAATCAATTAACGCTTCGCAATAAATAGCACACGCTTTCACTAAAGCATCAATGGAAATGGCTTCATTAATTTCATGAGGTCCACCCACCCATTCTGGTTTAGTTTCATTAGGAAAATCTGCTCCAAAAGCAACATGATTATCGAGTGTACGGGCATAGGTTCCTCCACCCATCGTTGCGGCAACTGACTCCATGTCATGAGTTATTTTTTGATAAGCATTCATGCAGGCTCTCACTAATTCATCATTTGGATTGTTGTATAGTGGTTGAGAATCCGAAATATTTTCTAAACGTGCACCAACAAATGCTTTTTTAAATTGTGACAAGATAAATTGTGAATGACTCTCTTTTGGATAACGAACATCCATACTTAAACGGATTTCATGCTCATCAATACTGATAACTCCTAGATTGATGGTTAAGGCGCCCATGCTTTGAGATTCATTTTGAATCTTTATCCCTTGACCAAAATGATTTCTTAATCCATTAACAATGCTTAAAAGTGTCTCATCTTCTAAAGCGGCTGCTAAAAAACTTAATAAGCCGATTCCAGCATTATGGCCATATTGAGGTAACGAGGCATGGAAAGCTTTTCCTTGAACGGTATAAACATCATCAACCTGATATCCACTCAATCCTGAGCTTAACAGAAACTGCTTAAATAGGTTTGAATCAATTTGTTTGTTTAACGTTGCGCTTGCGCGATCCATCACAATATTGCTGCGAGTTCCGCCCTTCATACTAGCAATTTCGGTCGTATTATTTAACACAATATCAAATTGAAGGATTCCCTTTTCTGCATAAATAACTGGAAAATCAGCATCAGGCACAATCCCTTTTACAGGAAGCTGGTTCGCGTGTTCTTTAAAGTAAGTCATGCAGCGCATCCCCGTCTCTTCATCACAACCGACAATGAGGTCTAAGCGATGTTTGAATTTATAACCCAAATCTTTTAATATCTTGAGTGCATAATAAGCTGCAATCGTTGGTCCTTTATCATCAGAGGACCCGCGACCAACAAGATAACCCTCTTTTATAAATGGATTAAAAGGGGCTTGAAACCAATCGCCTTGTGCTGGTACGACATCCAAATGCCCAAGAATGCCGATGCTTTGTGGCTGATCCCCAAAACTCAATACTCCGGCATATCCATCATAATCTGTTATCTCAAATCCATCTAGTTGTCCTTTAGCGAGCATCCAATCGAGTGCTTTGCGGACCTTCTCTCCAAAGGGCGCGTTCTCACTGATTGTTGTTTCATCTAAGGTTGATTCAATTTTGATTAATTCCATCAGGTCATGAATCATGTCTTGTTCATGTTTTTTGGCTAATTGTAAAAAATCCATAGTTCTCCTTTAAAAAGTGATGTGTTTCCACATCACTTAGTTGTTATTTTTGACGTGCTTTCACTTCGCGAGCAGGTCTGGTTCTTCGAGCTGGCTTTGGTTCTTCCTTAAAGTCAGCGGGTTTCTCTAATAAGTCTCTACGGGAAACATTCACTCGACCACGATCATCTATCTCAGTCACTTTAACTTCAACAACATCGCCCATCTTTAAGACATCGGAAGGTTTTTCAACACGCTCCCAAGCAATCTTAGAAACATGTAATAAGCCATCTGTACCTGGGAATAATTCAACAAAGGCTCCAAAGTTTTCTAAACGAACAACCTTCCCTTGATAAATTTCCCCTACTTTTGCTTCTCTTACGATATTCTCAATCATTGCCTTCGCTTTTTCAATTGGTTCTCTATCTTGATGATAAATGACAACAAGTCCATCATCATTAATATCAATCTTAACATTATCTGATTTTTCAATAATGTCATTGATGACTTTACCACCCGTTCCAATGACTTCACGAATCTTATCTGGATCAATCATTAATTGAGCAATCTTAGGTGCATAACGACCAACATCACTGCGAGGTTCTGAAATAGTTGCCATCATATTTGCCATGATTTCTTCACGACCTTTTTTGGCCTGAGATAATGCTTCTTCTAAGATTTCTCTCGATAAACCTTCAATCTTAATATCCATTTGAAGAGCGGTAATTCCATTAGGGGTCCCTGCAACTTTAAAGTCCATATCCCCAAAGTGGTCTTCCATTCCTTGAATATCACTGAGCACTGTATAATGATCATCAAATTGAACTAATCCCATTGCGATACCACTAACCGGTGCCTTAATCGGAACACCTGCTGCCATTAATGACATAGTTCCTGCACAAATTGATGCTTGAGAAGAAGATCCATTGGATTCTAATACTTCAGCAACAATTCGAATTGAATATGGGAATTCTTCAAATGAAGGAATGACGGCAGATAATGCGCGTTCTCCTAATGCACCATGTCCAATTTCACGACGTCCTGGGGCACCCATTCGACCTGTTTCTCCAACAGAGAACGGTGGAAAGTTGTAGTGATGCATAAAACGCTTTTCTTCAACATCGGTTAAGTCATCAATTAATTGGTTATCGCCTTGAGCACCCAATGTCGTAACGGAAAGCACTTGAGTTTCGCCACGAGTGAACAGTGCCGAACCATGAACTCTTGGTAATAAATCAATTTGTGAGTTTAATGGACGAATCTCATCAATTTGACGTCCATCAGGACGAATCTTATCGACTGAGATTAAACGTCTAACTTCATTGGCAACGATATCATCACAAACTTCTTTAGCTTGTTTCATTGCTTTTTCTTTTTCTTTTTCGGTATCAAATTCTAAGAGCGAGAAGTATTCTACTGCCTCTGCTGTAATTTCATCAATCTTACCATAACGTTTTAGTTTTTCATGAATCTTAACAGCTTCACGAAGTGGCTGTTCATAACGTTCAGCAATAATGTCTTTAATTTTTTGATCAATTTCATAAAGATGAATTTCCATCTTGTCTTTACCAACCGCATTAGCAATTTCAATTTGGAAATCACAAAGTTTCTTGATCGCTTCATGGCCAAACATCATGGCTTCTAACATTAGTTCTTCAGATACTTCATTAGCCCCTGCTTCAACCATGTTAATCGCGTCTTTGGTCCCCGCAACCGTTAATTGAATGCTGGATTCTTTCATTTGATCAGTGGTTGGATTTAAAATAAATTGTCCATCAACATAACCGACGTTCACACCAGCAATAGGTCCTTCAAATGGAATATTGGATACACAAAGCGATAAACTCGCTCCTAGCATCCCTGCAATTTCAGCTGGATAGTCTTGGTCAACCGATAATACAGTATTAACAACTTGAACTTCATTTCTAAACCCTTCCGCAAATAATGGACGGATGGTTCTGTCAATTAAACGAGAAGTTAATGTGGCATGTTCACTCGGTCTCCCTTCACGGCGTAAAAATCCACCTGGAATTTTTCCGACAGAGTATAATTTTTCTTCAAATAAAACAGTTAATGGAAAGAAATCAATATCTTTTGCTGTTTTAGAAGCAGTCGCCGTTGATAAGACGACTGTGTCCTGATAACGGACCATAACAGACCCCCCGGCCTGTTTTGCGATTTCACCTGTTTCGACAGTAATAGTCGACTGATTGAAATCGAGCTCAAACACTTGTTTTGTCATTTTGTCTCCTTATTTTACTTTATTATCATATCACATTCGGATAGAAAAAAAGCACCAAATGGTGCTCCAATTTACTTTCTTAAACCTAAACGTGTTACTAATTCACGGTAACGGTTAACATCTTTTTTCATTAAGTAATTTAATAAACGACGACGACGTCCAACCATTTTGTGTAACCCACGAAGTGAATGGTAATCTTGTTTATGTTCATTCATATGAGCTGTTAAACGTTTAATGCTTTCTGTTAAGACCGCAATTTGTACTTCTGGAGAACCAGTATCTCCTTCATGAATCGCATAATCTTTAATGATTGCATCTTTTTCTTTTTGTAATAACATTTTTTTCTCCTCTCTTTTGTGTGACCTTCTAATCCATGTCAGAAGTTGAGGATCAACTAACTTAGATTAAAAGCTTCATTAATATATCATAACTTGACACAAATGTAAACTTCATTGATAATTTAGAAAAGAGAGGTAGAAAATGAAAAAAGTAGCATGGATTGGAACGGGTGTCATGGGTAAACCAATGGCACTTCATTTAGCACAAGCAGGCTATGAGGTGACTGCTTATAATAGAACGCATTCGAAAGCGCTCGAGTTACAAGACTCAGTGCGCGTTGTCGATAATATTATCGACTGTGTCAAAGAGGCTGATCTTGTTTTTACCATTGTTGGTTTTCCCCAGGACGTTAGAGAGGTCTATTTTAAAGAAGATGGCATCTTAAATCATGTAAAAGAAGGTGCGATCGTTATCGATATGACCACTTCAAGCCCAGCTTTAGCCAAAGAAATTTATACGGCAGCATTAAATAAGAATGTACATGCTTTAGATGCACCTGTCACGGGTGGCGATAAAGGAGCTAGAGAAAAAACATTATCCATCATGGTGGGTGGAAGTGAGAAAGTTTATCAAGAAGTGGTTAACACTCTAGAAATTTTAGGTTCAACCGTTACTTATATGGGTAAAGCGGGCAATGGCCAACATACAAAATTAGCCAATCAAATTTGTATTGCTGGTTCAATCTCAACAACCGCGGAAGCACTGACGTATGCACGTAAACATGGATTAGATTTACAATTAATGCTTCGCGTAATTAATAATGGATCCGCTTCATCTTGGCAGTCTCAAAACAATGGCCCAAAAATGGTCATCCATGATAAAGAACCTGGTTTCTTTATTAAACACTTTATAAAAGATTTACGTTTAGCAATGACTGAAAAAGAAAATATTGAGCTCCCAATCTTAAGACAAGTCTTGGATCAATATGAATCGCTCTTAGAGGATGGTTACGCTGACTTTGGGACCCAAGCCATTATTGATTATTACACAAAGAACAATTCTTAATCATCCATAAAATCAACGAGGATATCATGAAGGACTAATCGTCCCTTCTTTGTGACATGTAGATAATTATCGTTTACGATTAAATTTTGTAATTGTTGATGCTTATCAATAATTGGTTGATAGGTATTCAATAAATTCGTTTGATGAAGTCGATTAAATTGTTGAAGGTCTAAGCCTTCTTCCAACCGTAGATTCATCATAATATGTTCAAATTGTTTATCAGATGGACTTAATTCAATCAGTTCATCTTTTTTTCTATGCCCACAAATATAATCATTGATATTTCGATGATTCGTATAACGAATATCGCCTTCTTTACCGGCCGCTCCAATGCCAACACCAATAAAATCTTGATACGTCCAATAACTTAAATTATGTTTTGATGAATAGCCAGGCAAACAATAATTACTAATTTCATAATGTTCATAGCCTAATTTAGAGAGTTTCTCATCAATAAGTTGATACATTTGAGCTTCAAGGATTGGTGAAGCAGCTTGAATATTTTGTCTGAAAAATTTAGAGTTTGGTTCAATCGTTAACGAATAAAGTGAAATATGTTTAGGATTTAATTTCACTATTTCATCAATGTCATCACTCAATTCATCAATCGTTTGATCGGGAAGTCCATAAATTAAATCGAGCGAATAATTACTAAGCCCTACCCTGTTTAGAATTTCAACGGACTGTTTAACATCGTCAAAGGTATGAGTTCGATCAATTCTTTTAAGCATTTCATCATGGGTGCTCTGAACTCCCAGCGAAACGCGATTGACTTTATTTCGAACAAACAATTGAGCCTTATCAAGTGTAAGACTATCCGGATTTACTTCAATGGTTATCTCTATTTCTTGTCGAATCAAATGTTGGATCGAATCAAACAATAAATTCAATTGATCTAAGTTAAGGGCACTGGGCGTCCCTCCACCAATATAAATAGAGGACACGGGTGGTTCTATCTTTTTTAAATCGTTGCGTAATTGAATTAAGTACTTATCCACCAAATCTGTATGATAGCCAACACGAACAAAGTCACAATAACCACAGATGTCATGACAAAATGGGATATGAATGTAAAGCGCTTTAGTCATACTGTCTTTGTTTAACGATGGCTGCTTTTTCTTTGATAATGGTTTCAAGGTCAACCTCTAACATTCTAGAAAGTGTCAAAGCAACCATCAATAAATCAGCCAATTCATATTTCATATCTTGGTGATTGTCTTGTTTCATGGCTTCATATAATTCATTGGCTTCTTCCACGATATTGGTACATAAATATTCAATGGTGTCTGATTCATGCCAGCCAAAGTGTTGACGCATGTCATCGATAATCTCGAATAGTTTATTCATCATCCATCGATAAAACGGCCATAAACGCTTCTTGTGGAACTTCAACAGAACCTACTTGTTTCATCCGTTTTTTTCCTTCTTTTTGTTTTTCAAGTAATTTTTTCTTACGAGAGATATCGCCACCATAACATTTCGCTAAGACATTCTTTCTTAGCGCCGATAAATCACTACGAGCCACGATTCTTCCACCAATAGCCGCTTGAATTGGAACTGAGAATTGTTGTTTTGGAATTAATTTCTTCAGTTTTTCAACAATTGCTTTACCACGTTGATGCGCAAAGTCACGATGAACAATCACTGACAATGCATCCACCGGCTCAGCATTAATTAAAATATCCATTTTGACTAATTTTGAAGTACGATAGCCTATTAGTTCATAATCAAAAGAAGCATAACCTCTTGTTTGAGATTTAAGTCGATCAAAGAAGTCATACACAATTTCAACCAAAGGAAGTTCATAGGTCAGCGTCATTCTTTGATTATCAATCATTTGCATATCCAAATAGATGCCGCGTTTCTTTTGAGCAATATCCATCACAGCCCCAACGTATTCCTGTGGAACCATAATCGATGCCTTGACATAAGGTTCTTGAATATAATCGATGGCGGTTGCATCAGGCATCAGTGTTGGATTGTCAATCTTCTTCATTTCTCGATTATTAAGATAAACATGGAACACTACAGATGGTGCAGTCGCAATCAATTCTAAATCATATTCTCTTTCTAAGCGTTCTTGAATGACATCCATGTGCAGTAAGCCTAAAAAACCACATCGAAAACCAAAACCTAGTGCTTGAGAGGTCTCAGGCTCATAATGAAGGGAAGCATCATTTAATGAGAGCTTTTCTAAGGCATCTCTAAGGTCATTGTACCGTTTTGAATCAATTGGGTATAACCCGCAATAAACCATAGGATTAAGCTGTCTGTAGCCCGCAAGAGGCTGTGGAGTCGGGTTATTCTTGAGCGTAACAGTATCGCCAACATGCACATCATTAATTGATTTAATGGTCGCCGCAATATAACCGACTTCTCCACAAACCAACTCGTTCTTCTTCAGTTCACTTGGCGTACGAACACCGACCTCGATTACTTCATAGGATGCCTTAGAGTTCATTAAAGTAATCGTGTCCCCTACTTTGACTTTTCCTTCTTTAATACAGACTGAAAGAATGACCCCACGATATGGATCATAGACGGAGTCAAAGATGAGTGCTTTTAAAGGATTATTCACATCTCCACTTGGAGCTGGTATTTTCTTAACCACTTCTTCTAATACATCCGTAATATTTAATCCACTTTTCGCAGAGATAAGTGGTGCATCTTGAGTATCTAGTCCAATGATGTTTTCAATTTCTTCCTTTACCACATCTGGTTGGGCTGATGGTAAATCAATCTTGTTAATAACTGGAATAATTTCTAAATCATTTTCTAACGCTAAATAAACATTAGCTAATGTTTGTGCTTCAATGCCCTGCGCTGCATCCACTACTAAAACAGCCCCTTCACAGGCGGCAAGTGAGCGTGATACTTCATAGGTAAAGTCAACATGACCCGGTGTATCGATTAAATGAAAGATATATTCTTGACCATCTTTGGCTTGGTAACGCATCTGAACAAAGTTCAATTTAATGGTAATGCCTCGTTCTCTTTCCAAATCCAATTGGTCAAGCAGTTGGTCTTTCATATTTCGTTTTTCAACCGTTAAGGTTTGTTCTAAGATTCGATCCGCCAAGGTTGACTTACCATGGTCAATATGGGCGATAATCGAAAAATTTCGTATATTCTTTTGATTCATACATTCCTCAGTTTAATTTTGGTAAATACTTTTGAACCATGACCGTCATTGGCATCAAAAGAATGGTGATGGCAGCGGCCACAAAGCCTTGAATGGAATTTTGGAGTAATGCAGGCCAGAACATGGTTGGCCCTTTTAAGAGGACTTCAACAAGTGCATATCCAACGGATAGCCAGATTGCTCCAATAACAAATGGCCCTGTCATTTTAAGATATCGATGTTTAAAATGTTTATAACTTAAAAAAACAACCATGTACATCGTTGCCTTAACTATAAAGGTAAATGGCGCATAAAAGGCCCAAGGAGTGACCATATCAGCAATGGCAGGCCCTAAACCTGCTCCAATAAAGAACTCAAATCGACCGGAAATAATGGCAAAACTAAAGATGACAATATCACCTAGATTAAAATAGCCATCAACGCCAATTAATGGAATGGTAATCATTATTGTGACAACTGCCACCAACGCAGTAAATAAAGCATGTAATAATAAAACTCTAGTTTTCATCATTTAATCTCCTGTTATTAAAACTGTGATGGTAGCCATTGTAGAGTTGTTCGACACGTTGACGTTGTTTGCCTTCGAGTTGGCATTCTAATATTTCGATGGTCCCATTAAGCGTTGTTATTTCTAAAAGCTCTGGACTTTGAAAGAGCATCATTGAGGAAGGAAGATCAATCGAATCCCTCCCTAATTTGACCTGATTAAATTTAATGCGTTTACCATTTATATAGTTATAACCACTTGGAACTTCGATGAGTGCTCTCAAATGATTATAAACTTCTAAGTTATCACGGTTAAAGTCAACAAACTCATCGTTAGAACTAATCGTTTTAGCAAACGAAACCTGCTCTTCATCTTGGGCTTGAGCCTCCAACTTACCCTCTAAAATAGCGAGTAAGTCTTTCGATAACAATTCTTTTGCGGCCTCAATCAACTTTAATTCTAGTGAACTCAGGGTGTCTTCGATGTCGATTTTGACACGACTTTGTGAATAAACAGGACCAGCATCCATTTTAAGGACTGATTTCATTAGTGAAATTCCAGTTTCTTGCTCATTGTTGATGATGGCATGTTGCATCGGTGCGCCCCCTCGATATTGTGGTAGCAATGAGGCATGGACATTAATGACAAGAAAGTCTAATATCGCTTGAGGTAAAAACTGACCATACGCACAAGTAATGATGGCATCTGGATTTAATGCTTTCATTTCATCCACAAAATCCTTTATTTGACGTGGTTGAAATAAAGGACATTGGTATTTTAAAGCACTCTCTTTAACAGGAGAGTAGACAATTTTCTTTTTACGTGACATTTTCTTGTCAGGTTGACTGATGACTCCAATAATCTCAAGTTCTTCAAAGGATAATAGATGTTCTAAGATCTCTTTAGCAAAGGTTGGAGTTCCCATAAATACAATTTTCTTTTTCATAGCATGTGTAATTATAGCATAGAATACACCTTATTTATTGCCACCAACGTTTTGGTTTGGTATAATTTGAAAGCAATTAATAGCAAGGAGGTGCAAGATGGCAAATACTAAAACTCAAACAAAACGTGTTGGAACTGATCAAAAAAGAATGTTACGTAACAAATCTAGCAAATCAGAACTTAAATCAGCGATTAAAGCTGTTGAATTAGCAGTGAGTGAGAACGATGCACAGTTAGCTCAAGAGAAATTAGTTAAAGCGGTGTCATTATTAGATGCTTCTATTTCTAAGAACTTACATCATAAAAATTATGTCGCTCGACAAAAATCTAGATTAACTAAAGCAGTTAACGCAATCAAATAGTCTTCGCTTGAAGGCTTTTTTATTCCTCAATGACAATTTCTTGAGCTAAACCACCCAGGGCTGTTTCTCTTAGTTCAATCGCAATCTTTTGACCCGTATAATTCATCGTATTCACCACCTGATCAAAGGTCACACGATTTGGTTTTGTTTTTAAAATAAGTTTAGCCATATCCACTGCATCCACCGCACGAAGAACCGCCGCTCCATTGCGCTCAATACAAGGGATAATGACATAACCCCCTACTGGATCACACGTTAATCCTAAATGATGCTCCATCGCAATTTCACAAGCATATTCAATTTCATCAAGTGTTAGATTATTGATGGTTGCTAATGCGGCCGCAGCCATCACACAACCTGCTCCCACTTCTGCTTGACATCCACCCTGAGCACCAGAGATAGACGCATTTCGTTTGATTATATTACCAAAGACACCCGCTACCGCTAAGGCGTCAATGCACTGATTAATACTTACTTTCTTATCTTCGTGTAAATACATCATGAGCGCAGCCATGATACCTGAAGCCCCACAAGTAGGTGCAGTCACCACTTCTCCTAATGTCGCATTCTCTTCCATATTGGCGTAGGCATACGCTACTAAGCGTTGACGATAAGAATTGGGATCGGCTTGTTGGTAAAGTTCTTTCGCCACCCGTGGCATGTTTAATTTACCTAGTAATTGCCCTGAGGTAGACAGGCCCCTTTTTACCGAGGCTGTCATCGCAAAAAGAATTGACTCTAGGTATTCTTTAATGTCCGGTTCAAATTGGTAGACCATCTCTTGGATGGTTATTTTATTTTCTAGACAAAATTGTTTAATTTCATTGAAGTTCTTAAATGGATAGACTTCTTTTTGAAAATCAAAGTCACGATTTAACACTTTAATCGAACCACCACCAATTGAATAAACCACCCAAGCTTCTTGAGCCGTATCATCTTGATAACCTCGAATGATCAAACCGCTGTCAAATTCATAGGGCCATTCGAGTTTAAACACGACTTCACACTCGATTGGTTCCACAATCATTTTAATCGCATGATCCGTATAGTGTCCTTTCCCCGTTAAGGATAATGAACCATACAATTCAACTAAAAAGCGATTGGTTAATGGAAATTCATCTAAATAGAGCTTCATGGCTCTTTGTACCGCAATCGTGTGCGAACTTGATGGTCCCGACCCAACTTTATATAACTCTCTTAGACTCTCCATATTTCCTCCAATAGTTTATTAACCATAGTTCAAATTCAAGTTGTTTATCAACCATGTATGTTTTTGATTGTCGATCAAATTGTGCACAGGATTGAAGTATTTCTAAACACTCATGAGTTCTAAAATGTCTGTTTAATTTATTTAATAAAACCCAAGCATAATTCGGACTTATTTTCATTGTAGTCGCAATTTCAGTTTGTTGATAACCATATTTACTTAGGACCATGCTTTGATATATTTGTCTAATTTTACCCGCAAAAATATGGATGACCCCAGACATGTCGACGTTTTTCAACTTCATCATTTCAATCAACCTAAAGACTTCTGTAAAGTCTTTTTCGATGATTGCGTTGCTTAATTCAAAGATGACCACATCAGATTGGTCTTCAATCAGTAAGTCCACTAATTGGTCACTCACTTGTCCCTCGACTAATTTTAATTTATCGATTGCTTTATGTGTTGCTTCAAGATTTGGACAAAATTGTTCAATTTTATTGATGGCTTTACTCGACAAATTAAGTTGATATTTTTTATTCGCCGCTAATATCAATTGACGAATGTTAGCGGGGGTCACTTCCTCTAAGACCACCAACTTACCCACTTCTTTTGCTTTTTTGACGGCTTTTTTCTTATTATCGAATTTCAGATTCATTAATGTAAACAGTACCGTCACATCACTGGCTTGTTCGACTATTTTATTAAACGTCACTTCATCTTCTTTGGATAATTTCTCTTTAGAAGAAAGAAACAGAGCATCTTTCACAACAATCAATTTATTTGGTTTAAAAATGTCTAAACTTATCACTTCAAAATGGACATCTAAAAGACTAAATGACTTGTGATTAGCCTGTATCACAACAGGATGTACATCAAGTTGGTTAGCTAATGTTTGAATATGCTGTTCTAAAGCATAGGTGTCGTTTGTGGATACTAACTGAATCATTCTCCTATTATATCATTTACGATTAAAAAATGGTTCTGTGTTTTAATAAACTGCCAATCATTATAAAAGATAAATTGAATCGTCTGATCACGAGCTGTTTTGAAAGTGTTTATTTTGGCTTTGCGTAATGTCTCTAACACTTCTGTATGTGGATGACCATAAACCGCTGGGTCACTTGATATCACCACAAATTGAGGGTTTAATTTATTAATAAAATAGGCATCACTGCTTGTTCTTGAACCATGATGGGCCAGTTTTAAGACGGTAGGCTTAAGCATTGAATACTGACTGACTAAATCTCTTTCGACCGATTTTGAAATATCCCCTAAAAAGAGAAAAGATTGATTTAAGAAATTTATATCAAAAACAAGACTATTATCATTTTCATCAGGATAAATCGAATCAATTAAATAATAATGAAGATAACGACTTTTTGAACTTTTAAGCGATGTCTTATCCCCAATCAGCTCTAAAACGTCAAAATCAGCACAAATGGATTCTATATTGCCACTATGATCATTATCCATATGAGTGATGATCAGTTTATCAATCTTGTTAATCCCATATTGATAAAGCGATTGCCTCAGTTGATAATAACTGGATGGTTTACCTGTATCAATAAGTATAGTTTGTTGTTGTCTAGGCGCAATAAAAAGAGTGGCATCCCCTTGAGCGACATCAATAAAAATCATTTGATAAGCGGGATTATAGTGGTAAATGAGGATGTACAATACAAACGAAGAAAGAATTAATAACCCTTGTTTCTTCCCCTCTTTCTCAAATACAAAAGAACTAATCATTAACAAGGTTAAAACCCATGGCATCTTACCAGTTAGATTAAGTTCTAAAGGAATAAAAATTGAATCTAAAAATAAGATAATGTGATGGATGTTAATAAAAGGTATCAACGAAAGATAAATAAGCAATCTGGTTAAAATTCTGAAGTAACTAAATAAGAGTGTTTGAATCAGATTGACTTGATAGAGTGTGCTTAATTGAATTAAGACGACAAGGACCATTTGTTTTAATTTAAAATGAGATTGTGACTTAAAGAGAAATGGACTTAGTTTAAAACTAAAAGGAATTAGAAAAGCTAAATGTCGATAAGCATACGGATAACAATATAGGCAAAGAATTGTTTCTATAAAGTTTCGTTTGTTTTTATCAAGCTTGGTTAAAAACAACATTTCTTTAATTAATAATCGAACGAAAATAAACCTTAAGCCAACCAATAGAATAAAAATACAATTGAGTATAATAATGATAAGATTGATTGTTTTTCGCTCAAAATAGAAATTAAGGATTTTACGTATCTCAAAAATAAGACTCGAAATAATTAAACCACTCGAAATTAATAAACTGACTAGCTTGGATTCTAATTGAAGAGAATGATTAATGAATAGTTTTGGTTCAATCATCGTTGAGTTAAACTGGTGAAAACGGCTCGTTCCAATGATTTGAATGTCATGGATACTTAAACCTGAATAAGTATGGTTTAAGGCCATTACTTCAGTTAATTGATCGGAGGGTTGTTTCTCAAAAGAACCGGATAATAAAACCATTTGATTTTGTTTGAGCGATTCTTGTGTGAACGCACTAAATTGATTAAGGCCTTGTCTAAAGACGGTGTATTGATTATCTTGGTGTTTGACGACAAAGGGTTTATTAAAGTCAATTGGAACAAATGAAAGTGAGAGTCGAATAAAAAACAGAACGCTTAATAATAAAACGACTAAGATTCGCTTATCACGACAACGATAGAACTCAACCAAATAGATAAGAATGATCAGTAAGAGAAACAGTGGATTGGACTCAATCAGAATGATTGAACAAAGCAGCTGAAGAATCAAAGGCATAGTTTGTCTTTAATCTTTTCGTATTTTTTTGGACCAATGTTCTTAACAAACAAAAGGTCTTCCAACAAATAAAAAGGTCCCTGTGATTCTCGATAATCGATAATGTTTTGAGCCGTCGATTCACCAATGCCATCTAAACTCATTAATGTTTCTAAATTGGCCTGATTAATAGAGATACAACTTGTTTCTTGAATCTTTGGAATCGTGATGACCATATCATCATAAAGTGGCTGATTAAAATCAAGCCGTTCTAAATCCGCCTGTGGTGTCAGGGTTACTAAGTCAATAATATCTTTTATTTGTGCTTGAGGATGGATTTCGATAGTCTGTTGTTGGACCTCACCTTTTACAGTAACTGAGATGGTTGGCTCAACCAAATCAAGTGGTTGAATAGACGTCGTTGGGAGCATTGTTAAGATGGCTAAAAGACCTATTATAAGCGTGGGTAGTGTCATCATATCACCACTTATAGTAATCCTTTAGATGCTCATCTCCTATCATAAAAAAAGGTAGTGTGCCTACCTTTTACTTCACTTCTAATATTTCTACTTTATAGGGTTGTTCCACTCGCACTTCGACGGTTTCACCCGCGCTGCGATCTAAGATTGCGACCGCAAGTGGAGAAACATTGGATAATTTCCCATTGATTGGATCAGCTTCAACCGAACCAACAATCGTGTATTGAGCTTCACGTTCCGTATCTAGTTCTTTAATTTTAACTTCAGAACCTAAAATAACTCGTTTACTTCGTTTCTTTTCATCAATGATTTCATAATTGGATAACATTGATTCAAGTTCGCGGATACGCGCTTCTATTTTTGCTTGTCGATCACGAGCTGCATCATAGTCCGCGTTCTCTGATAAGTCCCCTTGTTCTCTAGCTGCTTGAAGTTCTTCTTTAACTTCTTGTCTAATTGTATGAATTAAATAATCTAATTCTTTTTGAAGTTCAGCTAACCCTTCCTTGGTTACTATTGTTTTATCTACCATCTTCTCACCTCTTAACTGCGTTATTATATCACATCTTTCTCATTTAGAATGCTTGAGATCTTTGTCGTTAATAAATCAATGGCAACTTTATTATGTCCACCCTCTGGAATTATAATATCTGCATACCGTTTTGAAGGCTCTACAAAGAGCTCATGCATCACTCGAACAGTCTGCATATACTGATTGACAATCGATTCAAGTGATCGGCCACGCTCATTCACATCACGCATAAGCCGTCTAATAAAGCGCACATCCGCTGGGGTATCAACAAATATTTTAATATCTAGTAAATCACGAATGTTTTCATCTTCTAAACAGAATAAGCCTTCAATGATAATCACATCGCTTGGTAAAACCATGATTGTTTCTTCTTTACGAGTGTATTGAACAAAATCATAAATTGGTTTTTCGATGGTTTCCTGATTCTTAAGCGCTTGTACATGTTTCACTAATAAGTCGATATCAAAAGCAAAAGGATGATCATAATTAACCTTTAGCCTTTCTTCAAGAGAAATATCTTTTTGGTCCTTATAATAATCATCCATTTTAAGAATTTGAAAAGAGGATTCTGGATTAATAATTTTTTGTATTTGTTTACTTATCGAAGTCTTACCAGAGGCACTCCCTCCAGCAATTCCAATGGTAACCGGTCCTTTCATTTTTTCCTCCCTCTTAATTTATTGATTTAAATTTAAATTAAAGCGTTCAATTAATTGTAGATGCTCTTCATAGGTTTCAGCAAAGAAAGTTCTACCTGCTTCTTCAACACCATGAACATCGGATACAAAGTAATAATAATTTGATTCGATAGGGCTTAAAACACTCATTAACGAATTGTGATTTGGATTCGAAATTGGTCCAACCGGTAATCCTAAATTTGTATAGGTGTTATAAGGTGAATCAATTTGAGTGTTGGTCTCACAATCTTGCCAACTATCAAAATCGTATAAAGCATAACAAACACTGGCGGATGCTCCTAATGGCATATCAATGGCCATGCGGTTAAAAAAGACTGAAGCGACCAATTGTTGGTCTTCTGGAAAACGCGCTTCATGATGAACCAGAGATGCCAGTTTAAAGACCTCATGAATTGTTAAAGGACTCTGATCAAAGAGCGCTTTATTGTCTTGATAGAACTTCTCAGTTGGATCTAGGAGTGTTTTAGTAATCTCTTCTAAGGTCGCATCTTGATAAAATTCATAAGTATTCGGACTAAAATACCCTTCTAAATAAACACGAGTCTGATCATTAATGATCTCTGGCGTTAATACTTCATAGGCATCAATTAACGTTTGAAGGTAATCAACATCATTCCACTTCGCTAAGATGTCGTTGGGTGTTAATCCGGTGTTATTGGCGATGACTTGTGCATAATCTCTGGCCCACTCACCATCAATAAATTGCATTCGATAGGTATGGACAATGATATTTTCTGAATTAGTAATCACACTGAATATCTCTTGGGGCGTCATCGATGGGCTAATTTCAAAGCTCCCTGATTTAACCGTGTCAAATTCTTCTTGAGAGATAAGATATTTAGAAATAAAGGCATGACGAACAAAGCCCTCGGCTTCCAATTTCTTGGTCACTGAGTCAACCGTACTTCCTTCAGGCACTTCAAACTCAATCATCGTGGGATCATTACTAACTGGTTTAGTATTTGAGTCATAGTAATAATAACCTCCCCCAACACCGATTAAGATTAACAGAATCATGAGCAATAATAGTTTTTTTAACATTCAATCATCCTAGTGATGGTGATCATGATCGTGATCATGGTCATGATCATGTTCTTCTTCATCCGTACTCATGAATGTTTCGAACACTTCATTAATCATATCCCACTCTTTATCATCATCAATGGGTAGAAGCTCCCCTTCATTGGTATAGGAAGACGCAAAGACCTCGCCATCTTCATTTTTTGGATTAAAGTAGAGCACATATTGTTTGTTTGTCTCATCCGAGTCAAAGGTAAACAATACATCCATTTCAATTTCTTGACCATTATCGTCAATAACTATAATCTTATCTTCGTTCATAAAGCACCTTTCTTCTGATCTAAGTATCGCTGTAAGATATTGACGGCAGCCACTTGATCAATCACTTTCTTTCTTTTTTTGCTTTTTACATCTAACTTACTTAACGTTTTTAGAGATGAGACGGTACTTAAACGCTCATCCATTAGAATGACAGGGATTTTTAGAGATTCTTCTAATAAATCTTTAAAGTCAATGGAAATTTGAGCTCTTGGACCCAAATCATTGTTCATCATCTTAGGTAAGCCCAAGATAAAAAGTTCAATATTATGTTCTTGAACTAAATCATCCAGTGGCTCCAATAATTGGAAAGGGTCTTCATTGGTATAGTGTAGTGTGGTGACCGGATGGGCAAATAAGCCCAATCCATCACTTATAGCAACACCACAGGTTTTCGAACCTAAATCTAACCCAGCAACAATTGGTTTACTCATTACTTATATAAGCACGAACCAATTCTTCAATGATTTCAAATCGTTCCAATTGTTGAATATTACTACGAGCCCCTTTATGTGAAGAAATATAGGCAGGATCATTCGTGATTAAATAACCAGCTAATTGATTGACTGCATTATACCCTCTTTCCTCCAAAGCATTACGAACATCCGTTAAAACACGTTGAATATTTTCTTGTTTTAATGATTCTGTGGAATACGCCATGGTTTGAGTTACATCTAATTTATCCATCTCATCACCTCTTGATTTTAAGTTTAACTTAATTATAGAACTTTTTAAAGTAAAGAATCTACTTTTTGTCTAACAAATGATAAAGAGTCCCCAATTTTCTCGAAATCTTTAGCGCCTGCTTGAGCAAAATCAGGTTTGCCACCCCCATTGCCACCCGCAATTTGAGCAGCTTCTTTAACAATTTGACCTGCTTTTAACCCTTTTTCAATCATTGCTTTAGGGACATAACAAGCCATATTTAACTTTTCATCACCCTTAAAGATACCAAAAATCAACGTCTCAGGTGATTTTGTCTTTAGTGTATCCATAAAGTCTTTGACCAGTTTAGCATCCAACGCTTCAACAAACACTAATCGATTCTTCTCGATTTGTGACAATATTGTGTTTGCTTTCTCATTTAATAAGGTTTGATTTAAACTGGTTAATTCCTCATTTAACTGTTCAATTGTTGTATGCAACGATTGTACTTTATCCTTGATCTTGCTTGTCTGATTCACACCTAATGCATCGGCTGTTTCATTTAAAATCGCTTCTTTATTTAAGTAATAGTCCCGCGCACCAGCAGAGGTTCTGGTTGTCATGCGTCGAATTCCTGACCCAATACTTTCTTCATGTTCAATCACAAACAAGCCTAATTCATTGATGTTTGAAACATGCGTTCCACCACAAAGTTCCTTTGAGAAATCGCCAACGGACACAACTCGCACTTGATCACCATATTTATCTTCAAATAAACCAATTGCGCCTTGTGCTTTTGCTTCTGGGAGTGTCATGTGTTGAACCATTACTGGATTAGCATCAATAATCCATTTATTAACTTTATCCATCACCAGCTGTTGTTGTGCCTGTGTTACTTTTTCAAAGTGAGTAAAGTCAAAACGAGCATAATCATGATCAACATACGAACCTGCTTGAGCAATGTGATCCCCTAAAACATCAATTAATGCTTGTTGTAAGAGATGAACGGACGTATGGTTTCGTTGAATGAGTAAACGACGCTCACGATCAACTTGAGATGTCAGCTCATCCCCTACCTTTAATACACCTTTTGTGACTACCACTTTATGTAAATGTTGTTTGTGTGGTGCTTTGATAACATCAACTACTTGTGCGCTAACTGTTTCATTCTCTAACGTTCCAGTATCGCCAACTTGACCGCCACTTACCGCATAGAATGGAGATTGATCCAGGGCGACATACCCATCACTCGTTAGTTCTTGAGTCGCTTTACCATCAACAAATAAAGCCAATACTGTTGAATTTGATGTTAAAGTTTCATACCCTAAAAACTGATACTCATCAACATAATTCATTAAATCTTCATTTTGATTGGAAAATGATTCAACATTTTGATGAGATCCCCGAGACAATTCCTTTTGTTGATTCATGTGTTGAAGGTAGCCTTCTTCATCCACCTCTAAGCCTTTTTCTTTCGCTATTTCAAGGGTTAGTTCATATGGAAAGCCATATGTATCATAAAGCTTAAAGACATCGGCCCCAGCTAATGTTTTATTCTGATTATTCTCAATTAAAGAGCTTAATAATTTTTCGCCATCATTAAGTGTTTGTTGGAATCGTTCTTCTTCTTGTTTTACCAACTTTGAAATTAACTCAACCTTGCTTGGTAAGGTGTCATAGAAATCTTTCATAATATCCGACACCACTTCAACTAATTGATACATAAATGGACCATTAATATTTAATTGTTTTCCATAACGGATAGCACGACGAATGATTCGTCTTAAGACATAACCTCGGCCTTCATTTGAGAACAAGGCACCATCGGCTAAAGCAAAGGTTACGGTCCGAATGTGATCGGCAATAACACGATAAGCAATTTTATTCTCTGCATAATCAATCGTTGAAAAAGTTTGGGCCTTTTCAATAATGGGTAAGAATAAATCGGTATCAAAGTTGGTTTCTCCACCTTGAACAATATTGACTAAACGTTCAAAACCCATTCCCGTGTCAATATTCTTTTGAGGTAATTCTTTAAATTCGCTGCGAGGAATCCCATCAACGGCATTATATTGGGAGAAGACAATGTTCCAAACTTCGACATATCGATCATTTTCTTCATCGTTATAGAAAAGGTCAATACCCTTATTCTCCGGGTCAAATTGTGGACCACGATCGAAAAAGATTTCAGAGTTTGGGCCACAAGGACCTTCCCCAATTTGCCAGAAGTTTCCTTCTTGTTTAGAAATCTTTTCAGCAGGAATTCCAATATGGTTATGCCATAAATCATAAGCTTCATGATCATCTGGATGGACCGAATAATAGAGTTTCTCTTTATCGAGGTTCATCCAGTTCTCACCAGTTAAAAATTCATAAGCAAATTCGATGGCTTCTTTTTTAAAGTAATCTCCAATACTAAAATTGCCTAACATTTCAAAGA